>CBDHYJ010000070.1:0-125768 GCA_965275905.1 Hyphomicrobiales bacterium | reverse complement strand
CGCCTCGGCGCCGACGAGTTCGCCATTGCGCTGGTGGACATGTGCAATCTCGGCGACGTCATGACCTTCATGAACCGCTTGGTGGCGGCTCTGCGGTTGCCGTTTCATATCGGCAACAAGGATATCCTGATCACCACCAGTGTCGGCATCGCGCTTGCGCCGGCGGACGGCGACACCGCCTCCGACGTGCTCCGCCATGCGACCATCGCATTGACCCGCGCCAAGGGCGACGGCGGCCAGCGCATGTGCTTCTTCGAGGAGAGCATGGACAAGGCGCTTCAGCGCCGGCGCACCGTGGAGCAGGAGCTTCGCTTGGCGCTTAGCCGCGAGGAATTCGAGGTCGTCTATCAGCCGCAATACGATCTTAAGACGGAGCAGCAAAGCGGATCGGAGGCGCTGATCCGCTGGCACCACCCGCTACACGGCAAGATCGCACCAGGGCACTTTATTTCCGTCGCCGAGGAGACAGGGCTGATCGTGCCGATCGGGGAATGGGTGCTGAGGCGCGCCTGCCGCGACGCCGCCGGCTGGCCTGAGCACCTGACGGTTGCGGTGAATCTCTCGCCGGCGCAGTTCCGCGACAGTGACATCGCCGAGACGGTCGCGGACATTTTGCATGAGACCGGGCTGCCGGCTCGCCGGCTGGAACTTGAGATCACCGAGAATCTCCTGATCAACGACACCGAAGAAGTGCTGAGCAAGCTCAACTGCTTGCGCGAGATCGGCGTGAAGATCGCCATGGACGATTTCGGCACCGGCTATTCGAGCCTGAGCTACCTCGCCCGCTTCCCGTTCTCCAAGATCAAGATCGACCGGCAGTTCATCCGCAACATGACGCGGGACCCGGCAATGCGCGCGATCGTCAGGACGATCATCGCGCTCGGCAAGTCGCTCGACGTGACCATCACGGCGGAAGGCGTCGAAACGCCCGAACAAGCCAAGATCTTGGGCGAGTTCGGCTGCGGACAGGTTCAGGGCTTCCTCTATGGCCGACCCGAGGCGGCCGAGGCCTCCGCCAAGGCCAGCCAGCGGCTGCGCGGCAAAGTCACATCCATACGCGCCCGCCGCCGCCGTCCGAACGCTGCCTGACGGCCCACTCTCCTGTTGGATCAGCGAGCCGCGAACGGGTATTCCGGCATGGTCGTCGCCTGCCGGCCGCCGAGAAGGCCCTTGTAAATCCGCCTCGCTTGCGGCGACCTCAACACGCGGGAGCGCTGGGGTGTGGCCACGTGCTGCCGTGGCAGCGCTGACTTGCTGCTCACCCCAACGGCCGGCTTGCGCAACGGAGGCGGCACGGGCGGGGCGCGTGCGTCCAGGACCTCTCTCGCGTCAGGAGCCTCTTGAGAGTCGATGCTGGCGATGTCTTGGGTCCCGGCTTGCGCATCCACATGAGGGGCGGGCACGTTCTCCACGAGAGGGAGCACCGCAAGTCCCGTGGTCTGGGGCGTTTGATCGGGAAAGAGTGCGTCGGACACCGCGGCATACGCCGGCAATATATCGGGCGCCGCCGGCACTTCGGGCAGAGAGCTGGCGATCTCCTCATGAGGGACCACCGGCACGCCGGCTTGATCGATATCCCCCTCGCCCATGAATGCCGGCAGCGGCATGACCGCAGCGTCGGCCATCGCGGGCTGCAGCATCGGCGGCGGCTCGCTGCGCACCACGACCTGAATGGCAACGGTGCCTTGCGCCTTGTCGTCTGGCGCGGGCAGCGTGATCATCACCGGCAGGACGAGCGCGAGGATCGCGGCATGCACCGCGCCCGCACCAAAGGCACAAACAGACAGGCTTGGAGTCTCGTCGTAACGCACTGGAGGAGTCCGCCGCTCACGTTCCCTCGCGACGCGCAACACCCGCGTGTCTCCGAGTTATCTGAGTCGCGCCGCGCCCGGCAAGCCTCTCCTCTTCCATTAAAGTCCGGGACTCTTTGGCATTTGCGTGAGGCCTTTGGCCTTACGCTACGGCATCGCGATTTGGTCTGCGGCGCGATCGGCGCTGACGGAACGGGTCCTGCTGCGTTGGTCGCTCAGCTCTCCATCACGATGTTCGGCGCCTGACGCTTTAGGCCGGAGGCGTGCTCAAGCGCCGCCCAGGCTCTTGCGGCAATCTCGCGATAGGTGTTGGCCGGTGCTGACTCCGGATCGGTGGCCACCACGGGCTTGCCCGCATCGGATGTCTCCCGCACCGCCATGGTGAGGGGCACCGCGCCCAAGAACGGCACGCCGAGCTTGCCCGCCTCGTCCTTGGCACCGCCATTGCCGAAGATGTCGGAGCGTCCGCCGCAATGCGGGCAGATGAAGGTCGACATGTTCTCAACGATGCCGAGCACAGGCACGTTGACCTTCGTGAACATGTTCAGACCCTTGCGCGCATCGATCAGCGCCAAATCCTGAGGCGTCGACACGATGACCGCGCCGGCCAGCGGCACTTGCTGCGCCATGGTCAGCTGGGCGTCGCCCGTGCCCGGCGGCATGTCCACCACGAGCACGTCGAGCTCGCCCCAGGCTACGTCCTTCAGCATCTGCGACAGGGCCGACATGACCATGGGGCCGCGCCAGATCATCGGCGTGTCCTCCTCCACGAGGAAGCCCATGGACATCACTTTCAGGCCATAGGCGCGCATGGGGTCGAGCTTGTTGCCGGCCAATTGCTGGGGTTGCCCCTGAATGCCGAGCAGCCGCGGCATGGAAGGGCCATAGATGTCCGCATCCAGCACGCCCACCTCAAGCCCCTGGTCCTTCAGCCCCAGCGCGAGATTGACGGCGGTGGTGGATTTGCCGACGCCGCCTTTGCCGGAGGCGACGGCGATGATGTTCTTTACGCCCGGCACGCCGCCCGGGCGGTTGCGGGCATCGCGAGCCGCGCCTGGCGCCGTGACGCCCGGGCCCTGCGGGGGCTGGGGGGTGCGCGGCGCTTTCTGTGGCGCGGGGCTTGGGGCCGGTGTCGGGCCCGGCGCGCGGGCGGCAACGGGGCTGTCTGCTTGCTCTCCCGGTGCGCGGTCGGCGGTGAGCGTCACGGCGACGCCCGCGACCCCCGGCAGGTCCTTCACCGCGGTCTCGGCTGCCTGGCGCATGCCTTCCAGCTCGCCGGCGCGCCCGGGATCGATGGAAATGGCGAAGTAGACCTTGCCTTTGTGGATTACCACCTCGGACACGAGGCCGAGGGAGACGATGTCATCACGCAGGTCGGGGCCCTTCACGCGCGTCAGCGCGGAGAGAATTTGGTCTTTGGTCAGTGTCTCAGTCATGATCCCGTATTTAGGGAGGAACCGGCGGAAAGGCAAAATCGCAATAGATTTGAGGTTCTGCGCCCCGGTGGAGCCTGCCGGCCCTATGGCGACGGCGTCACCGGCACCAGCGTCAAAGGCCGCCTCACTTGGTTGTTCTAAGCGCGCCGGGCTGATCCATCCAGAAAGGCTGTTGCTCTTCTGCAACAAATGCGTGAAATCGTCATCCGTACACGTCTAGTTTTACGCGAAGGGTTGTCGCCTCTCCCGGCAACCGTAAATTGGCCTCTAAAAAAGGAAAACCGTGCCCAGCTCAGAGGCGCACACCGTCTTGAAGCCTAGACGGTATCCTGTGGGGGCGTAATGGCACTAATGCGCGTGCGGAAGCTACGCAGTTGCTTGCTGTTGTCCACGGCTGTCATTTTGGCGGCCGCTTCCCTGTGGGCCGGACCAGCGCAGTCTCAAGACGCGACGTGGAGCGCCACGCCCGGCTCGGGCGATTTCAATACGGGCACCAACTGGGTCTCCGTGCCCCCCAATACGGTTCCGACCGGCACGGCCTTTTTCGATACGTCCAACATCATCGGCCTGACCATTTCGGGGAATACGACGATCGGGGGCTGGACCTTCAATGCCGGTGCCAACGACTTTGACTTTGCCATCGCCCCCATATCAACTCTGAGCTTCAATGGCGCGGGCATCGTCATCAATGGCGGTAGCGCCGAGATCACCAACAACAACAACTTAGAGTTCTTCAACAACAGCACTGCCGGCGGCGCTGCAATCATCAACAGCAACGTTGGCTCTACGAACTTCCACGACTCCAGCACCGCCGGCAGCGCCGATATCACCAACGGCTTCTTTCTGGTGTTCGAGGACACCAGCAGCGCCGGCAATGCCACCATCACCAACAATTTCATTGCGTCGTTCAACCAGAACAGCCGGGCCGGAACTGCAACAATCATCAACAACAACCTGTTTCAGTTCTTCGGAAGCAGCACCGCCGAGAACGCCATGATCACCAACAACGGCGGTGCAACCCTCTCCTTTGAACAAACCAGTACCGCGGGCAATGCCACAATCATCAACGACGGCACCTTGCAATTTTTCGCAACCAGCACGGCAGGCACGGCCGCCGCCACCATCACCAACAACAACGTTTTGGAGTTCTCAGACAACAGCAGCGCCGGCAGCGCCACCATCGACAACGACAACCTCTTGCAGTTCCTCAACAACAGCAGCGCCGACAGCGCCACAATCAACAACAGGGGTTTTGTAACACAGTTCTTTGGTGGAAGTTCGGCCGGTAGTGCCGTCATCACCAACGATCCCGGAGGTCTTGTGTCTTTCAGCCAAGGCAGTACAGCCGACGGTGCCACAATCATCAACAACGGCACCCTGCGATTTTTCGCAACCAGCACGGCAGGCACGGCCGCCGCCGCCATCACCAACAACAACGTTTTGGAGTTCTTAGACAACAGCAGGGCCGGCAGCGCCAATATCATCAACGCCGGTACCATGCGGTTCTTTGACAACAGCAGGGCTGGTACCGCCACCATCACCATCAACGCCGGCGGCTTGACGCGATTCCGAGAAACCAGCAGCGCTGAAGGCGCCACCATCACCGTCAACGGCTTAGGCACTCTGGACTTCCTCGACAACAGCACCGCGGGCAACGCCGGTATCACCAACCACTTCTTTACGCAGTTCTTCGGTAGCAGCACCGCCAGCGACGCCACCATCACCAACAATTTCACTACGAGCTTCCTGGACAACAGCAGGGCCGGCAGTGCCGCAATCATCAACAACAGCAACAACAGCCTTCTTCGATTCGTTGGCAACAGCAGCGCCGAGAACGCCACCATCACCAATAACGGCGGTGCAGAGGTGAACTTCCTCGGCAACGGAACCGCCGGCGATGCCACCATCACCAATGCGTCTGGGGGTTTGGTCGAATTCGACGAGACCAGCACCGCAGGCACTGCCGACATCACCAACACAGGCAACGGTTTGATAGAGTTCCTCGGCAGCAGCAGGGCCGGCAGCGCCGAAATCACCAACGAGGCTGGGGGATTTGGAGTAGTGAGCTTCGGCGGCTCCAGCAGCGCCGAGAACGCGAAGATTACCAACGAAGATCGAGGCACTGTGAATTTCAACGGTACCAGCACTGCCGGCGGCGCCGATATCGACAACTTCTGGCACCTGACCTTCAACGGTGCCAGCAGGGCTGGCAGCGCCGAAATCGAGAACGCCGGCGCCGGTCTGAATTTCAACGGCACCAGCACCGCGGACAGCGCCACCATCCTCAACCACGACACAATAAACTTCAACGACACCAGCACCGCGGGTAGCGCCTCCATCGATAACCCCAACTTCGTGAGGTTCAGGAACACCAGCACCGCGGGCCGCGCCACCATCGACAACACCAACCTCCTGACGTTCATCGACACCAGCACCGCGGGCAGCGCCACCATCACCAATTCTGCTAACCTTTTCTTCGCCGACACCAGCACCGCCGGCAACGCCGCCATCACCACCAGCGCGGCGGGTGTGACGGATTTCTCGAACAGCACCGGTCCGCTGAATGATCAGAGGTTGACCGCAGGCTCATTGGCCGGATCTGGCGTCTATTTCCTCGGCGCCAATGAACTCACGGTCGGTGGCAACAATCGTTCGACCGAAGTGAGTGGTGTGATCAGCGATTGCGGACCCACCGGCAATGATTGCACCAACGCCGGCGCAACGGGCGGTTCGCTGGTCAAGACGGGCGGAGGCGTCTTCACGCTGTCCGGCGCCAACATCTATACCGGGCCGACGACGGTCAATGACGGCTCTCTCATCGTCAACGGCTCGATCACCTCCGGCGTGACGGTCAACGGTGGTGTGCTTGGCGGCACGGGGCAGACCGGCGGGCTCATGGTCAACGCCGGCGGGACGCTCGCCCCCGGCAATTCCATCGGCACCATGACTGTGAATGGTGCCTTCACGCTGGGCGCCGGCGCGATTTACGAGGTCGAGGCCAATGCAGGCGGCCAAAGCGACACGGTGATCGTGAACGGCACCGTGAACCTCACAGGGGCCACGCTGCGCGTGCTGGCCGAAGGTGGGGATTACAAGCTCGAGACCGACTACGTCATCATCGAGAACGACGGCACCGACGGCGTTCAAGGCCGGTTCGCGCGTGTCTCGACGAACCTCGTGTTCTTGATACCAATGGTGCTCTACAACGCTGGCGACGGCAACGACGTGGTCCTCGTCCTCGAGCGTAACGATACGCACTTCCAGGACGTGGCGAAGACCAAGAACCAAAGGGCCGTGGCGCGCGCGCTCGACACGTTCCCGACCGACAATCCGTTCGTCGTGTCGCTACACACGCTGTCGCCCCAGGGCGCGCGCCAAGCCTTCGATGCGTTGTCCGGCGAGATCCACGCCACGGTGGCTGGCACGCTGTCCGACGACAGCCGCTATGTGCGCGAGGCGGTGTTGGGCCGCTTGATGCAAGCGAGCCACATGAACGGCGGGGGCAGTGCGCCGCAGCTGGCAGCTTTGGCCGCGGGCGGCCCGCAAGTGGCTTCTTTAGACTCACAAGCCTACGCGCTGGGCTACGACGGGAAGTCGCTTGTCGAGCCTGCGCGTGAACCGCTCGCGTTCTGGACTCAGGGCTATGGCGCTTGGGGCGATTTCGACAGTGATGGCAATGCAGCGTCGGCGGACCGCGATCTCGGCGGGTTCATCTCCGGCATGGATGCGGATATCGGCAGCGGCTGGCGGGCGGGTCTCGCAACCGGCGCCTCGTTCTCCAGTATCGATGTGAATGCGCGCTATTCATCCGCCAATGTCGAGACGTATCACCTCGGCGGTTATATCGGCGGCATGGCAGGCGGTTTTGCGCTGCGCGGCGGCGGGATGTGGGCCTGGAGCGACATCGGCACCTCCCGCGCGGTCGTGTTCCCGAATTTCTACGAGCGGCAGAAAGCCTCCTACGACGCCGACACGGGGCAAATCTTCGGTGAAGTCGCTTACCCCACGCAAATGGGTGGCATCGCGCTGGAGCCGTTCGGCGGGCTGGCGTTCGTCTCTGTGGATACGGACAGCTTCACCGAGCGCGGCGGTCCGCAAGCCTCTCTTCGTGGACGGAATCTCGATCAGGACGTGGGTTATACGTCGCTTGGCTTGCGCGCTGCGACGACGATGCATTGGGGCCAGATGTTGGTCATCCCGAATATCTCCGTAGCGTGGCTGCATGCCTTCGACGACGTGACGCCGGGTGCGTCTCTTGCCTTCGCCACCACCGGCATCGGCTTTGCCATCGACGGCGTGCCGCAAGCCGAGGACTCCGCACTGCTCGACGCTGGTCTCGACTTCGCCATGAGCGACCGCCTCTCCGCGGGTGTCTCCTATACCGGTCAGTTCGGTGATGGCGTCACCGACAACGGCGTCAAAGGCCGCTTCACGTGGTTGTTCAATTAGCCCGGCTGGTTGAAGCCTAGATGGGATCTTGTGGGAAGTAATGGGGCTGATGCGCACACGGAAACTACGTAGTCACTTGCTGCTGTCCACGGCGACGCTCGCCAGCGCGCTGGCGGTGGCAGGTATCGTTCCGGCTCAGTCTCAAAACGCGACCTGGAGCAATACGCCAGGCTCGGGGGATTTCAATACGGGCTCCAATTGGGTCTCCGTGCCACCCAATACGGTTCCGACCGGCACTGCCTTCTTCGACGCCTCCAACATCACGAGCCTGACCTTCTCCCTCGATACGGACATCGGGGGCTGGACCTTCAATGCGGGCGCCCCCGCGTTCGACTTTACCAACAACGCGCGAGTCCTGACTTTCGATGGCGCGGGCATCGCCATCAATGGCGGCGGTGCCACCCTCACCAACAGCAACTTTGGCTTCACGAATTTCAACGGTAGCAGCACCGCCGGCGGCGCCACCATCAACAACAACAGTAACGGCACTGTGAATTTCAACGGCAGCAGCAACGCCGGCAGCGGGACGATCAACGCCAGTAACGGCGCCACGTTTTTCAACGACAACAGCAGCGCTGGCAGCGTGACGATCAACAATAATGCCGGCGGTAACTTGCAATTCTTGGGCAGCAGCACGGCCGGGAGCGCGACGATCAACAATCGGCACTTCACGCGTTTCTTCGGCAGCAGCAGCGCCGGCAACGCCTTCATCCGCAACTTTGGATTCGATCAATTGCTGTTTTTCGGGGCCAGCACGGCCGGGAGCGCCACCATCGTCAACAACATTAGCCTTGTACAATTCCACAACAGCAGCACGGCCGGCGATGCCACCATCAATAACTCGAATAATGGCCGGATGGAGTTCTTAGGCTCCAGCAGCGCCGGCAACGCCACCATTTTCGGCGTTGGCGGCGACGTGTTTTTCGAAGGCACCAGCACCGCCGGCAACGCCACCATCACCAATAGCAGCGATCTAGAGTTCTCCGGGAACAGCACGGCCGCGAACGCCACCATCACCAACGTAAACGGCAGCGCTCGATTCTTGGAGAGCAGCACGGCTGGGAGCGCCACCATCATCAACGAAAGTCAAATGTTCTTCGACTTCGCGGGCGGCCCTGTCGAGAGCCCTAGCGCCGGGAGCGCCACCATCACCAACAGAAATCTTTTGTTTTTCAACGGCGCCAGCACGGCCGCCACCGCCACCATCACCAACGAGAACACCCTACGATTCCAAGAGAGCAGCAGCGCCGGCAGCGCCACCATCGCCAACAATAACATCCTACAATTTCAAAACAGCAGCAGCGCCGGCATCTCTGCGATCATCAACAATGGCATCCTCGGCTTCGATGGCGCCAGCAGCGCCGGCACCTCTGCGATCATTAACAACGGCATCTTCGGCTTCGATAGCACCAGCAGCGCCGACAACGCCATCATCACCAACAATGCCGGCCTCGTCTTCCTCGGCACCAGCACCGGCGGGCAAGCCCAGATCATGACCAATGCGGGGGGTGAGACGGACTTCTCCGCCAGTGGCGGCCCGCTAGCCGATCAGAGGCTCACGGCGGGCTCTCTGGCCGGCAGTGGCAGCTACTTCCTCGGCGCCAACGAACTGACGGTTGGCGGCAACAACCGTTCCACCGAAGTTGGCGGCGTCATTAGTGATTGTGGGCCGACCGGCAACGACTGCAGAAATGCTGGCGCGACGGGTGGTTCGCTGGTCAAGACCGGCGGGGGCGTCTTCACGCTCTCGGGCGCCAACACCTACACGGGTCCCACCACCGTCAACGAAGGCACCCTCATCGTGAACGGCTCGGTCACGTCCGATGTCACCGTCAATGGCGGCATGCTCGGCGGCACCGGGCAGATCGGGGGGCTCATCGTCAACGCCGGCGGGACGCTCGCGCCCGGCAATTCCATCGGCACCATGACCGTGAACGGTCCCTTCACGCTAGGGTCCGGCGCGATTTACGAGGTCGAGGCCAATGCAGGCGGCCAAAGCGACACGGTCATCGTCAACGGCACGGTGAACCTCACCGGCGCGACCTTGCGCGTGCTGGCCGCGGGCGGCGCTTACCAAGACAGCACCGACTATACGATCATCGACAATGACGGGACCGATGCCGTGGTCGGGGTATTCGGCACTGTGACGACGAATCTCGCGTTTCTTATCCCGACCGTGTTCTACAACGCCGGTGACGGCAACGACGTGGTGCTGAACCTTGAGCGCAACGCCACGCTGTTCCAAGACGTGGCGAAGACCAAGAACCAAAAAGCGGTCGCCGGCGCGCTCGGCAAGTTCCCGACCGACAACCCGCTGTTCCTAGCGGTGCTGAACCAGACGGCAGCGGGTGCGCGGCAAGCCTTCGATGCACTGTCCGGCGAGATCCACGCGACGGTCGCGGGCACGCTGTCCGACGACAGCCGCTATGTGCGCGAGGCGGTCTTGGGGCGGCTGATGCAGGCGAGCCATACGGGTCAAGCGCTGTCTGCCGGTGGACCGCAAGTGGCCAGCTATGACAGCCAGGCCTACGCGCTGGGCTACGACGGCAAGTCGCTGATCGAGCCTGAGAGTGCACCGCTGGCGTTCTGGACTCAGGGCTACGGCGCTTGGGGCGATTTCGACTCAGACGGCAACGCAGCCTCCGCCGACCGCGATCTCGGCGGCTTCATCTCCGGCATGGATGCGGATATCGGCCAGGCCTTTGGCGGCTCCTGGCGGGCAGGCCTCGCCACGGGCGCGTCGTTCTCCAGTGTCGATGTCAACGCGCGCTTCTCGTCCGCTGATGTCGAGACCTATCATTTGGGCGGCTATATCGGCGGCATGGCGGGCGCGTTTGCCTTGCGCGGCGGCGGGATGTGGGCGTGGAGCGAAATCGACACGTCCCGCGCGGTCGTCTTCCCCGGCTTCTATGAACGCCAAAAAGCAAACTACGACGCGGACACTGGCCAGCTCTTCGGGGAGATCGCTTACCCCACGCAGATGGGTGGCATTGCATTGGAGCCCTTTGGCGGGCTGGCGTTCGTCTCGGTGGATACCGATAGCTTCACCGAGCGCGGCGGGCCGGAAGCCTCGTTGCGTGGTGTGAATCTCGACCAGGACGTGGGCTATACGTCGCTTGGCTTGCGCGCCGCGACCACCATGCACTGGGGCCAGATGCTGGTCACCCCGCATATCTCCGCCGCGTGGCTGCATGCCTTCGACGATGTGACGCCCGGTGCATCGCTCGCCTTCGCCACCACCGGCATCGGCTTTGCCATCGACGGCGTGCCGCTCGCGGAGGACTCCGCACTGCTTGACGCTGGTCTCGACTTCGCCATGAGCGACCGCGTCTCCGCGGGCGTCTCTTATACCGGTCAGTTCAGCGACAACGTCACCGACAACGGCGTCAAAGGCCGCTTCACCTGGTTGTTCAATTAGAGAACAGACTCAGAATGACGGCCGGCCCTCGAAGGATGGATACGTCCTGCGGCGCATGCTTCGCCGGAATGACGGCTGGTGGGACGACCTCCCCATCGAGGAGAGGGATGACGCGCGCTGCGCCGCTCAGGACAACGCGTAGCTGTCACTCCGGCGGAATGACAGTGTTAGAGGTCAGCCGGTCGTCCCGGCAGTGACTCGCGGTCAAGAGGCCGCAGTTGACAAATGCTCCGGAGCCTGACTGAATTTAGATGCGTTGGTTCCGAGGAGGCACGCGCTTCCGAGGTGAAAAGGGAACGTGGTGAGACGCCGAGCGCGTTGACTCCACGGCTGCCCCCGCAACTGTGATCGGCGAGTCCTGTTCCGAAAATGCCACTGGCATGCCTTGGCGTGCTGGGAAGGTCGGAAGAGACGTTTGAGCCGAGAGCCAGGAGACCTGCCCGCGCAAGTCGCCCATCTTCCGTGCGGGGCGCGCGGTGGAGCGGACACCCGTTGTGGCGACTGATGTGCAACCGATTGGGAGCGTCGTCAGCCATGGCCGGGTCTCGCTAGACATCAGGCAAATTTGAAACCCGCGCTCGCCCGTGTGAGCAGTGCGACGCTGCGTGCCGACATGCAGGGGGATCTGCGCCGGCCGCCACCCGACGAGCGCTTCAAATAGGCTTGCGATGGTCCCGTCCAAAGTCGCGACGGGGGACCTATGTCAATTCGCATTCAAAGCTGCTTACCAACGCAGACATCCGCCTGTGCGTTGTCGTTATTCGTAGGCGTCTGTCTGACACCAGCCTTGGGAGGGGTTTCCGCGCAGGATGCAGTCCCAGGAGAGGACGTTCCCCACGAACAAGGCGAAGACCGGGGGGATGTGCCACCCATTGAGGTTATCGTCGAGCCGCCGGAAGCCGAGACAGGGACCGACACGACCATCGAGCCCGTGTCCACCCAAAGGCAGGTCCACAATCCGCGCCCGCGCACGGCAACCGTCGCGGCCTTGCCGCCTCTGGACACGGCGCAGACCGGTCTCGCAGGCCCTGCGGACGGCACCGGCGAGGCATATGGCAATGCAACAGACCGCGCATCTGGCTTACGCCCAGGGCTCAATCTGGAGGCCCCCACTCAGCTCGGAAGCCGCCTCGGGCTGAGCCCCCTCGAAACGCCGGCGAGCGTCGAGATCATTCCCGGAGAGACGATCAGGCAACGCGGACAGACCACGGTCAACGAAGCGGTGACGCAAGACGCGGCCGGCTTCACCTCAACCGCGGCACCCGGCAATGGCGACACCGCTCTTGCGACGCGCGGTTTCGCCGGACATGGCTCGGTGATGCAGCTCTACGACGGGACGCGCCTCTATGTGGGCTCGGGCACCGTCACCTTCCCGTTCGATACCTGGTCAGCGGAGCGCATCGAGGTGCTGCGCGGTCCGGCATCGGTGCTCTATGGCGAGGGCGCGATCGGCGGGGTGATCAACGTGGTGCCGAAGAAGCCCACAGACTTCTTTACGAATGAAGCGGAGGTCGCTTTCGGGACCTATGAGACCGGGCGCTTTGGCGTCGGATCGGGCGGCCCCCTTGGCGACAAGGTCGGCTACCGCGTCGACATCAGCGGGAATACCTCCGACGGATGGCTGGACCATGAAAGCGACTTCGATTCGATCGCGTTGTCAGGGGCCCTCGCCTTCAAACCGATCGAGACCCTGCGGCTTTCGATCTCACACGATCACGCCGACCGGTCGCCACTCCGCTATTGGGGCACGCCGCTGATCGACGGACAAATCCTCGATAGCTTGCGCGACACGAACTTCAACGTAAGCGATAGCGCCGTGAACTATATCGACAACTGGACGCAGTTCAGAACCGATTGGGACGTCACCGATTGGCTCGAACTGCGCAACGTCGCTTATCGCCTGACGACGAACCGGCATTGGAGAAACGTCGAGTCGTACGTCTATCAAGACTCCGGACCCAACGCCGGGCAGGTGAGGCGCAGGTCCTACATCGAGATCTATCACGACCAGGAACAGCTCGGAAATCGGTTCGACGCCACGCTTCGTTCGAACCTTGGCGGCAGCGTCGAGAACGAGTTGTTGCTAGGCTTCGACGTCAACCATATCGACTTTCTGCATACGAACAATGCGCCTTTCGCCGGCGAATCCTTCGTCGATCCCTTTGATGTCGTGCCTGGCCTCTTTATTCACGTCGACCCCACGATCCCGAAGTGGGAAAGCGAGACGTCTCAATACGCTCTTTTTGCAGAGAATAGAGTGGCGTTTTCTAAGAAGCTTTCGGTCATCGGTGGTTTGCGACTCGACGAGGTGTCGTTGACGCGGCGCGACAAGGTGATAGGAGACCAGTTCACAAAGGACTTCTCCAACGTCACTTGGCGGGCCGGCGCGGTCTACACGCCGATTCCGGACCTTGCTCTTTATGCGCAATATGCCACCGGCGTCGACCCTGTCGGCAGCGCACTGATCACCACGAACTTGGCAAGATCTCGGTTCGAGCTAACCACAGCGCGTCAAGTCGAGATCGGCGCCAAGCGCTCTTTCGCGGGCGGCCGCGGCGAGTGGACGATTGCCGCCTACGACATCGTGAAGAACGACCTCCTCACGCGCGATCCGAACAACCCACAAACTGTGCTTCAGGTCGGGCAGCAGTCGTCCCGCGGTATCGAGCTGACCTTTGCCATGCAAGTCACCGATACACTGCGCTATGACGGCAATCTTGCGGTGCTTGAAGCCCGCTACGACGATTTCGGCACGTCGGTCAACGGTGCGTTCGTGGACTTCAGCGGCAACCGCCCGAGGAACGTCCCCGATCAGGTCATCAACAACTGGGTGACGTGGAACTTCCTGCCGCGCTGGGAAGGCTATGTCGGCGTGCAATGGATCGGGTCGATCTATAACGACAACGCCAATCTAGTGAAGCGTCCGCCTTCGACTGTCGTGAACCTCGGTTTGATCTACGACGTTACCGGGCGCGGCGAGCTGGCGTTCCGTCTCTTCAACGCCTTCGATGAGAAATACGCGACGGGCGGCGGCAGCTTCGAGTGGCAGCTCGCGCCGCCGCGAACGGCGCAGCTCAGCTATCGCGTCAAGTACTGACCAAAGGCGCGGCGAGCATCGGCCCCTAGATGCTCGCCCGCCCCCTAGGGCCAAAGCGATGCGATCCCCTGTCCTCAACCGAGCCAAACGCTGGCTGTTTCTTGGCCATCGCTGGCTTGGCGTGACCACGTGCCTTTTTTGCATCATGTGGTTCTTGTCGGGACTGGTGATGCTCTACGTGCCGTACCCGTCTTGGAGCAATGAGGAGCGCATTGCCAACCTGCCTCCGGTCGCGACGGACCGCATTCGGATACTCCCCGACGAGGCTCTGGCACGCGCCGGCGTCTCGGGCTTTCCCCGAACCTTCCGCCTCGAAACGTTCGACAAGGATCCCGTCTATCGCATCGTGACCCAGGATGGGGGTCTTTCCCTCTCAGCGGTAACGGGAGAGAGACTCAAAGACGTGGGGCCGGCCGATGCGCGCGCCCACCTTCAGGAGACGTTCCCGGAGGCGAAGCCGGTGCTCTTGGGATTTGTGGACTACGATCAGTGGACCGTGTCGCAACGGTTCAACGCGCACCGTCCATTGTTGCAGTTCGCGCTCGGCGACCCGAAAGACACCGTGGTGTACGTCTCGTCCTCTTCGGGCGAGATCGTGCAGAACGCAACACGGAACGAACGCGTCTGGAACTGGATGGGCGCCGTTCCCCATTGGATCTACTTCACACCCATTCGCAAGGACGGGCCGGCTTGGCGCCAAGTCGTCATGTGGCTCTCCGCACCGCTCGTCATCGGCGCCATTGCCGGGCTCTGGATTGGGTTTCTTCGCCTGCGTCCCAGAACCCGCTACGCCCGCAATCGCGTTACGCCCTATACGGGGTGGAAAAAATGGCATCACGTTTTCGGGCTTGCCGGAGGCATCTTCCTCACGGCCTGGATCGCGAGCGGTTGGCTCTCGGTCAACCCGTTCAGCATGTTCGCGCGCACGCAGCTGACGACCGCCCAGCTGAGCGCCTTCGCGGGTTGGAGCGAGACCATGGCCTACGGCGTGACGCAGGCCACACTCGCGTCTCTTCCAACAGGGGCCAGCGAGATCTCGTTTCAGTCCGTTGGGGGCCGCCCGACGATCCTGACGCGCGGCCGCGGCCAGACACGGCTTTTCGACGGCGCAACGGGCGCCCCTGTGGCGTTGAGCGACGCAGCGCTGACCGAGGCCGCAGAGAAGACCATGCCCGCAACACCGGTTCAGAGCGCTCAACGCCTGACAGCCGAGACGGTGTACTGGTATTCGTACCGCCGGAAGCGGCCCCTCCCCGTCCTTGAGCTGCGTTTCGCCGATCCGTCCGCGACGCGGCTCTTCATCGACCCGTCAACGGGCGAGATTGCCGGCCTCAGCGACCGCAGCGCGCGCACCTATCGCTGGCTGTTCAACCTCCTGCACAATTACGAACTTCCGGTGCTCCTGAGACACCAGCCAGCCCGCGATGCCCTTGTCTGGTTTCTGTCCGCTCTGGGCCTTGTGGCCTCGGTGTCAGGGGCCGTGCTCGGATGGCGTGTCTTGATGCGCCGCAGGTCGCGGTCGCGTGCGGCTGCAGGATGCAATCCCCGTCCTGCCAGCCCAGGGGGCGCCTTCCGCCAAAGAAAAGCCCGGCGCGGGGGCCGGGCTTTAAAATAGAGAATCGGGAGCCGGCACGGGCGGGGTTTGGGGGTAGGGTGCGCACCGCGCCGGACCCGAAAGGAGAACGCCGGAGGGCGGAGATCGTTCCGTGCGGGACCTGCGTTTTGGTCCCGGAACCGGATTTTGCTGCCGCAGGCTATCTAGCCGGACCGGTTTTACCCGTCTTCCCAAGGTCCTATCCTCCGTGGACGGATTTTTCCCTGGCGCGGGCAGAAGGCGCGGATTTCCAGAAAAAAGACGTTGCGAAAGCCTTCCTTAACCTGCTTCGGGCCATTCTCCTGGGCGATAGAGAAGACCGCAGCAGGGCTCCCGTGAAGCCCTTGGCCCGGTCGTCGCTTCCAAATGCCCAAGGGGGACCCATGCGCGTTGTGGCCGGTTCGGAACACTCTGTGACGTCGCCTGAAGCACATTTCGAAGGGCATCTGGAGGCCCTGTCGCGTCTCGCCGACCGTCGTGACCGCAACCGCGGTCTCGATTGCACGCTCATCGTGCGTGCGGCGAATTCGGGGCCGGCCCATGCGCTCACCTCGATGAAAACCGCGCTGGCGGGGGCTGGGGTCCGGGCAAGGGCCATCGTCGCCAGGCTCGAGCCCCAGGACGATCTCAAGCATCTCTGCGATACGCTCGCGATCCTCAGCCCCGAGGCGAACCCCGCCGCGCTGATCCGCTGGGCGCGTAACCCGCGGCTGCTCGACGCTCATGAGCAAGCCACCTACGGCGCCGGCCTGTGCTGGACGGGCGACGCCATGCGCCGGGATCCGAACAAGCGCAATCCGCTTGCTGTGTTCGAGACAAACGCCCCGGAGGCGACGCGGCTGGCGAGCCAAGCGTTTGCGGCTCTGTGGGCGGCCTCGGTTCCGGTCCCTGGCCGGCACTTCGCCGCGGACGGCGCCCGCAAACCGTCTGGCGCTTACGGTCCGCTGGATAAGCCCCCGGCGCCGGCGGTCACGAAAGGCACCCAAGGGTGGCCCCTCCTTCGCCACTAGCCTCCCCGCCGCCCGTAACACGCTCGTCATAATCACGTCACCGGGAGATGCGAGCGCTTCGTGCCTCACCCCAGGATGAGGCGTTGCTATGGGTATCAGATCTCTCGCCGTTCCCGCATTTTTGGGCCTTGTAGGCTTGGTGTTCTCGGCCTTCGCGCATGCCGACGATATTGGCAAGCCGATGGCCAATCTCCTGACGCAACAGGCCTATGTCTACGCGTGGGAGACCATGATGGCGGGCGAGGCGACGCCGGTCTGGGTCCATGAATATGCCGACACCCTCGATGGCCCGCCAACGCCGGTGATCCCCGTGGAGCTGGACGGCGAGACCTATCTGCTGGGCTTCACCTGCAAGCCCAATGAATGCGAGGAAAACCAGCTCTATGTGCTGTTTGCGCCGGGAGGCCGCGATGCTTGGGGCCTCCTCGCCGCCCCGCCGGCCATTTCCTGGCTCGGCAAGCCGAACCAGCGCATCCAAGACGCCCTTACCGGCGCTTTGCGGAAATAGGCGCTTCGGGCAGACCTTCAGCCATGTCCCGCCTATGCTAGGCTGACCGCACAACGCGGCACGCCAAGACAACGGCACTTGAAGGGGCAAATGGCACCGACGACGATGCAGGCCATGCTGTTGGAGCGGGCCCATGTGCCCCTCAAGGCGGCGACGCTGCCGGTGCCGGAACCGGGCCCCCATCAGATTCTCCTCAAGGTGCTCGCCTGCGGGGTTTGCCGCACTGACCTCCACATTTTCGACGGCGAACTCGACCATCCCAAACTCCCGCTCGTTCTGGGCCACGAGATCGTGGGGCACGTCGAAGCCGTGGGGGCGGACGTCACGGGCTTCACGCACGGCGAGCGGGTGGGCGTCCCTTGGCTCGGCTACACGGACGGGACGTGCCCCTATTGCCTGATGGGCCGGGAGAATCTCTGCGACCACCCGCTGTTCACCGGCTACCAGATCAATGGCGGCTACGCGGACTACACCGTGGCGGACGAGCGCTACTGCTTCAAACTGCCCGAGGGCTATTCGGATGCCGAAGTGGCCCCGCTGCTCTGTGCCGGGTTGATCGGCTACCGTTCGCTCAAGATGGCCGAGGAGGCCTTTGGCGGCGAGCCCGGGCGCACCAAGCGGCTTGGCATTTACGGCTTTGGGGCGGCCGCCCATATCGTGGCGCAAGTGGCGCGCCATCTGGGCTGTGAGATCTATGCCTTCACCAGCCCCGGCGACACAGAAGCTCAAGCCTTCGCGCGCGGCCTTGGCGCCGTATGGGCGGGCGGCTCCGACGAAGCGCCGCCGGAGCGCCTCGATGCGGCGATCATCTTCGCGCCCGTCGGACCGCTGGTGCCGGCGGCTCTGCGAGCGCTCCGCAAAGGCGGCATCGTCGTTTGCGGCGGAATCCACATGAGCGACATCCCGCAGTTTCCCTACGACATCTTGTGGGAGGAGCGGGTGATACGGTCAGTGGCCAATCTCACACGGGACGACGCCCGGGAGTTTCTGGCACTGGCGCCGCAAGTGCCCGTCAAGACGACGGTGGTGCCGATGAAGCTGTCGGAAGCCAACGAAGCGCTGTCGGCCTTACGCCGCGGGGCCCTTCAAGGGGCCGCGGTGCTCATTCCCTGACCGCAATTCCGGGCCACTTTCCAACGCGCTTGAGGTCTTTTCCGGCCGACCGGCAGGACCGGCCTCACAAGCGGCGCAGGCAGGTAGTACTATTGGTGAATTGCGGCGGGGGCCAATATGCGGTTTGCCGCAAGGAGACATGCAATACCGGCCCGGAACCATGACCAAGATCCTCATCGTCGACGACCATCCGATGTTCCGCGAGGCTCTGAGCGGCGCCGTTCGGTCCGCGCTGCCGGATGCCGAGGTGTTCGAAGCAGGCAGCATTGAAGCTGCGCGCGAGGGCCTTCGCAGGGAACCGACAATGGAGATTGTCCTGCTCGACCTCTCCCTTCCCGGCACCGCCGGGTTCGACGGATTGATGCTCCTGCGGTCGTCGTTTCCGCGCATCCCGATCATGATCGTCTCCGGCCTCGACGACCCCCGGATCGTGCAGGAAGCCATCCGGCTCGGTGCTGCCGGCTTCGTGTCGAAATCCGTGGACAAGGCGACGCTCGCCGATGGCTTGTCGGAGGTGCTGAGCGGCTCGGTGTTCGTGCCCAAGGACTTGGCGCAACGCCTCTCCGACCCGTCTACCAATCCGGAGGCGAACGGCATCGCCGACCGGGTGTCCGAGTTGACCCCGGCGCAAATGCGCGTCCTGCAGCTCTTGCGCCACGGCCATCTCAACAAGCAGATCGCTCACGAACTCGGGGTCAGCGAGACAACGGTGAAAGCCCACGTGTCGGAAATCTTGCGCAAGCTGAATGTCGTGAGCCGCACGCAGGCCGTGATCGAGACGGCGCAGCTGGATTTCGAGACGATCCTTGGGGGTGATCTCCCCCAACACAACGACTAGGAATTGATGACCGAGTCCTTCAGGAGATGTGCCATCAGTGCGCGCAGCTCCGCGGGCTTAATGGGCTTGTGCATCAGTTCGCACCCGGCCGCCGTGACATAGGCCGCCGTCTCCAGGCCGCGATCTCCGGTCATGACCACCGCAGGGACATCCGGCCCGAAGGACTCGCGCAACGACGCTAGAGCCTCAAGCCCGGTCTGTCCCTCGTCCAAGTGATAGTCGAGCAAGATAATGTCGGGCGGACGGGGCATCTCGCTCAGCCGGGCGCGCAAGTCGTCCAAACGGCGCGCCGCCAAAGTGTGGCACGACCAGCGGTTCAGCAAATGCACCGTGGCATCCAGCACCGCCTGATCGTTCTCGATCAAGAGCACGATGGCGCCATGGGTGTTGTCGACGCTGTCGCGCCACGTGTTCGAGGCCGGCTTGACCCGCGGCGCTGCGCCCGTCTGCTCGACGATGAGCCGGAAGGTCGACCCCTTGCCCACTTTCGATTTGACCTCGAGCGGGTGCGCCAGCGCCGATGCCGTGCGTTGCACGATGGAAAGGCCAAGCCCCAGACCGGTATGGGTTCCGTCGGCGGCGGCCGCGCCGCGATAGAACTCCTCGAACATCGTCTCGCGTTCGCTCTCGGCGATGCCGCAGCCTGAATCCACCACATCGATGAAACACTGGCTACCGCGCTTGCGCACGCCGACCAGAATGCCGCCTTTCTTGGTATAGCGCACGGCATTGGAGACCAGGTTCTGCAACACGCGCTGAAGCAGCAAGGGATCGCTGCGCACCAGCAAGCCGCAGCGGCGAACCTTCAGCTTCAGAGACTTGGCAGCCGCCAGCGGACCGAAGCTCGCTTCCAGGACCGACAGCACCGTGTCCAAGGGGAAGACCCGCAGATCGGGCTTCACGACACCGGCATCGAGCTTGGAGATGTCGAGCAGGGTCTTGATCAAGTCCTCGATCGTCTGCAGCGACTGATCGATCTGGCCGGATAGGCGGCGTGAGTCGTCCGTGGCCTGCATCTCCGACAGAACCGAAATTGACAGCCGTGCCGCGTTGAGCGGCTGCAACAGGTCGTGGCTTGCGGCCGCCAGGAAGCGGGTCTTACTCAGGTTGGCCCGCTCCGCCTCTTCCTTGGCCATCACCAGCGCTTCGTTGGAGCGCTCAAGCCGCCGCAAGACCGAGGTCAGCTCCTCGGTGCGGGCGCGGACTTTCGCCTCCAGGCCAATCGCCGTCTGGAACAGCGAAAAGGCATTGCCCTGCTGATCCATCGACCGCTCGACGCGCTCCATCAGCACCGCGTTGATCTTGGAGAGCTTCAGCAGCTGCCGCTCAAGCGGTACCGGGTCGCTGTCCAAAGCCAGGTCCTTGTCGCTGTCTAAAGTCAGGTCCTTGTCGCCGTCGATCGACATCAGCAGGCTCCCTGTCCGCCAATCGCAATCGCCGTGAAAGTCTGGTTGAGATGCATGCCGTTGTACTGCTCACCGTAGGTGCTGAACCCGGCGACATGGTAGCGGCAGTACAGATCGCTAACCGTGTGCTTGATCTGCCGGTTCTCGGCATCGAGCCGGCGCAGCACACACTCAAAGCCGAGCACCAGATCCACACCGCCGATGGCCTCGTCGACCCGTTTCAGCTCCGTGGCCATGGCGGCGACCATGTCGCGCGGCTGCGCCACGGTCAGCACAACGCCATCGTCGATCGCGCAGAAAAACGAGAGCGACCCGTCGTCGTTCACCCGTTGAATGGACCGGCAGTAATAGTCGCCGCCAATGCGCACCACGACCGGATGCGAGGCGAAGCTCAGAGGCGCCAACGAGGAGGCCTGCACGCCCACGGCGCTCGCATATTCCCGCGCGGCCGGTTCTGCGTTGAGCTCGTAGACCGTGCGGCTCTCGGTGTCGGACGCGGTGACCACGAGTTTCGTGGCCGTGGGCTGGTAATGGTCGTGGGTAAAGATGTGCACCGGATAGTCGGTCGCCGCGAGCAGGAGCAGCGCCGCGTCGCGGTAGACGCGCCCATTGTGCAGCAAGGCCGTGCCTTGAAGGGCCAGATCGTCGCCGGCGGAGCCCCCGACAAGAGAGATCCCGTCGAGCGCCAGAGCGATGGCCGAGACGACCACCTCCTCGCACTTGGACAGCCCGTCGATGAGAGAGACGGCAAAGCGGTTTCTGGCGCCGCCGCCCCGGCTTTCCAGCTTGGCCCGCAGCAGCTGGACGGCTTCCGTCCCCTGCTCCACGGTGGTCTTGTGCACATCACGAATGATGCCGCTGGCGAAGTTGAAGCCGGTCTTGGGAAAGGCGACGACGAGCAGGCTGCCATCGGCATAGCCGCCCGGCGTGATCTCGCCCGATGTGGTGCACCCCACCAAGGGCACGCCCTCAAACGCCTCCGAGAAAGCGCCTGCCAAGGCGTCCGGCACGTAACGCTGAGAAAAGAAGACGAGCAGCTGCCCGATGTCCGATGTATCGAGAACGTCGGACAGCTCGGCCACGGCGGCTTCCGCCGTCTCGGCCTCCGTCCAGGCGGTTTGGGCGCCACAGGCATGGCGCTTCGCTTGGGGCCCGCGTTGCAAACGTTTCCTCCTGCGGTCCCAGCGCCCCGGCTCGTATTTGTTGATTGATCCGGCGGGGGTCCCCGCCGGCGGGTCTGAGACAATAAACGCTAACGATTTGGTCGAAGGTAGAATACCACCGGGTGTTTCACGCCGATAGTGTGCTGGTTGGGATTCGTCTTCGGGCGCCAGGCCCCCCTTCCGGCCCAGGCTCTTGAGCGTTTCTCCTCCCACAGACTGCTGAGGCGTACCGACGCCGCGAGCTCCTTAAACCGCCCCCTCCCGGGGGCGGTCTCTCTCTTTTTGGGAATCCGCAGACCTTACGCCCAAAGTACAATTTGCATCCCCTGGGGCTGCACTTAGGGTCCAATCTTGGATTACAATGCGCCGGGACGGGTCCGGACCCCCCGCCATGACGAATGTGGGGGCAACGGTTTCAGATCGGAAAAAGTGCGTGACATACCAGTCACTTAGGGAGGTCCTTCCATGTTGCATGAGGTCATTGAGACCCTGAGTTCGCGCGTGGCCTTGCGGTCCCGCTACGACAACTTCATCGGCGGCGACTGGGTCGCCCCGGTCGATGGTCAGTACTTCGACAATATCAGCCCGGTAACCGGCAAGGCGGTGTGCCAGGTCGCGCGGTCCCAAGCGGCTGACATCGAGCTCGCCCTCGACGCGGCCCACAAGGCAAAAGACGCCTGGGGCCGGACGTCTCCGGCGGAGCGGGCGACGCTGCTCAACAAGATCGCCGACCGCATGCAGGAGAACCTGGAGCTCCTGGCGGCCGTGGAGACCATCGACAACGGCAAGCCGCTGCGCGAGACCCGCGCCGCTGACATCCCGCTTGCCATCGACCATTTCCGCTACTTCGCCGCCTGCATTCGTGCCCAGGAAGGCACGCTCGGCGAGGTCGACTACGAGACGATCGCCTACCATTACCATGAGCCTCTCGGTGTCGTGGGGCAGATCATCCCGTGGAACTTCCCGGTGCTGATGGCAGCCTGGAAGCTGGCGCCGGCACTTGCGGCCGGCAACTGCGTGGTCCTCAAGCCTGCCGAGCAGACGCCCATGTCGATCATGGTGCTGATGGATTTGGCGGGCGACATCCTGCCCGCAGGCGTGCTGAACGTGGTCAACGGTTTCGGCGTCGAGGCCGGCAAGCCGCTGGCGCAGAACCCGCGCATCGCCAAGATCGCCTTCACCGGCGAGACGACCACAGGCCGGCTGATCATGCAGTACGCCTCGGAGAACTTGATCCCCGTGACGCTGGAGCTCGGCGGCAAGTCTCCCAACATCTTCTTCGCCGACGTGATGGCGGAGGACGACGAGTTCTTCGACAAGACGCTGGAAGGCTTTGCGATGTTCGCCCTAAACCAGGGCGAGGTCTGCACCTGTCCGTCCCGGGCACTGGTGCAGAAGTCGATCTACGACCGGTTCATCGAGAAGGCGGTCGAGCGCGTGAACAAGGTGAAGCAGGGCAACCCGCTTGACCCCGACACGATGATCGGCGCGCAGGCCTCCAACGACCAGTTGGAGAAGATCCTCTCCTATATCGACATCGGCCAGAAAGAAGGCGCCAAGCTGCTCACGGGCGGCCAGCGCACCGTCTTGGACGGCGAGCTCTCCGAGGGCTACTACGTGGAGCCCACGGTGTTCGAAGGCCACAACAAGATGCGCATCTTCCAAGAGGAGATCTTCGGGCCGGTCTTGTCGGTCACGACCTTCGAGGACGAGGAAGAGGCGCTGGCCATCGCCAACGACACGCTCTATGGCCTTGGCGCCGGCGTTTGGACCCGCGACATCAATCGCGCATACAATTTTGGCCGCGGCATCGAAGCGGGACGGGTGTGGACGAATTGCTACCACCTGTATCCGGCCCACGCGGCCTTCGGCGGCTATAAGAAATCGGGCATCGGTCGTGAGACCCATAAGATGATGCTCGACCATTACCAGCAGACCAAGAATGTGCTGGTGAGCTATAGCCCCAAAGCGCTTGGCTTCTTCTAGGCAAGACGTCCCAAGGAGAAACACGGTTCTTTGGTGCCCGGCGGGACTTCAACCCCGCCGGGCATTTTCGACTAGGTCTGCTAAGGTCATCGCGGCACGTCGCGAGCCGTCCTGGTTTCCATCGGCGGCGCTGCTTATCTTCAGTATCGTGAAGTGCATGCATGCCTCTTGAGGAAGGAGAACAGATCGATGGTGGAAAGAGTCCTGGCCACGGATGAGGCCCTGAACCTGATCGAGAAGCTCAGATCCATCCACGGCCCGCTGATGTTCCATCAATCCGGTGGCTGTTGCGACGGGTCCGCACCGATGTGCTATCCGGCCGGTGAATTCCAGATCGGCGGCAATGATGTGCATCTCGGCGAGATCGGCGGGTGTCCCGTCTACATGGACGCCGATCAGTTCGACTATTGGAAGCACACCCAGCTTACGATCGACGTGGTGACCGGCCGAGGCTCCGGATTCTCGCTGGAGGCCCCTGAAGGCTTGCGCTTTCTGACGCGTAGCCGCGTGTTCACCGACGAGGAAGCGGATGCGCTGGCGGAGGCGGAGCAGGCCAAGACCGGGACACCGGCGGCCACCGCCGCCCGATCCCATGAACGCGCTTGAGGGGGTGAGCGCGCTTGAGGGAAAACGTGTCGTCATCGCCGACGACGACCGCATCATTCGCGATCTTCTGTCGCTTCGCTGCAGCCAATTGGGCCTCGCGGTCGATGCCGTCGGTGATGGCGCGAGCACGGTCGCCGCGGTCTCGCGCGACCGCCCGCACCTTCTCATCCTCGATCTCAATCTTCCCGACCTGGACGGTTTCGCCGTCCTGGAGCGCATCGCCACGACCGCGCCGGCTCCCCCCGTCATCCTGCTGACGGGGAGCTCCGACGCGACGACGCAACAGCGCTGCCGGGATATGAACGTGGCGCACGTCTACAAGGACACAGATAGCTGGAACAATCTGGAGCCGCTCATCCGCCAGATGCTCGGCCAGCCCTCAGTTCCGCACGCTTAGCCGGACATATTTGTCCGCGGTGCCTTTCTTGTCCGCGGCGTCTTTGGCCTCCTCCGCATCATTTCCGTCAGGGCCTGCTTGCGTCGGCGACTTTACCCCGCCCACATCGCCGATCATGGCCTTGGCGATCTCATGCTCGCCCATGACGACGAGGTTTGCGCCCAGCTTGATCAGGTGATCGATCTCTTCTTCGGAGTGGGCGCGGGCGATGATCGGCAGGACGGGGTTGATGGCGCGGGCTTGCTCCACCAATTGCCCCCCTTCGAATGCATCGGGAATGGCGACCAGCAAGCAACGGGCCTCACCGAGATTGGCGGACTGCACCACCTCCGGATCGGCGGCGTTGCCCTTCAAGGCCTCGATACCCCGCTCCTTGAGCCGCGCCACATCGTCGGCATCGTCCTCGATGACGTAGAGCTGCGTCCCACGCTCTTGGAGTTGCTCGGAGATGAACTTGCCGACGCGCCCGTGCCCCACCAGGACGACATGATCGGTCAGGGTCGTGGGCACGATCGGCTCGCGGGTGGGCGTCGCCTCCTCGTCTTCGGCGCCTGCTGTCTCCACATCGGCGCCCTCGGCTTCGGCGCCGGCATCGCCGGTCTTGTCGCGGCGGGCGAAATAAGCATCGAGTGCTGCGAAGAGGAGCGGGTTCAGCAGGATCGAAATGATGGCGCCGGCCAGAATGAGATCGCGCCCCTCTGGGGGCAGAACGCCGAGCCCAAGCCCCAAGCTCGCCAGGATGAACGAGAACTCGCCAATCTGTGCCAAGGAGGCGGAGATCATCAGAGCGGTGTCGCCGGAGTAGCCGAACAGGCGCACGACCCCGTAAGCGGCGATCGACTTCGCCACGACGATGATGAGCACCGTTGCCAGAACAGCCAGCGGCTCCTCCAGAATGACGGCGGGGTGAAACAGCATGCCCACCGCCACGAAGAACAGCACGGCAAAGGCATCGCGCAAGGGGAGCGACTCGGTCGCCGCTTGTTGGCTCAGCTGCGACTCGCTCAACACCATGCCGGCGAAGAACGCACCGAGCGCCAGCGACACGCCAAACAGCTCGGCGGCAAGGAAGGCAAAGCCGAGCGCAATGGATAGCACCGCCAGGCGGAACAGCTCACGGCTTCCCGTATGCGCCACGTAATGCAGCAACATGGGGATGAGCTTCTTGCCGACGACAAGCATGACCAAGGTGAAGACGACGAGCTTGCCGACGACTTCCGCGGTCTGCCGCAACATCTCCAGAATGTCGGGCGGGGCGTCGCCCTCGAACATGCGGGTGATCTCGGGCAGCAGAACCAGCGTCAGCACCATGGCGATGTCCTGCACGATCAGCCACCCGACCGTGATCCTGCCGCGCTCGGTATCGATCAGGCGACGCTCCTGGAGCATGCGCAACAGGACCACGGTGGACGCCACGGACAGCGCCAATCCGAAGATAAAGCCCGCGGCCATGCTCCAGCCGAGCGCCCAGCCCAGGGCCATGCCAAGAGGTATGGCGGCCAAGCCCTGAACCACCGCACCGGGGATGGCGATGGCGCGCACGGACAGGAGATCCTTCAAAGAGAAGTGCAGTCCGACACCGAACAGCAGAAGAATGACGCCCACCTCGGAGAGCTGGTTGGCGATGTTCTGATCCGCCCCAACACCCGGCGAGACGCCGATGATGATGCCAGCGACCAGGTAGCCGACCAACGGCGGCAGCTTCAGGCGATGGGCAAGGACTCCGAGGCTGAAAGCCAGCACAAGGCCAATCGTCAGCGTGGAAACGAGTGGCGGGACATGCGGCATGTCAAAGCCTCGGCGGATGGCGGGCAGGCTGTCGGAGCCCAGATGACCTCAACGATAGCCTTACAGTGAAACCCAGCGGCGGCAATCCCTTGGGGCTGCGACGCTTAACCACGACTCTCGCCCACCAGGATATCTCCCTGAATTGGACATCTCATCCAAGCGTTCGTCGACTATAGTGGGGGGTCCCGCCAAAGAGGGCGTCCGGCTCAAGCCGCCGCCCTCGGCACTCTGTCTGGGAGGAGAATCCATGCGAGGTCTGAGTACCGCCCTGAAGGGCGTGCTGGCATTTGGCGTTGCGCTGTTCGTTGCCGCCGGCGCGAAGGCGCAAGTTCCCATCGAGGAAGAGGCCGGAACCATCACCATGACCGGCACGGTCGAGGAGATCAAGATTCCGGAGCGTGTGCTGATGGTTGTCGGGCCCGGCGGCAACACAGTGGTGGGCGTGATCAGCCCCGACGTGAAAGACATCAAGACGATCAAGCTCAAGGAGACGGTGACGATCAAGTTCACCCAAGAGGTGGCGGTGGCTATCCGGAAGCCTGACGGCGTCCCGGAGGCGGTGCAAAACCAATTCGAGAAGAGCGAGACGGCGGATATGGGGCTGGATGCGCCCACCGTGGCCGTACAGAGCTGGACGGATCTGACGCCCTCGGGTGGCGCGAGCAATCTCACCACGATCGAAATCTCCGCCACGATCGCGGCCCTCAACAAGCGCAACCGCACGGTGACCTTCGCCGGGACCGGGGGGCGCACACGAACGGTCTACGTGCCGCCGGACGTCCCGGGCTTCGATCAGCTTCAAGTGGGCGGCCGCGTGGTGATCGAAGTGACGCGGACGGAAATCGTCAACGTCAAGACCTCCTAGCCATTGCGGCGCTTGGCGCCAACGCAAAGACGGCACCGGAGCAAACGTGGCGGTGCGGATGCCGCGTAACGCATTGATTTGACTAAAGTTACGTCGCTGCCCAGGCTGCGGGCAAGGCCGCGGCAAATCTCGAACGATTGACGCAGAAGTGAAACCCGTGTGCCCCGGTCCGGACGATCCGTTCGGGCATGCGGCCCACCGTCCGTCGGGTCAAGCCACGAGCAGGCGTCCCTAAGGTCCTGCTTGCAGTCGAAGGCCGTGTCATGCAGGTTTTGCCGCATTGTATCGATCGCCTGCGCCATGCGGGCGGACACCGGAACGAGGAGAAGGCCCGGTGAGCCAGATGACCGAAGGCGGTGCGCCGACACTGCCGATCAACGGCCTCATGACCGAATGGCGCCGGGATTTCCATCGCAATCCGGAGCTCGGTTTCGACGAGAGCCGGACGTCCGCGCGCGTCGCCGAACTGTTGGACAGTTTCGGTATCGAGGTTCACCGGGACATAGGCAGGACAGGGGTGGTCGGCATCCTGCAGAGAGGCAACGGGACCCGGAGTATCGGCCTGCGCGCCGACATGGACGCGCTGCCGATCAGCGAGACCAACAGCTTCGAACACCGGTCAGAACAGCCCGGCGTGATGCACGCCTGCGGCCATGACGGCCACACGGCGATGCTGCTGGGCGCGGCCCGGCACCTGGCTGAAAACGGAACGTTCAACGGGCGTGTCGTGTTCGTATTCCAGCCCAACGAGGAGCACGGTCTGGGCGCTGCCGCCATGATCGACGACGGTTTGTACGAACGGTTCGACGTCGATGAAGTCTATGGCATGCATAATATTCCGGGCATGGAAATCGGCACCTTCGCGACGCGCGCAGGACCGATTACGGCCAGCGAAAGCCTGTTCGAGATCGAGATTTCGGCCCGGGGCGGTCACGCCGCGTTGCCCCATATGGGGGTCGACGCGATCGTGGTCGGATCCGAAGTTGTCGGCGCCTTGCAGACCATCGTCTCGCGCAAGCTCAACCCCGGCCTGAACGGTGTGGTCTCCGTGACCGAGTTCGAGACCGACGGAAAGCGCAACGTGCTGCCCGGCAACGCGATACTGCGCGGCGACGCACGCGCGCTCACACCCGATATCAACGAAACCATCGAGGCGCGCATGCGCCAGATCGTCGACGGCGTCTGCATGGCGCACGGCGTGACGGCGACCGTGAGCTACGAGACGATCTTCCCCGCGACGATAAATGCCTTGGCACCGGCGGCGGCTGCTGTTCGCGCGGCTGCAGCGCTTGCGGGCGAAAACGCGGTCGACGGAGACTGCCCGCCGAAGCTCTTCTCCGAGGATTTTGCCCACATGGCGGCGGCCCGGCCCGGATGTTTCGTCCTCACGGGCAATGGCACGGAAGGCGCCCACGCCCGTCCGCTTCATTCGTCCGACTATGACTTCTGCGATGAGGCGCTCGTGCCCGGGTCTTCATTCTGGGTAACCCTTGTAGAGCAGCAACTGGCGCCGGGCGCGTGACCACGAGGGGCGTTCACCCTAGGCGGCGCGTACCTTGTCGAAGAACTGTTTGACCTCCTGGCCGAGGGCGTCCGCCTCACTGTGCAGCCTGCCGGCGGCGTCCTGCATCTTGCCGGCCGCCTCGGACGTGTATGATGCCGCCTGGCTGACGCCTGAAATGTTGTCCGCGACCTCCGACGTGCCAGTGGCCGCCTCCTGGACGTTGCTCACGATTTCCTTGGTCGCCGCGTTCTGCTGTTCGACCGCGGAGGCGATGGAACTGGCGGTCTCGTCGACCTGCAGGATGGTCTCGGCAATCTCGGAGATTTCGCGGACCGAATTCTCGGTCGCGCGCTGGACACTCCCGATCTGATCGGAAATTTCGGATGTCGCCTGCGCGGTCTGGGCGGCGAGGTCCTTGACCTCGGAGGCCACGACGGAAAATCCGCGCCCGGCCTCACCCGCTCGCGCCGCCTCTATCGTCGCATTGAGCGCGAGCAGGTTGGTCTGTTCCGCGATGTCGTTGATCATGCCCGCGACCTTGCCGATCGATGCGGCCGCATCGGCCAGTTGCTGGATCGTGTCCCTCGTGTGCGTGGCGAATTGGGTTGCCTTGCGTGCGATGTCCGACGACTGGGTGGCCTGCCGGCCGATTTCGGCGATGGAAGCGGATAACTCCTCCGTTGCGGCGGCGCTCGACTGAACGTTGGTCGTCGCCTGTTCAGCGGCGGCGGCAACCGTCGCGGCCCGCTCCGTGGTTTCGCCGGCGTTGCGCGTCAGCGTGTCGGCTGTGGACTGCATGTCGGTAGCGGCGCTCCCCAGCGACTGCACCACGTTACCGATCGCTGCGTCGAAGCCGTTTATGGCCTCCTCGAGCGCAAGCTGTTTCTTCTGGCGGTCTTCGAGCAGCTCCTGCTGATAGACCGAGATGGCGTAGTCCATATCGAGCATGACCGCACGCAATGCCGACGTGGCGAACGTCACTGACTTGCCGGGAGACAGGCGGTGTTTCTTGATCGCCAGTTCCAGCAGGCGGGACAGAACGAACGCGTAGCCGCCGATGTACCAGCCCGGTTCAAGGCCAATCGTGTTGTGCACCTGGCCGATCCGGGTGACGCTCTCGATGTAGTCCTGATCGAACTTTGCATCGAACAGCCTCTTCCAGTGCGTTCTCTGGGCATCCTTGAGGCGTGGTTCGTCTCCGCCAACGAGCCGGTCGAGCTCGGGGACCCCGGTCACATGGCGATAGAAGTCATCGAGAATCCGATCCAGTTCCGGCTCGAGGATGCTCCAGAACGCATTGAGCGTCTCGCGCGATTTGGCATCGATTTCAAGGAAGTGGAGGCGTGTTTCGACCGTCCGCACAGTGGCGGAGGCAATTGAGGAGGCTTCGGGATGCATCTTGTCACCGCAATAAGATTTGGAAATGTTCGGGTTTACGGTATCTATGGATTGGTAAATGCGGTGTTAACAATCGAGTAAACGTGCAGTATTGGACGGATTTATCTGGTTTTAATACAGGTTGGGCGTGTCAAAGGGTGAAATTGAAAGAAAGAGTTTATGGAAATGCGGCATATTGGCGCTATTTCTAAAAGCTGGCAGGAATAATTGATCGAAAGAATCGATTGCAACACAAATGATTCGAGTAAGTCAGGCAGATGCGCGGCGTCGGCCCGCCGTGGTCAGCGAGCGCTCTTCGCCGTCCCGGCATCGCGGATAGGGTGCCAGTGCGCTCAGGAGCAGCCAGCCTGGAAGCGCCCGTTTCAGGGCCGCCGGTCCTTCCAGCCGGATTGCACCAGACGCGATTTCGCCCTTGAGAGACCGGAAGCCCCGCCATGCCTCCACGAACCGGCGGATCTCCGCCATCACCTTGATGTCGACGTCGTAACCCGGGTGCTTCAGGCACATGTCGACCCTACCGTCGGTATTGACCAGCCAGAAGCGCTGGAACCCCTTGTCGATGCCGGAAAATTCGAACTCGATGACCGTGCGGCCTGCCGGCATGGCATCCGTGTTCAGCCGCGTGTGCATGCTCCAGGCCAAGAACGCCGGATCGAGGTCGTCGGAGACCATGTCGCGCGACCACCGCTGGCCCCAGACAGCCAGATCCATGATGATCGGTTCGAGCTCCTGCCCGGCTTCGGTCAGGACGTATTCATGGCCGCGGCCTTTCGGCAGGGGCCGGCACTCAATGAGTCCGGCATGCTCAAGCTGTGACAGGCGCTGCGACAGCAGTGTCGCCGAGATCCGCGGCACCCCGCGGTGGATGTCGTTGAACCGCGTGCAGCCGTCGATCAGCCGGCTGACAACCAGAAGCGTCCAGCGTTCACCGAGCAGTTCCGCCGCGAGCGCAAGTGGACAGTATTGACCGTATCCGCGAGACATCCTGTGAGCTTTGCAGCGATACGCCATGAGTGCAACTCCAGAATATGGAGTTGCTCCAGTTTTGTGAGTTGTATCTCATCGGTATGTCGCAACACTGACAGCCTGTCCTTGTGATCTTGCGGGAGTTGAAACGTGTCGCAGTCTGCTGTTGAAGATTTTTCTGATCATCTGGCGGGGGCGGTCATCCGGCCGGATGATCCAGCCTACGAAGAGACCCGGACCGTCTGGAACGCCATGATCGACCGGCGGCCCGCCGTGATCGTGGTCGCCAAGGGGCCCGACGATATCGTGGCCGCAGTGAACCACGCGCGTGACAGCGGCATGGTCGTCTCCATACGCGGTGGTGGGCACAACATCGCGGGAACCGCCGTCTGCGATGGCGGCGTGATGATCGATCTTTCGGCAATGCGTGGCGTAGACGTCGACGCGGGCCGGCGGGTCGCGCGCGTCCAGGGCGGCGCAACGCTTGCCGACCTCGATGCGGCGACGCAGGAGTTCGGCCTGGCCGCCCCGGGAGGCGTGGTGTCATCGACCGGTGTAGCCGGCCTGACGCTCGGCGGAGGATTCGGCTGGCTGTCGAGATTGCACGGGCTTGCCGCCGATAATCTCATAGCCGCTGATCTCGTCACGGCCGATGGACGGCAGGTGAGGGCGAGCGAGCAGGAGAACCCTGAGCTGTTCTGGGGCCTGCGCGGCGGCGGCGGCAACTTCGGCGTCGTGACGTCGTTCGAATTCCGGCTTCATGCGGTCGGCCCGGAAGTTCTGTTCGGACCCACGGTGTTCCGGCTCGAGGATGCCGGCGACGTTCTGCGCCATTATCGACAATTCGCTGCCGGTGCACCGCGAGAGGTCTGCGTCTGGGCCGATCTCCTGACCGCTCCGCCGTTGCCGTTCCTGCCCGAGCAATACCACGGCACCAAGGTGCTTTCGCTGATGCAGTGTTTCGCCGGAGATATCGCCGAGGGCGAGGCGGCACTGGCGCCGCTGCGCGAATTCGGGCGGCCGGTCGGCGATGCGGTCGGACCGATGCCGTTTGCCGATGCGCAACAGATTCTGGACGGCGCGTACCCCAAGGGCGCACGGAACTACTGGAGCGCCAGCAACCATCACACGTTGACGGACGCCACGATCGACCGGCTGGTCGCGTTGGCTGCATCCTTGCCGACGCCCGAGTCGGATATCCTGATCTGCCAGCTTGGCGGGGCGATCGGCGACGTCGCCCCGGACGCAACCGCATATCCGCACCGCGACATCGCATTTTCGGTCACGCCGGGGGCCCGCTGGCTGGACCCGGCGCAGGACGAGCAGTGCCTCAGGTGGGTCCGGGAGGACTGCGCGGTCCTGAGCGAACATGCTGCGGGGGGTGCCTATTCCAATTTCATCGCGGAAGCTCATGGCCGTACCGCTGATGCCTACGGAGCAAACTACGAACGGCTTGCGGCCCTCAAGACCCGCTGGGACCCCGGAAACCTGTTCCGTCTGAATCAGAATGTCCGGCCGGCGGATTGACCATAGCCGGTACCGGCATCTGCGGTGCTGATGTGTGGGTGAGCGCGGAATTCACCACAAGTCCGGCAAATTCTGGCCCTCATTATGTCTCAACGCGGCAATTCAATGACCTCGTTACCGGCTGACTGGAGCGCATGAAGCGCTGCGGCCGCCGGAACTGTCACGAGTCCACATCCCAGGCAAGGGTGCGACGGGAGGTCGTCATGTTTAAACCGGTACTCAGGATCATCGGGCTGGCAATTGTGCTTTCGGGGCTGACGCGGGCAGGTGTCGCGGCGGATGAAACCGAGAGGGCGGTGCTCGTCCTCGACGCTTCCGGCAGCATGTGGGGCCAGGTCGACGATACCGCGAAGATCACCGTGGCGCGCGACGTCATCCGCAAACTTGTCAGCGACTGGAACCCGAAGGTTCATCTCGGGGTCACCGCCTACGGCCACCGGGAGAAGGGCAATTGCGCCGATATCGAGACTCTCGTGCCTGTCGGCAATGTCGATGCCGGTACCATCATGGGGGCTGTAAACGGACTCAGCCCCAAGGGCAAGACGCCGCTGAGCGATGCCGTCCGTCAGGCGGCACGGGATCTGAAGTACACCGAAGAGCGGGCAACCGTGATCCTCGTGAGCGACGGCAAGGAGACCTGCAATGCCGATCCCTGTGCTGTTGCGGCGGAGTTGGAGAAGAACGGGATCGATTTCACCGTGCACGTGGTCGGATTCGACCTGACCGAGGAAGAGAAGGCGCAGTTGCGTTGTGTCGCCGACAAGACGGGCGGGAAGTTCCTGAGCGCGAAAAACGCTTCCGAACTGCACAAGGCGATGGCCACTACCGTTCAACTGGTCGCCGAGCCAAAGCCGGCCAAAAAGCGGGTCGTGAAATTGAAGACCGGTCTCACCGGGACGCTCATGGTCAAGGGCGTGACGGGCCGGCATACGTTCGTCTATGCGCCGGGCAAGACCTACAAGGAGTCGCTCGCCCAGTTCAATCCGAACACCAGGACGCCTGCACAACTGGTCCCCGGCACCTATGTGATCGGCAAGCGCAACCAGGAACTCGCCCGGGTCGACCTTGCGGCGGGCAAGGACGTGGTTGTGGATCTTAAGGACGTTACCGGAACGATTATGGTGAAGGGCGTTACGGGGCCGCATGCGTTCGTCTATGCACCGGGCAAGACCTACAAGCAGTCGCTTGCTCAGTTCAATCCGAGCACGAGGACGCCGGCACAACTGGTCCCGGGCACCTATGTGATCGGCAAGCGGAACCAGGACCTCGGGACCGTCGAACTCAAGGCCGGCGAAGAGCTGGTCTTCGACATGGCCGACGTGATGGGTTCGATCCTCATCAAGGGTTTGAAGGGCCGGCACGCGTTTGTCTATGCGCCGGGCAAGACCCACAAGCAGTCGCTTGCCCGCTTCAATCCGAGCACGACAACGCCGGCGCAACTGGTGCCCGGGACCTATGTGATCGGGAAGCATAACCAGGAACTCACCAGGGTCGAGGTCACTGCGGGCAAGGACGTGGTTGTCGACATGGCCGATGTGACGGGATCGATCCTTCTGAAGGGTGTGAAGGGCACGAAAGTGTATGTCTATGCGCCCGGCAAGACCTACAAGGAGTCGCTTGCGAGCTTCTTTCCGAGCACCACGGAGCCTGCACAACTGATCCCCGGCACGTATTCAATCGGCTCGAGAAAACAGGAATTCGGGACCATCGAGCTGAAGGCGGGCGAGGAGCTTGTCGTCGATCTCGGCAATTAGGATACGGCGGCGTCCTGCCTGTTGATCCGGTTCATGATCTCTGACAGCCGCGACCAGCTCTGCAGGGTGACCGGCAGGATCAATGCGGATTCAACGAACTCCCAGGAATAACTGACGATGGAGAAGATCGTGCCTGCGGTGATCTCCACGTGGGTTGCCGCAAACCAGAGATTGAAGACAATGAAGCCGAGCAGCACCGTGAAGATCGCGCCATAGACAACAGCTTCCGTGTCCGACAACCGGACCTCGGCCCGCCGCAGTTTTTTCAGGTGCAGCAGGAACCGGCCGGCCGCGCGCGTTTCCAGAATGCCGACCTGCTTCTCGGTCTGCCGGTTGTAATCGGCGTTGAGCCTGTAGAACCGGCGATGGGAAATCCCGTAGATGGCGGTCATGACGGCCGCCGCCGCGAGCGCGGCATAAGCCAGCACGGGATGAAACGCGAACAGCACGATCAGTGCCGTGATCAGCCGGACGGACGATGTCATGACGTCAGGCACCTGCTCTTCGAGAAAGTCGACCAGTTCGCGGCCCATGCCGATCCGTGCGTTTAGCGTGGACACCGAACCGTTCCCCGATCGCTCCGCCAGTGCCTTGCCGAACTCGACGCGGATCGCGCCGAAGATGCGTGTGTCGTAAAGGCGGCGGACGACGCTCACCGCGATCAATCCCGCCAGGATCAGGGCGAGGTGCAGAAGGGGTGTCGTGTCACCGCTCAGCAATCCGTCGATCGCAAATCCGATGAGCAGCGGAACAAGCGCCATCAGCGCCGTCTCGACCAGTGTCAGAACCCAGGTCAGGCTGATGGGCCACAGAAATTTCCGCAGCAGTGTCGGGATCGTCAGTGGCTCACCCGCCAGCATGTGTCTCGACCCCGGACGGTGCGCCGCGGAATATTGCCTTCACGTCTTCCGTAATGGCGATCAGCACCGGCATCAGCACCAGCATCAACGCGGTTGAAAACAGCTCGCCATAGGCCAGCGACACGGCGGCGGGGATGAGATATTGCGCCTGTTCGGACGTTTCCATCATCAACGGCGTCAGCCCGATGACCGTCGTCGCCGTGGTGAGGAAGATGGCGCGGAAGCGGCCGGTCCCGGCCTCCACGAGTGCAGCGGATACCGGGCTGCCCGCTTCGATCGCCTGATTGTAGCGGGTCATGAGCACCAGGCTGTCATTGATGACCACGCCGGTCAGCGCCAGCATGCCGAAGAACGACAGCAGCGAGAGTTCGAGATCCATGATCAGGTGGCCGAGGGCCGCACCGATGAATCCGAACGGCACGATGGCCAGGATCAGAACCGGCTGCCAGTAGGATTTGAGCGGCACCGCCATCAGGACATAGATCAGGACCGCGGCCAGGAGCAGGGCCCGTTTCATGCCGTCCTGAATTTCGCCCATCTCCTCGAGCTCGCCGGCGGCCTTGATCTGGACCCCGGGATATTTCGAGGCGAGCGTCGGCACGAACCACTCCCGGACGCCTTGCGCGACTTCTTCCGGTGCGACGACCGATCGGTCGATTGTCGCGGCGATCGTGTTGACCAGCTTGCCGTTCTGGCGGTGCACCGTGCCGGCCACGTAGCTGCTCTTGATCTCGGCCACGGACAGCAGCGGTATCCACTGTCCGGTCTTGCTGCGCAGTCGGCTCTGCAGCAGGTCGTCGACGGCGTCCCGCGCAGGTGCCGCATTCTGCACGAGCACGCGCAGCTCGTTGCCTGCCCGCATGACCTTGTGGGCTTCGGCCCCGCCGAAGGCATTGCCGATCTGTGATGCCAGGGTTTCCGTGTCGAAGCCCAGGTTGCGCGCCTCGGGCTTGACCCGGATTTCCAGTTGCGGCTGCCCGGACGTCAGGGTGTCGCGCAGATTGCTGACACCCTCGATCGCGGCAAGAAAGGCGCGCAGTTCCTCGCTGGCCTGTTTCAGCAGCCTCGTGTCCTTGGAGAACAGCCTGAGCTTGAACCCTCCGGCAAGCTCTTCGGACCCCGTGAACTGCAGTTCCGTTGCCCCTTCGATCCGTCCTGTTCGTGTGCGCCATTCGCGAACCAGGTCCAGAATTCCAACGCCGGGACGCTCCGCAACCGGGGTCAGTTCCGCGTAGATCTGTGCCGAGCCGGCGCTCGAAATAAGGAGGAACATGGTGCGGATGGGCGCCTTTTCCAGCGCGGCGCGTTGCCGGACGTCTTCGTTCAATGCCTGTCCGATCTCCCGGATACGCTCCATGTTCGCCCTGGTGAGCGTGAAGGGCGCCCGGGCGTCCATTTCAAGATTGACCGTGATGATCTGTCCGGGCACGTCCGGAAAGAACACGGTCTTGATCTTGCCGAGGCCGATCATGCCGAGACCGAAAACGCCGGCGGCCACGAACAGGATGAGGGTGGCGTAGCGGTGTCGGATTGCAGCGGCAAGCAACGGGGCATAGAGCCTGTCCCTGCACCAGCCAAGGCCGCCCTGGGCGGCCGCCTGTATCGCTGACCATGAACGCGCGATCAGGAATCGCGGGCGGCGGTCGAGGCGTGTCTGCGCCAGATGGGCCGGCAGGATGAACTTGCTTTCGATCAGCGAAAAGACGAGTGCCAGAATGACGATACCGGAGAACCCGGCGAGCACCTTGCCGAGCGGATTGTCCAGGAGCAGCATCGGGTAGAAAGCGGCGATCGTGGTGAGGACTCCGAACACGGTCGCGACGGCAACCTTGCGCACGCCGGCCTCGGTTCCCGCGATCGGATCGGGGTTGGCCCGGCGTTCTTCAAACACGCTTTCGCCCACGACCACTGCGTCGTCGACCAGAATGCCGAGTGCGATGATCAGACCGAAGGTCGTGACGTCGTTCAGCGAATAATCGATCCACTTTGTGCCGGCGACGGCGAGAGCGCCCATCACAGCGACCGGGATGCCCATGGCGACCCAGAAAGCGAGCCGGACATTCAGGAACAGCGACAGCACCAGCAGGACCAAGAGCAACCCCTGGATACCGTTGGACCGCAGCAGCGCGAGCCGCTCCGAGATGTAGCCGGACGCGTCGCCCCAGATGGTGATGCTGACGCCGTAAGGCAGTTGCGGCTCGAAGGCCTGCGCGACGTCTCGGACGACTTCGGAGATTCGCAGCAGGTTTTCCTTCTGCCCGACCAGCACCTGCATGCCCGCCGTCCGCTCGCCGTTGAAGCGGAACAGATAGTCGCCTTCCTTGAAGGTATCGCTGACGGTGGCGATCTCGCCGAGCTTCACGGACGTGCCGTCCGCGTTCTCGATGATCGGGATCATGGCGAACTGGGTGGAAAACTTGGCCTTGTCGTCGCTTCTGAGTGTGATGTTGCCGCCTCTCGTGCGCAGCGTGCCGGCCTGAAAGTCGAGCGAGCTGGCACGGATCCTTTCGACCACGTCGGCAACCGTCAGGTTGAACCGCTGCAAAACTTGAGGATCGAACTCGATACGCATTTCTCGGGTGTGCAGGCCCCAGACCGTCAGCCTCGAAAGTCTGGGTTCCGCGAGCAGGTCCTCCTTGAACCGCTCGGCGAGGACTTGCAGGGTGACGGGATCGGTGTCGCCGTGGATATTGAGATAGAGTGCCGGAAAGTCGAAGCCGCTGGCATCGATGACCGGCCGGCGCACCGCGGCGGGAAAGTCCTTCACGCTGTCGATCCTGAGACGGACCTTGTCCAGCAGCTTCTGCAGGTCCTGGCCGCCGGCCTTGCGCACGGTCACGAACGATGTTTCGTCGCTCGTCTCCGAAGAGATGCTTCGGACGCCTTCGAGGCCTTCAAGCGCCTTCTCGATCCGGCGCGTGACCAGATCGTCGACCTGCGCCGTCGAGGCGCCGGGATAAGTTGTCGTGATGGTCACGCTCTCAGGCGGAATTCGCGGGAACCCCTCGATCCGGATCGTGAGCAGCGTCATCACCCCGGCGAAGAGAATGAACGCCATCATCAGATTGGCCGCAACCGGATTGCGGATGAACCAGCCAGTAAGGAAATGCATCGGTCAGTTCCCCGCCGGTTGCGCCCGGACTTTCTGGCCAGGCAGGAAGGAGGCGAGCGGGGTGGTGGCAATGCGCCATGACTCAGCGCCATTCGGTGCCCGGACCACTATGCGGCTCTGGCGGCGGAACAGGACGTCCGGCGCCAGGCGTTGCAGTCGGCCGGCGGCATCGACATGCCAGACATGGCCTTCCTGGGTCAGGGCCGAGGCCGGAATGTTCAAGGTCGCGGGCACCGTGACCCCGGGCAGTATCACCCGGACAAAGTCGCCTGAGAGGACCTGCGCGTCTCGCGCATCGCTGATTTCCAGGAACACCCTGTACTGGCGCGTCTTCTCGTCGAGGAACCCGCCGCCGCGGCGGATCTTCGCCTCGGCAATGACGGCGCCGTTCTGATCCGCGACCCTGGCCTTCAGCCCGGCCAGCGGCTTTTTGAGCAGGGCCCAGTCGTCGCGGCTCAACTCCACGGTCAGTTCGAATTTGGTGTTGTCGACCAGCTTGAGCAGGCGATCGCCGGCATTGACGGTCTGGCCCGGACTGACGAAACGTTCGGTCACGAAACCGGAGAAAGGCGCGACAATCGTTGCATCGCCCAACTGCCGCGTGGCAGTCGCGACCCGCGCTTTTGCGGACACCACCGAACTCCTGGCGATCTCCAGCTGCGGCAGTTTCAGCGCCAGGTCGTTCGGCGGTTTCGTTTTCGTGCGCTCAAATTGCGCGCGGGCCACGATGTTGGCGTTTCCGGCCTGCCAGAGCGCCAGTTGCGCCTGTTTCAGTGCAAGCTCTGCTGCGGCCAGCTCGGCGACATAACGGCTGTCCTCGATTGTAATGAGCGTCGTACCGGTCTCGACGCGCTCGCCGGCAAGGGCGCTGTCCAGGACCGCGACGATCCGCCCGGTAACTGCCGCCCTCAGTTCGGCCGACCACCGCGGCCGCACTTCCGCAAAGGCCGAAATCTCGACGGTCTCGCTGCTCACCGGCGCGATTTCGACGGAAACCGGCTGCGCGGGCGGCGGGGCCTTGGTCCGGGAAACATCGACCGTATCCTCCGCTGCGGAAAGAAACAGCACCACGCCGCACAGCATCACCAACGCCGCAGAAATCCAGATCCAGCGATTGCGCGGCGTCCTGACGGGAGTGTTTTCCCCGGAGACAGGTTTACTCATGCGGTTGTCCGCCTTGACATTCGGTTTGCGTGCCTGTGCAGTCCGGCACTGGTCGTGATCGTGAGAAGAAAAAACATTGAACGAACGATCGTTCATTTACATATGATGCATTAGCCGGCTGTGCAAGACTTGTGCGGAGGAATTCGATGAATGAGAGGATGACCCGGGAGGAGACGGCGCAGGCCCGCCGCCACTTGCTGGTCAACGTCGCCGCGGAATGTTTTGCCGAGAAAGGCTTTCATCAGACCAGCATGCGCGATCTGGCGGAGCGCGCGGGCGTCAGCCTGGGCAACCTTTACAACCATTTCGACAGCAAGACGGCGCTGATTGCGGAGATCGCGAAGCTCGAAGCCGAGGAACTGCAAGCTGTTGAGGCAGAACTCGCCGCATGCGGGGACCCGGTCGAGGCACTCGACCGGTTCGTGGTTGAATATGCGAAGTTCTTTGCCAGACCGGAGAATGCCCGGCTGGCCGCCGAGATCACCGCCGAAGGTCTCCGGAACCCGGAAATTTGCGCTGATTTCCTGAGCAATAGAAAAATGCTTGTCTCAACCCTGGCTTCGATCCTCGGACAGATCGGAGAGAGACACGGACACGAGGCCGCGACCGGACAGACGGACTGTGCGGAATTCGTACTGGATCTGGTGGAAGGCACCGCTGCGCGATTTGCGTTCGAGGGGAAACGACCGAACAGGCAGGGTCTGGCGAAGCTCAATTCAGCCGTGCATCGACTGGCGGGTATCCGGCCCTGATCCGGACGCCCCGGGTCCTCGAATACGCGAGTTCGCAACCGGAGAGCCGACGGCTGCGCAATCGCGCCCGGATTTGCCGGCGAGGCTCGGCTGACCGCATTTGACAGGTAAAGCAGTCGGACCGTATGTCCTGATCCAAAGTGCAGCCAGGGTTCGTAATCACAGACTGAAAAGCCAGATGACTCACCGATGAACCTGCGCGCTTCGCCGACCGGGACGATCACGGACCGGCAGGCGCGGGTGTTCAGAAAACCGGCCTCAAGGAAACGAACAGAGCTCATGCAAATCCACTTTCTCTACGGCACCGAGACCGGCACCGCCGAATTTCTCTGCGACGATCTGACGGATGCCCTGCCTGACGATTACGATTGCACCGTCACGAGCATGGAAAACGTAGATCCCGCGTCGCTGGATGCGGACACGTTCTATGTCCTGGTCAGCGCCACCTTCGGGAGCGGCGATCTGCCGGGGACCGCCCAGCCGTTCTTCGATGCGCTGGAAGACAGGAAGCCGGATCTGAGCCATGTCCGTTTCGCGGTCTTCGGATTGGGCGACCGCACCTTCGCCGAAACATTCAATTTCGGGTCGAAGAAGCTGATGGAGCAGATGCTGGCCTGCAAGGCGCAGATGATCGGCGAGCGGGGCATCTTCGATGCGTCGTCCAGGGACATGCCCGAAGAAGTCGCCGTGCCCTGGTTGAAGGATATTCTGGATCAGCTCGCGCAGGCCCCGGCCCCAGCGCTGCAGGACGAATAGGGCTCCCCGGGCCGCATCCGGTTCCGCCCGGTTTCCGGCGATGCCGCGCTTTTCCGGTGGTAAAAAAGATAGGCGAGTACCTAAGTATCTTGTCAGGTCAGCCGCAACCTGATAAGTTAGGCAAATGCCTAACCAAGAAACACATCTCGATACCGTCTTCCGCGCGCTGTCCGACCCGACCCGAAGGGCGGTCGTCCAGCGTCTCGGACGCGGTCCGGCTTCGGTGAAAGAGCTGGCCGAGCCGTTTGACATGGCCCTGCCGTCCTTTCTCCAACATCTCCAGGTGCTGGAGGAAAGCGGTCTGGTCAGGTCGAAAAAGAAGGGCCGCGTGCGGACGTGCGAGATCAAGTCCAGCCAGCTGTCCAAGGCGGAAAAATGGTTCGCCGATCAGCGCGCGCTCTGGGAAAGCCGTCTCGATCGCCTCGACGCCTATCTCGAAGACCTGCAGGCGCGGGGAGAGCCAAAGTGACAGCTCCATCCGATCGTGTGCTGACACTCACCCGCCGATTTCGCGCGCCGCGCGAACTGGTCTGGGACGTGTGGACGGATCCGGAGCATGTGGCCGCCTGGTGGGGTCCGTTCGGTCCGCAGCATACACGCTGTGAGATCGAGGCGGCGGTTGGCGGTATCTTCCATGTCGCCATGCGAGCACCGGATGGAGGTGAACATCCGAGCCGCGGCGTGGTCCGGGAATGCGTCCGGCCTGAACGCCTTGTGATCGAGGGCGACGCCGATGCCCCGGATGCCTGCGGCGCAGGTCTGCCACCGCGTGCTCTGATCACCGTTCTGTTCGAGGCCGTTGATGGCGGAACTCTGCTGACGCTGAGCGCCGAATTCAGATCGGCCCAGGATCGAATCGCAGCCGACGCGAACGGATACTCCGCAAGCTGGTCTGAAACGCTCGGTGCCCTCGATCAGTATGTCGTCGGGCTGTTGCCGGCAGAACGGGCGTCGCCGTGAATGCCGGCCCCGAGATATCGACCTGCCTGTGGTTCGAATCGGCGGCCGAAGAAGCAGCCGCCTATTATGTCTCGTTGTTTCCGAATTCGCGGATCGTGAACGTCACGCGCCTTGGCGAGAGCGGCGATCCGGCCGGAGGCGCGGCATTGACCGTCGATTTTGAACTTGCCGGGCGCGCCTTCATGGCGCTGAACGGCGGGCCGCATGACGCTTTCAACGACGCCCACTCGATGGTCGTGCGGTGCGATACCCAGGACGAGATTGACCGCCTGTGGGCAGCACTGCTCAAAGGCGGCGGTCAGGAAAAGCAGTGCGGCTGGCTGAAAGACCGCTACGGCTTGTCATGGCAGATCGTGCCTGCGGCGTTGGCGCAATGGCTGAACTCGGGTGAGCCGGAAGCCGCAGCCAGGGTCATGGACGCCGTCATGGGCATGGTCAAGCTTGATATCGCCGCGCTCGAGGCGGCTTACCGATCTCAGTGAGTGATGGAGGAGCCGAGTGACTTACGTTGACGGATTTGTTGCGGCCGTCCCGACGGCCAATCGCGATGCCTTTTTGGAGCACGCCGAGGCGGCAGCTGCGGTGATCAAGGAACATGGTGCACTGAAGGTCGTCGAGTGCTGGGGCGACGATGTTCCGGACGGGGAGATCACATCGTTTCCAATGGCAGTGAAGTGTAGGGAGGATGAGACGGTTTTGTTTTCCTGGATCCTCTGGCCGTCGAAAGAGGCGCGAAACGAGGGCATGAAAAAGGTCATGGCGGATCCCAGAATGCAACCTGATGTCAATCCGATGCCTTTTGACGGCAAGCGCGTGATTTTCGGCGGCTTTGAGATGATCGTCGATGTGTGACGGGATCCGTTCAGATGGAAAAGAATGGAGCAGTGCAATGACACGACATCAGGCCGCGAACGCGGACTTCCGGGAAATCACGGCCCTTTTCGATCAACTGGGCGAGGCGCACGCCAGCCATGATGCCGACGCCATAGTCGCCGCCTATGCGTCGGATGCGGTCGTGTTCAGCCTTGCTCCGCCTCTCGGCGAGCGCGGTATCGACCGGGACGATATCGCGGCCTGGTTGAAGACATGGGACGGGCCGGTTCGCGTTGATGCGCGGGATGTCGATCTGACCATCTCGGACGGCGTTGCCTTCTCGACAGCTCTTAATCGCATGAGCGGACGCAAGACGGACGGCGAGGAGGTCGACATGTGGTTCCGCACGACCATGTGCCTGAAGAAGATGGACGGCAGGTGGTGCATCGTTCACGACCACAGTTCCGTTCCGTTTTACATGGACGGCAGCTACCGCGCCTGCACAGATCTGAAACCCGAGTGAGAAAAAGTGGTTGGCTCATGGTGACCGGCGCGGAAACCTCACCCGTTCACGGGTCCTTCGAGATCGAGCGCACGTTCGACGCGGACTGTGGGCAGGTCTTTCAGGCCTGGTCGGATCCGGAAATCAAGGCGCGCTGGTTCATCGGCCCTGAGTCATGGTCGCCGGTCGAGCGGTCATCGGACTTCCGGATTGGCGGCATTGAAGTTCTCGAAGGATGCTTCGGGGATGGGACAAAGACAGTCTACATGGCGCGCTTCCACAACATCGTGCCCGACAGTCTGCTGGTCTACGCCTATGACATGCATATCGACGGCGCCCACCTTTCAGTGTCGCTTGTGTCGGTGCAGTTTGCTCAACTGATCGCCGGAACGAAAATGATCTACACCGAACAGGCGGTGTATCTCGATGGCAAGGACGGCAGCGCGTCCAGGAAAGGCGGCGTCGGCAGCCATTTCGATCTTCTCGCGGAGTTTCTCTGAGAAGCCTTGCGCGTGTGGAATCGGCGTCGCCATCCCGAATCCCCGGCAGTTCCGGACAGTTGCGGCGGTTCGCCGCATACCGGAGGCGTCACCGGCACCTTGAGTCCTCAAAGGCCGCGTTCCGGATTCGTTTGGCGTTACGCAACTGCCTGATTTCCCGGAGTTTCCCGGCGGATCGAAGGCAGTTTTGAATTAGAATACTTCTAAATCATTGATTATATTGGATTTTTTATAATTCTAAACTACCCACGGTGCGTTGACTTGAGCAGGCGCGGGCGTTATCGCGGATATCAGCGGTTACCAGTTTCAGCTGGCACAAGCACCAAATTGGAACCGGAAGGCAGATAGACGAACATCGCAATCCTGCAGGAGGAAACAGATGCGGATCGTTAGGACGGCACTTTGCGGACCAGCCGCGACAAAGGTATTTTCGGCGATGATGTTGGCCGACAGGGCTGCGTCTGCGGAGAACGCGGATGCGCAGCCTGGTGACGCCAGCAGGAACGCCGCGAAGTCCGACGCAGGACTCGTGATCGGACTCCCGGCGGAGCAGGAGACCAACGGACAGGCCTGAGGTCTCGCCCGCCGGCGATTGGTCATTGTTCAGTTCCTTAAGGTCAGTCCGGTGCCGGCTTCGAAGCTGCTGCGCCCAGCGAGAAGCGGGTGTCGTAGTCGCGCAGCAGATAGAGTGCGGCGATGGCGGCCAGCATCGGCCAGGCCGCGAAAAACAGGAGATTTGGAGTGGTCCAGGGGTCGAGATACCGGGCGTACGACGTCACGGTGGAGACCAGGTGCATCACGAAGACGATCGCTGTGGCCCAGCGTTTCTGAAATCCGATGAGAAAGGCCAGGATCACGGCGGCCTGCAATGCGCCGATCCCGTACGAAGCCGTCGCGTTCAGCCCGTCGACCCCGTAGAAGACACGGAAGACGGCCGCGGTTCGATCCACATTCAGGAACTTGTTGAAGGTCCACATCAACAGAACAACGAACACGCCGATACGCAGTCCGAACAGTGACCAGGCGAGACGCGCCTCGGGAACGGATATGGTTTGCATGACCGGCACTCCTACGCAGCGTCGGCCGGCTGGCTGGTCCAGCGGCCGGGTGTGGAGGTTGTATCGGTCACTGGCGGGTTCTTGTGGTCGGATATCTGTTTTCCGGATTGCAGATGAAGTTGAGCTCCATCAGAACTGATTTCGCCGCGGCCGGGCGGCAGCACAGTCAGGCTGGGAAGCAACTCTCCCATCTGGAATTTTTTGGTCGCCATGTTCAGTCTCCCTAATTGTTGCATCGATCATGACAAAATCGTGGGAACGCCGGTCTCAAGGGTTTGATAATGAGTCACACAGAGAGGATTGGTAGACCTCGTAACTTGGATGTGAACGATGTACTGCTCGCGGCCGTGGTTTTCTTCCGGCCTCGAGCGCGGCGACCATCGCGTGCGGATAGTGCTGCACTCATGATTGACCGCTTCCCCGGACAAGCGACAGGAGGAATGTAAGACCATGCCCCACATCGAACCGCTCGACAGATCGGAACTGCCGCAATTCGAAGAGAAGTTTGCCCGGTACGATCGGATCAGGGGATTCCTGCCCAACTCGATCCTGACCATGGGGCGGAGGCCGAACATCGCCGATGCGTTCATGAGCCTCAATCAGGCCGTGCTTTACGAGGGCACGGTGCCGGAAGCACTGAAGATGATGATTGCGCTCATGACCTCGATGGCCACCGGGTGCCGCTATTGCCAGGGACACATGGCCAATCTCAGCCATGTCTACGACGTGCCGGATGAGAAGATCAACGCGGTGTGGGAGTGCGAGACCTCGGAGCTCTTCACACCCGCCGAACGCGCCGCGCTGGTTCTGGCGAGGGAAGCCGCGCTGGTGCCGAACGCGGCGGAGGGCGCTCACTTCGACGAGGTGAAGAAGCACTTCAACGAAGCCGAGGTGGTCGAGATCGTGGCGACGGTGGCGCTGTTCGGCTACCTCAACCGGTGGAACGACACGATGGCGACGGACATGGAAGCGCATCCCGCACAGGTGGCCAAAGCGGCCATGCCCGGCTGGGACGGCGGCAAGCATGGCATGGGATAGTGATAGACGCCCGGTCTCCGGAAACGTTGCAGCTACGAAGAATAGTCGCTCAGGTCTTCCGGCGCGTGAAGCAGCGTACCGTCGTATTTCGGCAGGTCGTCGGTCATCTCAAGCCACGGAAGCTTGCTTTGATAATTGACGTGAAATGTCGGCTCGAAATCCTCCGGGTTCTCCAGGGACGCGGCATAGAGGTGCATGCCGCCCGCGTAGTGGTCCGCCTCGAAACCGATCGGCGATCCGCAGTGCCTGCAGAAATGCCTGTAGACGCCTTTTGAGCTTTCCAGTGTCTTAGGCGCATCGCCGGTCCACCTGAAACTCCTGAGCGGCACGCCGAGCCAGGCGACCACCGGGGCCGCGCAGTTCCGGCGGCAGTCGTCGCAATGGCAGTAGCAGGCCCAGGTCACCTCGCCCTCGTACTCCCAGCTTGTCTTCTTGCAAAGGCAGTAGCCGCGCGTTGTCATGTGCCTCTCCGGTAATCTCTTCAATGAGCCGGTGCTCCGGACGGAAGCCCCGGCACGCCCTGTTCTGACTCGTTTACAGGGTTTTCGTCCGCGGCCGGACGCGGGATGGGACCGATCGCATGTCAAATGCGACACCGGCCGGATCTGCGGATAGGGCCAGGTCTTGCCGCGAAGTACGGCCGTTTTCAAGGGTCTCGGATCGGCGTACTAGGAACGGCCGGCGGTCCAGACCCCGATAGGCTGCTGGCGCCCCCGGACGCTGAGAGTGTCTTCACGGCGCAAGTCCGGCAAGAGCTCGGCCGGATCAGCACCCTGGGCATGAACCGCCGCAATCACCTCGTCACTCACAATGATCGATGCGCCGGCTTGTCTTGACTGCTGTTCGAGCCGGCTTGCGACGTTGACGGTATCGCCCAGCACAGCGTACTCGAGACGTTGTGCATCGCCGATATTGCCGACAACCACTTCGCCATAGTGAATGCCGATGCCGATATGAATGGCTTCCTCTCCCGCTCCGGTTCGCTCCGAGTTCCAACGGTTGAGTTCCATCATCATTTCTGAAGCGCAGGCCAGGGCGCGGACAGGATCATCTGCCTTTGGATATGGCGTGCCGAAATGGACCATGATTGCATCGCCGATATACTTGTCGACCGTTCCGTCATGAGCGAAAGCCGCCCTTGCCAGGCGCCCGTGGAATTCGCGCAAGAGGTCAATGAGGTCGTTGGGCTTAAGTCGTTCAGAGATAGCGGTGAAGCCGACCATATCGGCAAAGAGCACGGCAACCTGTTGAACCGACGTACGGTCTTCGGAAGGGTTTCGTGTCGCCAGTTCTCGAGCGATGTTTGGAGAAAAATAGCGGGCAAGCGCAGTGCGTTGAGACTCCGCTGCGACCTGTCTGTGAACGAGACGACGTGATCGCCACACAGCCAGCGCCAGGATCATTGTGACGAGAACCAGGAAGACTATCTGCGTGGAAAGCCGCGTGAGAGCGACCGCATTAGGATCCAGATACCTTGCCAGCACTTCCTCGATGCCCAGGCCAAGACCCAACACATCCCGCGACGAAAACACGATGGAGTCCGGCAGGTTGACCACCCAGAGGTACCCCAGGCTCCAACCTGTAATGACGGCAATTCCCGTTGAAATGACAAGCGCAGGTTTGTAGCTGAGCGCCATGCCGACAAGGAAAACGCCCAGAAAGAGAAAACTGGGGAGACGAAGATTGAGTTGAGGTGTCCAGCCGCTGACGTCGAACGGTGTTGGAACGATCAGAATGTAACTCAGAATGGCGGCATCGACCGTCAGGAAGCTGGCGACCAGAGGTGTGCCGCCGACGCCGAGGCGTGTGAGCAGATATGGCGGAGCCCCGAGAAGCGCGAATGCCGCAATTGCCGCGAGGTAGAGGGTCGATCGTTCGAGCGGTACCGTCAGCGCGGTCCAGGCAGCCAGCATCCCCAGAATAATGAGCCGTCCACCGAACATATATGCGAGGCCGGACAGTTCTTCTCTGGCAATGCCTTCATTGAGATCGCCCGACGTGTTTGACGATTTGGACAGCCGCACTCCACTGCTCACCGGCCCGCGACCAGTTGGTATTTTCCCTGTGCCCTGACATAGAGCACGCATTCCTTAGCGCCGCTGCAAGAGATCCTGTGGGACACGCTGCCCTCGGAACCGAAATAGCTGCCCGGCTCGAGAGATGTTGTCGCCGCAAGACCGTCCGCCTCGTGTCTAAGTGCTCCGCGAACCAGAACGGCCTTGAGCTCGACGCCGCCGCTCTTGAGATCACCGGCGAAATTGGGTGGGAGTTTCAGGAACGTGCCATTCAACTGGTTGTCCTCGGGCGTGCCCCAGAGAAATGCCATCTTTGCGGTGTCGGAACCCGCGCTATCGCCATGATCGACCCAATTGATGTCCGACGAGTCGATCCATACAATGTTGCCCTGCACCAGATTGACCGGCCGCTCGCCTCTGTCGAACGCGTACTTGGAAGGTTGCACCAGGTACGGCCCGGACAGTATTTCAAGAAACGCCGTGCCGCCGCCTTCGCCCACCGCCGTTATATGCGGCGCGCCGGCGGGCTGCGTCCAAAATGAGCCCGGTCCCATCCACATGATTTCCGCGGCGGGGTCGTCGTTGTGCACCTCTCCCTCGATGACAACGGCTCTGTAGGTGATGTTGTGAATGTGGGGCGGAGAGGAAAAGCCGTCCGCGAACGTAATCAATGCACCGCTGGGCACGTCCTTTCGAATGTCTCCCCAGAGCACACCGGCTCTCGGGCTTGCATCACCGCGTGCCGGATTGAGGGGGATAAACTTGACCTCGGCCCGGGTAACGACGTCCACCTTTGGTTCGGCCTGCGCGCCACACGCTGCGAAAAAGACCCCAATAGCCAGGCAAATCGGCCTCACTGGATTCATTATCCTGCTCCCATATACGTCTCGTTCGAATACTTGAATCGGTGCCTCTTTGAGGGATATGGGTATGCGGGAAATTTTTATAATCACCCCGCAAATGGAAACACTATCCGTTAGGACAGGATAATGAATCTCGATCTGAAGTCTCTCGAGCTTTTTGTCCGGGTGGCGGCGGTTGGCGCAATCGGCAAGGCTGGTGCTGAGCTGGGATTGTCGAAAACCATGGCGAGCCAGCGCATCCAGGAACTCGAGACACATGTCGGCGCGCAACTTCTGCACCGGACAACGCGATCCGTTTCGCTGTCGGTCGATGGCGAAGCTTTTCTTGCCCATGCCAAACGCATTCTTGAAGGCGTCGATGAGGCCTTGGCTGACTTGCAGAGCGACCCGTCCACCCTGAGCGGTGAGTTGCGTATTACAAGCTCCGCATCATTTGGCCGGAAAGTCCTGGTTCCGACGGTCGCCGAGTTTCTCGCGCATTATCCCAGGGTGTCCGTCCAGCTCCACTTGAGTGATACCGCTTTCGACATCGTGGAGAACGGCTTCGATCTGTCTATTCGGCTGGGTGACCTGAAGTCATCCGCACTCATGGCGCGCAGGATCGGAGACAGTTCCCGAATCGTCGTTGCGGCGCCGTCCTACATTGAGCGCTTTGGCGCGCCGCAGACCCTCGCGGACCTGAAGAAGCACAACTGCCTGATCCGCTCGGATATACGGACCTGGCCAATGCGGGATGCCGATGGAGCGGCCAGGGATGTCAAGGTCGCGGGCAACTTCGCCACGAACCTGGCCGAGGCTGTGACCGAAGCGGCTTTATCGGGGGTCGGCATAGCGCGCAAATGCCGATGGGAAATATCCCGATATCTCGACTCCGGTGAGCTCCTGGAAGTCCTGCCTGATTACACCGTGATTCCCGAGTGGAGCATCTACGCAGTCCGCTCGCCGTCTCGCACTCCATCTGCACGTGTGCGTGCGTTCACTGCGTTCGTTTCCGACAGGTTCAAGGACATCCCGGCACTTCAGAAGCGGTGAGGGTGTGAGGTTTGTCGCCGGGCCTCTGCTGAAGCTGAAATCTGGCCCTGCTTATCGCCTCTTCGTTTTGCAAGCGCATCGCGCGCGGCGACTGCGGATGCCGCATGCTCCAGGCGCAAGGTTCGGGGTTGACATTGATTAGCCGTCAGGTCCTTTGCGTTGCAGCTCAACATATCGATGGCTGTTCCAGGATTCTCACCCCGGCATGCCGATCGCCCGGCTGATTGCTGCGCCCTCGTTCACGACCCTGTAATACGGGCGAGGGGGGCGCAGGCCCGCATCCACGGAGCGTTCGATCCAGTTCTGCTCGTGAAGTTCGCTGAGCGAATGGGACAGGGCACGGTCCGTGATCGGCACGAGGTCGCGCTTGATTTCCGAAAAAGGCTTTGGGCGGTTCGCCACGGCCAGCAGCGGAACGGTCCACATTTTCCTGAGCAGATTTGCGCCGGTTTCGTCGCGCACCGCCGCTTCGATGTGATGGGCGATGGGCGCAATGGCCCGGCCTTTCGGGGTCAGCCGGAATTCCGGCCTGAGCGGATGGCCGTGCCCCGGGTTGCGTTCCAGCAGGCCCAGGTCCTCGAGGTGGCGAAGTGATTGCACGAAAGCCGTCCGGCCGGCGCCCGAGGCCGCAAGCAGGGGCGCCTGGCGCCCCGGCACACCGTCATGCATCAGCGCTAGAGCCTTCAGCGACCACGCTCTCGATGTCAGCTTGACAAGTGTTTCTATGTCCATAAAGTATAGTATATATAATTCTTGAAAAAAGGAAATCCGAATGCCCGTGGTCACCCTGGAAAACACGATTACGCTTGCCCTGTCGGTGCGTGACAGGCACGCCAGCGCGAAGTGGTATGGCGACCACCTCGGGTTCGAGGTCCTGTATCACGCCGACGATGCGGGATGGAGCGAACTGCAGACGATGACCGAAGGCGTGACACTCGGGCTCGGCGAACAGACGGAGCCCTCACCGGGCAACACGGTGCCTGTCTTCGGCATCGCCGACATCGCATCGGCGCGAAGCGCCCTTGAGGACGCCGGCGTCAATTTCGACGGCCCGACGGAGACCATCGAGGGCATGGTCAGTACGGCGACATTCTACGATCCCGACGGCAACGCCTTGATGCTCGCGCAGGACCTGAGCCAGCAGAGCTGAAGACGGTTACTCACAAACGCTGCTGGATTGATGTCCGCTTCTAAGAGGCGGAGCGTCGCTGCGAACCAAGTGCGTAACTCGTACAAACGGATTGAGCAGCCTCTGCCCTCGGCAACTTGAATCACGGCTGCATGCGGCGCGGCAAGAAATAGTTATTGCAGCAACGAGTCCTAGCGCCGTTCCGGAAGCGCCATTTCTTGAGAGTTGGGCAATCACTAAAGCTGGTTCAAAAACCAGAGGCCAAGAAGTGTGGCCTATTCAACGGCAGATTCAAAGAAGCTCCAGTGACCACCTGATTGTAAAGTATGAGAGAATCTTGGGCGCCTCAATCACCCACTCGATCGACCTGTCCCCAACATTCCTCTTTTCCACATCGGGTTCGTAGTTGTGAGTCCCGAGCTTTGCTTCGAATTCCACCTCTGAAATCTTAAAGCTTTCGCCGAACTGCACTTCCAGTCTGAGCTGCTTGCATGGCAAAGGCTGCTCGATAAAGAAATAGTCGTTCGGAAATTGGAAGCTGTTAATCAATTTCGCCGTGACATTGCGTTCGTGTATTTGGCCGCGCCGTATCGGGGGATCAAAATTAGTTTTGTACCAGAGTCGCCCACGTTCTTTCCTGAGCGCCTCCACTCTCTGCCCGTCTACTTCGACGTATTCGATTTCTCCGTCGCAGTGGACATCTCCCTCTTTTTCCGAAACTTCGTCTTTGCAGCAAATCTGAACTGAATCAGCAACCAGGAAACTCGTCTCCCTATCGTCATCGATGAGTATCGAAGTGTCGCGTTGAAGCAAGAAGAAGTCTGCATCTAGACCGGCTTCGCCATAGACGAAGTCATGCATATAGAGGATTGACGCCGCCTCTTTTTGGTTGGAAGCCTCGCATTTCCGAACGATAGAATTCGTGTGCTTCTTAACGGTTTCAGCAGATATGTTTAGGGCGCCTGCAATCTCCGGCCGCGTGTGGCCATTCACCAGCATTTGGGCGACTTCCTTTTCCTTCTTGGTTAGGTTGATCGGCTCGATGAGCATAGCGACCTTGACGATTGTCAGCTGCTGCAAGGTACCCTTTTGGGTACCAGCGCCGCACCACCCACAGTGCTAAAACAAAACTTGGCTGTGAAGGGTTGCACTACAGGCAATACCATAATCCGCAAGCCGCCGCGGACTTCTAGTTCCGCGTCTGCCCGGACCGAACCTGGCACCTCCGGCTACAGACGCGTCAGGTCGGTCCGGTTCGCCGGGGCATTGCCCAGCTGCTATTCGGTTGGTCAACCAAGTAGCAGTCGCAGCATGCACCAGAACCCATCTGACCTCAACGGTCGACAATGAGGAAGTTCGATGCACAACCGAATACAGAAGATTGATCTGACGCACAAAACGCTGATCACAGAAACACTGGAGAAGGACGGCTTTGCTGCCTTTAAAGGCGCATGCTTCGACTTGGACCAGGAGATGAACCAGTCGCTGGACGCACTCGTTGCAAGCTTCGACGACTTGCCACCGGATCAATACGACGAGACCGGACTCCGGAAGCGCCGCTATGCGCGCTTTGTCTACATCCCTTGGGCTGATGTCCTACTCGAACAGCCATCGGTCTTGGATGCGAACGGCAACACCGTGGTCGAGTATTTTCAACCGTTGTCGCTGAATTCGGTCGATGGCGGAAAGCGGCGGCCATTTACCCCGCTGCATCCAGCGACCCGTTCGAACCGAGCACTGCACGAGTTGATCCGCTTCGATTATTGGTCGCTTCCAATTCGGCCGGAGTGGATTGGAATGCCGATCACAGTCGGCGTACACCAAATTTCGTTGTCGCCGGAGCATTCCAACCACGCTGTCTCGTCGCCGAACCATCTTCACCAAGATGGTGAACCTTTTACGTTCGTCCACCTTGCACGGAGGGAGAATGTCTCGGGCGGGATGAATTATGTAGCTCGGCCTGAATGTGCCGGTATCCATCCCAGCGAAATTGATGGAGACGCTATGCTGGCGAAATTCACACTGGAGAGCCTTTTAGATTCCTTCGTTGTCGATGACAGCATGGTGTCGCATCACGTGGATGAAGTGTTCTGCGTAAACGCTCAATTGGAAGCTCGGCGCGACGTCTTTCTGATCGACTTCACGCCCAATCTGCCCCAGATTGTCTGAGGCTTCTTGCCCCCGACCAGATGGTCGGGGGCACTCCTTATTCGGCCGTCCGCCGCAGTATTTCGTTTCGCATCTGCTTTGGGCATTTCGCAACTAGGCGGACTGTGAGGCAAAACTGATCCTTTTCACGCGACCGACTACTCCAACGAGAATGCCGTTGAAACGACTGCTGCGATGCAGCCGTAGATTACTAGTACGTTGAAATTGTGTGTTGCGTAACGAAACTGACACTCGAGCGGTTTTTGGCAAGAGACACTCTGGGATCAAGTTCGCCCTCAGATGCAGGGCCGACGCAAGGGCCTCACTCGTTCAAATCCCGAATTTGTGAATCGTCACAACACTCGCTTTAGAAGGATTTGGCAAAACCCGATCTCACCCCACCTGCTGGTGCACTTCGACAACGTTGCCCTCCGGGTCCATGAAGAACACCTGGTGCCATTCCTTCGAGAACGCCGTTCCGTAGTCGGAATAGGGGATGCCCCTGTCATCCAGGATCTTCAGGAAGGCCGCCAGGTCATCGGTGCGGAAAGCGATGTGCCCGCGTTCCACCGGGTTGATCACCTGGCCGTTCCTGAAGGCCGTGTCGAACTCGCGCTCCGCCAGATGCATCTGCATCGAGCCCTCCGTGGCGAAGCGGATCTTGCCGCTGTATCCGGCGTCTTCATTGGCCTCGGTCCGCGGGAAGTTCTCCTGCGGGATGTCATCGAGCCCCAGCACGTTGGTGTAGAAGTCGTGCATCCGGTCGACGTCTTCGGCGACAAAATTGATGTGGTGAAATTCCAGCTTCATCGGCGGTGTCTCTCCCTGTGCGCATTCCCTTGAAGCCGAGCTTAGCCTCCGGATTGCACCCCTGTCAGTCCGCACCGCCTCGGGCGCAGCCGGGTCGCAAACGAGGATCTCACTCCAGATCGCTGTCGGCGCGGACCGAAAAGCCGCTGTCTCTCAGCGTGGTCATGATCTCGCGCACGTGCAGCTTGTCGCGCGCCTCGATCACCACCTCCAGTTCGGCCCGCTTGAGCGTGACGCTCTGCATCATGCGCTGGTGGATCACCTCGATGACGTTGGCGCCGGCTTCCCCGATAATGCGGGAAATGTCGGAGAGCTGGCCCGGCGTGTCGTCGATCTCGAACGTCAGCCGGGTGATCCGGCCGTCGCGGACGAGGCCGCGGAGGATCAGCGTCGACAGCAGGCGCGAGTCGATATTGCCGCCGCAGACGACGAGCCCGACCTTCTTGCCCTCGTAGGCTTCGAGATGGTTCTTGATGACCGCAAGGCCGGCCCCGGCCGCGCCTTCGGCCACCAGCTTTTCGTGCGACAGCAGATCGAAGATGGCCTCCTCGATCTCGGCCTCGTTCGCGCTGTCCACCCGGTCGACATACTGCCGGATGATCTCCTTGTTGGCCTCGGACGGCTCACGGACCGCTATGCCCTCCGCGAGTGTGGCGCCGCCGAAATGCGTGTCCGTCTCGTGAAACCACGCCTTGACCGCGTCGAACTTCTCGGCCTGCGCGCCGATGACCTCGACACCGGGTTTGAGCGCCTTCACGGCCACGGCCATGCCGGCGATCAGGCCGCCGCCGCCGACCGGCACGACGATGCTGTCGAGGTCCGGCTCCTGTTCCAGCATCTCCAGCGCGACGCTGCCCTGGCCGGCCGCCACGACCTCGTCGTCGAAGGGATGAATGAAGGTCATGCCCTTGTCCTTCGCCATCTCGAGCGTGTGCGGCACGCCGTCGTCGAAGCCGCGGCCGAAAATGACGACCTCGGCGCCGAAGTCGCTCGCGCGCTTGATCTTGTTGAACGGCGTGCCTTCCGGCATCACGATCACCGACGGGATGCCGAGCCGGGTCGCGTGGTAGGCGACACCCTGGGCGTGATTTCCAGCACTGCAGGCGATGACGCCGGCCTTCCGTTCCTCTTCCGTGAGGGTGAGAAGTTTGGCGAGCGCGCCCCGGGCCTTGAACGAGTTGGTGTGCTGAAGGTTCTCAAGCTTGAGATAGAGGTCGATCCCCAGATGCAGCGAAAGCCGCGCGGCATGAATGGTCGGCGTGCGCAGCGTCGCCGATCTGATGGACTCGTAGGTCGCCTCGACCTGTTCTGGAGCAAGAGCCACGTTTCATACCTCTTTTTGGTTTCGGTCGGCCGGGTCAGGCGGGCCTGGAACCCGGACGCGCGTGCCGGTCATCAGGGCTTACCGCGTACCGGTCCTGTCGAGAGGGCGGACACGCCCGCGGTGGCGACCATCTCGTCTGTCTATCGGATGCGGCGCAAACCCGTGTCAGATTACCGGGAGTGTCGTCAAGTCATTTGCGCATCCGCGAAGAAGTGCAGGCGTTCGGAGCACCGGCCCCCATGACGCTTTGAGGCGTCATCCAAAGGCGATATACCCGACCGGTCGGGGACGTGCTGATGATGACGGCGCGCGCCGGCCGGTATTGGGAGGGGCGAACAGGTGCCGCGCACGAACGTGCTGAAGAGTCCCGTTGCGATCATTGCCTGGGCCTGCGGGATCGAGGTCATGAGCATGCTCGTGCTCTCGTCCTATCCCTCGCTGATCCCGGTGCTCCAGGGCCCGTGGAACCTGACCAATGTTCAGGCCGGCACCATCAACGGCCTGTTCTTCGCGGGCCAGCTCGTCACCGTCGTGCTCGTCAACATCCTGTCCGACCGCTACGACGCCAAGGCCATGTATCTGGGCTTTCTGGCGCTGGGCGGTGTCGCGGCCATGCTGTTCGCAACGGTGGCGGACGGCTTTGCCTCCGCCGCCGCACTCCGGTTCCTCGAGGGCGTGGCGCTTGGCGGCACCTACATGCCGGGCCTGCGCATCCTCACCGACAACGTGCCGGTCCAGTTCCGCAGCCGCGCCACCTCGCTCTACACCGCGAGCTATTATCTCGCCGCCGGCCTCTCGTTCTTCCTCGCCCTGCAGCTTGAGCCTGCTGTCGGCTGGCGCTGGACCGTCGCAGCCTGTGGTGCGGGGCCGTTCGTGGCCTTCGTCCTGGCGTTCGTCCTGCTGCCGTCGCCGGAGCGGGCCGAGGCTCCGCCGCCGCGTCTGTTCGACATGAAGCCGGTTTTGAGCAACCGCCGCGCGGTCGGTTTCTCACTGCTCTACGGCATCCACAATGCCGAGCTGGCGGCCTTCGCCTCCTGGCTGGTGCCGTTCCTGGTCTTCGCCCGCGGCTTCGAGGCGCCGGGGGCACCCGGTCTCGACGTCGACCTCGCGACCGTTGCGGCACTTGTCTCGATCATCGCTCTGCCGGCGAGCGTCGGCGGCAACGAGCTCGGCCACAAGGTCAGCCGCCAGGTCTGGATCTTCGCCGTCGCGCTGACGTCCGCCGTGACGGCCGTGGTGTTCGGCCTGTCGGCCCAGGTCGCCTACTGGGTGGTCCTGCTCATGGCCTTCGCCTATTCCGCAACCATCGCCGCGGACTCCTCGGTGATCACCGGCGGCATGATCCATACCGCAGAACCGGCCCGCAAGGGTGCCACCATGGCGCTCTACTCGCTGATCGGTTTCACCGGCGCGGCCTTGGGTCCGGCCCTGTTCGGGCTGATCCTCGATCTCGCCGGCGGCGAGCGCATTCAATCCGCCTGGATCACCGCGTTTGCCGTCATGGCGGGCTTCGTTCTGCTCCAGCCGGTGATCGTCTGGCGGATCGTGCGCGGGCCGAAGATCTATGACTGACGGCCGGCCGGCAGACCTGCTAGCGTGTGGCCCTTGGCTAATGCATGCGGAGAAGCGCTCATGACGACACCGGCACCGCCGAAAGGCTATCCGCTGATGACGGAAACCGAGGCGCGCTTCGATCTCGGCGACGGGCTCGACGCGACGACGCTGTCGACCGGGCCCATGGTCTCGCCGGACCGCGCGCAGGTGATCCGCGACGCCCGCCTCGGCGACCACGCTCTGGCCATCACCTGGAATGTCGGCGACCGGGTCGCGGGCGGTCTGCGGTCCGAGCTTGCCGACCGCGCCCTGCCGCCGGAAGGCGTGCTCGTGTGGTACGGGCTGTCCTTCCTGATCGAGGAGGACATGCCGCTCGATCCGGACGGCTTCGTCACCATCGGCCAGTTCCACACGCCCGATCCCGACCACAAGCCCCAGATCGGACTGCGCTACCGCGGCACCGGCCATTTCGACATCGCGCTCAACAATGTTCTGCCGGAGGCCCAGAAGGGCGGCATCGTCGCGCCGGACGAGGACTGGCAGGCGCTGCAAAAAAAGCCCCTGCGCATCCGCGACCTCCGGCGCGGAACCTGGCACCGCATCGAGTTCCTCGTCATCTGGTCAGCCGTCGCGGACGGCCTGATCGATATCGTCTTCAACGGTGCCCATGTCTTCCGTTACGCCGGTCCGACCACCTTCTCCGATCAGAACGGCTTCGGCCCGTATTTCAAGTTCGGCGTCTATCCGTCCGACGGCAACAGCCGTCCGCTCACCGTGCTGCATGCGCGCTACAACCGTACAATGGAGCCCGGCGCTGATTTCCTCGCCGCGCAGGGCTTCCTGTCCGGCGCGGAAGCGCTCGACGCCGTCACCTGGCGCGACGGCGAGGGCCGCCGGTCCGTCACCGACGGTTGAGCGGCGGCCCCCGAAACAGGTTATAACGGCGCCCATGAGCCAGATTGTCATCACCCGCACGATCGACGCCCCGCCGGACAGAGTGTTCAGCACGGTGGCCGACATCCGCAACTACGCCAACGCGATACCGGCCATCGTCGACGTTGAAATCCTGACCGAACAGGAGACCGGCGTCGGCACGCGCTTCCGCGAGGCCCGCCGGATGAAGAACCGCGAGGTCTCGACCGAGCTTGAGATAACCGAATATGTCGAGAACGAGCGCGTCCGCCTGATCGCCGACAGTCACGGCGCGGTCTGGGACTCGGTGTTCACGGTGCGAGCGAAAGACGGCGGCACCGAACTGGTCCTGACCATGGAGTCGCGCGCCGGCGGGCTCATCCCGCGTGCCCTGAACTGGCTGATGAGCGGCATGTTCCGCAAGGCGCTCGGACAGGAGATGGACGCGCTCAAGACGTTTTGCGAAGAGGGCTGACGGCACCGGCCGTCGCTGCACCTGACCCATGGCTTACTCCTCGCGCATTCTCCGCCAGCTCGGTCACCCCAGCGGTCTGCTCGGCCGGCTCGTGCTCAGGCGGCTCAACAAGGTCAACAGCGGCATGAACGCTTTCGCGCTCGACGCGCTGGGTCCGGGCGAGGGGGACCGCGTGCTTGAGGTCGGTTTCGGTGGCGGCGCCCTGATCGGGCGGATGCTGGCCGAAACCGGTGCCGCCTTCGTCGCCGGCACGGAAATTTCGGAGCTCGCGGTAAAGGCGGCGGGCAAACGTTTCGCCGGCGATGTCGCGGACGGCCGCGCGGCGTTCCGGATCTGCGGCGAGTCTTCCCTGCCGTTCGACGACGGCTATTTCACCGCCGCCGTCTGCGTCAACGTGATCTACTTCTGGCCTGACGTGCCCTCCATGCTGGCCGATGTCCGCCGGGTTCTGGCGCCCGGCGGCCGCTTCGTCCTGGCTTACGCGGAAGGCGCCCCGGACCGGGTGACCCGCTTCCCGGCGGACGAGGTCGAGCGCCTGTTGCGCGAGGCGGGCTTTGCCGGCGCGGTGACGCGCCAGGGCTCCGATGCCGAGAACGGGCGCTATCACTGTACAGTCGCCACCGTTCCGCCTGAGCCGGTCCCCGACGAGATCGGGGACGGCAATGACGTAAAAAGGGGGGCGGACCCGGTTTAACTTCTCCTCTGTCATGCTCGCCCTTGACGCGAGCATCTGGCTGCGGAGACGAGACCCTCGGGTCAAAGCCTGTGCTCGCGAAAGCGAGTACCCGAGGGTGACAATTAGGGTAATGTTCCCCGGGCTTCGACCCGGTGCCCATTGGCGGATGCTGCGGATTGTCGAGAGGACAAATGGGTCCCTGTGTATTCGGGATGTGCGATTGTTGAAGTGGGTGGGAGACCGTTGGGTCCCTGGTCCGCTTTTGGCAAGACCGTGCGCCGGCGCGGTTCCCCACCCGTCTTTGACGATTAAACTGAACAGTTGCACGGGGCGTCTTACCTACGACCCCGCACCACAGGGACAGGCCTCACGGCTTTGCGACACAATGCCGTCGGCAATTCCGTGTAGACTGCCGTCAACACGCTGAAAACCAACAGGGAGAAGCCCCATGTGCACGCTTGACGGCTGTGGAACCCAGGAAAACCTGCCTCCGATCCGGGTGAGCGACACCGACCGGCGCGCGTTCCTCGCCGGCATGATCTCGCTGCCGCTTGCCACCGTGCTCGCCTATCCGGAATTCGCGGCGGCCCAGGGCGCCACGCTCGAAACGGTCGAGATCCCCGCCGCGGGCGGTGTGAAGGCGGCGGGTGCCATCGCCATGCCTGCGCAGACGCCGGCCCCGGCCGTGATTCTGATCCACGAATGGTGGGGCCTCAACGACCAGATCAAGGCGGTGGCCGCCGAGTTCGCAAAGCTCGGCTACATCGCGTTTGCCGTCGATCTCTACGGCGGCAAGGTGGCGAAGACCCGCGACGAGGCGCGCACGCTCGTCCGCGGGGTGGATGCCACGCGCGCCACCGCGGAACTGGTTGCCGCCGTTGCGCATCTCCGGGACCACAAGGCATCCAACGGCAAGGTCGGCACCATCGGCTGGTGCTTCGGCGGCGGCTGGTCGCTGAACGCCTCGATTGCCATCCCGGTTGACGCCACGGTGATCTATTACGGCCGTGTCAACCGGACCGCTAATGACCTCAAGGGCCTCGCCGGCCCGGTCCTGGGCCACTTCGGGACACTGGACCGGGCAATCAACAAGGACATGGTCGACGGTTTCGAGGCGGAGATGAAGAAGGCCGGCAAGGCGGACACGCTGGCCGTGCACTGGTACGAGGCCAACCATGCCTTCGCCAACCCGACCGGTTCGCGCTACGACGCTGAGGATGCGGCGCTGGCGTGGCAGCGCACGACCGAATTTTTCGAGCAGAATTTGAAGGGATAAGTCGCGCGGCAAACACCTTCGTCATCCCCGCGCAGGCGGGGATCCAGAATTACGGGGCTAGGCTTGCGCGGTACTGCACTGGATTCCCGCTTTCGCGGGAATGACGTATGAGCGAACAGGACTTTGTAACCCGCCAGCGAATTCCTACGCCTGCGCGGCCTCGAGCGCCTTGTGGGTGTCGTAGAACTCCATGAACTCCGTGGCCTTGCCGCCTACCATGCGCCAGATGTCGACCTTGGACATGGTCATGTTTTTGCCGGTGTGCCGGTTGGTCCACGACATCTCGATCAGCACGACCACGCGCTCGCCCTGCGCGATCATCTCGTTGACGTGGAAGAACTCCATGGACCAGTCCTTCACCAGCCCGTCGAAATAGCCGATCACCTCCGCTTTCGTGGCGCGGGGCCTCGTGAACTCCATGCCGGGCTTGCCGTCGGCCAGTGACCCCCAGGCGATCTCGTCGGCAAGGATCGGGTACACCACCTCGCTGTCGCCCTTTGACTCGTGCCATGCCTCGTAGACCGCGCGTAGCTTCTCGACGTTGGCGTCTGTCTCATTCATTGCTTTTTTCTCCATGCCGGCGCAGCCCCGCGCGAGCCGCATTTTCGTGATGTAATTCAAAGAAAAGAAATTAAAAAACAGAAGTACGAACAATATAAGGCAATCCAATATTTCATAATATTTCGAAATCGACGAATTTGCACCCCCAATACCGGAATAATCGGCAGATCATGGGCGCGAATGAGTGCAATTCAGTTTAGTATCGCGGGTTCAGACGACCGAATACGGTGACGGGGGAGAAACCACATGCTGCAGATCGAGATTGCCAATCCGCTTGTTGTCGGCGGACCGAATATCGCAAGCGACCGTCTCATTCCGACGGACAGCCGTCCCCGGATCGACATGTGGTTGCGGGACCCGATGGTGCAACAGAACAGAACGGCCAGCCGGTTGATGAGACCGGTCGACCGGGGGCGTGCGTTCCGGGCCGGGCTGCCACTTGAATTCTCGGCGGATCAGCAGCTCGCATTCACCATGCCGGTCAGCCGGGCCCGCACCAACATGTGGATGATATCGAACGAATTCTTCAATTTTGACTTCCCGGAACAGCCGCCCAGCACATTGCGGAGCATCTATTTCGGCACGTCCGCGTTCCAGGCCATCATCCCGATGCAGGATCTTGCGCTGCCCAATCCGGCGGTCGGTTTCATGCAGGTCAACGGTCCGACGAGAAGTTTCATCGCCCTGCCGGACGGGATCGAGCAGGAATTCCCCGGGCCCGACGACAACATCATGCCGGACGAACCGATCGAGACGGGATACGGCGACATTCCGCCCGACATGTTCATCGACGCCCGCATAAAGAGTCTCACCGTCATGGTGACACGCGATGCGCTTATCGCGGGCATGCCGTCCGCGAATGCCAAGTTGCGGGCGGTCGGCAGCATCAAGTCCCTGCTGGCGCCGGGCGTCCCGATCCTGACAATCCCCACTCATATGCGCTTTGAAGCGCAGATAAAGCTCACCCCGGCGAACAGCGTCACCGGCCGGAAACTGCTCAATGTCTCCCTGAGCGACTTCAAGCTGCGCCCGCAGAATTCGACGCGGTTCAGCCTGTCTCATGCTGCAACCGTCGCCATCCTGAAACCGGCAATCAGGAAAAAGGTCGAGGAGGCCGTAGAGGATATCGAAACCGACCTCAACGGCGTGATCGCCGACAGACTGGACAATCTCAATCTGCCCGGTCTGTTTCCCCAGGCGCCGGGCAACCGGAGAACCGCGTGGCACCTGAGGACAGTGCGGTCAATCATGGTCGGCGGCGTGCCCGGCCTGTTCATGGAAATCACCGGCCTCTGGTTCGACCGCCGGGAAGACAGTCCCCTGCGGATCGACGCCGAGGTCGAGTTCAACGACACCCCGGGCCGCAATCGCCGGCGGCGCAGGTAAAGCCCGACAGTCGAAATCTTGCCGGCTTACTCCGCCGCGTCGGTTGCACTCAGCGCATCCCTGACCGTCGCGAACTTGTTCGCCAGGTGCGCGCGGAGCAGGACGCTGAGCTTGATCTGGTCGTCAGACAGACTTAACAGGTAGAAATTTGCTCTGCGTGAGCTGAGAGATTACCAAGCACTTGAGATCTCGGTAGCTGCTGATTGGTAGGCGGCGTAATAGAGTTCGTAGCGTCGTTGATTCGGCGATACACGAAACTCGTGTCTTAAAAATGCGCCAGGAAGCCTTTTCGAACGTGGAAGTGCGGTAACGCCTGGAACATGTGTGCGAAACTGTTTCTTTGCATGACGTCCTTGATGCGCGATTGCATTGCGTATCTTCACAGCTTGTTGCAACAGTGTCCGATTTCGTTCAGATATTGCTGAGAATGGTCGCCCCTCATTGATAAAAAGACTCGCAGTTTCTTCGGCGCGCCTAAATTCAGAAAACGACAAATAATCTTTGCCGGGATACAACAAAATATCAGATAGGTGCCTTCGGCTTTTGAATGATGCAAAGCGTTGATTGCCAGGACGCCGGCTTTCTACGCCGCATACGATCTCAAATAGAAACTCTTCAAGCAGCGATTCCCACAATGAGCAAACTGACAGAAAACTCGAGGCGTAAACCAATTCGACATCCGTTATGAGGATTCGATTGTTTAAGTACTCGTGCTCCATTCGATTGCAGCATCGACGGTAGCGTTGGGTCTGGCGAATGAATTGCGCCGCTCTATCAGCCAGCCGGGTCAAGTCGCAACATCCTCATTAGGAAGCTGTGTCTTACATCGCGACGAGCCTTGTCGCCAGTTGCCTTGTCCATTGCGTCCTGCACATCTTGAGGGAGGTCTTTCGATCTGATCACATCACTTAGGGCTCGAAAGTTACCACTTATTCCCTTTGGCAACGGCTTCGGGCGCGCGCTTCTCATTGGGGAACTAAGTCCGTACATGTGATGATAAACGGCGGCGAAAAGAGAGTAAAAGAGGGCAGCGCGCCTAAAAACGCTGTTCGGAAGCAACTCGCCAAAACTGTGATCTATGGCGCCAACCGTCGATTCAAACCGTTGGCGAATAAAGCGCGTATTGGGTAACTCTTCCTCAAATTCGTCGTAAAACTTATCAATGCTGCCTTGTCTCTTGGCTGTAATTCCATAAAGAAATGCCATCAGATATTCCGAAACCGCTTCGGCTTCTTCCATTCGAGAAATTGAGTCATTGTTAAACAAATTCCACTTGCGCCAATTATCCAAATTTTCAAAAGAAAGTTCGTATACTAGTGTTTTAAGAGCTCCATGAAACTCAGAATTTCTTATTTCTTGTTTATTCAAAGATAGTCCGGTTGAGTTTAAGCGTGCAAAGATTCGGAAAATTAACTCATCACCTGCTGTCGGAGGGAATATATGCGTGCTCAATTCATAAGATAACAAAGACTGTTTGATTTCATTATCTAATTCAGAGAATTTCTTTCCGTATATTTCTTCATTGTGGATTTTGCGAACTGTGAAAGTATCATTGTCATCATCAAAATCTGATAAGGTTTTGGGATCAATAAAGGCTAAAAGTGTGCGAAGGCGTTGTTGTCCGTCTACAACCTCCATTCTAATTGAAAGCGTTTCAAGATTTTGGACTTGTCGTAGAAGTATGATCGGCACTGGGTAGCCGCGGACCAAGCTATCGATAAATTGAGATTTCGCCGGGCCCTTCCAAACGGGGCGTCTTTGAAAGACCGGGCTTAACTCCAAGGTGCCTTGTCGCTGCCAGTCAAGAAATTGGCTTATGGTGAATACGGTTTTTGTTGCCTTGAGGGTATCTTCCACATGAATTCCCCAGATGGTGCAAAGTTGACTCTCACTGCGGACGAAAAACTTCACACACAGTTATTAGCCTGACAAATCGATATCATAAACAATAGAGCGCGTGGCGCGTTTGCGGAATTATTTTCCAGGCAGCATCGTCCTAAAATCTACTCCGCAGCCTCGTTTGCGCTCAGCGCATCCCTAACCGTCGCGAACTTGTTGGCGAGGTGTGCCCGCAAAAGCGTGCCGAGGCGTTCGCCGTCGCGGGCCTCGAGCGCATTCAGAATATCGACGTGTTCCTCCACCGCCTTCTGCCAGCGGGCGGCCGACATGTTGGCCATGTAGCGCGCCCGGCGCACGCGGCCCGCAAGGCCCCGGTGCAGGGTGACCAGCGTCGGGTTACGGGCGGCCTCGAGGATCGCCTCGTGGATCGCCTGGTTGGCGGCGAAGTAGGGGGCGAGCGCGCCGGCCTTGTAATGCCGGACCATGTCCTCGTGCAATGAGCGCACCGTCGCGATTTCGGCGTCGATGATATTGGCGCAGGCGAGTTCGCCCGCGAGCGCCTCAAGCGCGCCCATGACCGGGAACGCCTCTTCGAGCGCTGCGATGGTGAGCGTCGCTACCCGCGCGCCACGGTTCGGCAGAAGCTCCACGAGGCCTTCGGTCGCCAGCACCTTCAGGGCCTCGCGCAGTGGCGTGCGCGACACGCCGAACTGCTCGCACAGATCCTTTTCCGGCACCTTGATGCCGGGCGTGAGATCGCCCTCGACAATCATCTCGCGCAGCCGGTCCACCAGTTCATCATGCAGCGTCCGCCGGACGATGGGAGCCGCGCCTGCCACTGATTTCACCGGTTCGTTCATGCCTGTGTCTCCGGTTTGGGATCCTCTGTTGTCTCTTCGGGCGTTGCCGCCCCGTCTTCAGTCTTGTCTTCCGCGGCGGCTTCGGCCGCGGGTTCCGGTCCGGCGTCGTCCGGCGCGTCCTGCGGTTTCTCAGACGCCTTCACCGGCTCCGGTTCGGGCGCGCGGGACGGCCTGGTCTTGACCTCGGCCTCAAGCGACATTTCCAGCACCCGCGCCACGTGCAGCGCCTCGCGGCCCGCGCCGTCGGCGATCTGGTGGCGGCACGACGTGCCGTCGGCGACGATGATAGCATCGGCTTCCGCGTCACGCACGACGGGCAGCAGCGACAGTTCGCCCATGGCCAGGGACATGTCATGGGTCTCGGCCTGGTAGCCAAACGCGCCGGCCATGCCGCAGCAGCTCGACTGGATGCGCTGGACGTCGAGCCCCGGCACCAGCCTGAGCGTGTGCTCGACCGCGCCCATCACGTTGAAACTTTTCTGGTGGCAGTGGCCGTGCAGGAGCGCACGCGGCGCCTTGAGCGGCTTGAGGTCGAGCGCGATGTGCCCGCTGCGCGCCTCGTGCGCGATGAATTCCTCGAACAGGATGGCCTTGCGGCCGAGCGCCTTGGCGCCCTCGCCGAGACCCATCACCTGGAACTCGTCGCAGAGCGTCAGGATGCACGAGGGCTCGAGCCCAAGGATCGGCACGTCCTGCTCGACGAACGGCTTGAGCGCCTCGATGGTGCGCTGCGCCTCCGCGCGGGCCTCGTCGACGAGACCCGCCGCCAGGAACGTTCGCCCGCAGCACAGCGGGCGGCGGCCCGATCCGGCACCCGGGATGTGCACGCGCGCGCCTGCGGCCCGCAGAACCTTGACCGCGGCCTCCAGGTTCTCCGGCTCGAAATAGGTGTTGAACGTGTCCGTGAAGAGCACGACCTCCGGCACGTCCTTCGCGCCGTTCAGGGGGGCCAATGCGCGCGGGCTGGTTTTGAACGGGCGCTTCCATTCGGGCAGCTTGCGTTTCGCGGAAATCCCCGTATTGGCCTCCATGATCCGGGCGAGCGCGGGGATCCTGTTGCGCAGGTTGGCGAAGGCCCGGAACCGCGACGCCCAGCGCGCGTAGTGCGGCATGTAGCCGACCAGCTTGTCGCGCCGGGAGATGCCGTGATGTTTCGCGCGCGCGTTGAGCACCTCGATCTTCATCTTGGCCATGTCGACGCCGGTCGGGCACTCCCGCTTGCAGGCCTTGCACGAAACGCAGAGTTTCATGGTCTCCGCCATGGCATCGGAGGTCAGCGCGTCATGTCCGAGCTGGTCGGAAATAGCGAGCCGGAGCGTGTTCGCCCGGCCGCGCACCAGATCCTTCTCGTTGCGGGTCACCCGGTAGGACGGGCACATGACGTTGGCGTCGAACTTGCGGCAGGCACCGTTGTTGTTGCACATCTCGACCGCGCCCTGGAACCCGCCGCCGGAACCCGGATAGGCCGACCAGTCGAGCGCGGTCTCGAACTCGCGCACCTGGTACGACGGCTTGAAGCGCATCAGCGAGCGGTCGTCCATGCGCGGCGCACGCACGATCTTGCCGGGGTTGAGCCGCTCGTGCGGGTCGAACCGGTCCTTCACCTCGATGAAGCTGCGCACGATCTCCGGCCCGAACATGGCGGAATGGAACTCGGAGCGCACGATGCCGTCGCCGTGTTCGCCCGAATGCGAGCCCTTGTAGTCGCGCACGATGGCGAAGGCCTCCTCCGCGATCGCCCGCATGGTGCGCACGTCCTTCTCGAGCTTGAGATTGAGCACCGGGCGCACGTGCAGGCAGCCGACGGAGGCGTGGGCGTACCAGGTGCCGCGCGTGCCGTGGCGCTCGAACACGTCCGTGAGCCGGCTGGTGTAGTCGGCCAGGTCCTCGAGCCGGACGGCGCAGTCCTCTATGAAGGAGACCGGTTTGCCCTCCGATTTCATCGACATCATGATGTTGAGGCCCTGCTTGCGGACCTCGACGATGGCGGCCTGCAAGGCAGGGTCGATCGCCTCGACCACGCCGCCCATGTAGCGCGACGTGCCGTCGAAGCTGTAGCCGAGCGTACCCATGACGCGGCCGAGGTCGCGCAGGCGTTCCCGGTTGTCGATTTCGTCGTCGGAGGCAAACTCGACGATCAGCAGGGCTTCCGGCTCGCCGCGCACGAAAGCCTTCATCGTGCGCTGGAACATGGGGATCGCGTTGGCGAGCTCGATCATGTTGCGGTCGACAAGCTCCACGGCCGCCGGGCCGAGCGACACGATGGCCTGGGTCGTCTCCATGGCCTGGCGGAAGCTCGGGAAATGGCAGATGCCGAGCACCTTCTTTTTCGGGATCGGCGCGAGCTTGAGCTTGATCTGCGTGGAGAAGGCGAGGGTGCCCTCCGAACCGACCAGCAGTTCGGCGAGATTGTTGGTCGGGCCGTTCGGCACCAGCGCGTCGATGTTGTAGCCGCCGACGCGCCGGGTCAGGTCCGGCATGCGTTCCGCGATCAGGGCGGCATCGCGCCGGCCAAGCGCCAGCAGGTCCGCCTTGAGTTCCCGGTCAGGGTCGGGCGCGTTGAGGCCGGCAAGATCCGCCGGCACCTCGCCGAAATGCATCGGATTGCCGTCGGCGAGCAGCGCGTCGATCGAGAGCACGTTGTCCCGCATCATGCCGTAGCGCAGCGACCGGGCGCCGCAGGAATTGTTGCCCGCCATGCCGCCGATGGTGGCGCGCGACGCGGTCGAGACATCGACCGGGAACCATAGGCCGTGGGGTTTGAGCGTGGCATTGAGGTGGTCGAGCACCATGCCGGGCTCGACCGTGGCGGTATGGTTGGCGGCGTCGAATTCGAGCAGGCCGTTGAGGTGCTTGGAGCAGTCGACGACGAGGGCCGCGCCCACCGTCTGGCCGCACTGTGACGTGCCGGCGCCGCGCGGCAGCACGGGAATGCCTTCCTCCGCGGCGATGGTCATGGTCGTGGCGACGTCCTGGGCGGTCTTCGGCACGACCACGCCCACGGGCATGATCTGGTAGATGCTGGCATCGGTCGCATAGCGGCCGCGCGAGAACCGGTCGAACAGCACCTCGCCTTCGATCGCCTGTTCCAGCCGCTCCGCCAGGTCGCCCATGGCGGCTCTGTCAGCCCGCATGCTCATGCTCTAACCGATACCGCTCACCGCTGATCCTCGCCTTCGGCTCGGGCCTCCGCGTGGGCGGCCTGACCGCCATGGCTGCGAGTCCAACACAAAGCCTTTGCCTGCATAGTGTCGCGTTGATCTGCATTTCTCCCCGGTGCGCCCCTTTGTATACCGATTCCGGTTGTAAATCCCCGTTCCCCGCCATTCGCCCGGTGCGCTGCATTGTCGTCCTGTGGACAAGTCATGTCCCCGTTCCTCATTACACATAAGCCTTCCCGGGCGGTGCCCCAAGACCCGTACGGGTGACAAACAGATCGCGTTCCCTGGATACCCGCTTTCGCGGGCACAGGCCCGATCAGGGCCCATTGGCGGCTGCTGCGGAATGCCGAGGGTGTAAATGGGCCCCTGTGTATTCGTGATGTGCGATTGTTGAAGTGGGTGGGAGACCGTTGGGTCCCTGGTCCGCTTTTGGCAAGACCGTGAGCCGGCGCGGTTCCCCACCCGTCTTGGATCAATAACCTGAACAGTTGCACGGGGCGTCTTACCTACGACCCCGCACCACAGGGACAGGCCTCATGACTTTACCCCACATTGTGATCGGTTGCGACATCTCCAAAGCTCACCTCGATCTGTTCGATACCGGACAGGGCAAAGCCCACCGCATTGCCAATGACCGCGAAGCCATTGCCACCTGGCTCGACGGTCTTGACCGGCGTGACGTGTTCGTGGTGTTCGAAGCCACTGGCGGATACGATGCTCTGCTGAGCGGGATGCTCGAAGATGCGGGCATTGCCTTTGCCCGGGTCAATCCGGCCAGGGCCCGGGACTTCGCCCGTGCCGCGGGCTATCTGGCCAAGACCGACACCGTCGATGCCCGCATGCTGGCGGAGATGGGCTGCCGCCTCGAGCTTGAACCCGCACCCGCCTCCTGTCCCCGAAAATGCAGGCTCTACAGCCTGTTGCGCCGCCGAGACCAGTTGGTCGAGATGCGAAAGCAGGAAAAGACCCGGCTCAAGCAGACCGCAGAGGGGGACATCGCGGACGACATCAACGATCACATCGATGCGCTCACACGGCGCATCAAACACCTTGAACAGACCATCGCAGCGCTGATCGAGACCGACACCGGCCTCAAGGACGACTACCAACTGGTGTCGTCGATCCCGGGCATCGGCCCGGTCACGGCCACCGTCTTGCTCGGCCTCATGCCCGAACTGGGACAGATCACACGCAGAGCCGTGGCCGCACTGGCAGGTCTTGCTCCACTCAACAATGACAGTGGCCTCAAGCGTGGTCATAGATCCATCAAAGGCGGCAGGCGACGAGTGCGACAGGCGCTCTACATGGCCGCCGTCGTTGCAATCAGAGGGGACAATCGCTTCGCCAGATTCTATCGCAAGCTGAAATCCAGAGGTGCACCGGCCAAGCTCGCGCTCATCGCCGTAGCGCGAAAGATGCTGGTCACGGCCAATGCCATCATGAAAACCAGAACGCCATTCTCGACACAGACATAAATACAGTTGCCGGGTCGGGCCCGGGGAACGGTATGTTTCTTCGGGAAAGCGGTGCTGCGCGGCACGTGCAATCCCCATCCGTGTCATGGTCGCGCTCCCACGCGAGCATCTGGCCGTATTCCGCAGGCCCTCGAGTCGAGCCCGAGGGTGACAACCAAGTGACGTTTCCCGGACGCGGTGCAGCGTGAAACGGTGCACCGCAGATCCGGGACCGTAACGAACGCCATGCGTGCTTTCGCGATCCCGGGTCAGCAGCGCACCACTCCGTGATGCGCAGCACCCGGGAAACGGTGAAGGGTTGCGCGCGCGCCACGCGGGCAGGGCTTCCCAGCGGGAAGCATCCGTCCCGGTTTTCCACGCCAAACCCACATACCGCTTGTGTTTTCTCAAAAATGAATTCATTATTCATAATTATATTTGAGGTCAGCGGTGCGGGCAAGCTGCGGGTCCCCGTAAGCACTCCCTCCGAGGTGATCCGCGCGTCCGCGCCGCTAGACTCTGATACGGAACGGGCCCGGCCCAACCACCCCAAGGATATCCTATCGGTTGGTTGGGCCGGGAGAGCGGGCGGGGCGGCAACAGATGAATCGCCGGGGATGCCCGGCAAGACATGCGAAACACTTATCTGCGGCCGGGGGGCGGCAGGTGACGACGGGGCGCCGGGGTCGCGCCAGAGACGGAGACGACAATGCTGAGCGCAGGCGGACGACACTTTCTTCAGATCCCGGGCCCCACCAACGTTCCGGACCGGGTGCTGCGGGCCATCGACCGGCCGACCATCGATCACCGCGGTCCGGAGTTCGGCTCGCTAGGCGCTCGCGTGCTCGACGGCATGAAGGGCATCTTCCGCACCGAAGGCAGGGTGATCATCTACCCGGCGTCCGGCACCGGCGCCTGGGAAGCCGCGCTCGTCAACACCCTGTCGCCGGGCGACAAGGTGCTGATGTACGAGACCGGCCAGTTCGCCACGCTGTGGCGAAATCTCGCTCTCAAGCTCGGCCTTGAGCCGGAGTTTCTCGACGGTGACTGGCGCCACGGCGCCGACGCCGCGCGCATCGAGGCGCGGCTCGCCGAGGACCGCGGCCACGAGATCAAGGCGGTCTGCGTGGTCCACAACGACACCGCGACGGGGATCACCTCCGACATTCCCGCCGTGCGCCGGGCCATCGACGCCGCCGGCCATCCCGCACTCTTCATGGTCGACACCATCTCTTCGCTCGCCTCAATCGAGTACCATCACGACGCCTGGGGCGTGGACGTCACGGTGGCCGGCTCCCAGAAGGGGCTCATGCTGCCGCCCGGGCTGAGTTTCAACGCCGTTTCAGACAAGGCCATGGCGGCGACCGAGACTGCCGCGCTGCCGCGGTCCTACTGGGCATGGGTCGACATGGTCGGACCGAATGCCAAGGGCTTTTTCCCCTACACGCCGGCGACAAATCTGCTTTACGGCCTCGCCGAGGCCATCGACATGCTGAACGAAGAGGGGCTGGAGAACGTCTTCGCGCGCCATGACCGCCATGCCGAGGCAACGCGTGCCGCCGTGCGCGCCTGGGGTCTCGAGCTGTTGTGCCTGACCGAGGCGGAGTATTCGTCGTCGCTGACGGCCGTGCTGATGCCGGACGGCCATTCTGCCGACGCGTTCCGCGCCGTGGTGCTGGACCACTTCAACATGTCGCTGGGCTCCGGTCTCGGCAAGGTAGCCGACAGGGTGTTCCGCATCGGGCACCTGGGCGACTTCAACGACCTCACGCTTGCCGGCACGCTGTCGGGCGTCGAGATGGGGCTGGAACTGGCCGGCGTGCCGCATACGGCGGGCGGCGCGCGCGCAGCGCTCGAGCATCTTGTCGCGACCGCCGCCGGAGAGGGCCGGGGCGCCGGGGAGACTGAAATCCGCGCCGTTGCGGGACACCGCTGACGGGGATAGAGTAAGAGTATCAAAAGGGAGGAAAACACAATGAAATCAATGCGTTATTTGCTGGGCGCCGCGATCGCCGCGAGCCTCATGGTGCCGACCGGGGCTCTGGCCGAAAAAATAGTTCTCAAGTTCGGCCACGTCGGCAAGCCGGGCTCGCTGTTCGCCGCTTCGGTCGATGAGTTCGCCAAGCGCGCCAACGCCAGGCTCGGCGACAAGGCCGAGGTCCAGGTGTTCGGCTCGTCCCAGCTCGGCAAGGACAAGGAGCTCCTGCAGAAGCTCAAGCTCGGCCAGATCACCTTCTCGCTGCCGTCGTCCGTCATGTCGTCGGTGGCCGACGAGTTCGGCGTGTTCGAGATGCCCTACATCATCAAGGACCGCGGCCACATGAAGAAGGTGCAGGGCGCGATTGGCGAGAGCGTGCTGCAGAAGGCCGCCAACGCCAAGGGCTATCACATCCTGGCCTACTGGGAGAACGGCTTCCGCAACATCACCAACAACACGCGGCCGGTGAACAAGCCCGAGGATCTCGCCGGCATCAAGCTGCGCACGCCGAAGGGCGCGTGGCGCGTGAAGATGTTCAAGCTCTACGGCGCCAACCCGACGCCGATGGCGTTCTCGGAAGTCTTCACCGCGCTGAAGACCGGCGTGATCGACGGCCAGGAGAATCCTTATGCGCAGATCTGGAGCGCCAAGTTCCAGGAGGTGCAGAAATACCTCTCCGTGACCGGCCACGTCTACACGCCGGCCTATGTCCTGGTGTCCAAGTCGAACTTCGAGAAACTGCCGGCTGACGTCCAGAAGACCCTGGCCGAGGTCGCGCAGGAAACGCAAGGCTACGTCTACGATCTGGCGGCCCAGCTCGAGACCGACCTGCTGGAGAAGCTGAAGGCCGGCGGTATCACCGTGAACACCGCCGACAAGGACGCCTTCATCAAGGCCTCCAAGCCGATCTACGATGAGTTCGCCTCGTCGGTCAGCGGCGGCGCCGATCTGGTCAAGACGGTCCAGGGCCTCGCCAACTGAACCGGCGCGGATGACCGCGACCACGGGCGGCCTCCGGGCCGCCCGTATCGTCTCCACCCCTGATCGCGTCCGCTGCCCTCTGCGCGGTATCCCCTCGACGGCGGGGATCGGCGCGGGCAAGATCGTCACTACCCGTTACATGATTCCCGTGAGGCAACCCCACGATGCTCGCCAGCATCAGCAAGACCCTCGAAACCATCCTTGAGTGGACACTCATCGTCATCATGGTCGCGCTGACCGTGGTGGTGATCGTGGCCGTCATCTTCCGCAAGCTCGACGCGTCGCTGTCCTGGTACGACGAAGTCGCCTCGATCATGCTGTCGTGGGTGACCTATTACGGCGGCGCGCTGGCGGCACTGAAGCGGCGGCACATCGGCTTTGACTCCGTGCTGCTGTCGATCCCGATGCCGGCACGCATGTGGGCGACGGCGATCGCGGAGATCCTCGTCCTCGGTTTCTTCATCCTGCTGGCATGGGCGGGCTTCAAGGTCCTCGAGGTGCTGGAAGGCGAAACCCTGGTCAGCCTCACCTGGGTACCGGTCCAGTTCACCCAGTCGGTGATCCCCATCGGCGCGGCGCTGTTCGTGATCTGCGAACTCCTGAGCCTGCCGGGCTACTGGCGCTCGGTCGCGGCCGGTCATTCGCTCGAACACATGGAGATCGAGGCCGAAATCGAAGCGGAGATGAAGCGGCCATGATCGTCCTCGCCATCTTCATCGCGCTCATCGTCATGATCTGCCTGAACGTGCCGATCGCCGTGGCCCTCGCCATATCCGCCATTCTGGGCCTGGTGATGACGGAAGGAACGGGCGCGCTCGTCACCGTCGCACTCGACATGTATGACGGCTCGACCAAGTTCTCGCTGATCGCCATCCCCATGTTCGTGCTGGCCGGCGCGATCATGAACGCCGGCGGCATCACCGACCGGCTGATCAACTTCATCTCCGCCCTGATCGGCTTCGTGCGTGGCGGTCTCGGCATGGTCAATATCGGCGTGTCGCTGTTCTTTGCGGAAATTTCCGGTTCCGCCGTGGCGGACGTCGCAGCGCTCGGCTCGATCATGATCCCGCAGATGAAGCGGCGCGGCTATTCCGGCCCGCTCGCGGCCGCCATCACGTCGTCGTCGGCCTCGCTCGCCATCATCATTCCGCCGTCGATCCCGATGATCGTCTATGCGACCTCGGCCAACACCAGCGTCGAGCAGCTTTTCGTCGCCGGTTTCGTGCCGGGCCTCATCGGCGCGGCCGGTCTGATGGGCGTCGCCTATGCCTTTGCGCGCCGCTACAACCTGCCGGTGGAAGAGGCATTCAACCTGAAACATCTGAAAGCCACCTTCATCGATGCCCTGCCGACCTTCGCTCTGCCGGTGATCATCCTGGGCGGCATCTTCGGCGGTTTCGTCACGGCGACGGAGGCGGCCGGACTCGCCGTCCTGGCCGCGATCCTGATCGGTCTCTGGTACCGCGAGGTCGACTTCAAGCGCCTCAAGACCGCCATGCTCGACGGCGGCATGCAGACGGCCGTCGTCATGCTGCTGGTCGCGGCCTCGGTGCTCATGGGCGGCTTCCTGACCCGCGCGCAACTGCCTCAGGAGCTGGCCCAGCAGATGCTGGAACTGACCGACAACAAGTATGTCATCCTGCTGATCCTCAATGTCTTCTTCCTGATCATCGGCTTCTTCCTGCACTCCGTCGCCGCCATCATCCTGGTTGTGCCGATCGTCGTACCCCTGATCCAGCAGGCCGGCATCGACCCGGTTCACTTCGGGCTGGTCGTCACGCTCAATCTCGCCATCGGCCAGCAGACCCCGCCCGTGGCCTCGGTGCTGATCACCGCATGCTCGATCGCCAAGGCGAACATCTGGGAAGTGTCAAAGGTCAACATCTACTTCATCGCCGTCCTGCTCACGGTCCTCTTGATGTGCACCTATATTCCGGCGATACCGATGTTCCTGGTCGAATTCTTCTACAGGTGACGGACGCCATGGCGAGTGACAGCGAAGACCTTCTCTACACGGTCGAGGGGGCGACGGGTTTCATCACCTTCAACCGGCCGCAGGCGCGCAATGCCCTGACCTTCGGCATGTATCAGCGCCTCGCCGACCTCTGCGCCCGCGCGCCTGAAGCGGACGGCCTCAAGGCGATCGTCGTGTCGGGAGAAGGCGAGAAGGCGTTTGCCGCCGGCACCGACATCGCCCAGTTCCGGGACTTCACAAAGCCGGAACACGCCCTCAAGTATGAAAGCGACATGAGCGACGTGCTGGGCGCGGTCGAGCGCTGCACCGTGCCAACCATCGCTGCGATTCACGGCGCCTGCACTGGCGGCGGCGCGGCCATCGCTGCGGCCTGCGACATCAGGATCGCTGCGAAGGACTTCCGCTTCGGCTTTCCGATCGCACGCACCCTCGGCAACTGCCTGTCGAACGAGAACCTCGCCCGGCTCGCTGCATTGCTCGGGGCAGGGCGGACCAAGGAGATCATCTTCACATCCCGGCTGATCGAGGCGGAGGAGGCCCATTCAATCGGGCTCATTTCGGAGATCCTTGATGACAAGGACGCCGCCATGGCCCGTGCCCGCGAACTGGCGGACCTGATGGCGGCTCATGCGCCACTCACCCTGCGCGCGACCAAGGAGGGCCTGCGTCGTATCCGGGCGGCCGTCGACGCGCCCGACGACGATCTCGTGACTCTGGCCTATATGAGCGGGGATTTTAAGGAAGGCCTCGAGGCTTTCCTCGCCAAGCGCAAGCCCGACTGGAAGGGGCGGTAGAAGAACGTGATTCGCCCGTTCAAATTCCGAAAACACATCTACATGCGGAATTTTTGAAAACTGTCTAAGGCTCCTAATAAATATGCGGGAGTGTTTCGGTTTTTCAAAAAAACATCGTCGTTGAAAAGTAATTTAACAGTGGTTCAAATAAATATTATGTATTGTGGAGATGTATTGATCTGGTGGGTGATTATATGTACAATTGAAATATTGGAGATTATATAATTTGGATGGCGGGTGTGAATAATAGTGGAATTCGAGGTGTAAATTACACAACAAGTATTTTTGTCGTAGTATTTTATTTGACATTCATTTTTGTTGTGTTTTGTGGGTTTGCTGGTTATTTGTCGCGAGTGACTTTGGGAAAAAATCTGGCTACAGAAGGAGATACCCTGGATAAGCTGATATATCTTGCGACAATTGAAGAGAAAATTGCTGACACCAAGCTGAGGCTCAATCGGGTTGATAATGAAGCAAGTTTAGCTCAAATCGAACTCGCGCAGCAGAATTTCGAAATTCAAAAAAAGTGGTCACAAGTTAATAATCATTTTTGGCAAATATTTGCATTAATTTCAGATAACAAAAATGATTTGGAAGAGGAATTTTTTAAAGGTTTTGTTAAGGAATTTGGTGAAAAAAGTGTTGATGGAAGAGATAAAGCTTACAAATTGATTTCTATTGTTTCTAATATTAAGTATCAAAATGGCACGGATATTTCAATTAGGGACAACATTTCAAAAAGTATAAAGATAAATATTTCGAACATAAGTTCATTGACCAATCAAATAAGAAATATTGAAGATGTATCGTTAAAGCAAAGTCAAACTATAACTGGGATATTGTATGTAAAGAATTCTCACGAAGATGAGATAAACTATTTGAGATCTATAATAAAGGATTTAGATAAAAAAATTGAATTGGAAAAACGAGCAATAATATCGCTATTCAAGAATTCGATGTGGGGAATTCCATATTTCCTGATCAAAACGCCGACGATAATTCTGACTCTTGTTGTAACTGTAGCTGCAGGCGGGCTAGGAGCGACCGTGGGTTTTACGCGGAAATTCCTGACCGGAAGCGATCAGACAATTGCCGCGGTTGGCAGGTTATTTGTAAGCGTAGGTGAAGGAGTGGCGGCATCCGTTGCTATTTTTCTCTTTGCAGGTGCGGGCATGTTGATGTTGGCACAAGGCGGGGCAACGACTCACGGCCAAGTGGAGCTTAGTCCCTATATGGTTGCTTTCATTGCATTCGTTTCTGGGTTCATGGCGGAAGATGCTTTCAAGAGCATTCAGAATTGGGGCGAGAAAGTATTTGGTGGGGACGAACGGATTGAGGAGGGTGAAATTATTGATCCGGATCCGGTAGAGAATACAGATGGGGACGTCGACGCGGCTGCCCAAATGAGCAGAGTGTGAAGTCACTTTGTCGTTCTGAGGATGTTGAGTTTTTCTAATCAATTACAGTATTGGCAAAGATTCCGGAGAAGTGGTGCGCGCGAAGAACTCCGCGACGAGCTGCCGGGCTCTGTCCCACAGTCTTGTAGAGCCGCCCGCGACCTGTGGACCGTATCGTTCAATGACCTGCTGTTCGGTGAGCGAGTGCTCGTTCCAAGTACCGCCGCCTGTCGCAATGTTCTGAATGAGCGGCTGTAACCGATCCAGGGACTTTGCGAAGCGGGCGTCGGGAGTCTCCGCTGCCTCGAATTCCTCCCACAGCGATCGGAGCCGCTTTCCCTGCTCGTTCGGCAATTGAGCATAGAGCCTATCGGCCGCGCTCTGTTCCAAAAGTCCCTGTTTTTCAAGCTGATAGTCGCCGTGGATAGGCATGTCGCCTACATGAACTTCCACAATATCGTGTATCAACAACATACGAATGACGCGTCCAACGTCGACCTCTTTGGCGGCATGTTCCGACAATAAGAGGGCATACATTGCCAAGTGCCAGGAGTGTTCCGCCGAGTTCTCGCGGCGGCTCCGGTCGATGAGGGGAGACGCTCGTTCGACGCCTTTCAGCGCGTCGATGGTTCGCAGGAATTCAAGCTGCTGATCGAGTCTGTCGGTCGTCATGCCCAATGGATAGCGTGTTTAGCCTGTGCTCGTAGCGAGAGCAAAAAAGATAGGAACGCCGATGGCTCGATCCGGCCGTCACCGCCTGAAGCGAAGGTCGCTCAGTTGCATGTTGCCGCCGCCACGCAGCCGGCTGGTGATGCGGAAGCCGCCTCCGGAAACGCGCCAGATCATCTGCTGATCGACGTCTTTCTTGGTCTCCGGATCGGGTGCGGTGAAATTCAGCACCGCCTTTTTGCCCTGCAACCGGCCTTTTACGCTCGTGCTGCCGAAGCCGAACGGATTGGCCCACCGCCCAATGATGACATCGTTTCCGTCTTTTGAGCTGACCGCGCCCTTGAAGTCGAATTTCTTTCCCGGCACGGCGCACTTGCCGGACACGACAAGCTCGCGGCTGTCGGGAAAATATGTGTTGTTCAGCCTGCAGCGGACGACCTCGCGCGCGCCGCCGACGGTCCGCTTGGCCCAGCCGTCGCCTTTCCAGCGGCCCTCCATGGACTTCAACAGGTCATTCGAATGCGCCGGCGACATGATCGCGCCGGACGCGAACAGGGACAGGCCAAGCAGGCAGAGACAGGTTCTCACTTCACCAACCACTTCTGTTTCAGCAATGCAGGCAGCAGCAGCAGATCCGCCAGCAGGGCAACGACGAACGTCAGGATCAGCATTTGCCCGAACAGTTGCACCGGATGAAATTCACTGAGCATCGTAATCAGAAGTCCGACCGAAAGCAGCACGGTTGTCAGGACCATGACCCGGCCCGCCTCCCGGATGGCATTCCTCAATGCGTCGTCGACACTCCTGCCCTGGTCTCGTTCCAGGCGAAACCGGTTGACGAAGTGAATGGAGTCGTCGATCGCGATGCCGAAGGCGATCGTCAGGGCGAGAACGGCAGTGGGGGTCAGCTGCCCCTGGCTCAGGAGATGCAGCGCGGCTGTCGTCAGTATCAGCGGCAGCACGTTCGGCACGACGAGGGCGGCGATCAGCGCCGGCCAGCCAAACGCGAGGGCAATCAGGAGCGTCGACGAAAGGCAGGCTATCAGCAGGCCGAGACCAAGCTGTTCGATGATGGAGATCGACTCATGCCGCATGATGTTGGGCAGCCCCACCATGCGGTCCGCGGTGGCCCCGAGGGCCGCTTTCTCGATGCGGTCATGCGTGTCACGCGACACCTGATCGCGCATGGGCTCGGGGACGAACGTTACGACGCGGGCCACGTCGCCTGATTTCGAAACCAGCTGATCCCGCAGGTTTTCCGGCAATTCCGCAAGTTCGGCGGGTGTGGGAAGGCGGGCGGGGTTACCAAGCCAGCGGGCAATTGAGGCCATCGACACCGTCGTATAGTCCGGCGCGGCCTTTTCGATGGCCTCCGTGACGCTGACCAGCCGGTCCCAGCCGGTTTCGGTGGTCAGTGAATTGCCTCCTTCGGTGTCAAGCTCGCTCCAGAGCCGGTATGTGCCGCCGAACTGGGAAAACAGCCTTTCATTCGCAGAAATCAGAGAGCTGTCCCGGGGCAGGGTGTCCTCATAGGGAAACCAGGCCCGGGTTTGCGAATACCCGAGGACGCCAGCCGCGAAGAGGATCAGCGCAAGAGCAATGACCTTGCGATCGTGGGCCAGCACCATATCGCCGATCGACGCCAGGCCGCTCCGGCCGGTGTCCGGTCCCGGCAGCGCGACCCCGGACCTGGTCGCAAACCTCCCAAGAAGTCCGAATGTCGTGATCACGACAAGACATGAGACCAGCACCGAAAGGGCACCGACGACGGCGAACTCGAACAACTGATCGTTGTCCGAAATGGTGATGGCCAGGAAAGCGATGGCGGTGGTCAGGGCCGTCAGAACGCAGGCCGGACCGATGTCCCTGATGGTCCTCTCCAGAGATGCGCGAATTGGTTCTCCGCCGGACTGATGGCGAAGGTGAAGCACCAGATGCATGCTGTCGGCAATCCCGAGGACCAGAACGAGGATCGGAAGCACATTGCTGATAACAGTGATCGGGTAGTCCAGCAGGGCGAATATCGACAGGCTGACCAGCACACCGAAGAGCGCGGGCACAACGGCGACCAGTGCGGTGGAAATGCTGCGGAACATCACCAGCGCCAGCATCGCCACCAGAAGAAATCCGAGGACATTCAGTTTAACGAGATCAGTCTTGAGCCCGTCGACGATGGCGATCGAAATGGCGTCTTCACCGGTGACCGTCACGCGCAGCCTGTCGCCCAGTATTGACGCCGATGTATCCGTTGTCTGGAGCAGGATGTCGCGCACGGACGAGCTTGGCAGGCCCGCCTCGCCGGAAACGACAAACAGTGCAGCCTTCCGATCGTCGGAGATCAGTGACGGCAGGAACGTGTCTTCCGCCTGAAATGCCTCAAGGCGTTTTTCGATTTCGTCGACATCGATGTCCGCCGGAATGACGGTCTGGCCGGGATGGTCCGCATTTGTCTTCGCAAAGCGAACTGCGAAGGGCGACAGAACGGAACTGACCCGGTCAAGCAATTCCAATTCGAGCGCAAGGTCCCGCATGCGTGAGTAATCGTCAGCGGAGAATGGCCGATCGGCCTCGATGAACAGGGCGATGTCGGACCGCATGCCGCCGGTGTTCCTGAGAAAGTTTCTGTAGTTCTGGGAGCTCTCGTTCTGAGAAAGAAAGACGCGGTTGATATCCTCATCGAACCGCAATTCGGGAAGCATCGAGAGGGAGCCGAGTAAAAGCGCCGCCAGGATCGTCAACGCGGCAACCGGGTGCCTGACCGCCGCAATCCCGGGTTTTTCAAGGCCAAATCCGTGGTTCATTCGGCGCGCATGTGTTTCAAGGCTCGTTCTTCAACGGAGATCCTCAAAGCCAGTACAGCCGCATTTAACACGGAAAACACGATCGCCACCCAAAACAGGCCCAGCACCATCGGAGCCACGAAGATTTCCCCAACAACAAGAACATAGTTGGGATGGCGCATGAAGGCATAGGGTCCGGCGCGGACAAGCGGTTCGTCAAGAACGATGATCCGGGTCGTCCAGCGTTCGCCCAGACTCATCAAAATCCAGACCCGCAGTATCTGCAACGCCGCGAAGACAGCAAGCCACAACAGTGAAACCTGTTGTCCGATCCCGAAAAAGATCAGGGCAAGGATCCAGCATGTGTGAAGCGCAACGATCAGGGGGTAATGGGATGCGCCAATCTCGACCGCTCCCCTTTCGCGCAGTCTCGCCGTATTGCGTTTGGCGAGCACCAGTTCGCCCAGGCGCTGAACCACGATGAACGAAAGAAAGAGCAGAGCGGAAATGGACATCGCCGGTCTTAGCCGCTGACGGTCACGGGCAGGAAAGACGCCGTGAAGCCGGGGCCCAGGGCACACATCGCCATCCGCCCCGTCTGCAGATTGTCCAGTACCCGTTTCAACACGAACAGAACCGTGGGCGCGGACATGTTGCCATAATCCCGGAGCACCGACCGTTCGGAGTCGAGACTGCAGTCGGGCAAGTCCAGAGCCTCCTCGATGGCTTCCACGACCTTGGCGCCACCGGGATGGCAAACGAACCGGTCTATGTCCGAGCGGGCGGTTCCCGCCCGCTCTATGGCCTTGTCCGTGACTTCGGCAAACTGCTCGCGGGCGAAGTTCGGGATTGACCGATCGAAAATGACGCCGAGACCGGATTCGTCGACATCCCAGCCCATGATCGCCAGCGTATCGGACCAGAGTTCTTCCTGTCCGGCACCCACCTCGACAACCGGCAAACTGCCGTCCGTGCGCTCCGTCGAAAGGCATGCTGCCGCAGCCCCGTCGCCAAACAGAACCGTCGCGATGATATCCGCCTTCTGAAGGCGATCGGAGCGAAACGACAATGTGCAGGCTTCGAGCGCCACGATCAGCACATGCGAGCCCGGCCGCGCTTCGGCCTGCGTCTGCGCAATTGCCATCCCTGAAACGCCACCGGCGCACCCCAGGCCGAACACGGGAATGCGGTGGATGTCGGTCCGGAATCCCATCTCCTTCCAGGCCATGGCTTCAATGGTCGGCGTGGCGATCCCGGTAGACGAAACGGTCACCACCGTATCGATTTCCCGGGCTTCCAGTCCGGCGCTGTCCAGGGCAGCAGTCGCCGCATCGATGAACAGATCCTTTGTCCCTGTCAGATAAAGCGAGTTCCTTTCGGGCCAGTTCTTGGGCTCCTCGAACCATTCAAACGGGGCCATGGAATAGCGTTTCACCACGCCGGAGGTCTGAAACGTCTTTGCCATGCTTTCAAACTGGGCAAAACGGGGGCCGAGGATGCGGCGTGCATTTTCCAGCACAAGATTCTGGGGAAGTTCGTGGGGCGGGACGGCCGTGGCAAGGCCGTTCAGATATATCGGCATATATTCTCTCATGCGCGGAACGTGTTTTTTCTTACCGACAAGGTCCCGCAGTTGCTGGAGATAACAAGCGCGTCACGCCCATAGCTAGAATCGCTGAGCACCGCGACAAGTGCGCGGCAAGACAATTCGAAGGCATCTGCGCCCTGACGCAACAAACAAGTCCGTGACCAAGTGTTGAACACGGACAATGTCGCGGGATTTTGGCTCAGGTAAGGCACGCAACCCGTGACGGAACGGGCGAACTGCCGGTTCACTTGAAAGCGGGACTTGCAGTCAACCAGGGCCTGGCGAACTCAGCCGTAAACCTGGTCCCGGCGGTCCGCGATATTTATTCGGAAACAGAAGGTGTGAAGCTGGATCGTTCTGCCTAGGCGACCGCGCCGTGAACGTCTTCGTCTTGTCGCCGCTCCGGACCTTCGAATTCCGGATCGTCTTTTTCCCGGCGGTTGGCCGGGCCCTGTCGCAGGCCCGCCAGGAAAGCGGTGACTTCGTGCGTCAGGTTTTCCGATTGCTGCGAGAGTTCGAGCGCAGAGGCGGTGACTTGCGTGGCGGCGCTGCCCGATTCCTGGGACGCCGCGCTTACACCTGTGACGTTGTTGGAAACCTCCTGCGTGCCGCTCGCGGCCTCCTGCACATTGCGCGCGATTTCCTGTGTCGCTGCCTGCTGCTGCTCCATTGCCGCAGCGACGGCAATCGACGACTCGTCAACGCTTCGGATCACGCGCATGACCTTCTCCATGGACGCTACGGCGCGCGTGGTGGCGTCCTGGATCTCCGATATGTGACTGACGATCTCCTCGCTCGCCCTGGCGGTTTGACCGGCAAGGTCTTTCACTTCGCCGGCAACCACGGCAAATCCGCTGCCGGCTTCGCCGGCCCGTGCTGACTCTATTGTGGCATTGAGCGCCAGAAGGTTGGTCTGGTCCGCGATTTCGGAGATCATCGAAATGACCGCCGTGATCTTCTCCGCTGTCTCGGTCAGTTCCGACATTTCCCTGCTTGTGTTCTCCACTTCGCCGACAGCTTCTCCAGAGGATTCCGAGGCCTTCTTGATCGTCGCGTTGATCTCGGCGATGGAATGCGTCATTTCTTCTGCCGCTGTGGCGACTGCCTGAACATTCGTCGTCGCCTCTTCGGCGGCTGCCGCCACGCTGCTCGCCTGAGTGCTGGTCTCTTCGGAGACCGTGGCCATCGACTGAGCAGTCGCATTCAGCTCTGTCGAAGCGCTGGAGACAGTCTGGACAATCGTTCCGATCGAGCCCTCGAACCGATCTGCCACCGCGAGCATTTTCTGCCGGTCACGTTCTTCAGCATCACGCTTCAGTTGTGCCTGTTCGGATTCGAGTTCCTGGGCGCGAATAAGCGTCGCCTTGAACTGACCGTAGGCCCTCGCGACGGCGCCAATCTCATCGTTGCTGCGAATGGAAAGGTCGACAGTCATGTCGTTTGCCGACAACGCGTCGAGGCCCGAGACAATTTCCCGCAAAGGGGCTGAAATCGTTTTCCTGGTGAGGAACACGGCAATGCCGACACCCGAAAGCAATGCAAAAAGCGCAATGGCGATGATGAACTGGAGCGCGAATTTTTCGTGGGCCTCGGCCGTCTTCGCCGCTTCTTCGGTAAAGCTCTCGACCTTGAGCAGCAGCGTTTCGACAGCGTGGTCGAGGTGTTGTTCTTCCTTCTCGATCTTGGGAATCATCTTCAGAAGGAGATCCAGATCTCCGGAACCAACGGCCTCGATCACCTCCAGAGCATGGTGGTGATAGTCCTTGTGCTCGACCGCGATCTTGTCGAGTTCCGAAGCCACTGCGCGGAAGACCTCGCGGTCCCGATCTGTCGCGGCCTGACGAACCGCCGTTTCGACGAGGGTTCTGGCATGCTCGATCTCCTTGTCGACCTTCGTGTTCAACGTCTCGAAAGCCTGCATCGACCGGGCAAGATCGTCTTTCGCTGCCGGATGCCGGATCATCATTTCACCGGCACGAAGCGCACGCTCGAAGTTGATGGCCTGCTCCAACTGGTGAATTGTGATCTGTGTCAACGCCGTCGTCAGTGGAATATCGCGCTCGGCGATACCTTCTATTTCTTCTCCGATCTTCGACATTTGCCAAATACTGACACTGCTCGAGAGTATGAGAAGAAACAGGCAAATACCGGCAATACTTAGTACTTTTCCGGTAACGCCTAGTGAGATTCCGATTTGAGAATCACTGTTTTCCCGCAGCCGTCGTCCCATATTTTGACCCGCAGTAGTAGTATCAGAGAGAATATACTGGCGCTGATCACGGTTAAAAATCGGTTAAGCAGGAACAATAGCGCAATCACGACCCCAAGATTTGGGGGTGCATTCTGAGCGACTTGTTCGGCGAATGCCCGGTAAATGCAAGGACCTTCGTGCGGGTCGCCGAAACGTTACATTCGGGCGCAGGCATACGGCGCAAGGTTCGCCAAATGCGCGCTTTGGCCGACGCATCTGACCGGCGAAGAGTCGAGCGGGCAGGCCTCAGGCGGCGTCCTGTTGCCGGCAATAGCACGACGCCCGCACCGGTACTTCCGCCCGGGCAAGAGCAAGATCGAGCCGCGGTTTGATGATTGCCGCCTCGACGGTCTCGCCGCGCCGGGTCAGACATTCGTGCAGCCCATGCAGACTCCAGACATTTTCCGGATGCTGGCAGGCCCGGCTCAGGGAATTGTCGAGTCCGAGGTCGGCGCGATAAACCGCCTCGGCCTCATCCACATGGCCCTGTTCAAGCAAAAGGGCGCCGAGCGCATGCCGAGTCGGCTGCATCCAGCCCCAGGGTTCGTCATAGGGCAGGGCATCGTCGAGTTCGACCGACCTGCGCAAATGCGCGAATGCCTTGTCATAGTTGCCGCGGCGGTATTCGAGCTCGCCGTTCAGCATCTCTTCCGCCACTTCCAGCAGGTCCTGAACGGTGTTGTTGTGGACGCGGCGGCCCTTCGGCACCTTGGTCTTGGCCTCGAAAAACGCGTCGCGGGCGGCCTCGGCCTCCGCAATATTGCCGAGTGCCGAATGCGCAACCGCCTGCGCGTAGAGCATAATGGCGGTCGTCGCGCAGTAGAGTTCCCGGTCTTCGGGCAGATCCTGATCGATGATCTCCTGCCATTTTCCGAACCGCACCAGCACATGCTGCTTCATCGGAAGGTAGCCTTCGAGAAAGTCCGCCATCGGCGGGGACGGGACGCGCAGCAGGTCTTCCGGCGTGGTGTCGATCAGCTCCTGAGCGGCATCGATCGCCGCCGTGTACTGGCCGAGGAACATGGCCCCGTAGATCGCAAAGTGATGGTTGTGGGTGCGGTACATCGAATAGACGTTCATCGCACCCTCTCGGTCGAGAAACTTGGTGTCGGCCGCGATGGCCTTCTGGTTGTAATGCAGGACGTCGCGGTAATACCCGCACAGAACGTCGATATGCGTCGGCATGTGGATGAGATGCCCGGCATCGGGCACGAGCTCACGCAGGCGGTCTCCGGCGCGCAATGCGCGCTGCGGGAAAGGCGACATCTCCATGAGATGGACGTAGAGATGCAGCAGGCCCGGATGATCCCAGGAGGCAGGTCTGTCGGCAAAGGCGCTTTCGAGAACGTCGACGGCTTCCGCCGTTCCGGCGCCCTCGGCGACGTCACCGGTCTTGAGGTCCCACATCTTCCAGGGCGTGAGGTTCATGATCGCTTCGACGAACACCGTGCGCACGTCAAGGTGATCCGGATTCTGCTCGAAGACCCTCCTCATCGCGTCGGCATAGGCCTGGTCCCACGGCGCCTGGTCCTCGATCGGCTCACGCTGCGGATAGCGCGCAGGCAGCGCCTCGATCAACGCCCTTTCAACGGCATTCGTGTTTTCGATCCTCTCGATTGCACCCTGCATGGCGTCATACGCTGCGGCGAGCGCCTTGGCCTTGCCTGCGGGATCATAGAGATGCCAGGGCAGGTTGTAGTTTGGGCCGGCGGCATAGGCGATCCCCCAATAGGCCATGGCGCAGTCGGAATCGTGCTCGAGCGCCTTCCGGAAACAGGCGATGGCTTCCTGGTGGTTGTAGCCGAACACCCAATTCAACCCCCGATCGAACCAGGTCTGGGCTTCGCCTGAACCGGTTGTGACCGGACAGCTGTAATCGCCGAGATCGTAGTAGCTCATTTCGCACCCCACTTCGATTGGGCCACCTTGTTCTGGTCCATGGCAGCATCACTCATCCTAGCAGCCAATGCAAAGGGCCAAAGCCTGGAATACAAGGGTCGTATGGCGCCGCGAGGGGCCCGCAGCCATTGACCGAGCCCGCCACAGTCGCCCCTCAAACAGCAGTCGTACGTTAACCGCGATAAGGCCAAGCACGTTTACAAATATCGTGACATGAATGACACTTAGCCGAGTTTAACTTCCCCGGGGGCAGTTCTGTGGGGATGTAATGACCAAGAAGTCAGGGCTGGGTTGGGGCAAGATTGACGTGCGCCGGAGCTGTTTTGCTCTGTCTGTATTGGCGGGTATCCTGTCGGTTCAGACGCATCACGCTGCAGCGAGCGACTCCCGGCTGAATTCCATCAGTCCAATTCGCAAACACATCGACGCCCGGATCCCCGGCAGGTTTCTGCAACCAAGATATGTTGACGCAATCGCCAACGGTAATTTCGTCTGGTCGCAGAAATTTCCAACCCGGAATGCCGGTCTCTTCGGTTATGCCTCGCGGCTCTATGACGGTCTGATTGCCAAGTGCCCGGACCATTTCTCGGCCTCCGACAGGACCAGGAAGGAACTCTTCCTCGGCATGTGGTTCAGTTCGGGAGAAGGCACCAACAATCCGGTCAGGGCGATCAAGAGCCTTCTCACGACTGGCGCCGCAACCACCGTTCTGAGAAATGCCGCCCTCAAGGACACCGCCCGGTTATTGGTCGGTACCGGTCGCGGCAAGAGGATCAACTGCAAAAACAGGATGCTCCGCGATTTCTCCCGGAACGTCGCGAAATTGCTCTCCGCCGGCAGGCCGGTTTCGGGACCGGGGGTGAAGAACACGACACTTAAAGTCGAGAAGACCGCCAAGGTGCACGGGCGGCACGCTTACTTAAAGGATATAAGGCGCCTCTCGACGCCCGGCTCCATGCAGTTGCAGCGCGACATTCGTCAGAGCGCCGCGCAGGGCCTGAGCGTTCTGGAATGCCATTACGATTCGAAGCCTTCCGACAAGTACTACGAGGTCCAGTACTACTGGGCGGTTGGCGCTCTGACCTATACCGGGTTTCTCGTGCCCAATATTGCTCATGCCTTTTTGACGTCGAGCCAGAAGCGGCTGGTCAGGGCCAACGGATCGGCAAACGTCAGGCACCCCTTCCTGAGCTATGGATCGCCGCGGTTCGAGTGTCCTGCACACAGGGATCCGGACCTTCCGATGAAGCAGATCTACGCGCCGCGCGGCGAGACGGCTGGCGTGACGCCGGGGACGCCGGTCGGTGACCCGAAGGTCACGCGAAGATCGGGGCGCGTAACCTTTGATTATGGTGCGGTCCCGGAAGCGTTTGTGCCGCCGGTTTCCGAAAGCCTCGGCAATGGCATCTATTCCGTAAGAGTGATGATGGAGAAGCAGAGAACCGGATCGCTCGTCGGCATCAAGCTGAACAAATTCGGCTGGTATTCGATCAACAAGTCCGAATTGGACTATCGACGACACGCGCCGCATCTTGCGAAGCGATTGTTTGAGGATGTAGTCGGTGCCGCACGAAAGGGCGGCGCGGTTCTGGAGTGCCATTACCTCAGTAAGCGGCATGGCATCGTGAGTTTTCATCGATATTGGTACAAGTCCCGGCCCGACATTGCAGAGCCCGCGCTCCTCAAGTCGCGCATACCCGATCACCCTATGCTCATCATCAAGCCGCCACAGGAAGGATGCCCGCCCACGAGATCCGCAGCTCTGAAAGTTCAGAATGTCTTTCGAAAGCTCAGCGAGATTCCGCCGGTCACCAGGCCGGTCATCGAAAAGCCGGGGCAAAAGAAGCCCCGGAAGGTTGCGCGGCGCGACACGAACAGAACACCGCGCAGCAGATCCGCGGCCAAGTCACAGCCGCAGCATTGCAAACGCTTTGCGGCGGACTACAGGCAAAGGTCGAAGCCCATCACGTGTCACTGCACGATACATTCTTTGTTTTCGCCGGCTATCTACGGCACGGGGGTCTATACCTCCGATTCAGGCGTATGCCCTGCAGCCCGGCACGCAGGCAAGGTCGGGCGCAGGGGTGGCACAGTGACCTTCCGCTTTTTGGCTGGCCGGTCGCGATACGTCGGCTCGAAAGCGAACGGTATCAGGTCCAGGAGCTACAACAGGAAATGGCGCGCCAGTTTCGCGTTTGACTAGAGTGAGTTTGGGTCAGATTGAACCAGTTCTGTTGGATGAAATCGCGCCAGCCCACCAGGTTCACACAAGCTTCCGCGCCGACACCAAGACGCCGTCCGCGTCGCAATAGACCCAGTCGCCGGGGCGGAACCGGACGCCCCCGAAATGCACCGGCACGCCGACTTCGCCGGCACCGGTCTTGCTGCTCTTCTTGGGCGAGGTGCCCACGCAGCGCACACCGGTCTCCATGATGTCGATTTCCGCGCTGTCGCGTATGGAACCGTTCAGGATCAGGCCGGCCCAGCCGTTCTCGACCAGAAATCCCGCGATCATGTCGCCCAGCACGGCGAGCCGCGTCGAGCCGCCGCCATCGACGACGAGCACGCGGCCTTCGCCCGGCTGCTCCAGTTCGCCGCGCAGCAGCACGTTGTCCTCGAAACACTTTACCGTCTGGACCGGCCCGGAGAACCATGGCTTCCGCCCGAACTTGAGGAACGGCAGGTTGCAGAACTCGACGTCATCATTGAAGTCGTCGACCAGATCGGCGGTTTTCATGGACGGTCCCTGTCTTGATGGCGGCATGCATCGCTCGTGCGCACAAGCTTAAGATCCGTCGCCATCCTTTTCAAACTCCGCCTCGCGCGAGCGCACGATGGCGCTGACCACCTCGTTGTAAGGCGCGCGAATCCCGACCTCGTCGGCGACGACCGGCACCATGCCGTTGATGGCATCGATCTCGGACGGTCGCCGCTCCAGATGGTCGAGCAGCATGGACGGGCGGGCCTTCGGCATCTTCTCGCCGAATGCGGTGATGTAGGCGATGGCATCCTTGAACGAGAAATTGACCCGTTTCTCCCGGCCGACCTCGTAGGCCTCAAGCCCGCAGCCCAGCGCCACTTCCCAGGAGTGCGGATCCGCCATGACCTGCCCGATGGTGCGGTAAAAGACCGTACAAGGGGCCGAAAACGTCACGTTGCAGATGAACTTTTCCCAGACAAGCTGATGAATGTCGTCATAGGCGTTGACGTTGAACCCGGCGCTGCGCCAGACATCCGCGATCTTTTCCGCGCGCGCCGTGTCGCCGCCGGCCATTTCGCCGATGCGGATCAGCTGCATGCCGTTGTGATGCGCATGTCCAGGCCCCTTGATGGAAGCCCCGAAACCGCCTGCCACGCCGAGCAGCACGTTGTCCGTATCCATGTGCTCCGCAATACGCTCGCCGGCACCGAGGCCGTTCTGGATGGTGAGGATCAACGTCTCCGGGCCGACAAGCGGAATGCACGCTTTCGCCGCGGGGCCGACACCGGAGGCCTTGGTTGCGATAATCACGAGTTCGCATTCGCCGGCGTCCGCCGGCTCTGTTGTTGCGTTGATTCCGTAGATTGTGCGGTTGCCGCTGGCGCCTTCGAGCCTGAGCCCCTTTGTGTTGATCGCCTCGACATGTTCCGGCCAGACGTCGATGGCCCAGATCTCGTTGCCGGCCGTGGCGAGCAGTCCGGCGTAGACGGAGCCCATCGCGCCGGTGCCGACGATCCCGATTTTCATTGCACCCTCGTCCTGTCCCCCAACCGGTCCGGCATATTATGCGCGCGCGGGTCTTGCGCCTGCAAGCGCGCGCACGTCTTGCTCCCGATTATTCGCCGGGAAGGACGATGGTGTCCTTGTACGCCCAGCTGATCCAGACGTCGCCGCCATCGGGAACATGTTCAAGATCGGACGCCTTGGCGAGGACCTTGAGGCCCTGATCCTGCCAGTCGACCAGACAGGTGACCGTGGGACCGGCGAAGACCTTGCCGCGCAACCGCGCCTGGAGGCAGTTCAGCCCGCCGCGCTGGGTCGGGGCGGCGGTTGAAAGCGTCACATTCTCGGGCCGCACGGCAATCACATAGGGCGGCGCCGTGTCCTCGGTGTCCGGATCCCAGTGGATCGACGCGCCGTCGCCGAGCCGCAGGCCGTGGGGGATGTATTCGCCCTTGAAGATGTTCGCTTCGCCGAGAAACCGCGCCGCGAAGGAGTTGACGGGTTCGGCGTAGACCTGACGCGGCGGTCCTTCCTGGACGAGGCGGCCGTCCTTGAGGATTCCGATGCGGTCGCTGAGGGTGAGTGCTTCCTCCTGGTCGTGGGTCACGAATATGGTGGTAATGCCGATCTCGCGCTGAATGCGCTTCAGTTCAATCTGCATGTCGACGCGCAGCGCCTTGTCCAGCGCGCTCAGAGGTTCGTCGAGCAGGAGCACGCGCGGCTGGGTCACGATCGCCCGGGCCAGCGCAACACGCTGCCGCTGGCCACCGGACAGCTGATGCGGGCGGCGCGTGCCGAGGTCACCGAGTTGGACAAGTGCGAGTGCATCGCCGACCTTCTGGCGGATTTCTGCGCGGGGCAGCTTCCGGACCCTGAGCCCGAACGCAACGTTCTCTGCGACGCTCATGTTGGGAAACAGCGCGTAGTTCTGGAACACCATGCCGATCTCGCGCTTCTCGACCGGCACATGCTCGACCGATGTATCGCCGATCCTGACCGAACCGGAGTCCGGGTAGATGAAACCCGCGATGACGCGCAGGAGCGTGGTCTTGCCGCTGCCGGACGGCCCGAGCAGCCCGTAAAACTCGCCGTCCTTGAAGTCGATCGAGACATCCTCGAGTGCGACCGCGTGACCGTAGTGCTTGCTCACGCCTGAAACCCGGACTTCGGCCATCAGCGTTCTCCCCCGAATTTCGCGTAGCGGGCCGCCAGCAGCATGATCGTCATGGAAACCACGATGATGATCGTCGAGACTGCGTTGATTTCCGGCGTAAATCCTTTGCGGATCGCGGAATAGATAACCACAGGCAGGGTACTGTCGCCCGGCTGCGCAAGGAAATAGGACACCACGAACTGGTCGAACGAGACCGCGAAGGCAAACAGCGCGCCCGCGATCACACCGGACGCGATCCAGGGCAGGGTCACGTGCCGCGTGACCTGCCAGCCGCTGGCGCCGAGTGACCGCGCGGCTTCCTCGAGCTGCGGGTCGAAGGTCCTGAGGCGCGCCGTCACGACGACAATGACATAGGGCAGGGCCAGGGCCACATGACCGAGAATGACCGCCTGGGAACCGCGCCCGATCCCGATTGAGAAGAAGAAGATCAGCATCGCCGTGCCGGTGATCAGCCAGGGAATGGCAATCGGCGGAAACAGCAGGACCTGGAGCACCGCCTTGCCGCGGAACTCGTAGCGGAACAGGGCGATGGCCGCTGCCGTCCCGAGCGCGGTGGCAATAACGGTGGTGACGCAGGCAACCCACAGGCTGGTCCAGGCGGCATCGAGAATCTCGGCGTTGTGCCAGAGTTTCTCGTACCAGCCCGTCGTGAACCGGATCGGCAGTTGATAGAACTCAGACGCATTGAACGACATCACCGCCATGACCATGATCGGCACATACAGGAACGCCAGAACGAGACCGAGATAGAAGCGGCCGAGCCTCTCGAGGAACCGGTTCGTCATGTCTGCGCCCTCCTCAGGATCGGGCTCGACACCGCGAGGATCAGCAGCACGACCGCGAGCAGGGTGAAGGAGAGGGCGGCGCCAAGGGGCCAGTTGAACACGGCGACGAACTGGTCCTCGATCACGGTGCCGAAGAATGTTCCGGCCCGCCCGCCGAGGATTCGCGGCTCCATGAACGAGCCCACCACGGGCACGAAAATCAGGACCGCACCCGCAACCAGTCCCGGCATGGCCAGCGGCACGATAATGCGAAACAGGATCGTCCTGCGTGGTGCGCCCATGGACCGCGCGGCATCGATGAGATTGTCGTCAATGGCCTGCAGCGCCAGATACGACGTCAGAATAACGTAGGGCAGGTAGGAGTGGACCAGTCCGATGACCACGGCGGGATAGGTGAACATCAGGTTGACCGAGACCTCGAACGGCAGAATCGTGTCGAGCGTCGCGTCGATCACACCATTGCCGCGGAGCACGATGGCCCAGGAGAAAATGCGCACCAGGCTGTTGCTCCAGAACGGCAGGATGACGAGCAGGAACAGCGCTTCGCGCCAGCGGCCCTTGATCGTCTTTGCCAGCACGTAGGCGCACGGGAAGCCGATCAGGATGCACAGCGCCGTGACCGTGAGACCGAGCTTCAGCGACCGCCACAGCAGCTTGCCGTAGAAGTCCTTGCGGTAGAACTCGATGTAGTTCTGGATCGTGAAGTGCCAGTCGGCCGCGTCTGCGCCGAACGGCGTCTTGCTCAGGAAGCTGAAAAACAGCATGGCTGACAGCGGCAGGAAGACCGCCACTGTCAGCCACAGGTAACCGGGCGCGATGAGCGCGGCTGCGCGCAAACGGTCGTTACGTCGCAGCGCGTCGCTCATCACCTGCCCCTATGTGCCGTCCGGATCACTGGGCGTTCGCTTTGAGCTCTTGCCACATTTCCAGGTAGACCTTGCGCCGGTCGTCGGAGACGGGCTGCATGAACTGCACCCGTGCGACGACATCCGGATCGCCCAGAACAGCGCGGTTGAAGTCCTCGGCCGGCAGGGCCGCCGCCGCCTTGATGTTGGCCGAGGCCGGAGCACCGTTTCCGGACCACTTGGTGTAGAAAGACGGGTCGATCATGTAGTTGATGAAGGCCCGCGCCGCGGCCGGGTTCTTCGACCCCTTGGCAACGGAGAGCCCGTCGAGCCACCCGATAGCACCTTCCTTGGGGATGATGTACTGCACGGGCAAGCCCTTGGTGATCGACCGGCCGGCCGATCCGCTCCAGTAGGGCGCCATGACGAAGTCGCCGGCGGCGAAGAACTGGTTCCAGTCGTTCTCGGAAGACCAGTAGGTCTTGAGCTGCGGCATCAGGGCGGTCAGCTTGGCCTTGACCGCATCCAGATCCTTGATGTCGTTGATGTCCTGTCCCGTTGCCAGGGCGGCGAACTGGACCGACTCCAGCGCGTCATCGCGCCAGCCTACCTTGCCCTTGTACTTCTCGTCCCACAGGACCTGGATCGAAGTCGGTGCAGGCTTCACTTTTTCCTTGTTGATGGCAAACGACGTGAGGCCCCAGACCCACGCGACGCCGTAGGTTTCCCCTCCGGGCGCCAGATTCGGGTTGGACGCCATGTTGGGGGCAAGGTCCTTTGCGTTCGGCATGTCGGATGTGTCGATCTTTTCGATCAGGCCTTCTTTCTTCGCCTGCAGCGTAAAGGCCGAATTGATCAGGACCACATCATAGGCGCCCGGATTTGTCCGCAGCTTGGTCAGCATCTCCTGCTCGGAGTTGAAATAGTCGTGCACCACCGTATGACCGGTCTTCTCCGTGAAGGCCTTCAGCGCCCAATCGGCATCAGTGCCGTAATCTTTCCAGTTGAGCACTCGGATTTCCGCAGCCTGCGCCGCGACCGTGCCGAGCCCGAACAGGACTGCGGCAACCGTTGCCACTCTTTTGATCATCAGGTTCTTCAGCATCGAAGTCTCCTCCCTGTTTGAACGTATCGTCCGTTCTGCACTCAAAGCAGGACTTTCCGTCTTGCCTCGTCTTGCCCTGATCCCGCGCCTGACGTCTCCGGGGTCTCAAGGAAACTGATAATTTCCGAATGCGCCGGCGCGGTGGCCGGGCCCAGCCGGGTCGTCGACTGTGCCGCTGACGCGTTGGCGTAGCGCGCGGCGTCCTCGGCGCTGCGGCCCTGGTCGAGCGCGGCGATGAACGCGCCGACATGGCAGTCGCCCGCGCCGTTGGTATCGATCGCGTCTACCGCGAAGCCCGGCACATGCACCGCTGGACTGCCGTTCGCAGACATCCAGCAGCCATCCCGCCCGCAACGGACGACAGCGCCGCCCGCCCGCGAGGACAGCGCGGCAAGCCGTCGCGCCGCTTCCGGCGCGGACGTTTCACCGGTGATCGCGATGGCTTCGTCGGCATTGGCCGAAATCCAGTCCGCGCGTTGAATTGCGGCATTCAGTGTTTCCGGCGGTATGCGTCCGTGCGCCTGTGTCGGGTCGAAGACGAACTGCGCCGAGGCCGGCATGCGGGTGATCCAGGCCAGCAGATGGTCGCGGCTGCCGGGATGCGAGAGCGGGTAACCCGACATGAGAACCCAGTTGAAGCCTGAGGCATCCACCGCACTGAGCAGATCGTCGTCGAGGATACCGTCTGCGCCTTCTTTCGATACGAACGTGCGTTCGCGATCGGCATCGATCAGCACCACACAGGTGCCCTGGTCGCCGTGCGGCGACTGCGGCTGAAGCAGTGGAATGGCCGCCTCGCCCAGTTCCCCTCTCACGTAGTCCGACCAGTAACCGGTCCCGTGCGCGCCGCCGTAAGCGACCTCGAGGCCGGCGCGGCGCGCAGCAATCATGGCGTTGAAGCCGCCGCCGGGTGCAATGAGACTCTGTTCGGCATAAATGTCCTCGCCCTGAAGCGGGAGAGCGTCGACGACGTAGATAATGTCGACCACGACGCCGGACATCTGGAGCAGACGGCCGGTCATGATGCATATCCCGTCAGCATGGAATCGAGCTTCTGTTTTCTGCGGCGTTTCCGGACGGCCAGAAGACCTTCCGCATGAGCCTCGAATGACAGGCTGTTAACGGCGACAAGCGTGCCGATCTTGTCCTGCGGCAGGGCCGACAGTCCGGAATGAGCGCCGCAAAGGCCCCCGGCGATCGCGCCGATCGTGTCCGTATCGCCGCCGATGTTTGCGCTCAGCACTCCGGCGGTCCAGGCGTCGCCGCGGGCGAGTTTGAAGAGCCCGAAAGCAGCCGGAACGGACTCCCGTGCAGCGACGTCGGTGCCGATTTCCGCGGCAATTCTGCTGGTTGCCTTCGACACGTCGGCACCATCTGCCAGCGACAGCGCCAACTCGATCCTCTGCGCGATATCGGCTGAGTCCTGACCGAACCCGCGCATTTCGCCTTGCCGCGCCGCGGCCAGCGCGCAGTAACACATTTCATCGATCGTGGCCCCTTCGACCCCGGCGCTGACTGCCGCGGCAACGGCCCCGGCAGCAGCAATTGCCGTTGCGGTGTTGTGGGTCACCTGGCAGGTGGTCTCGACCTGGTCGAGCAATTGGGGCAGCGGCTCCAGCCAGGTGGCGATGCCGACAGGAGCGATCCGCATGGCCGCTCCGTTGGTGTCGCCGAAGCGGCCCGTTTCGTCGAGCGCTGCTCCGCTCACCAGCGCATTCAGCGCCCGTTTTGTCGAGGGACCGAGCAGATCGAGCAGACCGCGCGCACGGACCGACGCTTCCCAGTCGATCAGCGAATGGGCCCACGCATGTTCATCGAAATGATCCGGAGCGGCGAGCAGGCGCTCGATCAGAAGTATGGTCTGTTCGGTATCGTCGGTAACCGAAGCCGCGGGCAGTCCATGCGAAACGGGATGGCCTGCGGCAGGAGCAACAAAGTCGGTGATTTCACCGTATGTGTCGCTGATCTCTTCCGCCGACATGGTCTGCGTCGGCATGCCAAGCGCGTCGCCCAGGGCGGCACCGTAGAGCGCGCCGAGTGCGCGGTCGAGCATGGCTTCGCTGCGAACACCGTCCATCGTCAGAACTCCAGATGAAGTCCGAAACGCGACGGATCGAGGATGCTCTCGACATATTCGACAACGTCGCCGGAACCGGTGCGGGTCACGCGCCTCAGACGCAGCATGGGTTCGCCAGCTGTGCGGCCCATGATCCCGGCATCAGGCGCCGGCAGTCTGGGCATGACCTCGGCCCATTCTTCCCCGTGGTCGGCAACGAGGCCCGCTGCAGCAAAAGTCTCGCCAAGTGAATCCCTTTCAAGTCCGTCGCGCAGGGTGTCTTCGAACACGTCCCGCCAGGGCGAGCGGCTGCGCTCGAGAGAAACGGCAACCCCTGCACCCTTGAGAACACGCATCCGGTCAACGCAAAGAAACTCCTCAGCGCGGAGATCGAGAAAGGCGGCAACGTCCGGATCCGGCGCCCGGTCTATCGACAACGTCCGGGTTTCGATCTCGTCAGCGGTTTTCGCCAGTGCCCGCGTCCATCCCAGCGCATTGTCGAGCGACGCGCCATCGTAGGTAATGAACGAACCGATACCGGATCGGGTTGTGATCAGGCCCTGCCGCGCCAGCTCTTCCAGGCCCTTGCGGACAGTATTGCGGCTCACGGAGAAGCGTTGGACCAGCTCGTTTTCACTGGCGAGCTGATCGCCCCGGGACAGCTGCCCGGACCGGATTTCGCGCTCAAGCGTGCGGGCGATCCGCGACGATTTCGACAGCCCGATGTCCGATTTCAAAGCCTGATCCTCTCGAATGAACCTGTTCAAACCTGTTCATTACAGCGTCATCGTCACAGAATGTCAATTGGCCGCTGCATTGAACCGCGGGAAAAAGCTGTATCTCTGTTGGCGGTTTCCGGCCGAGCGGCCGCGATGCTTCTATGACAGGAGTCTTCTTGCGTACAGGCGCCCGGTCGGCTATCTCGATGGGCCGATCAAGGGCGTTCATGCAAAACGGTGAAACACTGCTGAGTGCGAGTGCGGCACCGGATCCGGGCGCCGGACAATCTGAACGCGATTACGTGGATCCTGCCGGTTGGCGGCGGTCAGGCAGTCCGGGTGGAGGACGTCGAACACCATATGAAGCGCATCGTCATTTTGACCGGAAGCGAGTTGCGTCACCGGTTCTTTCGCAAGGCAATGGCTCTGTCGCCGGGCATCGAGGTTGCGGCCACCTACTGCGAGGGGCTGAACGCCAACTTGCGCGATTTGACCGAACGCAAGGGCAGCACGGCAACGCTGGAACTCGAGCATCTCGATGCGCGCGATCGTTCTGAGGAGGATTTTTTCGGAACGTTTGATCGCCTGGCGCCAGACCATTCCAACCCGGTGGCCATAGAGCGCGGTACACTGAATGAGCCCGAGCATCATGCGGCGATCGCGTCGCTCGCGCCCGAGATGATCGTATCCTACGGTTGCTCCATCGTGCGCGACCCGCTGCTTTCGGAGTTCCGGGGCCGTTTTGTGAATATTCACCTTGGCCTGTCGCCCTATTACAGGGGCAGCGGAACGAACTTCTGGCCCCTCGTCAACGGCGAGCCCGAATATGTCGGCGTCACGTTCATGCACATCGATGCCGGGATCGATACCGGTGCGATCATCCATCAGATCCGGCCGCGCATCTTCCGCGGTGACGGCCCGCACCAGATCGGCAATCGTCTGATTTCGGATATGACGCCGGTCTGCGCGGATCTGGTGAGGGCCTTCGAGACGCTCGGGCCGGTGGGTCCGGAACCTGATGTCGACAACGATCGCTATTACCGCAAGAAGGACTTCAGTGAAGAGGCGACCCGCAGGCTGTATGAGAATTTTGGCGGCGGCATGGTCGAGACCTATCTCGACGAGTTGGATGCGCGATGCGCCAGGGTGCCGATCCTCGAGAATCCCGGAGTCGCGGAAGGACATGCCAGCAGATGAAAGCGCTGATGTATCACTATGTCCGTCCGGAACCCGGCGAATTGCTGCATTACCGCTATCTGCATGCCGGCGACTTCAGCCGTCAGCTCGATTATCTTTCCGAGGCACACGGCCTGCTGACAAGGGACGGATTCGAACGGGCGCTGGAGACCGGGGCGCCCGAAACGGGTGCCATTCTAACGTTCGATGACGGTTTCGCGGATCATTATAATCACGTGCTGCCCGCGCTGAAGCAGCGCGGGGGCTGGGGGATCTTCTACATCCCGACAGGAACCTATCGGCGAAACAAGCTGCTCGATGTCCACCGGGTGCACGTGCTGCTTGGGCATTTCGGCGGCGTGAAGTGCATGGAAATCCTGCTGGACATCGTCCGCGACGACATGCTGGTGGACCGTCAGGTCGAGGCTTTCCGTAACAAGACCTATGCGCATCAGGAGAACGATGCGGAGACTGTCCGTTTCAAGCGTATGCTGAACTACTACGTGTCCTACGAGTGGCGTGAAACGTTGCTCGATCACATGATGAAGGTCCTGCTGGACGGCGAAGACGAGGCACGGCTGTTCGAGCGGTTCTATCTGACGCCCGCGCAGATCCGCGAGATGGATTCAATGGGCATGGTGATCGGCAGCCACGGCGTGGACCATCTGGTCATGAGCAAGCTGTCGATCGAGCGGCAGCGCCAGGAGATCGAGGAGTCCTGTGCATATCTCTCCGACATCCTCGGCCGTCCGGTCGATACGTTCTGCTATCCCTATGGCGCGGATCACACCTTCACCACGGACACCGAAGCCCTGCTTGAGCAACAGGGGATCAAATATTCATTCTGCGTCGAATCCCGCGATATAGAAAATGCCGACCTGAGCCATCGCCCCCAGGCGCTGCCGCGATACAATTGCACGGATTTCCCTCACGGGCGCGCCACCATCGATAACAAGACCGGCGAGCCCGGGGATCCAGACAATGAACCGGCCGGACCGGGCGCCGGAGTCTCGCTTCAGGCGAGATGACGGTGAGCCGGCATCCGGCGATAGCATAAGGGGATCGGGATGCCTGGTGAACAGCGGGGGCCCCTTGCCGGCGTGAAGGTCATCGAACTGGCCCACATCATGGCCGGGCCAATCTGCGGCATGATGCTGGCCGACATGGGCGCCGACGTCATAAAGGTCGAAAAGACCGCCGGCGGAGACGACACGCGGCGATTCGCACCGCCGGATATCGAGGGCGAGTCCGCGGCCTTTATGATGATGAACCGCAACAAGCGCGGCATAGCCGTCGACCTGAAGACGCCGGACGGCAAGGCAATCCTTCAGCGACTGCTCCGCGATGCCGACGTGGTAATCGAGAATTTTCGCAAAGGCACCATGGAGCGCCTGGGGCTCGGGTACGAAGATTTGAAGGCGGACAATCCGGGCCTGATCTATTGCGAGATTTCCGGGTTCGGCCGCACCGGCCCCTACGCGGAACGTGGCGGCTTCGATCTGGTCGCACAGGGCATGTCCGGACTGATGGCGATAACCGGCGAGGGGCCGGGCCGGCCGCCGGTCAAGGTCGGCGCGCCCATCAGCGACATTACCGCCGGAATCATCGCCGCGATGGGAGTCGTCTCGGCCTATGTCAACCGGCTCAGGACGGGCAACGGCCAGAAGGTCGACACATCGCTGTTCGAAGCCGGTATCACCCACACCTATTGGCAGTCCGCCATTTGTTTCGCGACCGGAGAGGCTCCGGAGCCCCTGGGGTCGGCTCATCCCCTCAACGCGCCCTATCAGGCATTCAAAGCCTCGGACGGATACATCAATGTCGGCGCTGCCAATCAGGGCAACTGGGAAAGGCTGCTTGAGGCCATGGACGCGCGTGACCTCGGTGACGATCCCCGGTTCGCAACCAACGCCAGCCGCATGGCAAACCGCCTCGATCTTGAAGCGGTTCTGAACGAGCGATTCAGGACGCACACGGTCAAGCAATGGCTCGATCGGTTCGATGCAGTCGGCTTGCCGGCAGGGCCCGTCCTTTCGATTGCCGAGATGCACGAGGACCCTCAGGCGCTCGCCCGCGAAATGGTGACAGCCGTCGATCATCCCGTCGCCGGGACGGTCAGGACCATCGGTCACCCGATCCGGTTTTCGGAGACGCCGGGCGGGCCCGTCACCGGCGCGCCGCTGCTCGGCCAGCATACGCGCGAGGTCCTGAAAGAGAGCGGTTATGACGATGCGGCGATCGATTCGTTCGTGACCGGCGGCGCCGTGCTGGAGTGACAAGCAGACCGCTGAGATTGTCGCGACGTCGAGGAGCGTTTGGCCGCGCCCAAAGCGTTTGACCTCTCGCCCTGAAGTGGTATGGGTGATGGCCTTCTGGGGCAGGGGAACAGATGAACCGGACGGCGGTAATGCCGAATTTCCGCCAGGTGCTGGGGCAAGAATGAACGATCGGGACGGGTCTGCGGCGTCACATCGGCCGATACTTCTGCCGGCGGAGATCCGCGTTCGGGAGTTTGACGCAAAACTGCTGCTTGCCTGCTGCGTTGCCGAGCGCGGCCTGACGTGTTTTCTCGGCCAGCGGACCGAGATGGACCTCATGGCGGGTCGCTTTCCGCCATCAATCTATGTCGCCAAGGGGCTGACCAAGCAAAGCCGGCGGCATCTCGTGGCCAACCGCAATTTCGGGCATGAAATCGTCGCCTGGGACGAGGAAGCGGTCTGCTATTACACCAAGGAACATTATCTGGCCCGGCGCGTCGGCGAGGAAACCGTGCCTCTCATTTCACATCTCATTGCATGGGGTGATGACAATGCCGAGGTCTGGTCGGACGTGGCCGGGCGGCACAAGGTGCCGGTGTCCGTACTGGGCAATCCGCGCACGGATCTGTTGCGCAAGGAATTCCGGAGCCTTCTTGCGCCGGAAGCTAACGAGATCAGAAAGCGCTACGGCCGCTTCGTTCTGCTCAACAGCAATTTCGGATCGACCAATAATTTGATCCCGAGTCAGACGCGGTTTCAGGAACATCTCGATCCGAAGAAACTGCGCAGAAACGACCGCATCGGGTTCATTCCGGAAGTGGCGGAGTGGAAGCTCGAAATGTTCAAGCGGATGCTCGAAGTACCTGAATTCCTCGCGCGCAGCTTCCCCGACAGCACGATCATCGTTCGCCCGCATCCCGCTGAGAACCATGCGGCATGGCACGAGGCGGCGCGCGGTATGCCTAACGTCAAAGTCGTCTATGAGGGCGGCGTGCTGCCCTGGATCATCGCATCGTCGTGCGTCGTGCACTCTTCCTGCACGACCGCGCTTGAGGCCTTCTTGCTCGATATTCCCGCGGTGGCGCTGCGCTATCCGGGCGGGCACCCTTGCGATGATGATCTGCCGAACCTGATCAGTTATTCCGCGCGGGTAAAGGAGGACCTGCCGATGCTGATCGCGCCCGCTCTCGCCGGCGGTCTGCCGCCTGCCAGTAACGGCGGCAAATCCCGGGAGCTCATTGCGCGCCATGTGAATTCGCTGAACGGCGCCCTGGCAAGCGACAGGATCGCCGATTTCCTGTTCGAACTCGCACACAAGGAGCCGCCGGAACCGCCGGCAAAGTCCGTGCGGATGTGGCAGCAGGGCCGCGTGAACATGAGGAGGATGAAACGCTTCATTAACTCATGGCGCAGCGAAAGCCCGGCCAATGCGGAGTGGCGCGAGCACCAGTTCCCGAAACTGACTGCTGCCGAGGTGAACCACATTATTGGTGAGTATTCCGGGAGAAGTGGACGGTTCTCGAACGTTTGGGCGCGCAGGATCGGGCCAAGACTGTTTGAAATCCGAAATCGAACACCTAAGTGAAGGCAAATACCGGGACGGCGCGCTGCCCCGGAGGTGTACCATTTATGCCAGCCGTTGTTGCGAAAATGGATCGCAATGAATTATCGCGTTGTTGCGGGCAGGGCAGGGCGGTAGGTTAAACCGAGAGTTTCGGCCAGAGGCATCGTAGCCGGAGACAAAGACCCATGGGTTCCCCACTCAAGGCCGCAGGCATTTGTTTCGTTGCCGCGGCCATTGCACTGTCTGCAGTGGCGTCCAGCATAGGCAATGCGGCGACGCGAATTGGTGTTGCCGCCGGCGTCAAGAACGAAGTGACTGGCGCAATTTCCGGACGTACGGCGCGGCTGAACGCCGGCGACGGCGTGTTCCAGGATCAGGTGGTCAATACGGCGGCCGAAAGCACCGCGCAACTGCTGTTCCAGGATGAGACCGCGCTGACGGTCGGCCCGAATTCCAGCATCGTCCTCGACAAGTTTGTCTACAATCCGTCGACGAAGACCGGCGAGATTGTAATGAACGCGACCCGCGGAGCATTCCGGTTCGTGTCCGGCTCTGCAAAGTCGTCGTCCTACAAGATTAATACTCCTGTCGCGACAATCGGCGTGCGCGGCACAATCTTCGACTTGTTCATCAATGCGGCCGGCGATCTTCTGCTGATCCTTGTTGAAGGCGGAGTCGTCGCCACGACTAACGGCGGCGAGACTGTGTCTCTTACGACGCCCGGACAGTACATCATCATCAAGGCCGACGGATCCGTGGAGGGGCCGTCCACCTGGGCCGGGCAGCTTTGGGACGTGGCTCTCGGTGTTCCGTTCCCGTTGTTCGGCAAGCGTTTCGAAAACGATCAGACCGAGGCGCCGACCGCGATCGATCCGTCGGATCTGAACGACGCCCTCGACAATCTGGATCTCGAGCCGCCTCCGTACACTCCGCCGCCAATCACCGTCGACTAGTGGCACTCGCCCGATACGGGCTCGGCCAGTGATGGTGTAATGAAATCACCCTGTCGGCGGATGAGTGCGACTGCGTATGCGTCTTCTGCACGCATACGATGTATTGCAGAGTATTTTCGATCATTAGTTGTGTTTTCTCGGATTTTCGGTGCGTTTTTGTCACGGTCAGCGGTCAAATGCGACCCGCAAATCTTTGGTTCAGTTGCAAAAATCGAGGAACAGGACTGTAATTGCCCGGCGATGCGGGGGGCCGGACCGCGGGAGTGCTAGGTGATGAGCTATCGGTTGAGACCGGCCTTGATGAGTGCGGCTGCGGTCGTGATCGGATTTTCCGTTGTGATACCGACCATGGTTTACGCTGAGGCGCGCATTGGTGTCGCCGCCGGTATCGAGAACGACGTGACCGGACTGATCGGAACCAGTCCGAAGCCGATCAAGGTCGGAGACGGCGTGTTCCAGGACCAGGTCGTGCGCACAGCAGTGAAGAGCACCGCACAGCTTCTCTTTATGGATGAGACCGCGCTGACCGTCGGCCCCAAGTCTCAGATTGTGCTCGACAAGTTTGTCTATGATCCGACCAGGAAGACCGGTGACATTGTCCTGAACGCCACTAAGGGCGCATTCAGGTTTGTCTCAGGCTCCGCAAAGTCGACGTCGTACAAGATACGGACGCCTGTCGCCACGATCGGCGTGCGAGGCACGATTTTCGACTGGTTCATCACCGCTGCCGGCGATCTGCTGCTGATGCTGGTCGAGGGCGCGGTCGTGGCCAACACCAACGACGGGCAGAGCATCACCCTCAATACGCCGGGACAGTTCGTGATCATCAAGGCGGACGGGTCGGTAGACGGGCCGTCCGACTGGTCCGGACAGCTTTGGGACGTGGCGCAAGGCGTTCCCTTCCCGCTGTTCGGGCGCCGCTTCGAGAACGATCAGAGCGGAACGCCGACCGTGGTCGATCAGTCCGATCTGAATGACGCCATCGACAATACGGAGCTTGAGCCGCCACCGCCTCCGCCGCCGACGGGGGGAGGGTCTGTCATCACCGTCTTGGATTAACGGTGCGATGCAACGGGGCACAGGTTGCGGAATACCGGCGATGGACCGCTTGCCGTGCGTTCGAAATGTCGAAGTTGAAAAACGCAATCCGCGTCGCCCGGAACAGGTTTTGAATTGGAATAGAGCCAGACTGACGTGTGTAACATTTTTACCAATCTGACGGGAAAACCGTTGCGCCGACGGCATTTGCGCGTTGTGAGCGACGTTGAGCGGCGGTATTTTCACGATCTGGCCGGAGCTAAGGATTCGGTGCTGGGAGCACGATTTTTATGAGCTGCATGTCACGCGCGATAGGCACGGTCCTGATCGCAGCAGCGATTGCTATTCTGCCGGCTGTAGCCGGTGAGAAAGCTCGTGCCGCCGAGGACAACCTCGATGCGCTTTTTGTCCGCATCCTGATCAATCCGACCGACATTGATCTAAACCTTCGCTACGCCAAGCTGGCCGAAGAGAAGGGCGAGATCCGCAAGGCCCTGGCCACCTACGAGCGCATACTCCTGCAGGATCCCGACAACAGTGAGGCGAAAGCTGGATACTATCGGATCCGCCGGGAACTTGAGCCGGACTCCACGGTGTGGTCGTTCACGCTGGGTGGACGCTACGAGACCAACCCCAGGCAATTGCCGAAATCCAGATCCCGTCCCGATGACTTCACCGCGCTTGCCAAGATCCGCGTGGAAGACGAGCGCAAGACGCGGATCGGTCGCTGGCGTACGGAAGCGGGCGCGCTCGGAGACCTTCACGTCGATGTCTCCGACCTCAATTTCCTTTATGTCGATGCGCTAACCGGACCGGTATTCCACCTCGGTAATACGCTGCAGGTGCACACCGCCGTCGGCGGTGCCTACGCGCTGCTTGACGGGCGGGATTTCTTCTACGAGGCCGCTTTCAAGCTCGGCATCAAGGGCATCCTCGACGGTGCACTCGACAAGCTCGACATCCGCGTCGCCTACAAGGAGATCGACAAGCGCTTCTCTGATGCCGAGGGGCTCGTCGTCGATATCGTCGGCCGCGTTACCCGGAACAACCTGATCACGTCGGAGGACGTCTTTGTCCTTTATCCGCGGCTGCGCTACAGCGAGGCCAATGGAGCCAGCGGCGGCGTCGGCACTGTTCCGCCCCGGCTGTTCCCGGGCGAGTACTATCAGGGCGGTGCCTATGCCGCCTATTACTTCCCTGTCATCCAGGACGTCTTGTTCGGCGCCACTTTCAACGGCTATTACAGAGAATACGACCAGCCCATTCTCGGCGGCGGCAAGGACAGGAACGACGTCTTTATCGCGCCGGGCGCGCAAATCATATTTAAAGGAATTTTCGGCAACAATAGCAGCATCAAACTGGAGTACCGCTTCGAGAAGAACTTCTCGAACGATAATTCGGAAGATTACGAAAACCACGTAATAGGCGTCCGGACAACCAGGAGATTCTGATGGTGCGTGCCACTGTCCTGTTTGCCGGGGTAATCGTTGCCCTGGCGGCCACCGATGCTGCTTATGCCGCGTCGCGCATTGGCGTTGCCTCAGCGGTATCCAACAGCGTCACCGGAACAATTGCCGGAAAGACCAAACGGATGCGCGCGGGCGACGGCGTCGTTCAGAACGAAGTTGTCCGCACACGTGCCAGAAGCACGGCGCAATTGCTGTTCCGCGATCAGACCGCTCTGACCGTCGGACCGAAGTCGCGGGTAAAGCTGGACCGCTACGTCTACAACCCGAGCAGCCGGTCCGGAAAGATCGTCCTGAACTCCACGCGCGGCGCCTTCAGGTTTGTGTCGGGCGTTGCCAAATCCAGAACCTACCGCATAAGAACGCCTGTGGCGGCGATCGGCGTGCGGGGCACCATCTTCGACTGGTTCATCGACGCTCAGGGCAATCTGGTCGTCGTCCATGTGCGCGGAATCGTCGACGTCTGTCCCTACCGGCGGCGCGGCTGCCTGACGATGACCCGGCCGGGACAGGTCGTTGCCGTCAGGCGGGATGGATCGACCAGCGGACCCCGGCGGGCCACCCGCCGGTCCTGGAATGTCACGAATGGCGTGCCTTTCCCGCTGTTCAGCAGTGATTTCGGCTCGGACTTCGCTCCACCGCATCAGCGTGAAGTCATTGATGAGCGCGGATTCGGCGCCAATCCGGGCGGCTCCGTCGGCGGCGGCACCTCGCCGAACACGCCCATCCCGTAGCTGGCAACGCAAAGACCGAAAGCCAGATCGGCCTATCGGAACACCCATGCAATGGATTAATCTTGCGCCATGACGGTACGGTTCGCCTACTATGCGGGAATCGGCGCTATACTGGTCTTTGCCTGCATCATCCGGATAATCGATCCGGCACCCGTGGCGCAATTGCGCGCGCTCGTTTTCGATGCCTATCAGCAGTTTGCCCCCCGCGAGTACGATCCGCAGAGCCCTGTCCGGATCATCGACATTGACGACGAGTCGATAAGGAAGACAGGTCAATGGCCCTGGCCGCGGACGGTTATCGCCAAGCTCGTTGAGAACCTCAGGGATGCGGGCGCGGTCACGATCGCGTTCGATATCGTGTTTGCCGAACCTGACCGCTCGTCGCCGGAGAATTCGCTCAAACTTTTGCCACCGGTCCCCGAAGCCCGCGAGATTCGGCGTATGGCACAAGCGCTGCCGGCCTTTGACGACATACTGGCCGAGTCCCTGTCGACCGTTCCGATCGTGCTTGGCGTCGTGCTGAATGACAACGAGAAGACGACGATGCCGGAGGAGAAGGCGGCCTTTGCCTTTGCCGGAGACGACCCGAAGCAGTTCGTTCCGCATTACGGTGGTTCGCTGAGGAACCTGCCCAAATTCGAAACGGCCGCGCAGGGCATTGGTGCGCTTAACTGGACACCGGACAGCGATCAGATCATCCGTCGCATTCCGATGCTGTTCCAGTCGCGCGACAAGCTCGTCCCGTCGCTGTCTGCGGAAGCGCTCCGGGTCGCCCAGGGCGCCAGCACTTATGTCATCAAGTCATCCAATGCCAGCGGCGAGCAGGCCTACGGCGTGAGCACCGGGCTGGTGTCGATGAAGATCGGCGCCGGCGTGGTCCGGACCGACGGAGAAGGCCAGTATCTCATCAGGTTCACGCCCACGGATCGGAGACGGTTCGTGCCGGCCTGGCGTGTCCTGGAAAACAAGCTTGAGCCGGGAGAACTCGAGGGCAAGATCCTGCTGATCGGCACCAGCGCCGCCGGACTGTTCGATCTTCGCACGACGCCGCTCGATCCGTCCGTGCCGGGCGTTGAGGTCCACGCCCAGGCGATCGAGCAGATTCTGGCCGGCATTACGCTCCTGAGGCCGGACTATGCATTGGGCCTTGAACTCGGTTTCATGCTCGTTGTCGGTTTCCTGCTGGCCGCGCTCATTTTGATGGTCGGCGCGGAATGGAGCGGGATGCTGGGTGTGACCGTGATCGGCGCCGTCGTCTTCGTCTCCTGGCAGATGTTCCTCCAGAACGGATTGTTGCTCGATCCGTTTTATCCGTCGGCCGTGGCGGTGGGCATCTACATGTTCGGTACCCTTGCGGTCTACCTGCAGACCGAAGGAGAACGGCGGCGCGTCAGGACAGCCTTCAGCCGGTACATGTCGCCGGATCTGGTCGCCCGGCTGGCCGATGATCCCTCAAGGCTGGTGCTTGGCGGCGAGATGCGCGACATGACGGTCATGTTCTGCGATATCCGCGGCTTCACGACCATTTCGGAAGGACTGGACGCGCAGGACCTGACCCGGTTCGTGAACCGGTTCCTGACACCCATGACGGACATCATCCTTCAGGAAAGAGGCACAATCGACAAGTACATGGGCGACTGCATCATGGCGTTCTGGAACGCCCCGATCGACGACGCGGAGCATGACGACAATGCGTGCCGCGCGGCCTACCGGATGATGCAGGCCCTTGACGGCCTCAACGAGGAACTCCGGCAGGAGGCGGAAAGCGAAGGCCGGACGTACCAGCCCATCCGCATCGGCATTGGTATCAGCACTGGCGAATGCTGCGTCGGCAATATGGGCTCGGATCAGCGCTTCGACTATTCGGTCATCGGCGACAACGTGAACATAGCGTCGCGCCTTGAAGGGCAAAGCAAGACATACGGTGTGACTGCCGTGCTCGCGGAGGCAACTGCGGAAAACGTCGCCGGCTTCGCCTGTCTTGAACTCGACCTCATAAACGTGAAGGGAAAGACGGAAGCGATCCGCATCTTCGCGCTTGCCGGCGACAGCGAGCGGGCAGATCACCCGTCATTCGTGTCGCTGCGGGACAGCCACTACGCGATGCTGACGGCCTATCGCAGCCAGAAGTGGGATGCGGCATTGTCTGAACTTGCCAAGTGCCGTCTGGCGGCGGGTGCCGAATTCAAGGAACTCTACGATCTCTATGAGAATCGCATCAGCGAGTATCGCTCAAGCCCCCCGGGTGTCGACTGGGACGGGGTTTACATCGCCCTGACCAAATAGTTCCGCCGGAACGTTCAGCGTCTGTGTCGTCCGTGACGCTCGCGCCAGACGCTCGGTCGATCGAACTGCCCCGACCACAGACCGCGTCGGGCGCGGCGCGCCTCGGCCTCTTCGCTGACGTACCGAGAGGTGTGCTCGCCATAGGCGACCGCCAGGCCGCGCGCGACCATTGCGCCGTTCAGGTCCGTGTCTTCCCTGCTGCATTGGGCGACCAGGCGGTCGTAGCGGTCGACCTCGTCTCCTGTGCACATCACCTTGCCGCCGCCGATCAGCTCTCGCAGCCCTTGCGTGGCCGCGCGTCCGCACTTCCAGGGTTTCCCCGCCTTGTCTCGACAGGTCTGGCGCGCTTCGGGCGCGTCAATGCCATGCAGACGGATCTCTCTGCCGTCAATCTCCAGGGAATCGCCGTCGATCACCTTCACACGGCCTTCTACCGTTTCCTGCGGCAGATAGGCGATGACGCCAATCAGGATGCCGGCGAGCGCAAGAAAAGCCAGCCAGTCTCTGATCTGTTTCACGACGTGGCCGGCTCAGGCTCTATTGCGCGGCATCGCCCGACCAGCGCGCGGCCGCAACGTCGTCTTCTTCCCGGGCGTCGACCCAGGACTCTTCGCCGGCGCCGGACTCCAGCTTCCAGAACGGGGCCTTGGTCTTGAGCCAGTCGATCAGGAATGCACAGGCTTCGAATGCGGCCTGGCGGTGCGCAGATGCAGTCGCCACCAGCACGATTTCCTCGCCCGGTTCCAGGCGGCCGTATCGGTGGATGATCAGGGACGCTTCCAGCGGCCAGCGCGAAAGAGCCTCTGCCTCGATCTCCGTAAGGGCTGCCTCGGTCATTCCGGGGTAATGCTCAAGCGTCATGGCGTCTATGGCCTTGTCGCCGGAGAGTTCCCGCACGGTGCCGATGAACGTCACGATACCGCCGATCGCCGTATTGCCCCGGGTCAACGCCTTCACTTCGGCCGCGCTGTCAAATGGCTCCTGTTGGACGCGGATCATGTTTCTACCGTCTTTCGTACACTAAGGCCGGGTTGCGTTACTGAAGAAGATAAAGACGTCTGGAGGAATTTCCAACGTCTCCTGCCGTTCGCGGACCGCCGCTTCAGTTTCTGGGACGGAACAGCGAGACGATAATCCACAGCGGAACGATCACGAGCGATCCCAGCAGCAGGTGCGGCGCGGCCCAGGCGATGGCACGCTGGGTCCAGGCCAGCGCCCGCTCAGGCGAAAGGCCGACTTCAGTCATGACCTGTTCGGCGGTGATATTGAGCGTCGAAAGAGCGAAGCCCACCACCAGAGACGCGAACAGGATCTTGAGCACGGTTATCGAAAACCGGTAAATCATCTGCACGTTGCCCGCCACTCCACCCCATCTCTTGCCCGGGCGGAAGCATGATTCGGCGCAGTTTACCGCAATTTCACGCTGATTCGCAGTTCCGATAGGCGCTTGTGCCGCGCGGCGCGTGCGTCATTCAGAACAGCTTTTTCAGGACACCGCCGATCGGATCCTTGACCTTCTCTCCACCGTCCTCCACGGCTTCTGCGGGCGCTTTGATAATGCCCTTCAGAATGTCCTTCGGCTTGCCGGACTCGATCACCTTTCCGACGCCCTTGATGGCGTTATAGGCCGCTTCCGGGTTGTCGAGAATGCCCTTGATGTCAGGGTAAATCTGCGGATTTGACCATGGTCCTGAAATAATGACATCGATCCCGAGACCGGAAATGTCGAGAAGACCGCCCTGTCCCTGGAGTGAACCCACCAGCTTGGGTTTTACGCGGTAGCCGAGCGACTGCTTCGGCATGTTGATCGTGCCGCCGCCGGTGACGCGGACGAGGGGGCCGAGCAGTTTCAGATCCCGGTTGGTGGCGATGCCCTTGGAAATGGAATAGGAAGCCGAGAACGAGCTGAAGTCCGTCTTCTGGGCCTGGGACGTGCCCCATCCCGACAGCGGATTCTGCCCCAGCGACCGCAGCATTCCCGGGATGTTCACGCCGCGGATGGCGCCGTCCGCAAACAGGAAGCTGGCCTTGCCGCCAAGCGACGAAACCATCTGGCGCTGGCTTGCTCCGGCAGCAGCCACGCTGACGGCAAGCTTGCCCCTGCCCTCGAGCCATTTCATCTTCATCGCATCGGCAAGGAACGACCGCCCGTCGACGCCGTCGACGTTGAACGCCGCCTGCATGGCGGGCACCTGCTTGGCGCCGTCGAGCACCAGGGTGCCCTTCGCCTGGCCGCTGTAAAGCGCAAGTTCCGTGAGCTTTGCGGTGAGCTTGCCGTCAACGATGGTGACGTCCAGCGCGCTCTTGCCGATCTTGATGTCGCGGTAGAGGATCTGGGACGCGGCAAGCTTCAGATTGGCGTCAACCGCGCTCAGACCGGTGAAATCGAATTTCGCGTCACTCCAGCCGGAGGCGGCAGAACCGCCTGAGCCCTGGCCGCCGCCCTGGCCTTTGCCGCCCAGATACTGGTTCACATCGATCCGGTCGACACCGAGATTGCCACGAACGGACGGTCGGGCACCGCCAAGATCAACCACCGCGCTGCCTTGCGCGTTCATGCCGTCAAGCTGCAGCTTTGCGTCGGAAAGCGTCAGCGTCTCCTCGACCATGTTCATCTTGGCGCCGACGGAGAAAGCGCCGAGCCCGTTGCCGGGGGTCAGTGTATTCCCGGTCCACGCAGCGAGTTCCCGCACGGACGGAGACTTGGCGTCGATCGCGCCGGTCATGCCGAAGCCGCCTGTGGACGCGATCGTTCCGTTGAAGCCCATGGTCAGATGCTTGGACGTGACGGCCGTTTCCAGATCGGTCGACTGACCGTCCATGAGAGCCTTCAGCGATCCGAGCTTGATCGTGAGGTCCATTTTTTCGCCGTTCCAAACGGCCGATCCCTTGGCGTCGAACGGGCTGGTCAGGTCCGGCAGGGCGAGGGCGACGTTGATGTCCGAAACCGTGTTCTTCTCACCGGTTCTGGCATCCTCGTAGCTGATCGTCCCTTCGACGACCTCGATCTTGCCGAGCCGGATGTCCGAGACGCTGACCGGCGAGCCGGCGTCTCCTCCTGAACTGGTCGACGCACCATCAGAAGCGGCGCCCTGATCAAACTGCCAGTTGGCATTACCCTGGCCGTCCACCTGAAGGGCCAGCACGGGCTTGACCAGAACGAACTGCTTGATGTCAACCTGGCCGCTCAGCAGCGGCATCAGGGCGAGATCGACCTTCAATTCACCCATCGAAACGAGTGAACCGGTCGCCTGTCCGCCCGGGTTCGACAGCGCCACGTTCTGGGCTTCGAGCGCAATGTTCGGAAACACCGAGAGTTTGGGCGCCGCGCCGAACGAAAGGTCGCGTCCGGTCTTTTCCTTAACCGTTGCAACGAGTTGATTTGTAATTGTATCCGCGGAAATGAACAGAGGGACGGCGACGACGGCCGCGACAACCAGCACAACGAGCCCGAGGAACACATAGAGAAGCTTTTTCATAACCGTTCCTGCATTCGGTCAGAGAGGGAATGATTCATTGCCGCGACTATACAGCCAAGCAACCCGCGGGCGCCAGTTTCGGGTCACGGTTGGTTAAGGGTTGAGGTCGTGTTGCCAATGTAACACGCTGATCTGGGCCGCAGAATTCACCCGGTATCCGCCGCAAAATCGACCTGATATGCTGCCGCCACGCTCGGCGATGCCCGTTCAGGCATCGACATCCATGATCCGGCGCACGGGGGCGACGATTCAAGTGGATGCGGGACTACACGATGAGCGTCGTGCACTCGAAATGCAGCGATTCCGTCGCGGCGGAAGGTGGCATTTGCTGCGCGCAATCCAGGCAGGACACCGCATCGCCCCTGAAATGCTTCCATCCTGACATTGCCATGCGCGCCGGGCTCCGCGGACTGCGTGTGAGCGGCATCGTCGGTGGCCGGTGACGTCCATGGCTGCTCGGATTGTCATTTGCGGGACGGGCTCGATCGGCAATGCGCTTGCCGCTTCGTTGTCGCAGGATCACGATGTCATTGTTCTCTCCGCACGCGAACTGGCCGCCGGTGGACGGGCCAAGGCCGAGTCCGGCCTGAGCGCCCTTGGTGAAGAAGAGGCGGTGACGGCGATATTCGCCCACGGCAGCCCTGTGACCACCCTGCGGACGAAGAAGGAATTCGATGCCGCGCTGGAGACGCGCATCGTGCCGCTGGATCTCTTGCTGGAGGTTCTCGGCGAGCGCGCCTATGCGCCGGTCCGTCCGATCCTGATGAGTTGTGCCGTGGCCGGATTGGGCGGACGTAATCTCAATCGGATACCGCGATGGCTGCGCGCCGGCGGGTTTGTCGAAATGCAGATGCGATACGAGGCCGCGTTCCTGCGCAGGACCGTCGGCTTCCGCAATCCACTGGTGGCCCGTGTGCCGACGGTTATCGGACCCGGCAGCCAGTTCGAGCACGGACTGAAGCGGCTGGCCGAAACGGCTGTCCTGTCCCGCGTCAGGATGGCGGGAGATCTGAGACTGCCGACCACATCCATGGCGCGGCTGACCCGCAGCGTGTCCGATCTGGTCGAGAAAGAGGACACAGGCGTTGTCGATACGTCGCAGCGATGGCGGACCTATGACGAAGCCGTCGAGACCTATGCGACCACGTGGCCCACGTTCCGCATCCCCCGTCAGATGCTGGCGTGCATCATGTCCGCCCTCGGCGTCCGGCCGGAATTTCTGTTTCTGGCGCGCCCGGACGAAGCGGAACGATAGTCACGCCGAACCACGGGGGGCTCAGCACCGAACCCAGCGGACTAACGCCACTTGATTGAACACCCCATCGATGGCGTCTGCTGGTCCGGGCCGCGGCCGCTCCTGGCAATCAGGCGCATGGCGTTCACCAGTTCCGGGGTGCGGATGGACGCATCTCCCATCCTGGCGTCGTCGATACGGCCACGGTACTGCAGTTCGCCCTCACTGTTGAAGCCGAAGAAATCCGGGGTGCAGACCGCGCCGTAGGTCCGCGCGACGCTCTGGTCCTCGTCGAGCAGATAGGGGAACGTGAACCCGTGCTCGGCCGCGAAGGCCTTCATCTTTTCAGGGCTGTCGTCGGGGTACTTGACGTAGTCGTTCGACATGATGGCGAGCACACCGAATTGCTGCTCCTGAAGCGCCTTGGCGTCCACCACCAGCCTGTCGATGATGGCCTTTACATAGGGGCAATGATTGCAGATGAACGCGACAAGCAGACCGTTCTCGCCCATCGCGTCCTGCATGTTGTGAACAGTGCCTTCCGTGTCAGGCAGCGAGAAAGGCTCCGCCTTCCAGCCGAAGTCGCATATTGGTGTATTGGCCGCCATTGCATCTGGTCCTTTGCTTGAACGGGTCCGGAAAGGCCCGGGAACGATTGCATCTGATTTAATGATAGAATGTTGGCCTTGGCGAACAAGACGGCATCTGCCGGGAGGCGTGCGATGAAGCGCGAAGACCATCTCTGGCAGGACGAGCAGAAGGCCAAACGGTCGCTTGAAAACCTTCAGCGCCGCTGGCCGTTCGACCACAACATTTACGTCAACCTGCTGTTGGTGTTTTTGATCGTTCTGCTGATTCTGGCGCTGATCTGAAGACCGGACCTGCACCTTTTCCGCGTCCCGCCGGACGTTGTTCGGCGATACGGCGGTCGACGGCGCACGCGTTCCCGCGCGCTTGTCCGCTTGCGGGTGATTGATCGGGCCAGGCCGAATTTCCTGCCTCATTGCGCTGGGTCAAGGCTCGGCGTTCTTTTTCTGACTAGAACATCCTCATCGAGGCAATCCCACCAGCGGGGAACACCGGACTTCCAGCCAGCATTCGCAAAGACAGGAGCAGCCGATGACTGACGCAGCCGTCGTTGAGAAGAGTCTTGTCGACTACGATCTCCATGTTGGAGCTGACCCACACCACCACCGCTCGCACAGATTGAAGATAAGCGTCGAGAATGTCGATTTCTGGTACGGCGAGAAGCACGCGCTAGATGGCGTGAACCTCGAGATTTTCGATCGGGAGGTCACGGCTTTCATCGGGCCCTCGGGGTGCGGCAAGACAACGCTCTTGCGGTGCCTGAACCGGACCAACGATATCATTCCCAACGCGCGCATCACCGGACGGATCCTTGTCGACGGCCAGGATATATACGCACCTGATCTCGATCCTCCCGTTCTGCGTCGCCGCTTCGGCTGGGTTGCGCAGAAGCCCAATCCGTTCCCGTGGTCGGTGTATCGCAATGTCGCATACGGCGCGCAGCTTCACGGTCTGACATCCAGCCGAACGGAAACGGACGAACTCGTTCAACGGTGCCTGGAATCGGCAGGGCTGTGGGACGAGGTCAAAGACAGGCTTGGTGATGCCGGTACGGCCCTTTCCGGCGGACAGCAGCAGCGCCTCTGCGTCGCCCGAGCGCTTGCCAACAACCCGGATGTAATCCTCATGGACGAACCGGCGTCCGCACTTGATCCGCATGCGACAGCGCATCTCGAGGCCCTGATCGACCAGCTGCGACAGCGTTACTGCATCGTCATCATCACGCACAACATGCAGCAGGCGGCGCGGATCTCGCAGCGCACGGCTTACTTTCATCTCGGCCGGCTTGTCGAGGTGGGCGATACGGACCAGATTTTTCTGAACCCGCAGGAAGAGTTGTGCAGCAACTACATCACCGGACGGTTCGGATAGACCTTTGGGCGGAGGCCTCGGGACAACCCCGCAAGCCCGGCGCCAAGATCGGGTCAACCTTCGAAATACAGGTACGTCAAGGAGGACCAGATGGCGCAATATCAGGCGAGAATGTTGAACACGACGCAGGGCAGTGAAGACGGCACATATCCGTTTGAGGCCCCGGAGGAGTTGTTCGAGGCGCCCGCCGACCAGATCGTGCGAACGTTTTTTGATCATGTCGACAGAGAGATCTTCCACCATCATGTCGACTACGAAATGAACGCCGCTTTCAAGAACAAGGACCGGAACGCGGTTACGGCGATGGGATCGCTGATCATGAGCGATCAGTCGCATTTGCCGTTTCTGCTGCTGATCGGGCGGTAGGCACTGCAGGGCTTCAGGGGTGGCCGATCGCCACCCCGCAAGCGTCGAAGCAGCAAAACGGTTGCCAGCGCACAAAAAAGCGGTCTTCATTTCAGGCATTGGTTCTTCGAATAGCGAATTTAGGAACGGTGTCATGGCCGAAGCCCTGCAGCAGGGACTGCAAGCGCCTGCAATGACCTATCGGCGCGGGGTTACGCTCGTGCTGCTGGCCGGAGTCTGCTGGTCAATCATGGGACTGGGCGTCCGCCTCATGGAGGATGCCAATGTCTGGCAGATTCTGTTCTACAGGTCCTGCGCCCTGGCGCCGCTGCTGTTCGTGCTCATGGCATTGCGTTCGCGCGGAGCGCCACTCACAGTGATCAGGAAGGCCGGCTTTGCCGGCGTGATCGGCGGACTGGCGCTCGTCGCCGCGTTCTCCGGCGGCATTTACGCGATCCAGACCACAACCGTCGCCAACGCTCTGTTCCTGTTTGCATCCGCGCCGTTCTTTGCCGCATTGCTGGGACGGATCATCCTCGGCGAATCCGTGCGGTTCGCAACCTGGATCGCCATGGCCGTGGCGACCCTGGGCATTGTGGTCATGGTGGCCGAAGGGATTGCCCTCGGTCATGCCGTCGGCAATGCAGCGGCGATCTTTTCCGCACTCGGTTTCGCGGTGTTCACGATCGCTCTGCGGTGGCGCAAGCTCGAGGACATGTTGCCGGCCGTGTTTCTGGGCGGGGTCTTCGCGATCGTCGTCTCGGCGTTCATGAGTGTTGCCACAGGGTTCCCGCTCACGGTATCCGCGCACGACCTCTCTATCGCGCTTTTCCTGGGGTTCTTTCAGCTCGGTCTCGGATTGACGCTCTATACGTTCGGATCGAAGTCGGTTCCCGCTGCGGAACTGGCATTGCTGTCCATGACCGAGGTGGTGCTTGGTTCGCTTTGGGTCTGGATATTCCTCGGCGAGAAAGTGGCGCCCCTGACCCTTCTGGGCGGTGCCATTCTGCTTGGCGCCATTGCCGGAAATGCCATAACCGGCGCGAGACGGAAGCCCACGCCGGTTATGTAGGCGCGCCGGGGGTCGCGCCCTTAGAACCGATAGCCGATACCTGCCCCGACGACCCACGGATCCAGATCGACACTGGCACGCGTTCCGGCCGCCGTGACCTTGGCATCGAGGTTGAGCCAGATCTTTTTCACGTCGACGTTCAGGCTCCAGCGATCGTCGAGCGCGTAGTCGAATCCGACCTGGGCGGCGAAACCGATCGCGTCGTCCCAGCTGTCCACGCCGCCGATCGCGGCCGTGGCATCGCTGTCGAGGATCGTGGTGTAATTCAGCCCCGCGCCGATATAGGGCTTAAAGGCGCCGAACGGGTGGTGGTACTGCAGGGTCAGCGTTGGCGGCAGGACCCAAAGTTCGCTGATCTTGCCGACGCCGCGCAGCGAGACGTCATGCTTGGTGGCCGAAAGGATCAGTTCGGCCGCGATGTTGTCGGTAAAGAAATAGGTGAAATCCAGTTCCGGCATCACCGCGTCATCGACCCTCAGCGGTGCGGATGCTCCGCCGAGGCGGCCGTCATTCTCGTCAGGGATCATGCCGATGACCCGGCCGCGGATGAGCCACTTCGTGCCGGCCCACGGATTTTCCGCCGATGTGCCCAGGAACAGATCAGTGGCATTTGCCGGGCTTGTGCCCGTCGACGCCAGAACAGTCACAAGCCCCGCAGCAGCCAGAATTTTTCGCATCCAACCCATTTTGAATTCGCCCTCGTTGAAGTGATGCCGCCGCGGATTTGCGGTCGGCTGCATTAAGTTCGCTACCACAATTGCCGAAGGCCGCACGGGCGAAGTTTGATCTGTATCAAACCTTATCCGGTATTCTATTGGTGTTGCCTTTGTGCAACGCAGTAACCGGCCAGTGAGAATCGGACCCGACTGAAGTGTGGCGGCATAAGCGGCAGTTGACGGCATCGAATGCCCCTTTCGCACAGGCAACGCTGCCACTATTGTGCCGTCGCATTCTTCTGACACTTGGAGAACCCGACAATGAGTGAGCCGCTTTGGCGCCCGAGCATCGAGGATGTGGAGAACAGCAGCCTCGAACGGTTCCGGCAGTACGTGAACGAAACCTGCAGCGCGAACCTCGCGGACTATGCCGGCCTCCACGCGTTCTCTATCGAAAGACAGGAGGCGTTCTGGAACGCGGTCTGGGATTTCTGCGGCATCAAGGCGAGCGCCAAGGGCGAACGCGTTGTCGTCGATGCCGACAGGATGCCAGGCGCGAAGTTCTTCCCGGATGCACGCCTCAACTTCGCGGAGAATCTGCTTTCCCGGCGCGATGAAACGCCCGCACTGATCTTCCGCGGAGAAGACAAGGCGAGCACGGAGCTTTCCTGGTCCGGGCTCTACGATCTGACGTCACAGGTCTCCCAGGCCATGGCCGCCGCCGGCGTAGGTGCGGGCGATCGCGTCGCAGCGGTCACGCCCAACATGCCCGAGACCTGTGCGGCCATGCTGGGGACCGTGGCACTCGGCGGCATATGGTCGTCCTGCTCCCCGGACTTCGGCGAGCGCGGCATCCTCGACCGCTTCGGCCAGATTGATCCGACGGTCCTCGTCACCTGCGACGGTTACTACTACAACGGCAAGACCATCGACATTGCCGACAAGCTTGCGGCGGTGATTCCGCAACTGCCGAGCCTGAAGGTGGTGATTGTGATCGATTATGTCGGGCGCGCCGAAGACGTTGCCGCGGCGATCCCGAAGGGGCGGTCCTGGGATGCGTTCGTCGGAGAACATGCCCCCGGCGAGATCGACTTCGTTCAGCTTCCTTTCGACCATCCGCTCTACATTCTGTTTTCGAGCGGCACCACCGGGGCGCCGAAATGCATCGTCCATTCGGCCGGCGCGACGCTGCTCCAGCACGTCAAGGAACACAAGCTCCATAACGGCATCAGGCCCGGCGAGCGCGTGTTCTATTTCTCGACATGCGGCTGGATGATGTGGAACTGGCTGATGACCGCGCTGGCCAGTGAGGCAACGCTTCTGCTCTATGACGGCTCGCCGTTCCATCCGGACGGCAACGTCCTCTTCGACTATGCCGATGAGGTCGGCATGAACATCTTCGGGACATCGGCCAAGTTCATCGACGCGCTCAAGAAGGCGGGCCTCAGACCGCGCGACACCCATTCGCTTGCAACCGTTCGCGCCCTGCTTTCGACCGGTTCGCCGCTCGCGCCCGAGAGCTTCGATTTCATCTATGACGGTATCAAGCAGGATCTGCATCTGGGCTCCATGTCGGGCGGAACGGACATATGCGGCTGCTTTGTCGGCGGGATTCCGACGCTTCCGGTCTGGCGCGGCGAGATCCAGGCGCCGTTCCTAGGTATGGCCGTGGACGTGTGGGACGAAGACGGCAGCCCGACGAGGACAGGCAAGGGGGAACTGGTCTGCGCCCGCTCGTTTCCGTCGATGCCCATCATGTTCTGGAACGACGAGGACGGCGCCAAGTATCACGGCGCGTATTTCTCGCGGTTCGACAACGTCTGGTGTCACGGCGACTTTGCCGAGTGGACCGAGCATGGCGGCATGATCATTCATGGCCGGTCGGACGCCACGCTCAACCCGGGCGGCGTTCGCATCGGGACGGCGGAGATCTACGCGCAGGTCGAACAGATGCCGGAGGTCGTCGAGGCACTTGCCATCGGCCAGGACTGGGACAACGATGTCCGCGTGGTGCTGTTTGTGGTGCTGGCTGAAGGCGTGACGCTCGATGAGGCGCTGGTCGATGCCATCAAGAAGCGCATCCGTTTCGGTGCATCTCCCCGGCACGTCCCGGCACGCGTCGTCGCCGTCGCGGATATCCCGCGCACCAAGTCCGGCAAGATCACGGAGCTTGCCGTGCGCGATGTCGTGCACGGCCGCGAGGTCAAGAACAAGGAGGCGCTGGCCAATCCTGAAGCGCTCGATCTCTACCGGGGCATTCCCGAGTTGCAGAGTTAGAGCGATTCAATATGTCTCCATCCAGCTCTAACGGCTGCGGGCCTGCTCGAGCGCCTGCCAGAAGTCGCCATGGATGGACAGAGGGATGTCGGCTTGCTTCAGAAGGCCACCCAGCGCCTGGGGGCCGTCGAGTCGAACGGCCCGCTTGATTTTGAGCAGGTCACCGTCCGTAAGCAGCGCCATGGCCGACGCAAAGAAATCCACCGCGCCGTTTCGCAGGGCTGCCAGCAGCAGTGTGTGATCGAGCTTGTTGTCCTGATGCAACTGGCTTGCGACATTGCCCAGCCTCGACGTCGATGTCTGCTTGACCAGATTGACGATCGAGTCGATGTCGGCCTCGGCGACAACGGGCGCAAGATGGTCGGCCTTGCCGTGCTCCGAAACCAGTTTTTCTTTGGCGACAGCTGAAACCTTGCCGAGCAGCTTCATTGCGATTTCCGGGTGCAGGTCTGGCCGCTCGGAGAGCTTATCCATTACATCCGTGATGTCGCCGTGTTTTTCGATCAGGGGATCGCAAACCGGTATTGTCATTGGGGCTTTGAGATTGTCGATAAGGGCGCCTGCCGCGCGGATATCGCTTTCGCGCGCAACGGCGATCGCAAGACCTTCACTCATGGACAGTCGCGCCGCAACGGCAGCAAGCGCGCCCTCTGATATCGTCTTGACGAGCGCTTCCCAATCTTCGTCGCTGAAGACTTCGGTGACGGAGAGAAAAGGGCAGGCGACATCGTCCACGTCGTGGGCGATCTTCAGGGCTAGGTCTTTAGGCAGAAACCGTGCGTTCTTGACAGCGTTGGACAGGGCGACTCGAACCCGCAGGATCGAATCCTCGACAAGAAACCAGGCCAGGGCCTCGGCGGCCTTGCGGTCGGACTCGCTCAGGCTTTCGGTGCTCAGCTGAGCACCGACACGCCTGGCAATCTCGACTCGCTCACTCTCTTCCCTGCCATCCATCAGGGGATTTACATCGATGTCAGCCATCCCGCAGACCGAATTCTCCAACCAAATCAAAGCCTAACATGGCAGCAAGGCCTTATTTTCCGGTTAAAGCGGAGACAGCTTTTCTATATCCAGCGGCGCACGTCGTTCCTGTAGGCATCGTATTCCTCGCCGAACAGGCGGCTCATGGCCCGTTCTTCGGGAATGATCTGGAACCGCGTTAAGTATAAGACGAGAGCCGGAACGCCCAGAAAGCTCAGGATATTGCCCAGCAGCAGAGCCCAGGCGGTCAGGATCAGGGTTAATCCCAGATACATGGGATTTCGCGTCAGCATATAGATGCCGTCCGTGACGAGAACAGCCGCAGAGTCGGGCTTGAGCGGGTTGACGGTCGTCTGCGCGCGGCGAAACGCCAGAAAGCCCGCAATATCGAGTCCCACGCCCACGCCGCCGATCGCGGCGATCAGGGCCCAGTGCACGGTCAAATGGGCAACGGGCAGCAGCCACGCAACCAGGTACATGAGTGCGGCTATCACGATTCCGACCAGCGGAGGAGGGACTTTCAATTCCAGCGAGGAGTCCATAAGTTCCTATACGCCATTTTTCGCCGGAGCGCACGGCATCGGGGCAATATACCGCCGGTGCCGTGCTGGAAGGGGCGGCTGATCGTTATCGTCTGCTTGGCCGGGCGGCGGCTCTCCTGCCGGTGAACCGGTCGGGCAGCAATGCCGCGATGAGAATGAAGGCAAGGCCCAGCCCGATTCCAAGAACCTCACCGGCCAGCGAATGCAGCAGGAACGGGAAGTCGGTTCCCTTGACTGCGCCCAAGGTCGGTTTCCCGCCGAGGATCTTGTCGAGCACGCCTGTCGAGGCAACCCATGCGTAGCTCGCCATATAGGCCGCTGCACCCGCGAGTCCGCCGAGCACGAAAACCATGGCGTCCTTGCGTCCGGTGGCGGCTGCAGTGAGGCCGGTACCGGGACAGAAACCTGATACCGCGAATCCGGCTCCGAGCAGCAGGCCGCCAATGAAGACGCCTGGATAGGCCGTCTTGACCGACATGTGCGCAGGATCGACGACTCCGGCAAGCAGCCCGCCGAACATGAGCAGCGAGGCAACGCCGATACCGGCCAGGATGGTCTTCATGAGATGCAGGTTGCTGAGATTGAGCATGCGGATGATCAGACCGGGATTGGTTGCGCCGATCCTGTCGAGAGTGAATCCGAACGCGGCACCGATCGCGATGGCGAGTAGGATTGCGGTCATGGTCAGGCCTCCTTTCCGAACAGGTACAGTGCGGTGGGAATGCCGGCGATGAAGGCACCGGCTGCGAAAATGTAGCCGGAAACTGCCGTCTGCATCATGCCGCTCATCATGTGGCCGGAAGTACAGCCGCCGGCGAGGCGGGCGCCATAGAGCACCAGCAAGCCGGCAAAGAACGTGGCCAGATATCGTTTCCAGGGACTATCGCCGAAGTTCATCCGCCAGACCTCGGGCATGGTGCGTTCGTCTTTCGGTACCCCGCCGCGCAGAAGGCTCGACAGAAATGCCCCGCCGATCATGGCGAGGACAAACAGGAAGCTGTAGTTGAGCGGGTTCGCCACCGCCCTGGCGTATTTGCCGCCGCTTTTGTTGAGGTAGGCATTCGGGCTGGCATAGCCGCTCTTTGAGTCCTCGGCGACAGTGACAACGCTCTGGTCGACGGCGTCCCAGAGGATTCCGTTGAAAATGACGAACTGCGTCGACACCCCGATCGGCTTGACCAGCAGAACCGCTGCGAAAAACACCAGGCCGAGCAGGACACCGCCTGTCTTCCAGGAGAGGGTCATCAGATTGCTCCTTCGTATATATATTCGTATTGTTGAATATAACGTTGGAGTCAAACCGGACCCTTGATCTGGATCAACGGTCAGAGGTCGGACTGAAGTCGCCGCCGCGGCGTTTCGCGCCGAGGTCCTGAGGCCATTCGTCTGCCGATGTCCTATTCGGGTGTTGCGGGTCTGCCGTCGTCGAAGAGATCGAGGCCGCGCAAGGTTGTGCTGGCGACCGACCAGAGACGTTTCTCATCGGGTACGATCTTGCACAGGACGTTGAGGCCGATAATGAGGTTCTTCACCGTGAGAGCGAGGGCCTGAACATCCGTATCTTCGGGGATCTCGCCCCGCGCCTTGCCCCATTCCAGGATCGTGGCGATCCGCGACACGCTTCCGAGAAAGGCGTCGGCCATGAATCGGCCCAGTTCGTCATGGGTATTGCAGAGCTCGGCTACGCCGTTGACCGCCATGCAGCCCCGGCCCTCCGGGTCGCAGGCCCGTATCCGGCAGATATCCCTGAATGTGCTTGTAATCAGGGCTTTGACGGGAGTGCCGGCCTCGGCCTGCAGCAGCGGCTGATCCGGCGTCCGGCTGGCATAGAGCTCCAGCGCTTCGCGGAACAGGGCTTCACGGCTGCCGAATGCGTTATAAAAGCTCGATCTCGTCATGCCGAGCCGTTCTGACAGGGCTTTCACCGAATTCGGTTCAAAGCCGTCGCGCCAGAACGCGTTCATGGCGGTTTCGACCGCTTCCTCACGTTTGAACTTTGCTGGCCGTGCCATGGTTGGGATCCTTCGGCATTGTCTCGGTGCCAAAAAGTTTTAGACACATATGGACAAAACGATTTCGATATGTTTTGTACATACATGGTCAAAACGGCCGTCGTCAATGTTCAACCCGGAGTGAAAAGACAAATGGCAGCATTTTTCATCGCGACAGTTCAGGTCAGGGACGCGGAGAAATTCCAGGAATATGCCTCCAGGGCGGCGGTCACATTCCAGGCTTACGGTGGCGAGATGGTCATGCGGGGCCGGTCCGAGCGGGTGCTGGCTGGCGAAGGAGACAGCCATGCAGTCGGCGTCGTGAAGTTCCCGGATATGGAGGCCCTTGAGGGCTGGTACGGGTCAGAGGATTACCAGGCGATCATCCCCCTGCGGGACGAGGCGGCGGACATGAAACTGGTGGCTTATTCTTTACCATCGTGACGTTCCGAGCCATCGTTCACGGACGGGTGCTGCCGCCGGGCCACACCCGTTTTCATTGCGCGTGCACGGTACGCCGTTACATTCGGGTCAGCATATGAATTAAGCGCGATACCGGGCATGACGGACGACGAAGCGACACTTGCCTATGAGGCCAATCTCGCCGAATGGTGGGAAGCGCATGTCGTCGCCGGCGGAGGCAAGGCTGACCGGAAACGCGGCCTCCATTGGTCGCTCGACCGTTCGGCCGGCGGCAGCAGTATTCACTGCGTCCGCCTTACCGACCGGAATGCCGACAGGACCATCGCGCGCTGCATCGACGAGTCGGCAGCCTGCGGATCGGCGATCTGGGCGTATGTTTCGGAACACAGCACGCCTGCTGGTGTGCTCGACCGGTTCAAGGCGGCAGGATTTCATCACACCAAGCGCTTTGACGTCTTTATCCATGACCTGAAGTCGCTGAAGGCTGTGCGCCCGCCGAAAGGCGTCAAGATTGAACGTCTCGGCGACCTCGACATGTTCTCTAAGTCGGTGGCCCATCCCTATTTCGGGCCGGTCACCACCGCGAACCGCAGAAAGGCCATCGCGGCGGAGAGCACGCTGCTGCGGAATCGGGCCGATGACATGCACACCTGGTTGTTGTCGGTCGACGGCATCCCCACGAGCGTGGTTACAGTCCTCATGACGGATGGGATGGCCGGCGTTTACAACGTCGGCACGATCGAGGCGCAACGCGGCCGCGGGTTTGCAGGCCTGCTGCTTAACCATGCCCTGAACGAGACAAGGGCGCATGGTGCCAATGCCGCGGGCCTGATCGCGGTCGCCAGGGCCGAACGACTGTACGAGCGGGTCGGCTTCAGCCCGCGCGGATGGATTTCATTTCTCTACTTTTCGAAGACCAGATTGCAGGCGCGTCTGGCGAAGGCGCCGTGACTATTCCGCCAGCACGCGGGTGGTCGGGAACGTGATCTGCACGAGCGTGCCTTCTTCCGGTTCGCTCTCGATCTCGAACTCCGCACGGTTGGCTTCCGCCAGCGCCTTTGTCAGCGGCAGGCCGAGACCGGTACCCTTGGGCTGGTCGCGCCCTGCGTGCCCGACCCGGCGGAACGGTTCGAGCGCGCGTTCGAGTTCGTCCGTCGTCATGCCGATGCCGGTGTCCTTGACCCTGATCTGAACCCGTCCGGCGTCGTCCGACACGGCGGATACAATGACCTGTCCACCGGGATCGGTGAACTTGATGGCATTTGACACCAGGTTGAGAATGATCTGGCGCATGCTGCGCTGGTCGGCCACCACGGGCGGCAGTTTCGGTGCCACGCTTGTCCGGATGATGATGCGTTCCCGGTTGGCTTCGGCCTGCATGATGCCGATGCACTGCTGAATGATCTCGTTGAGGTTCACGCTGGTGAAGTCGAGTTCGAGCTTCCCGGCTTCTACCTTCGAGAGGTCGAGCAGGTCGTTGATCAGGCTGAGCAGATGTCCGCTGCTTGCGTGGATGTCGTTGACGTAGCCCTTGTAGCGTTCGTTCGCGAGCGGACCGAATTTCTCCGTGGTCATCACCTCGGAGAAACCGATGATAGCGTTGAGAGGCGTGCGTAATTCGTGGCTGATATTGGCCAGGAATTCCGACTTCTGCGTGCTCGCGTGCTCGGCCTTCTCCTTGGCGTTGCGAAGGTCGGCCTCGGTCTTCTTCCATTGCGTGATGTCGCGCACGACGGCGCAGAATCGCACCCCGGACGCCCCGTCGCCATCTCCCGCCTTGACGCGGCCAATGGTCAGGAACAGCGGAACCTCTCCGCCGTTCTTCTCGATGGCGATCACCTCGCGGCCGTCATTGAAAATGCTGGCGATTCCGCTGTCGGCGAGGCTGTTCATGTAGTCTCGCACCGCGCGTGCGCTGTCATCGGTCATGAAGGACGCGAATTCGCGGCCCTCGATATCCTCCTGATCATATCCGAGGATTGCTTCGGCACTGGCATTGAGCGTCACGATCGCGCCTTTGGTGTCGAGCGTTACGATGCCGTCGGTTGCCGTGTCGAGAATGGTTTCGAGTTCGCTCTCACGCGGTCCGGAGATCTTTGCCCTTGGCGATTCCGAAAACACGAGCTGCGTCGCGGGTCCGTCCCGCCATTCGATCCGGTTGGCGCGGCAGCGCACCTGCACCGGCTGGTCGTCGGCATACCGGGCCTCGAGATCGATCAGGACACCGTCCGGCGGCAGGTCCGCTTCGTCTTCCACCGAGAGCAGGGCTGTCAGTTGCTTGGCACCCGTCGGCAGCAGCTTCCGCAGGTCGTCCTCATCCAGCAGCGTCTCGACGGACTGTATGCCCAGGAGATCGGCAGCCCGCTCATTGGCATAAACCGCCTGGAATTCGTTCACGATAACGATGCCGCTGGGCACCCCGTCGAGCATGTCGCGCAACTTGGAGTAGGCCGCGTCGAGCGTCGCCTGATCCTGCTCGGAACTGCCGTTGGCGTTGATTGCTTCCCCGATTGCCTCGAACGTCTTCTCGTCCGCTTCGTCCAGCGCACGTGCCATCAGTCCTTTCGGCGCCGTTGCCGGCGATGGCGACGATGGTTGACCGGGTTGCTGCGGCTCGAAGACTTTCGTTCCGACACCGCGGTAGCCGTCGAACAGTCCGGTTGCGGTCCGCACCGGCGCGCCGCCCAGGACAAAGGCGGCATCGTTCTCGCCGCTCCTGCGCCACGCGACCCGGACGCGGAACGGCTTGTGCGCCCGGCATGAGGCCGCGATCCGGCCTTCCGGGTCGAAGCCGTAGATATTGGCCGTCTCGGCCAGTGGCCGGCCCAGCAGGTCGGCTGCGGAAACGCCCGCCGCTTCCGCGAACGCCTCGGACACGTCCGACCAGTTCAGATCCTTGTCCAGCTCGAAGGTGAAATCGGATGCTGCCCGGACGAAGGCACTGAGCCTTTCGTTGTCCTCCAGCAGTGCCCGCTCATGCTGCCGGCGTTCGGTGATGTCGTCGAACACGA
>CBDHYJ010000069.1:0-49652 GCA_965275905.1 Hyphomicrobiales bacterium | reverse complement strand
CATTCTTTCATTAGATTTAGCCTATGCAATAAGCGTACTTGCACTATGTAGTTTTGGGCAGTATCATAATAAGGTTGCATTGCTCCATGTTTTTTATGAAATTAGCTAAGAATAGAGTGCACCTTAAAGCAATTAGCTTTATTCATGCTTGCAGTCACATATTGGTATTATGGGTAACTCATTGGTATGGTTATTTTGGGAAAAAGTTTAGCTTCCATTTCTTGTTGACCTGGTCGAACTTTAGTAAAGTTAGTATTAGTTGGCTTTTTGGGCCATATTTTTCCCAAGATTGATGTGCTCTGTACTTGCATGGGCTTGAAGCTCTCTTTACTCCATGTTATTGAATGTAAGACTAGCAGGATTTGTAAAAGTCTCACTGTTTTGTCTCCCGGAATTGCACTGCAGGGTTGTCACCCCAGGTGCCCAGATTGGATCAAAGGGCACCAATGGTTATGTTATAGTTCTAGAGTTACTATTGTGTAGGCTTGTGGTTAATTTAAGCTATTCTTGGAATAGTTGAGGACTTGTCATCTTTATCAACTTTTCATGCCAAGCTGAACTTTGACTTGTAGGGGCCAACAGAACTCCAGTTGTAACTATTGTAACCTATTTGGGGTGCTATATTGATTTTTGCCGCTGTTTTTTGGACTTAGTTGCTCTTTGTCAACCTTGGAGACTTCAGTTAACTGAGTCCACATAGCTCACCTGAGGCTACTGCCTCTCAGCAGAGCTCTTGTTGAACCCTTTGGAGGATACAAATGTATGTTATTCATCATATTTAGTTACATTTGTAGGTTTCTGGTGCTTTGTTCCTGGAACTCAATTTTCTTGTTGACACCCATATTTTCCAGGTTTGTGGGAGGGATATTTTCTCTTCCTATCTTGATAGTGTTTTGCCTTGCTTGGAGCATCAGCACCAGACTAACAGCAGCTAAGCGAGTTGCCTGGATTGCGACTGACAGGAAAGAAGCAGTTTAGTTTAGTTCTATCGACTACTTTGGTGGAGTTTAGATCCCCAATAGTGGTGTCCCCGAGAGTGTGCATCCGCACCAGGATCATCCTACCGCCCAGCTCAGAAACACCATGCAATGTGTGATTACACATGCAAACCAGATGCACATAGTGGATGTATAACATTTATTTTCCTGCTGCAACGGTAATGCCTCGAGAGAGCTGTTCTTATTGTGCGCAATCAGATCAGTGTGAATTTGCTTGTCGAATGTTGCAAATTAAAATGTCTGAGAGGGTGCTTTGGCTAGAGCACATTCTGGGAGACCGCGTTAATAAGCAAATCCGGTGATTGGGAGCATCTGGTTACGTTTCAACATCTGCAGGACAATAGCTTGAGCATTCTGAGTGGAACCCTTTGGTCCTAACTTCAAGAGAATGCAAAAAGTATAGGCATACATATTGCATATGTACTTGTTTCAACGACTTGATGCGCAAAGTGCATTTTATACCAGACTTCCAGTGGCCAAATCTCTACACATTGCTTTCCATCCTTCAACTGCTCCAGCTTGCAGTCAGCTACTATTTCAAGTGGGTCAATTTACCGATGCCATTGATACCTCCTTGGTAGTTTTGCAACCTTCCTGCAATGACCTTCCGGGAGCCCTTTGGCTTCCCAAGCACAAGCAGAGGACATAGTCATCCTACACCGTCATCAATTTTCTTGTCTCCAACACTATCCTGCCCAGGTTACGGGCATCTCATGCCTTCTTGGTCAAGTGGCTTTGATCAAAACTGATACAGTTCATTTATCTATCCCATCTCGGAACATGTCCGCCAATTGGTAACTCCACCATACACCAAAGCCACAGTTTTCATGCGTTAAAAGACACTTCTGCAACGGCTCTATTTGGGGCGGGAGTCTCAGTCACCATAGCGAACATTCGGTACCATCAGCAGCTGGTGTGCTAAAATCGTTCACAAGATCAAGGCATTAAGGGTGGCATAGTGTCTACTACACCCGGTTGATAGCATACAACAATAGGAAGCAACCTGGGTCCCAGGCTCACGTTCCCAACAATTGGGCACTAGCACGTGCTGAAATACTCGTGCCAGCGACCGGCCGTGTCCGGTCCTTGCCCGCCTTGAAAGAAAGCTGCCGCGTCAGGGTAACGGTGCGGCCGGCAGGCTCCAGCCCGTGCAGTTCCAGCGTCTCGGACAGATCGATGCGGCGGATTCCTTGCGGGTCGCCCTGGAAGACCAATGGATCCAGGTTGACGGTTCTCGGCGCGCGCTGCGCACCGTGGAACGCCAGCGCATCATCGAGGATCACGCGCTGAACGACATGCGGCTTGCCGGAAAAGGCGAGGGCCTCCTGCAGCGTGATCGTGCGGGTGGTGACCGGCCTTCCCGGAAAGGCCAGCGTCTCGGCCAGTTCAACCGTGCGCACCACGTGCGGTTTACCGCTGAACGAAAGACTTTGGCCAAGGTCTACAATGCGTTGCGCGCGTTTCTTGCCGGAAAAGGCAAGCGCGTCTGCAAAGTCCAGCAGCTGTGTGCCGCTCGGCTTGCCGTGATATTCGAGGGTTGCGTCCAGCGCGATGGTCCGCGCGTTAGTGCCTTGACCGTGGAACGTAAGAGACGCATCCGGTTCGATCGTCCGGCTCTGTGGCTGCTTGCCCGAAAATACCAGCAGTTCCTGAAAATCGATTTCCACAGACACTGGCGTTTCCCCGAGGAATGCCAGTTGCTCCTCAATCGTGATGTCCTGCGTCGAAAATGTCGGGCCGGAAAAGACCAGCCGCTCCTGCAGGTCAACGGGCACCGGCGCGCCATTTCCGTCGATCTGGTAGTTGAGGCCAAGCCAGCCGATCGGCTGGTCCGCGTCATCGTCGGCGCTGACGATGGTGATGGCGCCCGGCGCCATAGACGCGGTAAAAGCGCCCGTTGTCAGCCCGCTGCCGGTTGGCGCGAACAGCGCCCGCCAGGTGCCGATGATCGAGCGGCATCCTTCGCCCATGCGTCCGAAGAGCAGATAATGCGGCCCGGGTCCGAGCCGCTCCACCGCCGGCAGATAGGTGTGCTCGGCCTGGAACGGATCACCCGGCTGTGGTGTCTCGCCGGAGGATGCGAAGGTCCAGTTGGCTTCAACGCTGCCGTCGGATGTCGTGTAGTGTCCGGAAAGATCGCCGAGGCCCGCGCAGGTGTCTTCCTCCTGCGCCGCCGCGGGTGCGGCGAAGGTCAGCGCAAGGGCAAGAACGGCAAACGCAGGCCGGCGGTCCATCATTCCGATGTTGCGGCGCTCGTGTCGGTTCCCGTATCTGCCGCGGGTTCGTTCAGTTTGTGGCGGATGAGGCCGAGCGCCTGGCTGTCCTTTTCGGTGCAGGCGGCGCGCAGCCACTCAACTTCGTGGCGGCAGGCGCTGCGGTCGCGGCCAAATGCCGTTGTTGGCCCGTAAAGTTCAGAATCGATGCGCTCGACGCCACGATCGGTCTGCACGTTGAAGGACATTTCGCAGACAATCTCGGTCGTATCGTCCGGATCCCAGTATTCGCGCACGGAAAGCGCCATTTCGACGATGCCGTCGAAATCCTCGGTGCCGAGATCGCCGGAAGAAGCGCGTGCGGGCGTTGCCTGGTCACCGCCATAGACATAGTCCGGCGAATAGGCCTCGCAATGCACATAGGATCCGGTGATGTCCTTGTGCAGATTGTCGAATTTCACCGGCACCTTGATGACGAAATCAGGCTGATCGTCCGAGGAGGCGTCCTGCGCCAGCGCGCCGGTGCCGAATACGCCCAAACAGACGACAGACAAAACAGTCAGGAAACGAAATCGCATTTAAGCACTCCTCGGTCTTCACTCTGTGATCCGGGGATTTCGACCGCGATTCATCCGACGTCTGCCGCCCGTTCGCCAATCATCGCCATAAGCTCGCCCCGGGTGGACAATCCTGCCCGCAAAAACACTAGCGGCCCGCCAAATGGGCTGTCAATTAAAGCCGCCCCCTGCGGGGCATTTCGGTGAAACTATCGTTCGACAAAGTTACCGGACTGCACCAGACTGCGCCTTCCTCACTGAAAACAGACCGGAGAGCCATGTCGTCCATCACCATCAATCCAGAGCGCCTGTTGGGCGATCTTGAGCAGTTACGGTCGTTCGGCGCGCATGAAAGCGGCGTTGTGCGGCCTGCTTTTTCCGATGCCGACATCGCCGCCCTGAAATGGCTTGCCGGGCGAATGGCCGAGGCGGGTCTTGACCCGGTCTTTGATCCGGCCGGCAATCTCTTCGGTCTTCCGCCGGGGGATGCGCCCTGCCTGCTTTCATGGGTTCGCACACCGATTCAGCCAGCCCGAGGGCGGCTGGCTTGACGGCGCCTATCGGAGTGATTGCGGCACTTGAAGTCGCCCGCGCCTCCAAGCCGATGCCAGGCGGTCGCGCCGGTGGCTGTCGTCTCCTTTCAGGACGAGGAGGGGCGCTTTCGGCGTGTTGACCGGCAGCCGCATCTGGTCCGGCTGCACTGTCACTGGCATGAGGCTGACCGCCTGACGGGATCGTTGCTGGCCTTACCTTTGCCGAGGCCCGCAGCCAGCCATGAGCAGGTCTCTCTGCCGGACCGAATTTCGTGGATCGCCGGGCCGCTTCACCGGTTTCATTGAGGCGCATATCGAGCAGGGGCCCGTGCTGGACGATGCGAAGGAGGCGATAGGTGTTGTCGATGTCATCGTTGGTATTCGCAGCCTGCAGATGCGCATAACCGGCCACCAGAACCACGCCGGCACCACGCCGATGCAAACCCGCCGTGACGCCTTTCAAGGCCTTGTTGCGCTTGCGGACGCTATCAACACGGCTTTCGTCAATATTGTCACGCCCGCCACCGTCTGGACCATTGGTCACGTGGCGCTGCAGCCCAATGCTTCGTCCATCGTGCCTGGTCAGGCCGATTTCACCGTGCAATGGCGCGACGGAAGTGCGGAAAGGCTCGACCGTATGGAAGAGATCATTCGCGAAACGGCCAGCCGGATTTGCGATGAACGAGAACTCGGTCTCAGCCTTTCAAACTATGTCGCGGTGCCGCCGACCGAGATGAATGCCAGCCTGCGCGGGCGTCTCGAACAGGCTGCGACAAAACTGGCGCCGGACAAATGGCGGGTCATGCCCTCCGGCGCTCTGCATGATGCCGCCAATGTCGCCCGGCTGATGCCGGCCGCCATGCTTTTCGTGCCGTCGATCGGCGGCGTCAGCCATAATTTTTCCGAAGACACGCAAGTGCACGATCTCGTGCGGGGCGCAGAGGTGCTCTCACTGGTGCCGGCAACCGGTTCTTCTGTGCCGGCTGGGACCTCAAGGCGGCCGCCGAAGGCGAGGACTTCGAGGCGGACTACGGCGTCGGCGGTTTCGGCGGATTCCCGGAACTGCCCGATCTCAACAAACCCGTAATTGCGGCGGTCAACGGCCTGGCCCTCGGCGGCGGCTTCGAAATCGCGCTTGCAGCCGATCTCATGATCGCCGTCGAAGACGCCGAATTCTACCTCCCGGAACCGCTCGTTGGCGTCATGCCGGACGCCGGCGCAATCCGGCTGCCGCGGGCGCTGCCCCGCGCCGTGGCCAATGAGATGCTGCTGACGTCAAAGCATATGAGCGCGCAGGAAGCGGAGCTCTGGGGCCTGGTCAACGAAGTCTGCAAGCCGGCAGACCTTATGGACCGCGCCCGCGAACTGGCGGAACGCATCGTTGCCGCAGCACCCCTGTCGATCGCGGCCATCAAGGAGACGGTCAGGTCGACCGAGGCAATGACGCTCACGGACGCCTATGCGCACCTTCGTTCGGGCAAAGTGGAAAACTACAAAAAGATGCTCGACTCCGAGGATGCGGAAGAAGGTCCGAGGGCGTTCGCCGAGAAGCGAGATCCGGTCTGGACGGGCCGATAAACGTCCCCTTCCCCGAATGGCAATGCAATGGCCCTTTTCACCCCGGAACTGCTGATCGCGCTTGCCGTAGCGGCGGCGGCCGGCCTGATGCGCGGCTTTGCCGGCGTCGGATCGGGCATGCTGATGGCACCGATCTTCGCCATTCTCTTCGGGCCCGTTCAGACTGTCGCCGTCATTATCCTCATGGAAGTGATCGTGACCGCTCAGCTTCTCCCGGGCGTTCGGCAGGAAATCAACTGGAAGGTTGTCGGCCCGATGGGTATCGCGGCCGCAGCATTCATGCCGGCGGGCAGCATGTTGCTCGTTACCCTTGATCCTGCCGCCATCGCGCGCGCCATAGCGTTTGTGGTTGCCGCGTTCTCGATCGTCCTGATGTTCGGCTGGCGGTACGAAGGCGAGAAGAAGCTCTGGGCCAATCTCGGCGTCGGCGCTGTTTCGGGCGTGCTCATGGCGTCCACCAGCCTCGGCAATCCTCCGGTGATGGCCTATTTGCTGTCCAGTCAGGATTCCGCGTCGACCAATCGCGCCAACTTTACCGGCTATTTCGCCATTACGCTTGTTGCACTGATCATACTGATGACGGTTTCCGGCCTGATCGACAGCAAGTCCGTCACGACCGCGGCTGTGCTGCTGCCGGCCTTCATGGCCGCTGCCTGGGTGGGTTCGAAACTGTTCCGCAAGTCCAGCGAGGCGCTCTATCGGCGGGTGGCTCTCGGCTTGCTGCTTTGCGTCGGTCTTTACGGTCTGCTCAGGTAGCGACCGTCTCGTATGCCGCGGCCATGCCTGCATCCGTGCTGGTCAACGGGCGGGCGACCCGGCATAGCGCCACCGCCGGCGCCATTGACGCCTGCCCGAATGCGACGACGTCGAATTCCGGGGCAATCTCGTCAGCCGCCGATGCGATGGCCTCGAAGTACCTGTCTGAGTGCCCGTCCAGAAACAGCTGAAACACATTTTCGATCAGCCTGACCTCGACGGCCGCGCCGGTTCCGGCGGCGACTTCCCTGAAGAGATCTCCCGTCGGACCGATCGTGGTTTCCACCGTGCACAGAACTGCGACTCTGCCGCCTTTTGCAACAGCCGCTTCGGCCAGAGCACGGTCGATCCGCATCACCGGCCGGTCACAGATCGCATCGGCAGCCGGACCGAGTGTCGAGCACGTCAGGACAACTGCATCGGCTTCGTTGGTCATGGAACGCAGCACCGCTTCGGTCTCGTCCCGGATTTCCTCTGTCAGCCGTCCTGCGTCACCCGCTCGCGCGAGCAGGTCGGCCCGCACCAGATGACTGTGCCGCACCGGCAGACTGTCGGCCATTTCCCTGAAAAGGTCGGCATTGCATTGCGCGGTATGCAGGAATGCAATTGACTTGGACAAGGTCGCGCCCTCGGACGTTTCGTGGAATGCGGACAGTTAGCAGAACAGACCGATAACGGACACCCCCTCTCCGCCAATACGGATGACTTGGCCGGGACCCGACACTATTCTGCCGTCATGTTCGAAGGGTTTGAAAACAAGCGCATCCAGACACGCGAGGCGGCGATCAATCTCGTAACCGGCGGCAGCGGCCCGCCTCTGCTGCTTCTGCACGGCTATCCGCAGACCCACGCCATGTGGCACAAGGTTGCGCCCGGCCTGGCGCGCGATTTCACGGTGGTTGCGGCCGATCTTCGTGGATACGGCGACTCGTCCAAACCGGACTCCGTCTCGGATCACTCCTCCTATTCAAAGCGGGCTATGGCCGGCGACATGGCCGAGGTGATGACCGCATTGGGACACGAGACGTTTTTTGTCGTGGGGCACGACCGCGGGGGACGCGTGGCGCACCGGCTGGCGCTCGACCACGCTGAACGGGTAAAGCGGCTGGCGGTTCTGGATATCGCTCCGACGCGGGAAATGTATCGCGACACGACCGACGCGTTCGCACGGCTGTATTGGCACTGGTTCTTTCTCATTCAGCCGGCGCCCTTTCCGGAATCCATGATCCACGCGGACACGAAGGGCTATCTGAAAAAGAAATGCGGCAGCGGCAGCGCCGGGATGAAGCCATTCACGGAAGGTGCCTGGGCGGAATACGAACGGTGTTTCTCCAACCCTGAGACCATACGCGCTTCATGCGAGGACTACAGGGCTGCGGCCACTATCGACATTCGGCACGACGACGAGGACGGTCCCAGATCCGTGACCTGTCCGCTTCTGGTTATCTGGGGAGCGCACGGCGTCATCGAGCGTTGCTTCGACACCCTTGCTCTGTGGCGCGAACGCGCGGAAGACGTAGAGGGCTATGCGCTTCCCGCCGGTCACTACCTTGCGGAAGAAGTCCCGCAAGACGTTGAAAACGCGCTGAAATCATTCCTGGTTTGAACAATTCCAACGGCCGCGGTTGACTCTGCGGCAACGGGTCTACACTATTTGCGTAACTGCACGACTTGGCGGAGAATTCTCGGAAACGTTGGCTGCGGCACATGCTCAATAAACCACCATTCAATCCCGCCGAGCGCTTGCGCCAGTTGCGTGAACGAGCCGGATATTCGCGGGATCGGCTGGCGCCCCTTATAGAGTTCGCGGCCGGGTCTTCAGTGCAGCGTTACGAGTTGCCTTACAATTACGGCAGCAAATACCTTCCTCTCGAGTTGGTTCTCAAACTGATCCCCGTTTTCGAAGGACGGGGCGATCCGCCAATTCAGCGTGGAGAGATATCGGAACTTGCCGGCGTTTCAGTCATTGCGACGCCCGATCCGGATACGCAGTTCGAGAAGACTTTCAAGGCGGCGGAGGGCATGCTGCGCGCACTCATTCGAAACGGCTTCCTTGATCTTTCGCCGGAGAAGATAACACCGATCGCTCTGGGGATCGCGCGCCGAGCCACCGACATAGAAGCAGAGCCGCCGCAGGAGTATGATGAGGTGATCCGCTATATCCGCGATTTGGACAAAGTCAATTGACCGCTCAGGTGCCTTGGGCCCTGAATACTTAGCGACCAGGACGTGTATTGGGGGGCAAAAATATGGAAAAGAACGCTACTATCGGCAGCACGCTGGCGAAGGAGCGCCAGTTGCAGTCACTTTCGGTGGACTGCCTGTCGAGAATGATCGAGGTAGCACCGTCGACCATCGAACGCATTGAATGCGGCGACATTGAAAACCGGTACATGGAAGTCGTGTCGATAGCGCTGGTTCTGAACGTGGACCTGCCCACTCTGTTCGGCAATGAACTTGCGCCGGACGAACAGCAGGCAAGCCGAACTTTCGAGATCGCACGCTCCATGAGCCGTCTGCTCGCGGGACAGCAGTGACGATGGGATCACGAACACCAGGGCTGGACACCTCGAGCACGTGGTGGATCGACCGCGGTGTCGCGGTGGCATTGCCAAAAGCGATCAGCGACCAGCCCTTTAGCGATCTTGACCTTCCCTATCGCGTGTTCCGCCTTGTCCACGTTCGAAACTCGGCCCGGAGAACGGTCATCAGATGGGATGTCGATCACGCCGACGAACCGTCACTGAATACGGCTTCCAATATCATCGATTCGTGCAGGAATTCCGTTCGCCTGGAGTTTTTCAAGGATGGCTGGGCCTTTGAGGACTACACGGACCCGGAGGACGCGGCTTTCAGATTTGCTCAGTTGCGGGAGTTCCGTGGCGCGAAGATCGGGCGTCTGGCGGCAATTGAGCCAAGAGATCCCAGCGATGTCACGGCAATGGCCCCACTGCTTCGCCGTGCTGTGCGGTCCGGCGGCAAAGGCCTGGAATATCACCAGTTGTTCTACGAATTCAGCGACCATCTCGACGACTTTGTGCTGACGATGGCCGGAGACGGATCCGGTCTCACACAGGCGATGGGAAAGGACTGGGTGGCGCAGGCGCTTGGAACGCCGCATAGCCCGAATCAGCCTGACGACTATGACCGGACGGTAGTCCCGCCCTATTTCGACGTCATGCACAGCGGGCGCGATCACTACGACCACGTCGTAGCTTCGGTAACGCCGCCCGGTCATGAGCAAGTCTGGACACCCTATGAGCGCCTGATTCAGCCGCTACATCGGGATGGAAAGGCAACCGGCGTCCGGATCACCTGCCAGCTTGTGCCACAACGCATCCCGATGTTCGAAGCGTAACTCGCTTGCGCGTTACATCGGCGAAGCACAATTTCCTAAAATTCCGATCTTCTGAGCCGTCCGATCAGGCGCGCGAGCTTTCGAGTTCAGCCAGATAGGCAAGATCCTCGGCGCTGCACCAGGCGAACGTTTCCTCCTTGCTGGCGCCGTCAGGCGCACTTTGCCAGGCGAGCATTGCCGGCTGCTGCACGGAATAGCCCATCCGGTACGGCACCCCCCTCGATCCGAGCTTCTCGGTGACGAGTCCCCAGACGTGATCAGGCTGCCACTTCAGAAAGATGAGCAGAAGCGCCATGCGCGGCAAGACGTCGAGCATGTTGCCGTTTTCGTTGCCTCGCAGTTCGGAGGAGAGCCAGAATTCTCCATGATAAACAACGTCCCCGCTGATCCGCTCGGCCGCTGAATGGGTAAGAGCCTGCCAGCGTGCAGGTTCCACATCGTCACCCCGCATCCGGTAAAGGGCGGACATCCAGAGCATGGCCCATTGCGCAAGATTGCTGTCAACAGCATCGATGCGCGCAGCCTGGAGCGAGACAGTCTGGCCCTGCCGGTCGACACCGTGAACCCAGAATGCACGCGTCCCGTTGCTGAGATCTGCCGTGCTCGCAGGGTCGAACATCGCTGAGACGGTCTCGTCCGGACGCACGAAGTCCCTGATCTCCACGAACTCATGGAAATCCGTCTTTACGAACACGAAAACACCCGCATCCTCAGCCAACCGCTCCAGCCGCGCAACCGCATGCACGACCTTCAGCGGATCGTCCAGACACCGGATCATAGATCCCCCCTCCTTGAGGTCCACGAATGATCTTGATCCCGACCCGAAAGCCAAAGCGTGCGCAAAAACTATGGTAAACGCATTGAGAACAGGTAAATTCGATCAGAGACGGGTTTTCATCGAAACCGGCCCCGAAAAGCGCCTTCATCCGGAAATCTCATGACGATACGCGGCATCCTCTTCGACAAGGACGGCACATTGCTGGATTATCACGCGACCTGGATGCCGCTGAACTGGGAGGTCGCGCGCGCAGTGGCAAAGGGTGATGAGGACCTGGCCGAACGCCTGATGATTTCAGGAGGCTTTGATCCTGAGACCGGCCGGGTGCGGTCCGGCAGCACAATGGCTGCCGGCAACAACGCCGAAATAGCCGCGCACTGGCACCCGATGCTCGGGCCTCACGCTCCGTCACTTGAGCGGCTGACCGAGACCGTCAACGAGATATTCGAAGGCGGTAGTGCGGCCAGCGCAAGACAAGCGACCGACCTGCCACAAGTGTTGGGAGATCTCGCGTCGCGCGGGCTCAAGCTCGGCGTCGCAACAAGCGATTCAGAGCGAAGCGCGCATGAATCCCTTTCGCCGTTCAACGTGATCCAGCTGTTCGATTTTATCGCCGGCTATGATTCCGGACACGGCGTGAAGCCCGGGCCCGGGATGGTTCAGGGGTTCATGCATGCGACCGGACTTCCGGCGCAGGAAATCATGGTCGTCGGCGACAACCATCATGACATGGAAATGGGCCGGGCGGCGGGTGCCGGCATGGTCGTGGGTGTGCTCACGGGCACAAGCGAGCGTGCCGATCTTGCGCCGTATGCCGATCACGTCGTCGATGACATTTCGTGCATCGATGCCCTGTTCGGCCGCGACAATCCTCATCCCGTCTAAAGCCCAGGGCGACCACGCAGCACATCCTTGACCCCTGCCCGCCCTGCGGCAGAATGTGACGGCGTGCTATGCAAGGGGAAATGTCATGTCAGACACGGACGCCACACCCGTGACGGAGATTCATCCGGCGCGGTCAGAAAATGATTTCGACGACATCTACGGCTTCCGCTATCGGATCTACGTCGAAGAGATGGGGCGCTACCGCTCGATCGCAGACCATGACGCCGGAAAGCTTATCGAGGCCGATGACGAGCGCAGCCATCTGTATTGCGCCCGATGCGACGGCGCGTTCGCCGGCACGATGCGCTTCACCTGCGGCGGCGACGGCGGGTTCACCGAACGCCACATTGCGCAATACGATCTCCAACCGTTTCTCGAGACCGTGCCGCAGGAGCACATGGTGATCGGCGAGCGGTTCATGATCGACCCGGTACACCGGGGCAGCGACCTGCTGTTCCGCATGTTCTGCGTTTACATGAACTTCGTGAACGAGCGCCGCATCCAGCTCATATTCGGAGATTGCGAACCGCACCTGCTGAACGTTTATCTGGGCCTCGGCTTCCGGACCTACACCAATCATAACGTCAACAGCCCCGAGACCGGATATCTGATTCCGCTGGTCATGATCGCTGAGGATCTCGACTATTTCCGCGCCATCAAGTCACCGCTTGCCAAGGTTCTAAGAGACTTTGGTGCGGATGCGCGCGTTCCTGACGGGCTCGACAAACTGCTTGAGGGCGGTGACGCTGTGATGAGCGAGCGCATGCTTTCGAGAGACAGATACTGGGAGAGCGTGGGCAAGGCGCTTATGCGCTTTGAGGACGGCAGAACCACGCTTTTCGACGACATGTCCGAGGAAGAGGTGCAGGCCTGTCTCGCCAAGAGCAACACGATCAAGTGCGCCCGCGGTGACCGCATCATCAAAAGGGACAATGTCGCGCAGAACATGTTTGTCGTACTTTCGGGGACATTGGAAGTGAAAGACGGTGACGAGGTGGTCGCGGTGTTGTCGAAAGGCGACATGTTTGGCGAGATCGCGTTCTTCCTTGACCTGCCGCGCACGCGTGACGTCTACGCCGCGACCGACGACGTGACCGTTATGAGCCTGAGCGAAAGCACCCTGCGCTCGCTGATCGGCAGCCACTCGGAACCGGCGGCAAAGCTGCTCTTGAATGTTGCCAAGATGATGTGCTTCAAACTCGTTCAGGCGGGATGATGGCACGGTCCACACGAACGGCAAAAGGAACCCGGAATGAGTGAGCGCGACGACCTCGATCTTCTGCATGACGACATGATCTCCTGGAGACGGGAAATCCACGCCAACCCGGAGACAGCTTTCGAGGAACACAAGACATCCGATCTCGTCGCGCGCAATCTGGAGTCGTTCGGGATGAAGGTCGTGAGAGGGCTCGCGGGCACGGGCGTTGTCGGAGTGCTCGAAGGCAGAGCGGAGGGGGATCGCGCGATCGGCCTTCGGGCCGACATGGATGCCTTGCCGATAGAGGAGAAGACGAACGCCCCGCATCGTTCAACCGTGCCCGGCAAGATGCACGCATGCGGCCACGACGGACACGTCGCCATGCTGCTCGGCGCTGCGAAGCACCTGGCCGCCACGCGCAATTTTGCGGGTACGGCCTATTTCATCTTTCAGCCCGCGGAGGAAGGCGACGGTGGCGGAAAGGTCATGGTCGAGGACGGTCTGTTCGAGAAGTTTCCGATGGAGTCTGTCTACGGGATGCACAACTGGCCGGGCCTGCCGGTCGGAGAGATCGCGGCCACTCCCGGTCCCGTGATGGCCGCGTCCGACGTCTTCGAGATTACAGTCTCCGGCCGTGGGGCCCACGCGGCCATGCCGCATCAGGGCGAGGACACGATCATTGCGGGTGCCAACATTGTCACGGCGCTGCAGACCATCACCAGCCGGACCGTCGATCCGATTGACTCGCTTGTTGTCAGTGTCACGCAATTCCACGGCGGTGATGCGCTGAATGTGCTGCCGGATCAGGTGAAGATCGCCGGCACGGCCCGCAGTTTCCGTCCGGAAGTCCGCAACGGCATCGAGCCGGCCATGCGCCGCATCGTCGACGGCGTCTGCGCCGCACATGGCACGACAGCCGAGATCATGTACGACCGGCGCTATCCGTCGACCATCAACTCGGTCGCGGAGACGGCGCATGCCGGTGACGTTGCCGCGAAAGTCGTCGGCTCAGAAAACGTGCGGCGCGACCGGCCGCCGTCCATGGGAGCGGAAGACTTCGCCTATATGCTCGAACAGAGGCCCGGGAGCTACGTCCAGCTTGGCGCAGGCGACGACATCGCAAACCTGCACAGCCCGCACTACGACTTCAATGACGACATCCTTCCGATCGGTGCGCGCTACTGGACGGCACTGGTCGAAGAAACGCTCACCTGAGACACGACGCAGACAGCGCAGACGACTGACGGACCTCGTCGGGTCTCAGACAGCGGCGGCGATTGCCTTTCCGCACTCGTCGGTCATGGCCCGGCCACCCATGTCGCGTGTGCGTGACGCTTCGTCGAGCAGGACGGTTTCGACCGCCTTCTCCACCGCAGCAGCCGCGTCCGCGTGGCCCAGGTGTTCGAGCATCATCGCGGCTGACCAGATCATGCCGACAGGATTGGCCACGCCGGTGCCGGCAATGTCCGGCGCCGATCCGTGAACCGGCTCGAACAGAGACGGATACTCCTTCTCGGGATTTATATTGGCGGACGGCGCGATCCCGATCGATCCGGCCACGGCGGGGCCCAGATCCGAAAGGATGTCGCCAAACAGATTCGAGGCGACAACGACGTCGAACCAATCCGGGTGGCTGACAAAGTGAGCCGCCAGAATGTCGATGTGATACTGGGCGGTCTCGATATCGGTATACGACTCGGCCATGGCCGCGAACCGCTCGTCCCAGTATGGCATCGTATGGACGATCCCGTTGGACTTGGTCGCCGAGGTCACATGCTTGCGCGCCCGTGTACGCGCCAGCTCGAACGCATACTTCATGATCCTGTCGACGCCGCGGCGCGTGAACACCGACTGCTGGATCGCCATTTCCTGATCGGTCCCGTCGTAAATCCGCCCGCCGATCGAGGAATACTCGCCCTCGTTGTTTTCCCGGACGATGACCATGTCGATGTCATCAGGTCCGCGCCCTGCCAGTGGCGACTGGGTGCCGGGAAACAGTTTCACCGGCCGGACGTTTGCGTAGAGGTGGAGTTCGCGGCGCAGCGGAATCAGAAGCCCCCAAAGCGATACATGATCAGGCACCCCAGGAGTACCAACCGCTCCCAGCAGAATGGCGTCAAGGCCCTTGACCTGTTCAACGCCATCCTCCGGCATCATTGAACCGGCCTTGCTGTAGCGCGCGCAACTCCAGTCGAATTCCTTGTATTCAAACTCCAGGCCGAACCTTGAGCCCGCCGCCTCCAGCACGCGCAAGGCTTCCGGCATCACTTCATTGCCGATACCGTCGCCCGGGATCAGCCCGACCGTGTACCGCGAAATCGTCACCATTGATGTTCCCCTCGTCCCGCAAGCCCCCTAATGCCGCAGGTCGCGACCTTTCGTCTTTACGCCAACCTGAGGAATGGGGCAATCCGCAGTGCGAAAAATCGCGACTGTGACTCAGAGAAGGAACTGCAATGACCGCAGCGAACTAGCTTTTGACGTGTATCCACGTGTTCATGCCGGCGGCCATATGCTCGACCATGTGACAGTGGAGCAGCCATTTCCCCGGATTGTCGGCGACGAAGGCGATCGTTCGCGTTTCGTCGGGCTCCATCAAAACCGTGTCCCGCCATTCGATCTTTTCAACGCGCTTGTCATTCAGCTCTGTTGTCGTGAAATGGTGACCATGAAGGTGCATAGCATGCTGCCAGGCCGTGTTGTTGGCCATGCGAATGGCAATAGTATCTCCGCGTCTGACCCGGGTTAGCGGCTTGTCCATATCACCGGCAATGCCGTTGAACGCCCAGACCCTGCGGTTCCCGACAAGCTCGCGCCAGCCCATCGTCTCACCGTTGAGAACCGCCTTGTCCATCCTGCCCATGGCGCCGCCGCCCATTTCGAGTTCTACTTTCCGAGCATTCGCGAGGTCGGGGTTTCGGAGGCCCCATTGCGACGGCAACGGACGCGGATCTCCGCGATGCCGCTTCTCCACGGTTTGATTCTCCCAGTATGTGAATGACGCCGCCTTGTAAGGATCGCCATTGCCGACTTCCCGGATTTCCCCTGTGGAGCCCGGTTCAAGCCTGGCATCCAGGACCAAATCAGCGCGCTGCGCAGGGGCCAGTTCGATACGTCCGTCTTCCAGCTTGCGCGGCGAGACAGGATGACCGTCAAGAGAGATCAGCCAGGGTTCGTGCCCGGGAAAATCGAACGAGAGGACACGGGCGTTGGCCGTATTGGCCAGTCGCAGGCGAAGCCGTTCGCCCGACGAAACGGGAATTGCAGGCGCCGAGGTCCCGTTCACGGTCAGCCAGTTGCCCAGACGTCCGCGATGGGCCCAGTCGTGAAGATTGCCCAGCGTCTCCTCGTTGATCTTGCCTTCGCGGGTCAACGACCAGTCGTCGAACACCAACTGGAGCTCACGGTCGACAGGATAAGGCTCAGGTTCCTCGACGATGAGAAGTCCGTAGAGTCCCCTCGCGAGTTGCTCCCACGAACGATTGTGGGTGTGGTACCAGAATGTCCCGGCATCCGGCACCTCGAAGACGTAATCGAACGTGCCACCGGGAGGGACCGGCTCCTGGGTCATTCCGGCAACGCCGTCCATCGCGTTGGCAATGCGGATGCCATGCCAGTGAATTGTCGTCGGCTGATCCAGCTCATTGACAAGGCGGACCCGCATGACGTCGCCGCGCCGCGCCCGTAAGGTCGGTCCGGGTGTCACGCCATTGTATGTCCAGATGGGCGTTTTTGCCTCTCCCTCGCCCAGCAACGAGGCCTCGGCCTTGCCGGCCCGCAAGACGATGAATCCATCCGACGCCGGCGCGGTGTCCAAACGCAGAACAGCCGGAGCCAAGAGGCCCGTGCCCGCCAACAAAGATGTTTCAATGAGCCGTCGACGGTTGATCATCAGTTCAGGCATTTCAATTGATCCCGTTTGCGCGCTGCAACGTTCTGACATACGCGATGATCCGGCTGACCGCGTCCGCACTCACACCCGGCTGCGGTGGCATATCGCCGAAATTCCAGTGATGCGCCCTCACGCCGTTCCGGACAGCATTGTAAAACGACCCGTCGGCGTGATGGCCCGGCTCGTAGATCTTATGGACGAGGGGTGGGCCCTGATCCGACCCGGCCGCGTTGGCACCGTGGCACGTCGCGCAGTTCTCGTTGAACATTCGCTCGCCAACCCTGGCGTCTCCAGACAAGGGCGGTACGCTGACCGCCACATGCGTCCTGTAATTCGATCCCGGCCGCATTGTCCAGAGCGAGAAGCCGACACCCGCACCGATTATCAGAGCGACGACAAGGTTGACCTTCGTCATCAATCGCGCCTGCCTCCTCCGTCACTGACGTCGCCGGCGAGACTGTCGAGGATTGGACAATCGGGCTTCCCGTCACCATGGCAGGTGCTGGCAAGATGCGAGAGTGTCTTTCGAAGCGATTTCAGTTCGTCGATCTTGCGGTCGATGATCTCAATCCGATGCTCGGCGATCGCCTTCACGTCAGCACTCGCACGGCCGGTATCCTCGTAAAGGGAAAGAAGTGACCGGCATTCCTCGATCGTGAAACCGAGGCTGCGCGAGCGCTGCAGAAACCGGAGCTTGTGCACGTCGGCTTCGGAATAATCCCGGTAGCCGTTTTCCGCCCGTGACGGATTGAGCAGGCCAATATCCTCGTAGTAGCGGATGGTCTTGGCCGGCAATCCGGACTCTTCAGCTGCACTGCCAATGTTCATGTTTCTGCTCCCAAATGCTCCCGTCCCGGACCGAAGTCACAGCCGCGTCGCGCGCAGTCTCAAGGCGTTGGTGATGACCGAGACGGACGACAGGCTCATCGCAGCCGCCGCAAACATCGGCGACAGCAGGATACCGAAGACGGGATACAGAACGCCGGCCGCAATCGGCACGCCCAGGGTGTTGTAGGCGAACGCGAAGAAGAGGTTCTGTTTGATGTTGCGCATGGTGGCGCGCGCCAACGTGCGGGCTGCGACGACAGCATCGAGATCGCCGCGCAGGAGTGTTATTTCCGCACTCTCCAGAGCCACATCCGCACCCGTGCCCATCGCGATACCGACGTCGGCCTGCGCCAGCGCCGGCGCATCATTGACGCCGTCGCCCGCCATTGCGACCGTCCTGCCCTGCTGCTGCAGTTCTTCAATCAGCGCTTTCTTGTGCTCCGGCATGACATCGGCGTGGACGGCATCGATGCCGAGATGTTCAGCAACCGTACGCGCCGTCCTTTCGTTGTCGCCCGTGGCCATCACGATGTGCAGACCCGCCTCACGCATCGCCGCGATGGCGCTGCGCGCAGAGGGCTTAACAGGATCTGTCACGGCGAGAAGTCCCAGAATGGAACCGTCCACCGCCAGATAAACGACCGTGTTGCCTGAATCACGAAGGTCGTCGGCCTCCTTTGCGAGGTTGCTGATATCAATGTTTTCGTCATACATGAGCGCTGCATTTCCGAGCACGGCGCGCTGGCCTCCGGCAGTACCCGTGACGCCTTTGCCGGTTATGGCTACGAAATCCGGTACATCACCAATGGCAACGTCCCGCTCAGCGGCGGCGGCCAGGATTGCTTCGGCCAACGGATGCTCACTCGCCTGTTCGAGAGCCGCAGCCACCGAAAGGATTGTGGCCTCGTCGACCCCGTCAATGGCGGCAATCCCGGTCAGTACGGGCCTGCCTTCCGTCAACGTACCTGTCTTGTCGACCACCAGCGTATCCACACCCGCCAGGCGCTCGAGCGCCTCGGCATTCTTCACCAGCACGCCGGCGCGCGCTCCCCTGCCCGTCGCCACCATGATGGACATGGGCGTCGCCAAGCCGAGTGCGCACGGGCACGCAATAATCAGCACGCTGACCGAGGCGACGAGCGCGTAAGAGATGGCGGGATCAGGCCCGGCGATCCACCATGCAAAGAATGCCGCAACGGCGACGGCGATAACTGCGGGGACAAAGATCCCGGCAACCCTGTCCGCTACACTCTGGATCGGCGCCCGTGATCTTTGTGCATCGGCGACCATGGCCACCACCTGCGCCAATGTGGTCTCCGCGCCCGTCCGATCGACGCGCATGACGAAGGATCCGTTGCCGTTCAGCGTCCCGCCGGTGACCCGATCACCGGCCCCTTTCTCTACCGGGTAAGGTTCACCCGTCAGCATGGATTCATCGATTGCGCTGCTGCCGTCGACGAGCACGCCGTCGATTGGAATCTTGTCTCCCGGCCGGACACGGAGACTATCGCCGGCCGCGATCGTTTCCAGGGGCACTTCTTCGGTCGTTTCGTCGTCTGTCAGACGGAAAGCCGTCGCCGGCGCCAGATCAAGCAACGCCCTGAGCGCACTCCCGGTCTGCTCGCGCGCCCGCAGTTCAAGGATCTGGCCGAGCAGAACCAACGCCACGATCACGGCGGCACTCTCGAAGTAGACCGCAACCGTTCCGTGCGGGGTCTGCATGTCCGCCGGGAAGGCCGCAGGCGCCAGAACGGCGACCACGGAATATGCAAACGCGGCTCCGGTGCCGGCGGCAATCAGGGTGAACATGTTGAGATGCCCGGATCGCACCGAATTCCAGCCACGCTCGAAGAACGGCAACCCGCACCAGAGCACCGTCGGCGCCGCTAGTCCCAACTGCAGCCACTGTTTCTGCATCGCCGAAAGGAAGGGAAGGATATCAAGGCCGAATATATGGCTGGCCATCTCGATCGCAAGCAGAGCAAGCGAGAACGGCGCGGCGAACCGGAACCGTCTCGTGAAGTCGACAAGTTCGGGATTCGGGCCATCGTCGACCGGCACACCCATCGGCTCCAGCGCCATGCCGCAGATCGGACAGGTTCCCGGCCCCTCCTGCACGATTTCCGGGCACATTGAACAGGTGTACATCGTGCCTGCGGGCAGATCGGCGTCGGCGACAAGATGGGCGCCGGACAGATAGTGATCGGGATCGCCCGAGAACCTCGTTTGGCAATGCGACGAGCAGAAATGATACGTTTCGCCGTCGTGATCGAATGACGGCTTGCCGGCGAGCGGATCAACGGTCATGCCGCAGACGGGATCAATGACCGGACTTTCTGCCTTTTGCCCGGCCTCGGCCGACCCGTGACAACACGGAATAACTTCAGTTTTTTCAGCGCTTTGCGCGTGAGTGTGCGACACGATGCGACTCAACCTTCCAGTTTCTGGAACACCATATAGAGGTTCCAGTTACTGGAAGGTCAAGCCACGTCATATATGCGCTCCGCGGATTCCGGTCGGGGTGGATTCCGGGAACGGTCTCAGACCAGCGCCTCACCCGGTGAGAGAACAATGATCCCCGCGCCGGCTCTGACACGCTCATACAGATCCATGACATCCTGGTTCAGCATCCGGACACAGCCGCTCGAGACTGCGCGGCCGATGCTGTAGGCTTCCGCAGTCCCGTGGACGCGGTAGAGGGTGTCCCTGTTGCCTTCCATGATGTAGAGCGCGCGCGAACCAAGTGGGTTGTTCAGCCCTGGCTCCATACCCTCGGCATATTTTGCCAGCTCGGGCTCGCGTTCGATCATCTCCTTGGGCGGTGTCCAGACCGGCCACTTGCGCTTCCACCCGATCCTGCCTCGGCCCGACCAGTCGAAGCCCTGCCGGCCGACCCCGATGCCGTAACGCAGAGCACGGTCATTGCCCTTGACCAGATAGAGGAACCGGTTGCCGGTATCGACGATCAGGGTTCCGGGCTTCTCCTTCGTCTGATAGGCCACCTCACGCCTGAGATACTTGCGCGGCACCTGAGACAGCTTGACGGCCGGAACCGGAAACTTCTCATTCGGACGCGGACCGTACATGGCGGCAAACCCCGATGGAGGCGTACCCTCATAAGAGAGCCGCTGGCCACCGGTCGTGGAGCATCCCGCGACAGTCAGGGCAGAAAGCCCGGCCATGAAGTTCCGTCGCGAGACAACGGCACGGGTTTCCGGCCTGTCGGATCGGGAATCGAGAATATTTTTCGTCATATCAATTTCAGTCCGTAATTGGCGACAAGGCGCATTAAATGAATTCCATCTATCGGATTGACGTATCAGTCCGGAATTGGTTCCGCCCGGCTACAGAACGACGACACGCGTTCCGATCGGAATACGGGTGTAGAGATCCCGGACATGCCGGTTGAGCATCCGGATACAGCCATTGGACTGCGCCCGGCCGATCGACCATGGCTGGTTGGTTCCGTGAATCCGGTACATCGTGTCCCTGCCATTGCGGTAGAGATAAAGCGCCCGCGCTCCGAGCGGGTTGTTGGGGCCACCGGGGACGCCTCTGGCATACCGCGCGTACTTGTGAGGTTCGCGCCTGATCATGTTGTTCGTAGGACGCCAGGACGGCCATTTGGCCTTTCGGCCGATAACGGCACGGCCCCGCCAGGCCAGGCCGGCACGTCCGACACCGACGCCGTACCGGCGAGCGACGCCGAAGTCCTCGACCAGATACAAAAACCGCTTCCGCGGATCGACGACGAGCGTTCCCGGCTCGTAGTCATAGAACGAAACAAGCTGCGGCTCGTATTTCGGGTTCAGCCGGAACTTTTTCTTTTTTCTGTGATGCGCGAAAGCCGGCGACGCTGTCGCGGCAGCGGCGACCATGCCCAAGAAAACTGAACGACGATTTGGCACGATTTACTCCTCCTGATGCCTCTAATACGCCCGGGCTGCGGTCAGCCCGAAAATCAAGCGATGGGTTCAGAAGGAAAAAATTGGAGGACGCAGATGTTTGATATCCGATTCTTCGTCCAAGCGGCGGGTGGTGTCGGGCAATCTGCGCAATTGCCGCTGCGACACTATTCGCAGTCCGTGATCTTGTAGAATCGTGGCCGGAGAGAAACAGGAGAAGCTTCCCGATTGGGTGCAACCGCCATTCTCGTCAGACGCTTCCGGCAGATTGGGCTCTTCGGCGCTGCTGTCAGCTCCGACATCCTTGCAGAACTTGCCCATGCAGAATTTGCGGCTCTGTTCCTCGGATGAGAATTCCAGCGTCTCGATGCTGACCGACACTGCGGATTCGTGTGCCGGAGAGGCGCCGTAGGCGGAATCGGACTCGCTGTGCGCAAACGCTGTTGCCGCGCTCAGGAACAAAAACACAACAGTGACCAAGATCCGATTCATGCCGGAAACTTATCCGTATGCGGGATTGTTAGATAGTTAAGAGGCGATCACGGATGCGTGAGGGCAACAGATTTGCCCGACTAGTGTGGCAACTTCGCACCAACTTTGGTCTGTTAAATCATCACGATGTAGGTTACATAACGCGCCGCGCACGCCGTTGGGGCGTCGTATAATGGCATTACGTTCGGTTCTGGTCCGAGATATCGGGGTTCGAATCCCTGCGCCCCAGCCAATCCCACTTGCAGAATTCTCACCGGCGCCCGACAGCCTGTTCTTCAGACTGCCGGGCTTGACGAATTCGGGCAATTCTTTACAGACAGACCCGTATCGTGCACTGCGCTCCGGCCCACGGGATGCGCGTTCGAGAGCTGATCATGAGCGAAACCGAAACATCGGCCGATGATGGTCCGAAGGATTTTGTCCGCGACGTCATCCGGGAAGACATCGACGCCGGGCGGGTGACGGATGTCGTCACCCGATTTCCACCGGAGCCCAACGGCTATCTCCATATCGGCCATGCAAAGTCGATCTGCCTGAACTTCGGACTCGCCGATCAGTTCGGTGGACGCTGCAACCTGCGGTTCGATGACACGAATCCGACGCGCGAAGAGCACGAGTTCATCGAGGCGATCAAGGAAGACGTCCGCTGGCTCGGGTTCGACTGGGGCGAACACCTCTATTTCGCATCGGACTATTTCGACCGTCTCTACGAATGGGCCGAACACCTTGTTTCCGAAGGCAAGGCCTATGTCGACGATCTGAGTGCCGAGGAAATGCGGGAATACAGAGGCACGCTCAAGGAGCCTGGCCGGGACAGTCCGTATCGCAGCCGCAGCGTTGAGGAGAACCTCGACCTTCTGCGGCGGATGAAGGACGGCGAGTTCGAAGAAGGCGCCCGCGTGCTCCGGGCCAGGATCGACATGGCGAGCGGCAATATCAACATGCGCGATCCGGTGCTCTACCGCATTCTCCATGCGGAACACCCCCGGACAGGCACTGCGTGGAAGATCTACCCGACCTACGATTTCGCGCACGGCCAGTCGGATGCAATCGAGGGAGTGACCCATTCGGTATGCACCCTGGAATTCGCCGACCATCGGCCGCTCTACGACTGGCTGATCGAGAATCTGCCGGTTCCGTCGCGGCCCCGTCAGTACGAATTCTCGCGGCTGAATCTCACCCACACCGTGCTGTCAAAGCGCCGGCTGATACAACTGGTCGAAGACAACCATGTCAGCGGCTGGGATGATCCGCGCATGCCGACCATATCGGGCTTGCGGAGACGGGGTTATCCGCCGGCCGCACTGCGGGACTTCGCCGCCCGCGTCGGCGTCACAAAGAGCGAGAACGTCATAGAGATGGCCTTGCTTGAGTTCTGCGTGCGCGAACTCCTCAACAAGACGGCCGAACGGCGCATGGCGGTTCTCAACCCGTTGAAGGTCGTGATTGAGAACTACCCGGAAGGCGAGACCGAGCGGCTTGAGGCCGTGAACAATCCGGAGGACGAAGGCGCCGGCACGCGCGACGTTCCATTTTCGCGCGAGCTCTACATCGAGCGCGAGGACTTCATGGAAGACCCGCCGAAGAAGTTTTTCCGGCTGGCACCCGGCCGTGAAGTCCGGCTTCGCTACGCCTACTTCCTGACCTGCACCGATGTGATCAAGGATGAGGCCGGCGAAATCGTTGAATTGCGCTGCACCTACGACCCCGAAACAAAGGGCGGAAACGCTCCCGACGGCCGGAAGGTCAAGGCGACGCTGCATTGGGTCTCGGCGGAACACGCCGTCCCGGCACAGATCCGGGTATACGATCACCTGTTCGCGGCAACGGAACCCGGCCGTGACGGCGACTATCTCGATGATATCAATCCGGATTCCCTGACCGTCCTGGACAACTGCAGGCTGGAGCCGTCGCTCGCAGAGGCGGAGACCGGCGAGTCCATCCAGTTCGAACGGCAGGGCTATTTCTGTCTGGACAAGGAATCCAGCGCCGAAGACCTCGTCTTCAACAGGACGGTCGGCCTTCGCGACACCTGGGCCAAGATTCAGGCCAAAGGCTGACCGCACTTCGCCGGACCAGCCAGTTCGATAAAGGGAGCCGAGGCAATGGCGGTGGTTGCCGCAGCAGGCGGGCAGGCAAAGCCCGTACAGCGCCCCTTCGCGGCCATACTGTGGATGCTCGCCACCATGGGGCTGTTCGTCTCCATGGACACCATCGCCAAGACGCTCACCGCCGACCTGCCGCCCGGCCAGATTGTCTGGGGCCGGTATGTGTTCCATGCCCTTTTCCTGGGCATCTTCCTCAACCGGCGTCTGATATCCTCGTTCCGCACGAAGCGCGCCGGCCTGCAGCTCACACGCTCGGCCATGCTGCTGATCACAACCATTTTCTTCTTCACCGGGCTGAAGTACCTGGGGCTCGCCACGATGAGCGCGATCATGTTCGTGACGCCGCTTATGGTCACCCTTCTGTCCGTGCCCGTTCTGGGCGAGCCTGTGGGATGGCGGCGTGTTCTGTCGGTGATCATCGGCTTTGTCGGCGCGCTCATCATTATCAGGCCGGGAACCGAGGCACTCGGACTAGCAGCCCTTCTCCCGCTTGCCGCCGCGCTGTTCAATTCGGCCTATCACCTGTCGACCCGCGTACTTGCACAGGTGGACAGCTCAATGACGACGCTGGTCTATACCGCCGTCGTCGGCGCGGTTCTGTCGAACCTTGCGCTGTTTGCCGGCTGGGTCACGCCGGACGCCATACAATGGCTCAAGCTGATGGCCGTTGGCGCGATCGGCTGTCTCAGTCACTTCACGCTGATCAAGGCCTTCAGCATGGCCAATGCGGCTGTCGTTTCGCCGTTCGGTTACAGCTCCCTGATCTGGGCCGCGCTGTTCGGATTTTTCGTGTTCGGAGAACTGCCGGACTCCTGGACGATCGTCGGCGCGCTCGTCATCGTCGGCTCCGGCCTGTACATCGCCTACAGGGAGCGCGTGAAGAAAGCGGAAAGCGCAGCTCAAACAGAGGCCTGAGGCTCCCGTTCATGGCTGGACGTAAAAGGTCCGTTCGGTGAAACTGTTCGTTCATGCCGCCCTGCCGACGTCGCGGCGACAACCGCAATGAGCCAAACCGTGCGTCCCGAAGACCTCCCTCGCCGCATTCACGAACTGCCCGAACGCTGGGTGCAGGAAGCACCGAATGCCGTCGCCTTCATCGATCACGACGGCCGCGAGTTCACCTGGGAGATGTTCGGCGCCGCAATTGACGCCGCGACACATGTCCTTTCCGAGCGCGATGTCCGCGGCGGCGACCGGGTTCTGCTTGTTACTGAAAACTCAGTGGCGACGGCGGCCTTCCTGTTCGCCGCCAGCCGGCTCGATGCCTGGGCCGTGCTGATCAATGCAAGACTGACGGCAGCCGAAGTGGACAGGATCGCCCGGCATTGCCAGCCTCGTTGCGCGGTATTCACCCACATCGCCTCTTCCGACGCCGAAACACACGGCCGCGGCATGCAGGCTTCAGAGGTCAGCGATCCGGGTTTTGGAGCGGTGCTGGCAACAGCGAGGCTCGAGGCCGAACGCGAACCTGTCGATGTCGACAACACCGGTCAGGTCGCCGCGATGATCTATACCTCCGGTACGACGGGCGAGCCCAAGGGTGTCATGCTGACCCACTGCAACGTGCTTTACATCGCAATCGTTTCCGGCAAGTTGCGCGCGCTGCAGCCATCGGACCGCGTCTATGCAGTACTGCCCATGTCGCACGTGTTCGGTCTCTCGTCCACCGCACTCGGAACGATCAATGCGGGCGGAACGCTGATCGCTGTCTCGCGCTTCGATCCTGCCCATCTTGCGCGGGCGCTTGAAGATGGTGTCACGGTCTTCCAGGGCGTCCCCGCCATGTACGCACGGCTGCTCGAATTCCTCGAAGCAGAAGGCCGTGATCTCAGGGCGCCAAAGCTACGCTACATGTCGGCTGGCGGCGCACCTCTGGACGTCGACTGGAAACGCCGTATCGAGGAACGTTTCGGCCTTGCACTCAATAACGGATACGGCTTGACGGAAGCCTCGCCGACAGTGTGTCAGACCCTGATCGACGACCATCGGGACGACGACAGTATCGGGCCGCCAATTCCCGGCATCGAAATCCGCTTTACCGACGCTGACGGAAACGACGTTCCCGACGGCGACGTCGGCGAGCTTCTGGTTCGAGGCCCGAACGTGATGAAGGGATATTACCGGAACCGGACAGCGACCGAAGACGTGATCAGCGCCGATCACTGGCTCCGGACAGGCGACCTGGGCCGGCAACAAACGGACGGCAACTGCTTCATTGTCGGTCGGTCGAAGGAGCTGATTATTCGCTCGGGCTTCAACGTCTACCCGCCGGAGGTGGAAGCCGCCTTGAACGCACATGAAGACGTCGTTCATGCCGCCGTCATCGGCCGCACGGTGGACGGTAACGAGGAAGTGGTGGCCTTTGCCGAGATGGTTCCGGGCTCCGGCGTGACGTCGGCGCAATTGACCCAGTTCGTCAAGGATCGTCTCGCTCCGTACAAGCGGCCCCAGCATCTGTTCCTGGTTGACCGCTTGCCGGTCAACGCCACCAACAAGGTCCTGAAGCACAAGCTCCGCGACCTCGCCGAAACCCTGATCAACAACAGCACGGAATGACACCCAGCATGAGCCAATTGACCGAAGATGCCGGCGACGAGAATCTCAAGTGGGAACAACATAACGGCAGCGCATACCAGTCTCTCATGGGATATCGGCTGGTGGAATGGGCGCCGAATCATGCGGTTGTCGAATACGCCATTCAGCCGGAACATCTGAACCGGACCGGCCTGCTCCACGGCGGCGTGATTGCCACCTTGCTCGACACGGCGAGCGGCTATTCGGGGTGTCACTGTTCAGTCAAAGGAAACGTTCGCCATCCATTGACTTTGTCTATCACGCCCAACTTCATTGCCAGCGCGAAGTCCGGCAAGATTCGCGTTATTGCCCAGCGTACGGGTGGCGGAAAGTCCGTGTTTTTCACCAATGCCGAAGCATTCGACGACTCAGGCAACCTCATCGCCACAGCAACCGGCACATTCAAATACCTTCCCGGCAGTGGCGACCCGAATGGGGTGCCGCGAATGTGATTAGGCATGCCTGCAACGAGCCTTTTGCAATTGTGTCAAGCCACTATAATCTGCTCGCCGCAATCGAAATCCGTAGAGGACGTGACATGGTCAGGAGCAATCCGCTGACAAATGCCGCATCGGCGATTCTGTTCTTCTTCCTTGTACTGGTCGTTTGGTCGGTGCCGAGCCAGACAGTACAGGCTGCCGTCAAGGACGAACTTCAATACATCATCCAGGACGGCGTAGCCGCGCCCGGAACCGAAGATGACGACGAACGGCTGATCCAGGTCTTCACGTATTACGAGGAACGCAGCTTCAAGCCGCTGTTCGTGCGCGATGACGGTCCGAAGACCAAAGGCAAGGTCCTGCTCCAGATCCTGAAAGCGGCCGCCGAGGAAGGCCTCGATCCGGCACGCTACCGGGTCGACGAGATCGAGGAGCGCATCAGCAGCCTCGAGCCGGTGAAACTCGCGGAAGCCGAACTGCTGCTGGCAAGAGCCATGATCGACTATGGACGCGACATCAGTGCCGGCCGGGTCGAACCGCGAAACGTCGACCGCGAACTGTTCATCTATCCCAAAGGCCCCGGGCCGCTGACCCTGCTCGACGGAGCCGAGCAGGCAGACAATATGGGTCCCTATATTGCCTCTCTCGCGCCGCAGACTCCCAATTACGAACGGCTAAAGGCCACACTCGCAAAGTATCGGGAGATGGCAGCCAACGGCGGGTGGACACAGGTCCCGCCCGGTGACGTGCTCAAACCCGGGATGCAGGATCCCCGCCTCGTGGCCCTTCGTGCTCGGCTGGAGCAATCCGGCGATCTGGCGCCCGGCGCGCATGTTGGCGACACCTATGACGGCACGCTTGTAGAGGCAGTTAAGCGCTTCCAGCGTCTCCACGGCATCGACCAGGACGGCGTCGTCGGGCCGGACACGCTGCGCCAGATGAACGTTACGGTTGCCGATCGTGTAAAGACGCTCGAGCTCAATATGGAGCGCAGGCGGTGGATGGAAGACGACCTTGGCGACCGCTATGTGTTCGTCAATCTGGCGGACCAGTTCCTAAAGGTTGTCGACAACGGAAAGACGGTACACGAGGCGCTGACTGTCGTCGGCAAGACGTATTTCCGCACACCCGTTTTCTCCAGGGACATGACGTACCTCGTGATCAATCCGTACTGGAATGTTCCGCCTTCGATCGCGCGCAACGAGTACCTGCCGAAGCTGCGGCGGAACCCGGGCGTGCTCTATCGGGAAAACATCAAGATCCTTAAAGGCAACACTGTCATCGATCCCTATCGTGTGAACTGGGCGTCGATTTCAGGACGCTTCCCGTTCCGCCTGCGTCAGGAACCGGGGCCGAAGAACGCACTGGGCAAGATCAAGTTCATGTTCCCCAACCAGTTCAACGTCTACATCCATGACACGCCGTCGAAGAGCCTGTTCTCGCGCGCCACCCGGGTGTTCAGCCACGGCTGCATCCGGGTACAGAACCCGGGGGAACTGGGTGCGGTATTGCTGGCAACGCAAGGATGGACGCAAGCCAAGTTCGACTCGGCTTTCAAGTCCAACAAGCGCCGCGTCGTCCGCCTGAAGAAGAAGATCCCGGTGCACATCACCTACCTGACGGCATGGACGAACAAGGACGGCACCGTGCACTTCCGCAAGGACGTCTACGGGCGGGACAAGCGACTGGCCGCCGCGCTGGACAAGGCGTTCTGACCGGCTACGGCGATCCTGTGCCGTTCAGGCGGAAGGAATAGCGGGAGACATCCGCAATCACTTTGCGCAGCGTTGCGATCGTGACGGAACGGACGTCATTCATCCTGCCGTGCACGACCCGGCGGCATTCAAGGCTCTGAATTCCGGCCCAAAAGTCCTGACGCGCGTTAGCCAGCAGGTCGTCTGCATCGGGCACTGTAGTGGATCGGAAGCTCGGCGGCCCGATGCCTTCAGTCACGACTTCGAGCGTCTGCGCCGGGCCGGCCCGATCGACGACGCGAATGAGGCCTGAAAGCTGCTGTTCCGTCAGGCCGGTCTCAAGCGCAAGCCAGAGAAGATAAACCTTGTACGTCCCGAACGGCGTATTGGAATCGTCGAGAAAGGCATCAAGCTCTTCCCCCCGCCGACGCGTCCGCATCAGGCGATAGAGATTGATAAACCGTTTCACGGCACGCGGAGACTGACCGACAAGCGGTCCCAGTTCGGCAATCTCGTCAAGCTCGAGATTGCTGAGCATGACGCGCTGCATCGTCTCTTCCGTCGTCTCCTCGCGTTCCGGCATTTCCACATCAACGGTTCGCAATGATGTTTGAGCATGGCCGTCACCGGCCGGACCACCATTGTTCCCCTGCCCATTCTCCTGGACACCAGCGTCCGCGCCGGGGACGCCAGGCCGGGCAAGGGTGACGACATCACCAACCAGTTTGCCGACCAATCGCGAATAGTTGCCGCCATCACCAAACTGCAGCGGACGCAGATGGAACGGGACCTGAAAGATCTTTTCGAGATAGTCCGCGACGGTGGGTCTCCCGTTGCCATGCTCTTCTTTTGGTGAAAGCTGCTCTTTGTAAAACTCACCGAGTGAATTCTGGAGCCAGCGGGCGTCGACACCGACAACGACGACAAACAGATCGAAGGCCAGAAGAAGATGGATCGCCTCCAACACCTCCACGACCTGCTTGTCCTGACACCGGTCAAGGTCGTCGATGTAGAGCACGATCCGATCGATACTCGGCAGTTGCGGTTCGGCTGGCGCATGGTTCCCGGCCGGGTGTTGACCAGCCGCAGCTTTGGGCGCCCTGCGCTGGTTGCGCATGAGCGCTGACATGGTCTCGAAGTCGCGTCTTATGCGGGAAAGCAGGCCGAGATGCTTTCGGTACCCTTCGGCGCTTGCGCGGTCCTCGATGAACCGGGTCAGCAACTCGGCCGGCCGGTCACCGCGCGCGATCTCCTCCAGCCTCTCGCGCTCGAGCAGACTGGTTTCAAGCTCGCGCTCCTTGTTGGCCTGTTCCGCATTCAGCTTGTCCAGCTCTTTCTGCGCGGCCACCTTCCGGCGTTTCAGTTCTTCCTGTTTCTCGATGGCGTCGTGATGCGCGGCGAACACCGGTTCGAGTGCCTTGTTGATGTGCTTCATGTGTGGAAGGAGCCAGACCAGTCCGCCGCCGATTGCGCTCACCGCAAATCCGAACTGTGCGACAAATTCCTTGATCCCCTCCAATTCCGACCCGGCTATCACAACCGTCGAGATCCATCCCAGTGCGACAAAGGCTGCAATGCCGAAAACCACGTATAACCAGGCGCCGCCGCGTTCTCTGGTGGCGGTTGAAGCCAGTAACCGCAAACGTCCGCCAAGCGTCTGCACCTCGCCAGCGAGATCCCCAAGCTGCTTCACTGTCGAAACTGTCTGCTTCATGCCAAGCGTTTCGACGGCGGCGGCCAGTTCCTTTCGCGTGCTCTCCTCAGGCAGAGCCTGCACCAAAGTCAGCGCATGATCCGCGATCAGCGTCTTCTTCTTTTCCGCCCTTTCAGTCTCAATCTGATCGAGTCTGTCGCGTGCACTCTTGATTGTTCCCTTTAGGCTCTCGAGTTCCGTTCGCGCGTCCTTCTCAACCTGCCGGACGACCTCGAGTCTCTCGATCAGGGAATCAACCTGCGTTTCGCTCATCCAGTCGGGTGCAGTCTCGCTGCTCTGCCTGTGAAGCTCGCGGAAGATATGCGTGACAAGGCTCGCCCACAGGTTGGCATCAAGGTAATGCCAGGCGTTGAACTCGATATGCACGACGCGCTCCACGAAGGGCAATGCATTCTCCAAATGTGTATTCCGCGCCTCTTTCACCTTGGCAGCGTTTTCGTCCACCGCTTCCCTGATCATGCGCATGAACGTGCTTTTGCCCGCACCCCAGTTGCCAAACAGGCCGACGGCCAGCGGCGGATCAGCCTCCTTCAGGCAGATCAGATCGGCCAGTGCGCGCGCATCATTGGCGACGCCGAGCTGGTCGCTGTCCAATGTTGCGGGACTGTCACTGACGTAGTCCGGATATTGAATCAGTACCGGCTGGTTCAGTCGCAGAGCGGCGAAATGCCCCTCGCGGTCGAGGGGGGCGAATATGGCCGGCCATGCCGTCGCAAGTTCCGACGTGTGCGCCTGACCTTCGAGGTGGGCGATAAATCCGTCGCGAAGCGTGCCGAAAAACTCTGCAGGCTTGACCGCAACCCCGCCCAGATCGGCAAAAGCCTGAAGTCCCGCAGGTTCCAGCACGAATGCTGCAAGAACATGCCGCGCATCAATCCGTTTCTGGTTCCATGTGGTCCACTGAACAAGAATGCCGGCACGCGCGAAAATCGCGATCAGATCCGTAGAGACCGCAGCGCCCTCGCCCTTTGACAGATCCTCTACCGTCACCTGAGGAACCAGATTCAGAGAGCCGGGCGTTTCCGATCTTTCGTCCAGCCATTCTGTGAAAAAATCATGGGCGGATTTCAGCGTACCATCCGAAGCGTTGCCGCCATCGATGTAAGCCGCACGCAGGTAGCTGTAGGGCGTGATGATCCGCAGACCGTCATCGGTGACAAACTCAGGCGCCGCTGCGGCATCACTGAGCGTTCGCCTCACGGTATCCGAAAAATAGACTCCGCCGGATTTGAGCTTTAGAGCGAGCAGATCCTCCAGCAACACGGACTTGCCGGCAACATCGTCCAGCGGTCCCGGTTCGGCCTCCTTCGTTGCCGGTTCGACATCTATCGCCCCCGATGCGGCAATCTCTCCGGGGCCCTCGCCCGGAACCTTTTGCGCTTTCGATGCATCGGAGGCGGCACTGCGGTCATTGCCGCGATATCTGGATTGATGTTCAGCGATCAGCCGCGACCATAGCGAGGAAAGCTCGGTGGAGAGGCTGGTTTGATCCTTGATGACCCGTGGCGGCGCCTTCTCCACATCGGACAACCAGTTCAGCGCGTCCGGAAGCTGCGCTTCTTCAATCTGATCCACACTCGATGCCAGTTGCCCGATCAGGCCGGGACGATCAGCCAGCCATTCGCTTGCCTGCGAAGGATCCAGGGAAAGCAGTTCCTTCCACGTGACATCTTCCGGTTTTGCAGACATCGCGGTACCCCCGTACTTGCGCGAACCCGTATCTTGCAAGGTGGCCCGACGGCGCGCAAGCAACCGGGGGTTACGGTGCAATCAGCCGATCATCGTCCTCATGTCCTGAAAACGACATCTGATTTTGTCGCTCACGGGCGTCCTGAAAACGACATTTCATTTTGTCGCTCGCAGGCGCGACAGGCGGTGCGAATTCTCACATCATCCGAGGTGACAGCTTTGGCCTGTCCGCTTGCCTACGGGAGGTGGTCATGTCGCAGGCGATTGAACCGCCCGTCGGCACTCCAGCGATTACGGATGACAGCCGTCGCGGCATCTTCTTTCTGTGCGCCGGCATCTTCATCTTTTCGTTTCAGGACGTGATCATCAAGCTCCTGAGCGACACACTACCCGTCCACGAGATCGTATTCCTGCGCGGTCTGATCGCTCTTCCGCTGCTGCTCCTGATCGTGCATTTCGATTCAGGGTTTCATACTCTCAAGACCGAAAAGCCGTTGCTGCACGTGGTGAGGTCGCTCGCCATGTTCGGGGCATACCTGTTCTACTACCTCGCGGTGGCGGCAATTCCACTTACGACAGCCGTGGCCCTGTTCTTTACGGCGCCACTCATGATTACGGCGTTGTCCGTACCGTTTCTCGGTGAAAAGGTGGGCTACCGGCGCTGGATTGCGCTGCTGATCGGTTTCGGCGGCGTTCTTGTCATGCTGCGCCCGGGAATCGGCACAATCGAACCCGCCATGCTGCTCGCCTTGCTGTCGGCATTGTCCTACGCCCTATCGCAGATCATGGCCCGTCGCCTAGGCGTTACGGACTCCGCTTCGGTCATGTCGTTCTATTCCGGCATGGCTTTCATGTATATGGGCGCCATCATGGGTTACGCGCTCGCCGGCAGCGCGCTCACGCCTGACACCTATCCGAGCCTCGCCTTTCTGCTTCGGCCCTGGTCGATGCCCAGCGGCCTTGAGCTCGCCATGCTGTGCACCATCGGCGTCATCACCGCGATGGGATTCTACTGTCTCAGCCAGGCCTATCGTCTGGCACCGGCCCCGACCGTGGCGCCGTTCGAATACACGGCCTTGTTCTGGGTGGCCATTCTCAGCTTCGCGCTCTGGGGCGAGGTTCCGGACTTCTATACGCTCGCGGGTGTCGGTCTCATTGTTTTCGGTGGCCTGTATGTGCTGCGTCGCGAACGGATTCGGAGCGGCAAGCCGCTGACAGGCAGGGGTATTTACCGCGGCCGGTGAAGGGAGCCTGCGGTGATCGGACTCCGGTTTTCACCACTTCTGCAGGTGTTCGTGCCGATGAATCTCCGCGAAAACCACCACACCCTTCGACGCCGCACTAGACGCAAATGGCGTCACAATCCCATAACGCGTGCAAATACTTCAATCCCATCCATTTAATGTTCCTCATGCGACCTAAATGCCTGTTGCGTAAAGAAAAAATACCGGCATCATGGCAATCCAGAGTCGCCCGTCGAACGTAACTCAATACAGATCTCTCAAGTTCCGGAGCAGCATTCAATGAGGCCATATCTCGCAACAGCAATCGCGTCCGCAAGCCTGACTGCGATGCTGCTCGCCAGCGCAGCGAATGCCGCTGAAAAGCCGGCTGGCGGCCCCGAGTATGGTCCGCCGGAGCGTCCGAAATCGGACTGGTCGGTCACTCTCGGCGCGTTCGGGATCGTCAAGCCCGAATACGAAGGTTCGGACGACTACGAGGTAACGGGGTTCCCGATTTTCGACATCAAGTGGCGCGACCGCGTTTTCCTCAACGGCCGGGATGGATTGGGCGTGTACGTCTGGAAGGACCGCATGTTCTCTCTGTCGACATCCGTGGGCTACACCTTTGGCCGAGATCACGACAAGTCGAATGACCTGAACGGCCTGGGCGACATCGAGGGCGGCGCATTGGCGATCGTGAAAGGACAGGTCCGCTACAAGGGCTTCTCCTTCTCCACCCGTTTCAGCCATCAGTTCACCGGCGACGATACCGGATATCTTGTCGATTTCGGTCTCGGGTATTCGTGGCGCTCGCGCAGCGGCTGGTTCCTGCGTCCCGGCCTGTCGGCGAGCTATGCCAGCGGCGAATACATGGATGAGTATTTCGGCATCACCTCCGGACAGGCGCTTAGTTCCGGTCTGCCGGCGTTCAGCGCGGATGCGGGTTTCAAGACGGTCGGCGCCGGACTGCTCGCCGGCTACAGCTTCAACCGCAACTGGAGCACCACCGCACGCTTTTCGTACGACCGGCTGGTTGACGATGCGGCCGACAGCCCTGTCACGCGAGACAAGGACCAGTTCGCTTTCGGTCTCGGTGTGTCGCGGCGCTTCTGACCCCGCCTGCCCTCACTGCAATCGTCTTATGCCAGCGGGACGCGCCGTCTGCGATCCAGAATATTGCCTGACTCCTCAAGCGACCGGCTGGCGTGTGCGTAGCCGATCTCGACCGCCTCGTCGAAAGCCTTCCAGTCCCTGATCTCGATGTTGCCGAGCGGCGGTTCGATCAGCAGGTCGGCACTGGCGCTCTGCTCGCGATCCTGCTCCTCGCCGGTAACGGTCGCCGAACGGATCAGGATGCTGACGATCGGCGGCCGCCGCAGCTTGCCAAACCAGGTCAGCTCACTTTCCCGGCGAAACATCTCCGGCTTCAGAGCCAGGTCCCGCGCGACATTGACCGCGGCGATCGGTCCCCGGTGTGTGCTGCGCATGATGTCGACAGGCAGATTGTTGAGCACCGCTCCATCGACGAGTACGCCCTCGTCATCTACAAGCGGCGGTATAATGCCCGGCAGTGCGATGCTGGCCCGCAAGGCTCTGCATACCGCCCCTCTCCGGTGAACATGCACTTTTGCATTCGTCAGGTTTGACGACACGCAAAACCATGGCTTCCAGAGATCCGGGATCTCCAGAGATCCGAAACTCTGTTCCAGCAGCCGCTCGACCTTGCGCCCCCGCACCAGTCCGACAAACGGCAACGTGTAGTCCGACAGCGGATTGGAGTCGACGAACGCTCTGCGAATGCGGCCTTCCAGCACATCGTAGTCCCATTCCGCAGCCACTCCGGCCGATATGATGCCGCCCATGCTCGTACCGCCAACAAAGTCGATCGGATGATCGGACTGCATGAGCGCCTTGAGCACGCCGATATGGGCGTAGGCGCGGGCGCCGCCTCCGGACAGCACCAGCCCCACACCTCGCCCCGCAATGACCCGGGCTATACGCGACCAGTCCTTGCGACTGTTTCGCCTGACATGAAAGTGCCGGTTTACGGTCAAGCGGTTCAGCCAGCGGTTCGCGCCGCGGGGCTGCAGAATGCCGTCATCATGCAAAAGCAGAAGATCCAGCAGCTGATGACTGGCCCGCTGTCTCAGCAAAGGCTCCGGCAGTCTGGTCTGTCCGTGATTGGCAGAGTCGCCAACGAGAACAATCCGGTCAGCCTGGCGCGTGCACAGCGACAGCCAGCCGGCGTCATCAATGTCGCCACGCAGAAGGACATGGTCGTGTGCGCCTTCCAGCGCAGTGAACCATTGACCGTCGCGACTGGCATCGTCCGTTCCGACGACTGCCACCCTGGCCCCGTCCTCGCGCATGCGGTTTGCCAATTGATCGGCAACATACGCAAGGTCGACGCCCGGCGTCGCGGCAATGAATGCGACGGTCTTGGGCTCGATGCTTGTGCCCACACCCCTGGACGCCTGACGCAACCTGCTGACCAGAATCCGGCTGATGCCCTGCATCATCTCCGGGCGCTTGCGCACGAAATAGTCGAACCGGGATTTCGAGAATGTCAAAAGTTCGCTGTCACGGATGGCCCTGACAGTCGCCATCCTCGGGACGCCTGCTATGACCCCCATCTCGCCAACCGTCTCGCCCTGTCTGATCATCGCAATCAGGCTTTCCGCGCCTTCGCCGTCCAGCGCGTAGACGCCGAGCGAGCCGGTGACGAGGATGTAGAGCGCGTCGCTCGGCTCACCCTGTTCAAACAGCAACTGACCGGCAGGGACCCTGACGTGTTCAGCCTCTTTCTCGACCGCCTTGCGCACGCGCGGTCCGAGAATATCTAGGAAATCGAGGTTATCGTCCTGTGTCGTCGTCAAGGTTCGTTCCGCCGGCACCTGATCAGGAGACACACGCTCACGCGCCCGGCTGTCACCTGTTAATCCGGAATTCCTCATCCGCGGCGTCGGACGTCGGAAAATCTGCGCAAAAGCGTCCATCGTCATCATATCGTGAACGGCGCTCGCCGCTTCAATCCAAATCACGATCGATTTATCGGGGCAGTGAGCGGCGGTTGCCGCGCAGACGATTGCGCTCTAGGTTAAACAGATATCCACAATGCGCATTTGGGGGGCGTCTGGATGCGTCTGACACTGCACAGTGACTACGCCGTGAGGATTCTAATCCATCTGGGACTGGTGAGTGATCGCCTCGTCACGATGGACGAGATTTCCAAGGCTTACGGTATTTCGAAGAACCACCTCATGAAGATCTCCCACAGGCTCGCGAACCGCGGATATCTGGTGTCGGCTCGCGGCCGTTACGGCGGCGTCAAGCTGGCCAAGGATCCGAAAGACATAAATGTCGGCGAACTTCTTCGGTGGACAGAAGACAACGGTCAGCATGTCGAATGTTTCCATGACGACACGAACCGGTGCTCTATCGCTCCGGCATGCGGATTGAAGTCCGTACTGGGAGAAGCCCTGGAGGCCTACTTCATGGTTCTCGACAAATATTCTCTTGCCGACCTGATGGCATCGCGGGACCGCCTCAGGGTGCTGCTTTCAGTCGGTTGAGAGGCTGGCGGGGAAGCGATCAGCCGCATTGCCGGCCGGCCTCTACAAAGTCTCGATGATCCACCTGTCCGGCGCATAGGCGAATTCTTCGAGGTTCGCCCCCTCGCCGCCGCGGTCGACGACCACAAAGTCGCTCTCTTGTTCCAGGGCCAGAAGCGGATGGTGCCAGACGCCCTTGGCGTAATTCACTCCCTGTGTTCCCCGACCCAGGAACGCTTGAGGCGGTCCGGGCGCTCCTTCAGGTTCCCCGGTTGCGACCACCACCAGATAGGGCAACCCCGAAAGCGGGATGAACGCCTGGCTGCCAAGCGGATGCCGCTCAACCATCGTTATCGGGATCGGAAATTCGAAGGGCTGACCCCGGAAGATGCTGATCAACGGCTTGCCTGCTCCGTCGGCGACGTCGACGGCTGCAAGGTCGTGGAACCGCTCGGTGGTTCCGTTGTTGATCGGAAAATGATGCGAGCCCCGCGTTTCGATCACATCCCCGAACGGTGCGAACGCCTCCCTGGTCAGGGGCCTGACTTCGAGAACCGTCACTTTTCACCTGCGGCGATCTTGCCGAACAACCGGAGCCGGCTTACGCCGCCGTCCGGAAAGATGTTCAGCCGGACATGACTGACGGCTTTATGCGGGATCACTTCCGCGTCAAACACGTGCTCGGAGTCCGCCTTGAGCTTCTGCTCAGGCATGATCACGGGCCATTCTTCGCTGTTCCTGGTGATTTCGCCGTCTTCATCGCCACTGACCATGGCCGCCTGAAGCGAGCACCGATCCGGAAAATTACCCTTGAAGAATGCCGTATCGACGACCGCCCGGGAGATAACGCCGGGATGTCCGAGCTTGATGATTGACCAGTCGTTCCCCGGAACGCGCCGCCGCGCGGTCTCCCATCCGTCGCCCATATTGATGCCCTTGCCCGGCGCAAGCATGTTTGCCGGGACACCGAAATGCGCGTTGTTCCAGGCGGCAGCGGTGGCGCCGTTCACCATTGCCGCAAGGTCGATCAGATCATCGGGGTCATGGGACGACCAGTCCTTTACGATCGTGCCGAAGACCCGCAGGCGTGCAACGCCGCCATCGGGGTAGATGTTGAGCCTCAGATGTGTCCAGAGCCTCTCGTCATCCAGCTTGACCAGATGATGCGAATGGCCCTCGAGGTCCATCCGGCGGACAAGCGTCTCCCAGACAATCTCCTGGCCGGTTCCGTCGTCATACCAGGCTTCGATAGATGCTTGGGGGGGATAGTTTCCCGTGAAGTGGCTGGTGTCTATATCGAACGCATGAATGCGTCCGGCGACGCCCAGTCGAACGACGCACCAGTCATGACCGCTGGTGCGGCGGCGGCGGCTCTCCCAACCGTCCATCCACTTGCCGTTGTCATCGTATTTGTCAGGGATGAAGACCGGTGCGGCCGGGTCAATCAGGCGCTCCTTCGGAGCGAAGAACTCGTCGTTGGCAGCGATTGCCTGTGAGCCGAGCCGGGGGTGGGCAAGATCCACCAGAACCTTCGCCAGGGCATCAACTTCGGGATCGCGCGGCGCTTCAACAACTCTCTGTTCAGACATCGTCGCTCCCCCCGGTCTCTGTCATCGGTTTGTGGCGGTCGTGCCAGTGTTCCGCGATGTCGAACCTACGGCAAATCCAAACCTTGTCGTGCGCCATGACATGGTCGAGGAACCGGGCAAGTGCGAGCGCCCGCCCGGGACGCCCGACAAGCCGGCAATGCAGGCCGACCGACATCATTCTCGGGGTGTCGGCGCCTTCCCGGTAGAGCATATCGAATGTGTCGCGCAGGTATGAGAAGAACTGGTCGCCTGAATTGAAACCCTGAGGTGTTGCGAAGCGCATGTCGTTCGCATCGAGCGTATAGGGAATAACGAGGTGCGGTCCATGCGGCCCCTGCAACCAGTACGGAAGTTCATCGGCATAGGAATCGGAGTCGTAGAGAAAACCGCCTTCCTCCATCACCAGTTGGCGGGTGTGTTCGCTGCACCTGCCGGTGTACCAGCCGAGTGGCCGTTCCCCGGTCATTTCGGTGTGAATCCGGATCGCCTCGCGCATGTGCTCGCGCTCGTCTTCGATCGCAAAGTCCTTGTATTCGATCCAGCGCAAGCCATGGCTGGCGATCTCCCAGCCGGCCTCCTTCATGGCTTCGACGGCTTCGGGATTGCGTTGCAGCGCCATGGCGACGCCGTAGACCGTCACGGGCAGTTGCCTCTCCGTGAACAGCCGCCAGAGCCTCCAGAACCCGGCTCGAGAGCCGTATTCGTACATTGACTCCATATTGAGATGCCGCTGGCCGGGCCAGGGCTGGGCACCGACGATTTCCGACAGGAATGCCTCGGAGGCCTCGTCACCGTGCAGAATGCTGTTCTCGCCGCCCTCTTCGTAGTTGATCACAAACTGAACGGCGATCCGGGCGCCTCCGGGCCAATCTGCGTTTACCGGGTTGCGGCCGTAGCCGACCATGTCTCTCGGGTAATTCGGATCAGTCATAAATCGCTTTCTTTCGCTTCCAGTCGGCGCCTAAATCGCATTCTTGCAGCACCACGTTGTATAGTCTCCCAACCACGAAACGCGTCCGGATCATCCTACATGCCAGAAGCCAATCTTTCGCTTTCCGATCTCAATGCCATGCCGGATTCCGAAGCGACCGGACTCCTTGCCGACATCTTCGAGCACTCGGCATGGGTGGCCGAAGGTGCCATGGCGCAACGGCCGTTCACGTCCATCGGGGCATTGCATGAGGCGATGGCGGCGATTGTCGATAACGCCGATCATGAGAGGAAAGTGGCCCTCCTGCGTGCTCACCCCGAGTTGGCCGGCGACGCGGCACGGGAGAAGACCCTGACCGCATCCTCCAACGCGGAGCAGGCGACCGCGGGGCTGGAGGCGTTGCCCGAAGACATTCAGGGAGAGTTCGATCGTCTCAATCTCGAGTACCGGCAGCGCTTTGGGTTTCCGTTCATCATCGCGGTGCGCGATCACACGCTCGCAAGTATTCTCGCGGCGTTTCAGGCCCGGCTGAACAACGATGTGAATGCCGAATTGGAGACCGCGCTTGCCGAGGTCTCCAAGATTGCCCGCATTCGCCTCGACACCCTGTTTCATGGGGATTGAGTCATGCCGGCATGCGTCTGTCCGCTTGTGCCGCGCGCCTCTGTTGGACCTGGGGTTTCTCGTGCTGACCATGACCGACAGGGCGTCAGAACCTGAGCGCTGACGGAACGTCGACATTGCCCGCCCTGTGCCGGAGCCGTTGCGCCGCCCGCCCGTGATCTTCCATCAACTGATCCAGATCGACGTTCCGGAGCCGCCCGTCGCGCACCCGCCACTCTCCACCGACAATCACTGCATCGGCCTGCACGGCGCCGCAGATAACAAGAGCGGCGAGTGGATCCCCGGCGCCTGAGAAACGCGGCTCGTCAAGTTTGAACAGTGCCAGATCAGCCTGTTTGCCAACCGCAATCTCACCAATGTCTTCGCGTCCGAGACACGTCGCGGAACCGGCGGTCGCCCAGCGCAGAACGCGATGGTGATCAACCTGATCCGCCCCGTAATGCAGCTTTTGCAGCAACAGCGCCTGACGCACCTCCTGGATCATGTTCGAACAATCGTTGGACGCCGAACCGTCCACGCCGAGCCCGACGGGCGCGCCGGCGGCTTCCAGTTCGATCCCGCGGCAGACGCCGGACGCGTGCAACATGTTGGAAGACGGGCAATGGGCAATACCGACACCCGACCGTCCCAGCCGTCCGATTTCGGCGTCATCGAAGTGGATGCCGTGGGCCAGCCAGACATCGCTGTCGAGCCAGCCGCAATCCTCGAGATAATCGAGAGGCCGCATTCCGAATTGCGCCAGACAGAATTCCGTCTCGTCATGGGTTTCGGCGAGATGAGTGTGCATCCGTACCCCGAGCCGCCGCGCGAGGGCCGCCGTATCCCGCATGATCTCGCGGGTGACGGAAAACGGAGAACAGGGCGCCAGAGCGATTTGAATCATCGCCCCCTCTCCCGCTTCATGAAATCCGAACGCAACACGTTCGCTGTCCGCCATGATGCGGTCACCGTCCTGCACGACGGTTTGCGGGGGCAGTCCGCCATCATCCTGGCCGAGACTCATGGAGCCGCGGGTCACAGTCATGCGAATGCCGAGTTCGCGGGCCGCCTCGACTTCAATGTCGACTGCGTTCCGAAGGGCGTCCGTGAACAGATAGTGATGATCCGCCGCCGTCGTACAGCCGGACAGGAGCAGTTCGGCAAGCGCCAACCGGGTCGAGAGCGCAATCATCTCCTCATCCAGGCCGGCCCATACCGGATACAGCGTCTGAAGCCACGGAAACAGCGTCTTGTTCAGGGCGTCGGGATAGGCCCGAGTAAGAGTCTGGTAGAAGTGGTGGTGCACATTGATGAGGCCCGGAAGCACGACATGTTCCGAGGCGTCGAACCGGTCGCAGGCGTCGGCGTCCAGGGTTTGCGGTCGGCCTCCGGCGGGCACCAGTTCGGCAATCCTGCCATCAACGATCAGGACACCACCCCCCGCGCCCCCGGCGAGGACGGCCAGCGGATTACTGATCCAGAGCGGGCGATGTCGATTGCCGGCCATGGCTTCGCCCGTCAGTCGATCCGGGCACCCTGGGCGATCCAGTCGCCCAGGAGCGCGCGCTCATCTTCCGTCATACCCGTTATGTTGCCGAGCGGCATGACATCGGTCCGCACCGCCTGGGCCTCGATCTGGACGGCATACTTCCGCAGTTCCTCAGGCGTATCGAGCTTCACACCGCCGGGCGCCTCGTCGAAGTCCTCATGGCTCGGATTGGCGGCGTGGCAGTTTGCGCAGTGCTGCTGAACAATCGAGTGCACCTGCGCGAAGGCCACTATTTCCCCTGACACGGTGGTTGCGGGGCGCCAGGACGTAAAGAGTGCCATGGCAAGGATCACGAGCGCCGATGCCGGCAGCGCAATCTTCGCGCTTGTTGTCAAGTCGCCGGCGTCATGACTGTTGAAGAAGTGGCGCGCGAGTCCGCCCGCGATCACCACACCGACTGCAATCAGCCAGCCGTAATCATGCCCGTACGTGATCGGGTAATGGTTCGAGATCATCATGAACAGGACGGGCAGTGTCAGATAGTTGTTGTGCAGCGAGCGCTGCTTGGCCTGTGCGCCGTAGCGTGGATCCGGTGAATCGCCTGACATGAGTGCCGCAACGGTCTTCTTCTGGTTCGGGATGATGATGGCGAAAACATTGGCCGCCATCATTGTGCCGACGAAGGCGCCGATGTGGAGAAAGGCAGCCCGTCCGGGAAACACCTGGAAGTATCCGAAGGATGCAATCGCGATCAGGACAAAGACCGCTGCGGCCAGCGTCGCCGTGTCGTTGCCAATCGGAGATCGGCAAATCAGATCATACACCAGCCAGCCGACGATGAGCGATCCGACCGAAATCCCGATCGCCGCGGCTGGCGACAAATCCATCTTTGCGGTGTCGATCAGAAAGGCTTCCGCACCCCAGTAGTAAATGACGGCAAGCAGGAGAAAGCCCGTCACCCAGGTCAGATAGGCCTCATATTTGAACCAGTGCAGTTCTTCCGGCAGGCTCGCGGGCGCAACCGTGTACTTGTCGACCCGGTAAAACCCGCCGCCATGCACCATCCAGCTCTCCCCGGCGATGCCCTCCTCCTGGCCGGCGCGCTTGCGCAGGGAAAGGTCGAGCCAGATGAAATAGAAGGACGTGCCGATCCACATGATGCCGGCCATGACATGCGCCCAGCGTAGAAGCAGGCTGACCCAGTCCATCAGACTCGACATCATGGCGGCGCCCACTCCCCTTCAGATCATGACCGCGAACTTGCACAGTATTTGGCGGTCCCCGACGCGTACCACCATTAATAACCCGGTCCCATACGGCTTGACGATTATTAAATGAAACAAGAAAATCAGAGACACTGTTCTGAAATTTTTGACAATCGGGAAGACAACGGATGGTGGCGAAAATGACCGATGTGTCGAACTGGGCGGTGTTCGCCAAGACCGCTGAACTCAGCAGCCTTTCGGCAGCCGGACGCGACCTGCGTCTGTCGACCGCAGTGGTCAGCAGCCGTATCGCCAAGCTTGAGAAGCAGCTCGGCGTCCGCTTGTTCAACCGGACCACCCGACGCGTCAATCTGACCGAGGAAGGCAAACTCTTTTATGAGCACTGCACCCGGATCCTGAAAGAAATCGAGCTTATCGAGACGACGATCGGATCGCGCAGCGATACCCCGCGCGGCGCCATTACCGTCACCGCTCCCGCTGGCTTCGGCCGACGACATGTCGCGCCTTTCATGCCCGCATTTGCCGAGCGCTATCCTGAAGTCCAGATTCGCCTGCACCTCACCGACCGGCTGACCGATGTCATCAGCGAAGGCACGGACCTGGCGATCCGGATCGCGGACCTGACAGCCTTCAGTTTCACCATGCGCAAGCTTGCCTCCAACACCCGTGTCATCGTGGCTTCGCCCGAGTATCTCGAGCGACGCGGCACACCCGAGACGCCGAACGACCTGCTTGAGCATGAGTGTCTCCTGTTGCGGTTTCCCGGCTCACAGCAATACCAGTGGTCTCTGGTAAAGGACGGCAAGTCGGTCAACCTGACGGTTTCCGGGTCGCTCGACACGGATTTCGGCGAGGTCATCACCGACTGGTGCCTGCAGGGCGCCGGTCTCGCATTGAAGTCGATGTGGGAAGTCGGAGACCTGATCAAGGAAGGCAAACTCCGGCCGGTGCTTGAAGACTGGACGCCTCCCTCTCACGGGATTTACGCCCTCTACCCCCATAGCCGCCTGCTGCCGCCCCGGGTGCGCGCGTTCATCGACTTCCTTTCGGACATCTACAGTCCCAAACCCTACTGGGAGACCGGCAAACCGGCACCAGCCCTGTCGAAAACCTGAAAAATTACTGCAATACAAACAGTTAAAGCTCATTGCTGCGAAACAGAGTCGGCTACGCCTCACTGAACTGAAGACTCTCTCCTTCGCCGGTGAACCTTTTCCCGCCCTGGCGCGACCAATGTGTACGGGCGCAGCGATCCGGCTGCCCCCGGAAACAGCAGGAAGCAGCCATGACCTACATCATCGTCACCGGAAGAAACACGATCGTCGGACACCCCTTCGACAGTTACATCGGTGCGCTCACCCGGGCAGAGCACCTGTTCGGAAACGATGCTGTCCACTGGATGGACCTGAACATCCGCGTCGAAGAGAACCGCTGATCGCTGCAGCAGAGACCCGCTGGACTGTGCAGCAGTCTCCGAAGCCCCGCAGTTCAACATCGCAGCGCGACGCTCCGTCCGGGTACGAATTATTAGGGTTTATGTGATCCAATAGCGTTGTGGATGCGTCTTACAGACAACCGTGAACGTTGCTCCAGCGGACCTGAAAACCGATGAAATACGTGGTCGTCACCAAAAGGGACACAATAGTCAGCAGGCCATTTGCCAGCTTCGCGGCTGCATTTGCCGAAGCTGAACGCTTGTTCGGCGACGACGCATTGCGCTGGCTCGATCTGAATGTCCGGGTAGAGCGCCCGGAATCCTCCCTGTCCACCTTGCAGGCCGCCATATAGCCTGAAGCGCCCGACAGGGGCTTGGCACCGCGACAAGTGGTGACCTTATTCTCAAGCAGACCATCGTGCTTTTCCGTACCGCCGCCATCAAAGTGGCGCATCAATATATGATTGTGTCGTTTTGGTTCCTGTGGTGGCCGGTGGACTTCGTCTAGTGTGCGGTCGAAATGGCGTTCCGTTACCCGGCCTCCCCCTTGCCCGGGCTGAAAGGATTGATGCGATGTTGGATGAAATGGTGTTGACCGCAATTGCCGAAGACCGGCCCGGTCTGGTCGAGGCGCTTGCCGAGGTTGTCGCGGATCATTCCGGCAACTGGATTGAAAGCGACATGTCCAGACTTGGCGGCGAGTTTGCCGGCATTCTGCGAATCTCGGTTCCCCGCGACAAGAGTGCGGACCTCAAGGCGGCCATGCAGGGTCTGACCGACCAGGGCATCACCGTAACCGTGCGCCGCGACAAGAGCGACGCTGAAGCCGCCGGTGGGCGTCACGCGCATATCGATCTCACCGGTCAGGATCACCCGGGGATCGTGCTTGAAGCGACACGCGTTCTGTCCGAGTACAACGTCAATGTCGAGCAGCTTCACACCGCGGTATTCAAGGGCAGCATGTCCGGTGAACCGATGTTCTCCGCACAGCTTGAAGTCGTTCTGCCGGACGATCTCGATCTGGACACCCTGCGTGACGCCATGGAGGACATCGCCCACGACCTCATGGTCGAGATCAGCCTCGAGGAACTGCTGGCTGCCTGATCGACGGGGAATATCGATATGAGCGATCCCCTGGCGACACTCCAGGAAAGGGTTCGCGTCGAGATCGAAACGCTGCACAGTTTCCTGGAGCGGTGGCTAAACGGTTCCATGACGAAATCCCGGGAAGAGTTCCACCGGAACTTCGTCGACTGTGTTGACGCGGATTTCATCAATATTCAGCCGGCGGGCGTCGCGCTCTCGGCAACGGATCTCGTAGAGCCGATCTACGAAGGCCACGGCGCAAGTCCGGACTTCAGGATACGCGTCCGCAACGTCGCGATCCGCCGGACTTTCGACAACGACAATGTGGTGCTCGCCACTTACGAGGAGTATCAGCGCGGCGCGCGAAACTCCGCTCTTTCCGAAAACGCAAGAGCGTCGACCGCACTGATGCTCGACCGCGGTAATGCCCGTCGTTTTCGCTGGCTTCACATTCACGAGACCTGGCTGCCGAAAGAGAATCACGCGCCGGAAAACTTTGAGTTCTAGACAGCGATCAGTTTCCAGGGGCCCCGATCATTCACGCATCTGTGCCGCCGAATGGGATGCGAACTCGCGGCGGTAAAGCACAAGCATCACCCAACTGCTGGCGAGCATGAACGCCCATGCGTGAATGAACCACGCGATGATGGCGATTGCGAAGAAGTATGCCCGCAGTCCACGCTGGACGTGCTTGTTCACGAGGATCGAAAGGTTGCCGGCCCGCTTGATTTCCTGTTCCAGCGCGTCGTTGTCGGTTGCCCTGCCCGCTTCAGGCATGGCGCCGATCAGCACCGCCGTGTAACTCGCAAGGCGGAACGCCCAGCTGAACTTGAAAAACGCATAGACGAACAACAGGACCAGCGCGCCGATCTTCAGCTCGAATTCCTCGATTGTCGTCGACTCCCCGAACGGAAACAGCCGAAGCGTCTCGATCGCCTTGTCGCTGGCGCCCAGGAGCGCAAACAGACCGCCGACCACAAAGATGGTGGTCGACGCCATGAACGCAATCCCGTTGCTGAGCGTGCCCATAATCGTGGTGTCGACCATGCGCAGATCGCGATGCGCCATGACCCTCATCCACTCAAGCCGTTTGGTATTGATCTGATAACTGAGGGATTGCATCCGCCAGGACGAATAGTCGGTCGCGTAGCTGTAGGCCACGTAGCAGGCGAGGAACCAGAAAATCGCCACGTAGTCATCAAAATCGAAGATATCCGACATCAAACCCCCTGGTTGCGGCGCAAACCGTCAGCCATTGACATGGTTACGTATCGTGCATTGTGCACGGCACTTCAATTGAAACCTGAGGGGAAACGCTTGATGCCTCGCCTTCTATCGGTTGGCGGCCCAAGTCTATGGCCATGCAATCTCCGGACGTCACCGTCGGGAGAAGAACGTCAGCGGCACTCGAACCGGATCGCCTTGAACGTCAGTTGCGGAACAGGTCAGGCTGCTTCACGCCTGAGGAGCGATTGGCGAGAGCGCCTTCGTGCTCCAACAGCCACTTCTTCCGATCCAGTCCGCCGGCATACCCGGTCAGCGTGCCGTTTGCGCCGATCACACGGTGGCATGGCACGACGATTGCCACGGGATTGAGGGAATTCGCCAGCCCCACGGCCCTGCTCGCATTTGAATTTCCGAGCTTTGTGGCGAGCTCGCCGTAGGTGGCCGTCCTGCCCACCGGGATCTCACGCAATGCAGCCCAGACGCGTTGCTGAAATGCCGTGCCTCCGGTGTCGACCGGAATGTCATCGACAGCGGCAACGTCACCCTCGAAATACGCTTTCAATGTGCTGGAGAATCCTTGCGGATCGTCCGCGTCCTGCCACTTCTGCCTCTCGAAGCGCGGCTCAAGCAGGCGATTCATGCGATCCTCGTAGCCTCTGAAATCCACAGCGCAGAGCTTCTCGCCGTCAGACAGGATCAGGATTTCGCCCACGGGCGACTCCAGATGGTCGATCAATAGAGGCATTTGCTTGCTCCTGTCATCGGTGCCATTACGCAGCCATACAGTTGGTCACATTTCCCCCTGTAGTCCACCCGTTTCCTGCGTTCTTCATTCGCGCTTTCAATCATCGGACAAGTGGCCCAAGATCGGGCCAGGAACACCAGTTGAAAGTACAAATCATGGCATTTGATTTTTCGGGGCGCACAGTCTTTGTCGCTGGCGGCACAAGCGGGATCAATCTCGGAATCGCGACACGCTTCGCTGAGTCCGGAGCCAACCTGTTCGTCATAAGCCGCAGTGAAGAGAAAGTCGCGTCCGCAGTGGAATCCCTGCGTGCAGCCGGCGCCAAGGCGGCAGGTGCGTCGGCCGATGTGCGCGATGCCGATGCAGTCGGTGCAGCATTCGCTGAATGCAATGGCGAATTTGGCGAGATCGACATTCTCGTGTCCGGAGCAGCGGGCAACTTTCCGGCACGAGCCAACGACATCTCCTCCAACGGGTTCCGCTCCGTGCTGGAGATTGACGTGCTGGGCACGCACCATGTGCTTACGGCCGCATGGCCACATCTGAGGAAACCCGGAGCGTCGGTCATCAACATTTCCGCGCCTCAGGCCTTTATCGCCATGACCGGCCAGGCGCATGTCTGCGCGGCCAAGGCCGGCGTCGACATGATTACGCGCACGCTGGCACTGGAATGGGGACCGGACGGCGTTCGGATCAACTCTGTCGTGCCCGGCCCGATCGAGGGGACCGAAGGCATGGCACGCCTGGCGCCGACGCCGGAGGCGATGTCCAAGGTTACCGCCAGCGTCCCGATGCGCCGATGCGGGCAGCCGGCAGACATCGGCAACGTGTGCCTCTTTCTGGGGTCGGAATACGCCGGCTATCTGACGGGCGCCGTTATTCCGGTGGATGGCGGCTGGTCGCTCAATCTGCCGGGCACGGCGCTCGACCCCGTTCTCGATGCAATCGCAGCGATGAAGACGCAAAAGGGCTGATACCGGCCGAAACGCGAGGGAGCGGATTTCCCATGCATGACATTCTCGATCTCGACAGGTTTCCACTCGATCGTTTGGGCACGCCCGCGGGACAGGCACTTGTCAATGATTGCCGCGTCTCGCTTGAGGCAACGGGCATGTTCAATCTTGAAGATCTCGTGCGGCCCGAACCGCTGGCCGCCTGCGTCGATGCCCTGAAGCCGGTCATCGCGACCTCTTCGTTCACGCACAAGCGGCAGCACAACATCTATTTCAAGCGAACCATCGAGGGATTGCCCGAAGACCATCCGGCATTGCGTTTGTGCGAAACGGTGAACCACACGATCTGCGCAGACCAGATGGCGGACAGTCTCGTTTGCCGGATCTACGAATGGCCACCGCTGAGAGCATTCCTCGCGACCACGATGCAAAAACCGGAACTCCATCTGATGGCCGATCCGCTGGCTAGGGCCAATGTCATGAGCTACCGGGCCGGCGAAGCGCTCAACTGGCACTTCGACCGTTCGGAATTCACGACAACACTGCTGCTGCAGGCACCGGATGACGGCGGCGTTTTTCAGTACCGGACCGGCCTGCGGAGCGACCGCGATCCCAACTATGATGGCGTCGCCCGTCTGCTCGAAGGACAGGATCCCGACGTTCGAGATCTTATGCTGTCGCCCGGGACACTGAATGTGTTCCGGGGCAAGAACACCGCGCACCGCGTAACCCCAGTCGGGGGGAGCCGCGACAGGATCATCGCCGTGTTCTCCTATTACGAGCGGTCTGGTGTCGTATTCACCGATGAAGAGCGGATCGGCTTCTACGGGCGTGCGGCCTAGCGGAGCCCCGAATGACAATTGCAGGGAATGAAATGGCCGAGATCAACACCTACCTGCCGGGCATTATACTGGCCTACACCGCGTTCTGCCTCGGCCTGCTCAGCCCGGGCCCCAATATTCTCGCGGTTATCGGAACATCCATGGGTACCGGCCGCGCCGAGGGCAAGGCGCTGGCGCTCGGCATTTCCGCCGGTTCGCTCTGCTGGGGCATCCTCACGATGTTCGGCATGACGGCACTTATCGCCACCTACGCATCGGTCATGACCGCGATCAAGATTGCCGGCGGGCTCTATCTCATCTGGCTCGGGCTGAAGGCGCTCCGGTCGGCTGCCCAGCCAAAGCCGATCGCGACGGTCAGGCTGCAGAACGGGCGGGGTTCGCGCCATTATTTCAGACGCGGTCTTCTGATCCAGATGACCAACCCGAAAGCCGCGCTGACCTGGATCGCGATCATGTCCCTGGCGATGGATGCCAACGCGCCGTTCTGGGTCGGCGCTGCGATCGTCATCGGAACCGGCATCCTTTCCGTCGCCGGACATGTCAGCTATGCCCTGACATTCTC
>CBDHYJ010000068.1:0-62312 GCA_965275905.1 Hyphomicrobiales bacterium | reverse complement strand
ATGGACGATCTGTTTGACAGCATGCCGCCTTTCGAACCCGGATGGGTATGGCTGGTCGGAGCCGGGCCGGGAGATCCCGGGCTGATGACCTTGCTCGGCCTGCATGCGCTCAGGTCCGCAGACGTCCTGGTCTATGACGCGCTTGTGAATCCGGCCATTCTCGATATGGCGCGGGACGGGATCGAGACCGTCTACGCCGGCAAGCGCGGTGGGCGTCCGTCGCCGAACCAGCGTGACATTTCACTGCGGCTCGTGGAACTCGCGGGCGAGGGCAAGCGTGTCCTGCGGCTCAAGGGGGGAGACCCGTTCGTGTTCGGCAGGGGCGGCGAAGAGGCCCTGACCCTCGTCGAAAACGCCGTGCCGTTCCGGGTCGTTCCGGGTATCTCGGCGGGCATCGGCGGGCTGGCCTACGCGGGCATTCCGGTCACGCATCGGCACACCAATCACAACATCACTTTCCTGACCGGACACGATGCCAGCGGCGTCGTTCCGGACGCCATCGACTGGCCCGCGGTCGCGCGCGGTTCACCTGTCATCGTCATGTACATGGCGATGAAGCATATTGAGTCGATTTCCGCGCGGCTTCTGGAGAACGGTCGCCATGCCGATGAACCTGTCGCGGTGATCAGCAATGCCAGCCTTCCCGAGCAGCGCGTTCTTGAAACCACGCTCGGCCGGGTCGCCGACGAGGTCGTGCGACAGGAATTCAGACCTCCAGCCATGTTTGTCGTCGGCGAGGTCGTGAGGCTGCGGTCCGCACTGGACTGGCTCGGCGCCATGGACGGCAAGGTTCTCGACACCGATCCGCTGGGGATGCGCGGGCAGCGCGAAACCGGATGACTTCGGCAACTGGGCCGGGCCCGGCCCGGGGACTGCTGGTTTCCGCCCCGGCATCCAACAGCGGCAAGACAACGGTGACACTGGGACTCCTGCGCGCTCTGAGGCAGGCCGGGCAGCCGGTCGCGTCGGCCAAGGCCGGGCCCGATTACATCGATCCCCGTTTTCACGCCGCGGCGTCGGGCGAGGAGTGCGTCAATCTTGATCCCTGGGCCATGCGTCCCGGCCTGCTGCACCGGCTCTTTTCCGATCGGGCATCCGGCAACGGCCTTGTTGTTGTCGAGGGCATGATGGGCCTGTTCGACGGTGCTGCCGACGGCAGCGGATCAGCGGCCGACCTGGCGGCGATGCTGGGATTGCCGGTCATTCTGGTTGTCGATGTCTCCGCCCAGGCTCACTCGGTCGCCGCGCTGGTGCGCGGATTTGCCGGACATCGGGACGACACCGCCATAGCCGGCCTGATCCTCAACCGCGTCGGCGGGCCGCGCCACGAAGCCATGTTGCGATCGGCGCTTGATCCTGCCGGCATACCGGTGCTCGGTGTCCTCGGCCGGGACAGACGGCTTGAGCTGCCGTCGCGCCATCTGGGGCTGGTCCAGGCCGATGAGCATGAAAACCTGGAGAATTTCCTTGAGACGGCGGGCGAGATAGTCGGCAACGCGGTGGACCTTGCAGCGTTGGCCGGCATTGCCGAAGCCACCGTTGAACCGGCATCCGGGGGCAGACTCCTGCCGCCGCTCGGTCAGCGCATGGCGATCGCCCGGGACGAGGCCTTCGCCTTCTGCTACCCGCATTTCGTCGACGCGTGGCGGCAGGCAGGCGCGGAAATGAGCTTCTTTTCACCGCTTGCCGATGAGGCGCCACCGGCCGACGCGGACGCGGTCTACCTTCCCGGCGGTTATCCGGAACTGCACGGTGGCGTGCTGGCGTCGAACACGACCTTCAAGCAAGGTCTTCGCGGCGCGGCCGAGCGGGGCGCGACGGTCTATGGCGAGTGCGGCGGCTATATGGTCCTCGGAAGGGGCATCGTCGATGCCGACGGCGTCCGTCACGAGATGGCCGGTCTGCTTCCGCTTGAGACCAGTTTTGCCGAACGCCGGCTTAACCTGGGATACCGCCGGCTGGCATCACGGGACGGGGCGCCTTGGCCGGGTGCGTTGACCGGGCATGAATTCCATTACGCGACGACACTTGAGGCAGGTCCGGGCGAGCCGGTTTATGGGGCGACGGACGCGCGGGGAGAGGATCTCGGTGCGATCGGTCTCTGTGCGGGAACCGTGTCGGGGTCGTTCGTGCATGTGATAGACCTTGCGCCATGACCAAGGGCAAGCACGAAAGATCGCAGTTGAACCTTGAGCATGGCGGGCGGCTCGACGCGGCCATCGCGCAGTTCGGCGGCGATCCGTCCGAATGGATCGATCTCTCGACGGGTCTCAATCCCTGGCCCTGGCCGGTTTCGCATCTGGCCCCGGAAGTCTGGCAGCGTCTGCCGGATGCAGACATGACCCGGCGGGCGGTAGAAGCCGCGCGGGGCTGCTACGGGGCGCCGCCGGACGCGTTCGTGCTGACGGCCAACGGCAGCCAGGCGCTGATCCAGGCGTTGCCCAGGACGATCGATCGGTGCCGCGTGGCAATTGTTGGGTTCACCTACGGGGAGCACGCCCGCTGCTGGCAACTCGCAGGACACGAGGTCGAAACCGCCGACACCATCGAGGGCATAAGTTCGGACGCCCGGGTCGTCGTCGTGACGAACCCGAACAATCCCGACGGCGCGGTCATGGCGCCGGACGCCTTGCTGGCGCTGGCTGACGACCTTGAAAGTCGATCCGGTCTGCTCGTTGTCGATGAGGCATTTTGCGATGTCGTTCCGGAGGCAAGTGTCGCCGGCCATGCCGGACGCCCGGGACTATGCGTCCTCAGGTCGTTCGGAAAGTTCTTTGGGCTGGGCGGCGTCCGTGCCGGCTTCGCCCTCTGTGACGCCGGGCTTGGCGCAAGACTTGAGAGCATTGTCGGACCCTGGGCCACATCAGGTCCGGCCCTTGCGATCGCGGCACAGGCGCTGTCCGACACGTCCTGGCAGCAGGAGACACGCGGGTACCTGGCTGAAGCGAGGCAGCGCCTGGAACGGACACTGCAGGGCGAAGGTCTGGACATTGTCGGCGGCACCGATCTCTTCGTCCTCGCCGGATGCGACGCCGCCGTCGATCTGCACAAGAGACTCTGCGCGGAACATATCCTCACGCGCCGCTTTGACGACAACCCGAACTGGCTCCGTTTCGGCCTGCCCCCCGACGAGGCGTCGCACGAGCGGCTGGCGCTTGTGTTGCGCGGGGCGCGGAGCGCCGTCGCCGCGGAATGACCTTCGCTTTCCAGATGGGATGCCTGCTGGCGGGTTTGATTGCCGACGCGGTTGTCGGTGATCCCCACGCGCTCTGGCGCCGTATCCCGCATCCGGTTGTCGCTGCGGGAAAGCTGATCGACCGGCTTGACCAAAACCTGAACCGGGATGGCGATGCTGCCGGGGCGCGCCGCCTTGCGGGCATCATTGCCCTGGGCATTCTTCTGGCCGTGGCCGGTGCGGTTGGCTACGGACTGCACCGCATCGCTCTGGCACTGCCTTTCGGAGTCGTCCTGGAGATTGCCGTCATTGCGGTCATGCTGGCTCAGAACAGTCTTGCGCGGCACGTCGGTGACGTGGCCCACGGTTTGCGCGATAACGGCATCGAAGGGGGCAGATCGGCGGTCGCCCGGATTGTTGGCCGCGACCCGCAGAGCCTTGACGAGGCCGGCGTTTCCCGGGCGGCGATCGAGAGCCTGGCGGAAAACTTTTCGGACGGTGTGGTCGCGCCAGCGTTCTGGTATGCGCTGTTGGGATTGCCCGGGCTGCTTTGCTACAAGGCGCTCAACACGGCGGACTCCATGATCGGACATCGTACTGATCGTCACCGCGAGTTCGGATGGGCATCGGCGCGGCTGGACGACCTGGCCAACCTTCCGGCCTCGCGCCTGTCCGCGTGCCTGATCCTGGCAGGAGCGTCATGGCGCTCGGGCGTCGATACGGTCAAAAAAGGCTGGGAAGCGGTCAGGACTTCGGCGGCTCTGCATCGTTCGCCCAATGCAGGTTGGCCGGAAGCCGCCATGGCCGGCGTACTTGGCGTCGCCCTTGCCGGGCCGCGCCGTTACGGCGAGACCGTTGTCGACGACGCCTGGATGAATGCGGGCGGCCGCCAGGACCTCGATGCTGGGGACATCGACCGGGCGATCGCGGTCTTTCGCAATGCCTGCGGTGCAATGTGGTTCCTGATTGCGGGCGCTATTCTGGCAGCCGCTATCTGATCAGCACCGCCCGCGCCGCCGGGTCCGTGTCCTGCCAGCCGTGCCGCTCCAGCTCCGGATCGTCATGCTCCTCTTCCGGATAGCCGATGCAGAGATAGGCGATCAGGTCCCAGCGGTCGGGTACGTCCAGGATGCGCGTCACCCGGTCGGGATTGAGGATCGAGACCCAGCCGACACCGAGACCGCGGGCACGTGCCGCGAGCCAGAGGGTATAGACGGCCAGCACGGCTGAATAATTGAGCATTTCGGGCATGGTGCGCCGGCCCAGTCCGGCGCCCGCATCCGTGGTTGCGTCCGCGAACACGGCGAGGTGGACCGGCGCGTCTTCAAGACCCGACAGCTTTAGTGACGCATAGAGCTTTGCTTTCGAGCCGTCGTAGTCGGCAAGGGCTTCCGCGTTGGCCTCCCGGAAATCCGCAACGATTGCGCGGCGCGTCTCTGCGCCGTCGACCCTGACGAAGCGCCACGGCTGACTGTTGCCGACCGAAGGCGCGAGGCAGGCAAGGTCGAGCAGTTCCTCGATGTCTTCAGGTGCCACGGGGTCGCGGAGAAACCTGCGGACGTCCCTGCGCCATCTGAACAGGTCATCGAGCTGGCTCTGGAAAAGGCTGTCGAATTCCGGTGGTGTCGCCATGTGATCATCAGCGCGGCGCACGTGTCTCCGGCGCCTCGTCGTCAAATTGTCATACGCTCAGCATTCATTAGCGCTCTCGTCGCACCGAGTCTCAATAAATCTCCGGCGCGGCCGGATATCGGTTGATCAGGAGAGTGAGGCACATGGCAGTTTCGCGGATAGGGAAGGCAGAGGGATCGTCGGCGTCGCACGGCGGCATGCTCGGGAACGATCCTCTGATCCATGACGACGCCCAGGTCGTGGAGTGCGAACTCGGGCGGTTCACGGAAGTCGGCGCCCGGACCCGGATGCTCGAGTCGGCAATGGGCGATTACTCCTACATCGTCCAGGATGGCGAGATCACATATTCCCGCATCGGCAAGTTCTGCTCGATCGCGTCCCATGTCCGGATCAATCCGGGCAACCATCCGATGTGGCGGCCAAGCCAGTCTCATTTCACCTACCGGTCAAGCCGTTATTGGGAAGACGCAGAAGACGATGCCGAGATCTTTGAATGGCGGCAAAGCCAGATCGTTGAAATCGGGCATGACGTCTGGATCGGGCATGGCGCGGTCATTCTCGCGGGCAGATCCATTGGAACCGGGTCGGTGATTGCAGCGGGCGCTGTCGTCACCGCGGACGTCGCGCCCTACACCATCGTGGCGGGTGTGCCGGCGAAACCGGTCAGGCGGCGGTTCACGGAACAACAGGCGCATGCGATTGAGAGCGTTGCATGGTGGGACTGGAGCCACGAGGATCTCCGCGAGGCACTGCCGGATTTCCGCACTCTGACGATCGACTCCTTCCTGAAAAAGTACACGTAAACGCTGTCACCAGACTGTCACCGGGCTGTCACAGAGGCTTTGCACAACGCTGTTTTTTTGAGCCTCTCGCGCCCGGGATCGATTCGGATCTGTCGGGCGGACCTTTGGAGATGAATGGACATGAGTTCTCGCGCGGCAGAGACGCAGACGCGCGCGCGCCAGCGCTGGATGAGTGTACTGGCCAAGGCCGAGCCGGCCGCACTTGCCCGCCATTGGGAAGCATTGGATCCCAAGCCGGCCTATCGAATTGTCCGCCAGCCGGAGACCGGGCTGGTCATGGTGCGCGGACGGGTCGGCGGCACGGGCGGTCCTTTCAACTTCGGCGAGATGACCGTGACGCGGTGTGCTGTCGCTCTGGAGGAAGGTCCCATGGGACAGGCCTATGTCGCGGGCCGCAATCGCGACCATGTCGAGATCGCGGCGGTGTTCGACGCATTGCTGCAGAACCCCGAATTCAGCGAGGCGATTGCGAACGGTGTGATCGACTCGCTTGAGAGTGAACAGATGGAGCGACGCCGCGAGAATGGCGTCAAGTCGGCCGCTACGAAGGTCGACTTCTTCACAATGGTAAGAGGTGAGGATTGACTGTGCATAGTACGATGGCGGAGATGGCTGCGGGATTCGGTGATCCTGTCCATGACGCCCAGATTATCTTCAGAGCAACGCTTGATGCGATGTCGCAGCCCGGACGGGTTTTCGACGTTGAAACGGTTCTGGTGCCTCCGGCGCCGCTTGGCCCTGTCGCGGGGGCCGTTGCCCTCGGATTGGTCGACAACGATACGCCGGTGTGGCTCGACACGGTTCTGCGGACCGCCGCGGTAGAGGACTACCTGAAGTTTCATACTGGCTGCCCCATTACGGACGACCAGGGCAGGGCGGCATTCGGGTTGATCGCCGATCTGGCGAACCTGCCGGATTTCGAGGATTTCGCCTGTGGCAGCCCGGAGTATCCGGACCGTTCGGCGACACTGATCATCCAGGTCGATTCACTGGCCGCGGGACGCGGCGTGCGTTTCACCGGGCCCGGGATCGAAACCGAACATATGATCGCCGCCTCGCCGCTTGATGACGACTTCTGGCGCGCGGTGCAGCGGAACAACGCCCGGTTCCCGCTTGGCCTCGATTTCATTTTCACCACGGGTCGTGCTGTGGCGGCGTGCCCGCGCAGCACCCTCGTCGATATCTGAGGGGGCGGGGTGTACGTAGCGGTCAAAGGTGGCGAAAAGGCTATCGAAAACGCCCACCGTCTGCTTGCCGAACGCAGACGCGGCGACCCTGAAGTCGCGGAGATCGGCATCGACCAGATCGGCGAACAGCTCAGCCTCGCCGTTGACCGGGTCATGGCGGAAGGTTCGCTCTATGACCGCGAACTGGCCTCGCTCGCCATAAAGCAGGCCCGTGGCGACATGATCGAGGCGATCTTCCTCGTCCGCGCGAGCCGCACGACATTGCCCAGGTTCGGTTATTCGAAGCCGATCGATACATCGGGAATGTCCATTCAGCGGCGCATATCGGCGACCTTCAAGGACCTTCCGGGCGGACAGATTCTGGGGCCCACGTTCGATTACACCCATCGTCTCCTCGATTTCGATCTCGCTGCACCGGGAGCGTTGACGGAACAGGCCCGACGCGCGGACGAAGCCATCGACGACGGCATGCCGCGGGTGCTTGAGATGCTGGAAGGCGAGGGCCTTATGGAACGGCCGGACGGTCAGTCCGACAGGGGCGACCAGGATCCGGTCGGAGACATCACGCGCGAACCGCTGGACTTTCCGGCCGGACGCGAGGAGCGGCTTCAGAATCTGAGCCGCGGCGATGAGGGATTTCTGCTGGCGCTTGGCTATTCGACGCAGCGCGGTTATGCGCGAAATCACCCCTTCGCCGGCGAGATCAGGCTGGGCGAGGTCGCTGTCGAATTCGAGCCGGAAGACCTTGGCTTTGCCATCGAGATCGGAGAGATCACGGTCACCGAGTGCGACATGGTCAACCAGTTTACCGGTTCGGCGAAGGTGCCGCCCCAGTTCACCCGCGGCTACGGGCTGACCTTCGGTCACAATGAGCGCAAGGCCATGTCCATGGCGCTGGTGGATCGCGCTCTGCGGGCCGGAGAGTTCGAAGAGGACGTGGTGGCCCCGGCACAGGACGAGGAGTTCGTGCTGTCGCACAGCGACAACGTGCAGGCGACCGGCTTCGTCGAGCACCTGAAACTGCCGCATTACGTGGACTTCCAGTCGGAGCTTGAACTGATCCGCAAGATGCGCGCGAAGAACAGCGTGACACGGGAGGCGGCGGAATGAATGCCGAACCTGCAAGTGCCGGAGCGGGGCCGCGGGATACCCATTACAACTTCGCTTACCTGAACGAGCAGACCAAGCGGATGATCCGCCGGGCCATTCTCAAGGCTGTGGCGGTGCCCGGGTATCAGGTCCCATTCGCCAGCCGCGAAATGCCAATGCCCTACGGGTGGGGAACGGGCGGGGTTCAGGTAACCGCCGCCGTACTAGGCAGGAGCGATGTGCTCAAGGTGATCGACCAGGGTGCCGACGACACGACCAATGCCATCTCCATCCGCAAGTTCTTCGTCCGCACCGCCGGAGTGGAGACAACCGAGCGGACGGAGGAAGCCGATATCATCCAGACCCGCCACCGCATTCCGGAAACGCCGTTGCGCGAGAACCAGATCCTCGTGTTCCAGGTTCCCATCCCCGAACCTCTGCGCTTTCTGGAGCCGCGCGAGACCGAGACACGCAAGATGCACGCCCACAGCGAATACGGGCTGATGCACGTCAAGCTCTACGAAGACATCGCGCGCCACGGCCACATCGCCACGACATATGCCTACCCGGTGATGGTGGCGTCGCGCTACGTCATGGATCCGTCGCCGACCCCGAAGTTCGACAATCCGAAGATGCACCGGATGGCCGCCCTTCAGCTTTATGGCGCCGGACGGGAGAAGCGGATCTATTGCGATTCCGCCGCATACGGAAGTACGCAGTCTCGACTTCGACGATCATCCGTTCGAGGTGCAGAAATGGCCGGAAAGCTGTGCCCTGTGCGGGGCGAGCGACGCCTTCCTTGACGAGGTCATCCTGGACGACAAGGGCCAGCGCATGTTCGTGTGTTCGGATACCGACTATTGCAACGACCGGCGTCCCAAAGGCAAGGGCGGGGCGCTGTTATGACCGATATCGAAGAGCCGCTTCTGCGCGTTGACTCGGTCACCCGGTATTACGGCGACCGGATCGGGTGTATCGACGTCAACTTTGATCTCTACCCCGGGGAGGTGCTCGGCATCGTCGGGGAATCCGGCTCCGGAAAGACCACGTTGCTGAATTGCCTTTCGGCACAGCTTCAGCCCGACAGCGGCAGCGTTTCCTACAATCTCAAGGCCCAGGGACTGCGCGATATCTTCTCGCTGTCGGAGCCAGAGCGGCGTCTTCTGGCGCGAACGGACTGGGCGTTCGTGCACCAGAACCCGCGCGACGGCCTGCGCATGAACGTGAGTGCTGGCGCCAATGTCGGCGAACGGCTGATGGCCGTCGGCGAACGGCACTACGGCAATATCCGGGAGACCGCGACGACCTGGCTGGGCAAGGTCGAAATCGCTCAGGACCGGATTGACGACCTGCCGCGCACATTCTCCGGCGGCATGCAGCAGAGGCTACAGATCGCGCGCAATCTTGTGACCGGACCGCGGCTGATTTTCATGGACGAGCCGACCGGCGGTCTCGACGTGTCCGTGCAGGCACGCTTGCTGGATCTTCTGCGCGGTCTGGTGCGTGACCTGGGGTTGTCGGCGGTTGTCGTGACCCACGACCTGGCTGTCGCACGCCTGTTATCCCACAGGCTTATGGTCATGCAGTCCGGTCGGGTGGTTGAGACCGGCCTGACGGACCAGGTGCTTGATGATCCGCAGGCGCCGTACAGCCAGTTGCTCGTTTCCTCGATCCTGCATGCGTAAAGGCGAAACATGAACCAGGCCAGCGAACTCCTGAGGGTGGAGAACGTTTCCAAGGATTTCACGCTGCACGTCCAGGGTGCGGCGTCGATCCCCGTGTTCTCCGGCGTGAACCTGTCCGTCGCGGCAGGCAGGTCGATCGCGGTGACCGGCGTGTCCGGCATCGGCAAGAGCACGTTCCTGAAGATGCTGTACGCCACCTACAAGACCGCCGGCGGGCGCATCCTCGTCCGCCATGACGGAAGCTGGGTCGATATGGTCTCCGCGCCGCCGCGGCAGGTCCTCGAGATCCGGCGGACGACAATCGGCTATGTGAGCCAGTTCCTGCGCGTGATCCCCCGGGTTCCTGCGCTGGATGTGGTTGCCGAACCCCTGATCACGCGGGGAGAACAGGCCGCTGCCGCGCGAGGGCGGGCGGCCCAGTTGCTGAAACGTCTCAATATTCCCGAGACGCTGTGGACGCTCTCGCCGCTGACTTTTTCCGGCGGCGAGCAGCAGCGCGTCAACATCGCCCGCGGTTTTGCCGCGGAGTTTCCGGTCATGCTTCTGGACGAGCCGACAGCCTCGCTCGATCAGGAAAACCGCGACGTCGTGATCGACCTGATCAACGAGGCGCGCCAGCGCGGTGCCGGCATCCTGGGCATATTTCATGACCGCCATGCGCGCGAGTCGATCTGCACCGACGTGTTTGACCTGACCGAATTCAGCGAGCCGGCCTATGCATGAAGTCAGTTTCAGGAATGCGCGCATCGTTCTGGCCGACGAGGTGATCGACGGTTCGGTGAACGTTCGTAACGGCGTCATCGCGGACATCTCGGCTGGGCCGAGTGCCCTGCCGGCGGCGACAGACATGGACGGCGACTATCTCATGCCGGGTCTTGTCGAGCTTCACACCGACAATCTCGAGCGGCACATGATGCCGCGGCCGGGCGCGTACTGGCCGTCCGTCGCCGCCGTCGTCGCTCATGACGGCGAGGTGGCGGCGGCGGGATTCACGACCGTGTTCGATGCTCTGGCCCTGGGCGACGTCGACCAGAAGTCCCAGCGTGTTCAGAGGCTTGGCGAAATGTCCGAGAGCATCGACGCCGCGCGTCGCAATGGTCTTCTCCGGGCGGAACACCACCTGCACCTGCGCTGCGAAGTCAGCTATCCGTCCCTGTCCGCCATGATCGACATGATGATCGATTCGCCGCTGGCCAACCTTGTGTCCGTCATGGATCACTCGCCCGGTCAGCGCCAGTTCGCGACGGTCGAGCAGTATTCACGCTACTACATGAGCAAGTACGGCATGAACGGCGAGGAGATTAAGCGCTTCGTTTCCCAGCGCATGGAGGACCAGGCGCGCCACAGTGCGCCGAACCGGAAGTACACGGTAGAAAGCGCCCACGCGCGGGGCCTGCGGCTGGCGAGCCATGACGACGCAACCGAGGACCATGTCCGCGAGGCGGTGGCCGACGGCATGGTGATCGCCGAGTTTCCGACGACGGTGGCCGCCGCGCGCGCATCCCACGACGGCGGATTGAAGGTCCTCATGGGTGGTCCGAACGTGGTCAGGGGCGGGTCCCATTCCGGGAACGTCTCGGCCCGGGAACTGGCCGACCAGGGTCTGCTTGATATCATCTCGAGCGATTATGTGCCTTCAAGCCTGCTTCAGGCTGCTTTCCTGCTGGCCGAAGACGTTGAAGATTTCGATCTCCCGGCAGCGGTGCGGACCATAACCCGGGCGCCCGCCGAGAGTGTCGGCCTTGATGACCGGGGCGAAATCGCACAGGGGTTGCGCGGAGACCTGATTCAGGTTCACAAGTCCGGAGCGCACCCGGTGGTGCGCTCGGTCTGGCGCGAAGGCAATCGGGTTGCGTGAAAGCGGCCATGGCGTGCGGCGAAGGAACGTGGGGCTTTCGGCATGACGGGAACCTTTTTTGCGGTTGTTGGGCCAAGCGGTGTCGGCAAGGACACGCTGATCGCCCACGCGCGCGAACGGCTTGCCGATGAAGCCCGGTTCTACTTTCCAACGCGCTACATCACCCGTCCGCCTGAAGCCGGTGGCGAGGAGCATATTCCTCTTACGGCTCCGCAGTTTACCGCCGTCATTGAAAGCGGCGGCTTCGCCCTGTCCTGGCGCGCGAACGGCCTTTCCTACGGCATTCCGAGCGACGTGGGAGCGCGGCTCGACGAGGGCGTGAATGTCATATGCAATCTTTCGCGCACCGTTGTCGACGCGGCGCGCCAGCAGTTTGCCTATACGCGCGTAATCGCCGTGACGGCGTCGCGGGACGAGTTGGCCCGGCGGCTTGCCGATCGCGGCCGGGAGTCCGCTGGTGTGATTGCGGAGAGGCTCGACCGGAGTGTGCTCGAAGTGCCCGGTGGCCCCGACGTCGATCTCATAGACAATGATGGCGATCTTGACCGAGCGGCTGCACGGTTCATGTCGGTTATTGCCGCGCACTCCGCGCAAGCGCATATCGCCTGAGCAGCCGGAAGGGGCGCCCGTTGCCGGGGTCGCCGAACAGGCAAATATCACTGAAGCCCACAAGTCTGCCCAGAGGCTCGCGCAATGCCGTCGCAAGGCCTGCAGTGAAGACGTCCAGCATTTCCGGTTCGAGCGGACCGGTCAGCGTCATGTGAAAACGGAATTCATCGAGGACATAAGGGTAGCCCCAGGTGTCGAGAAGCTCCTGCTGACGCGCTGTCAGACCGCCGGTAAGCCGGCGCTCCCGTTCGGCGTCCGTGAGCTCCGCCCGGTAGGGATCGAAAGTGGTGACGCAGGCTCCGGCCAGGTCGCCGATCCCGCGGCTCTCTGTTGCAGGCACGATCGCGACGAAGCGCCCGATCGCGCCGACTTTCATCTGGCCGGGATCGAGGCGGGGGCGGTCGCCGGCAAACTCGGTGAGATGGCGGTCGATTTCCTCGACGGTCTTGTCTTCGGAGAGGCGGAACGGGGCCTTCAGCGTCCCGTGGAACCCATAGCGCCGGGGGGCCGCGGTCGCCGTCTCGATTTCCGAGGAGGATAGTCCGCTGACCTCCGGCCGGGAGACAGTCTCGCCGGTATCTGGCCGGTAACCCAGCCAGCCGTTGCAGAAATGGCCGAGCGGGTCGTCCGCTTCAGGCGCCAGATAGATTGCGTACCGTTCGAAGCCCCGGAGTTCTGTCACGTCTTGCCGATTGCCGTGTTCGGGTTCCCGCTCAGATCGTCAGCTTGCGCAGGCGTTGCGAGATCATGTCGATAATGCTGACGCTGACGACGATGATTATGATCAGGGCGGCGGTTTCCGCATAGTAGAAACCGCGAATGAACTCCCACAGCAGCATTCCGATGCCGCCGGCCCCGACAATGCCGAGCACGGTGGCCGACCGGACATTGGATTCGAAGCGATAGAGTGAAAAAGAAATCCAGAGCGGCATGACCTGCGGAATGATGCCGAAGATGATTTCCTGAAGCTTGCTGGCGCCGGTTGCCTGTATGCCCTCGACCGGGCGCGGATCGATCGCCTCGACGGCCTCAGAGAACAGTTTTGCCAGAATGCCGGTGGTGTGAATCCACAGCGCGAGCACGCCTGCGAACGGTCCCAGACCGACGGCCACGACGAAAAGCATGGCGAAGACCATTTCATTGATGGCGCGGGCGGCGTCCATCAGCCGGCGCATCGGCTGCGTGATCCACCATGGCGCCACGTTTTCCGCACAGAGAATGCCGAACGGTATGGCCGTCACAATGGCCAGCGCCGTACCCCAGATCGCGATCTGGACGGTGATCCACATCTCGCTGATGTAGTTCCGCCAGTCGGTGAAATCGGGCGGAAAAAATCCCTTGGCGAACGCGACCATGTTGCCGGCGTCGCTGTAGAGGTCGCCCGGGCGCATGTCCGCGCCTTCCCACGAGGCAACCAGGAGGCCGAGGATTCCGGCCCAGAGCAGGATGTTACCGACGGAGCGTTTGACCGGCGGTTCCGGCACCTGTGTGGATGCCCGGTTGCGGGGCTTGCCGGTTGCCAGGGCGTCACTGTGCGCAATCGCTTGGTCGGTCATGATCTATCCAGATGGCTGCAGAAAGGAAAAAAGAGCGGCACGGAGAGGGGCGAGGGCGGAGTTCCGTGCCGCTCTGGGCAGGACCGATCAGAAGCCCGCCACGAGTTGGCCGATCAGTGCGAGTTTTTCGTCGATCTTGGTGAGGCGCTTCTTCTTCTCGGCCTCGTCCATGTTCGCGTTTTTCTCGATCTTCAGGCGATCCTTGAAAAGGGCGAGCTGGCGGATCGGATAGAGCTGCGTGTTGTTGCTTTCCATGAAGTAGCCGTAGCCGTCGCTGATGCCTGCGAGAACGTCCTTGGCTTTCTTGACTTCCTCAGGCGTACCGAACCGGCCGTAGCCCAGGAAGAACGCCTTGATTCTGCTTTTCAGCTCCTTTGAAAGGTCGGTCCGGTAAACCATCGGATCGCTGGGGATCAGCGGCGATGTCCAGATCACCTTGATCTTCTTGGCGGCTTCCGGCGCTTTCAGCTTGGAGCGGGAAATCTGCTCCGAGTTGTTGGCGGCGGCATCGACCTGGCCGTTGGCAACGGCCATCAGGTTGGTTTCGTGGTTGGCGTTACGCACGGTCTTGAAGCACTCTTTTGCGTCGACACCGTTCTGCGCAAACACGTAATAGCTCGGGACCAGGAAACCGGACGTCGAGTTCGGATCGCCGATGCCGAAGTTGATCGACTTTCCGCACTTCAGAAGATCGTCGAGGGAGTTGAGCTTGTCGTTATCGGCCTGGGTGATGATGTGGGAGTAATACCCCTGCTTTCCGCCCTTTTTCGACGTCTGCACGAATACCTCGCCGCCGGCGCGGTCTACGGCTTCCATACCTGACTTGTTGCCGAACCACGCGAGATGGACCTTGCCGAAGCGCATGCCTTCAATGACGCCGGCGTAGTCAGGCGCGAAGAATGCATTCACCTTCATGCCAAGGGAATTCTCCATGGCCTCGAGCAGGGGAATCCACTGCGACTTCAGGTTTGACGTGGACTCCGTGGAGATGATGCCGAAGCTGATCTCCTTCGGGTCGCCGTCGAGCGGCTTGTAGTCGGCCAGGACCGCGCTGGCGGACATGGCGACGGCGGCAGCGCCGGTCACACAGGCTTTGGCAAAACGTTTGAGCATCAAATCTCTCCTCTGATCCAGAATTCGAAAAAAATAAGCGATGTACTCAGGCGGGCGCCGCAGCGGCTGCCGCCGGAATTTCCTTGCCGTTGGCAACCGGCATTGGCGATGCAGCCGGCCTGGGCGCCAGCTCTACCGGACCGCGCTCGCCAAAGAGCTCCTGGTCGTCTTCGCCGTAGAGTTCGTGCAGAAGCGTCGGCGTGAGTTCGCTGCTGGGGCCGTCGAACACGACCTTGCCGTCCCTCAGCGCCACGATCCGCGGGCAGTAGGCCTTCGCGTAGTCGACCTGGTGCAGGGAGACGAGAACGGTCTTGCCGTCGACCCGGTTGATTTCCGCCAGGATGTCCATCACCCGCTTTGAGGAGGCAGGATCGAGCGAGGCGATCGGTTCGTCGGCCAGCACCACTTCAGCACCCTGGACAAGGGTTCGCGCAATCGCGGCGCGTTGCTGCTGACCGCCGGACAGGGTCGATGCGCGCTGCCCGGCGCGGTCCGAAATGCCGACGCGATGCAGCGCCTTCATGGCGGCCATCTTCTCTTCGCGGCTGAACAGCCCCAGCGTGCCGCGCAGCCTGGAGATTCTGCCCAGGTGACCGGTCAGCACGTTGGTGAGCACGCTCAACCTGCCGACCAGGTTGAACTGCTGGAACACAACGCCGATCGAAGACCGGATCTGCCGTGCTTCCGGCCGGATCTTGCCGCCGCTCTGGATGGTTTTCGACAGGACCCGGACATCGTTTGCCGAACCCCGTTTATCGGCCGCGATCAGGCCGGAAATATGCCGGATAAGCGTCGACTTGCCGGATCCGGAGGCGCCGATCAGCGCCACCATTTCACCGGCTTCGACAACGAGATCAACGTTGTCGAGTGCCCGCTTTCCCGCTCCAAAGGATTTTGTGAGGCCCGAGACCTCGATCGATTTGTCCGCCATACCCCACCTTTGCCGCATTGAATTTTCCAACGACGCTAGGCGGGGTTTATGAAGGTTGCATATTGGGTGTGTGACGGTTGGATGAAGATTGAATGACGGTTGCAGCGCTCTGGGAGCCAGGATTCGCGCACACTTCCGATTAACTCCCGGACGGTATGATTCGGACCATTACGGGGAGGCTCCTGATGAATTTCATTGCGCGACAGAACACTTCGGCCGGAAGCCGCTACCAGCTGGCGCTCGAAGCCCTGATGGAGGTCGCCAGCAGGCGTGACGTAGATCTCGACAGGTCTATCAGCGAAATGCTGGCGATCGGATGTCGCTACTACGGACTTTCAATCGGCGTGCTCGGTCACGTTGTCGGCGAGGAGTTCGAGTTTGCCCATGTCCACGCGCCGGATTGGAACATCGAAGCGGGCGAGAAGCGCGATTTGTCCCGGACATATGCGGCCCTCGTTGTCGGGGCCGGTGAGATCGTCGCCATCGCGGACGTCTCGAAAAGCGACTACGCGGATCACGGGGACCGCCACGTTTTCGGATTGAACACCTTCGTCGGTGCCCCCGTCGATGTTTCCGGAATGCCGAAAACCGTCGTCGGCTTTGGCGATGTCCATGCGCGCGGTCACGCGTTCGATGCGGAAGAGCGCAATTTCCTCTCCATTGCCGCTCATTGGATCGGCCTTGAAATGGAACGCTATCAGAATCGGCTGGAGATCGAGCGCAGCCGCAACGAACTGCAGTTCATCTTTGATCAGCTGCCCGCCCGGATCTGGTACAAGAGCGACCAGAACCGCGTCCTGCGCCTGAATCAGGCCGCAGCGCGTTTCATTGGAATGGAGCCGCACGAGGCCGAGGGGCGGCACGTCAACGATCTGTTCTCAGACAAGACGCGGCAATATCACGAAGATGACGTTGACGTCTTCGAGGCGGATGAACCGCACTACGGTGTTCTGGAGGACATGGCCACAGAGGTCGGCGAGCGCAACTGGGCGCTGGTCGACAAGATCCCCTATCAGGACGACCAGACCGGTGAACGGCGACTGCTGATCGTGGCGAATGACGTCACGGAGACCATGCGGTACCGCGACGCGCTCGAGGAACTCATGGACCTCAAGAACCGGAGTGACGGCGACCTTGACGCGACGTTGCAGGCCATTCTCTCGATAGGCAGCGACTACTACGGGCTGGCGGCGGGCGCCATCGGCAGGCTCGCGGAAGACAGCATTGAGCCGGAGTGTGCATTTGCCTCTGAAGGTGAGGACCTTGATCGTCTGTTCAAGTCGATGGATGGCACGATGCGCGACGTCATCCGCCAGGGCGCACCGGTTGCGGTTCATGACGTTGCGGCGCCGAATTCGAAGCAGCATCCCGACAAGCCGGGTTCAGGACGGGGCTGTTTTGTCGGCGCCCCGCTCGTCGTCGCGGGCGCAAACTACGGTGTCCTCGGCTTCTTCTCCGCCTCGCCGCGCGCGGCCGATTTCAGCAAGGACGAGATGAACTTCATCCGGCTGGTCGCCCACTGGGTGGGGGTTGAGATCGAGCGTACGCATGCTGAGCGCGACCTGCGCAGGAGCGAGCAGGAACTGCGGATCATTTTCGACAATGTTCCGTCGCGGATCATCTTCAAGGACGACGCCAACCGGATCCTGAGGCTGAATACCAGTGCTGCGGAGTCCATGAATCTGTCGGTGGAGCAGGCCGAAGGCGCGGACTCTTATGAATTGTTTCCTGAGATGGCGGCGAAGTATCACCGCGACGACCTTGAGATCCTGGATGCCGGCCGGCCGGCATTGGGCATCGTCGAGGAGTACACGCCAAAAGACGGTGACAGGAGCTGGGTTCAGACCGACAAAATCCCTTATGTCGATGAGATGACCGGGGAACGGCGTATCCTTGCCATCATTTCGGACATAACGCGGCTGAAACGCGCTGAGCAGGAAATCCGGCGCGCCAATGACGAACTGCTGAGAAAGCAGAACGATTTCAGGTCCCTCTACCGGCGGACGCCGGCGATGATGCATTCCAACAACAGTGACGGCCAGATTGTCGAAGTCAGCGAAAAGTGGCTCGAGAAACTTGGCTACAGTCGGGAAGATGTCATTGGTCGGAAATCGACCGAATTTCTGAGTCAGGAATCGCGCCAGCGAGTGGTCGAGGTTGTGTTGCCGGAGTTTTACGACACAGGGCGATGCGACACGATCCCGCTCGATTTTGTCCGCAAGGACGGCAGCAGACTGCCGGTCGAGCTTTCGGCGATCCTGGACGATGACGGCCTGGAGGGAGTGCGCTCTCTTGCGGTGCTGGATGACGTCAGTGAACGCAAGCGGGCACAGGCAGCACTTGAGTTGCGAAACCGCGAACTGGAGCTCGCCAACTCGAACCTCAAGCAGTTTGCTTATGTCGCGTCTCACGATCTGCAGGAGCCGTTGCGCAAGATTCAGGCGTTCAGCGACCTTGTCCGCGAGGCCGTCGATGACGGTAATGCCGAAGAGCTCGACTACGCGCTGAATGTGCTCACCGACGCGGCGAAGCGGTCCCGCGAACTTGTCAGCGATCTGTTGGCCTTCTCCCGGGCGACAAACGACGAACCGGAACTGGGTTCCGTCCGGTTGAGTGACGTTCTCGCCGAGGTCTGGCAGAACCTTCAGGTCATGGTGGACGAGACGGACGCAAAGCTCTCCGACCGGACTGACGGCGCCGTAATAGAGGCTGACCGGAATCTGCTTTACCGGTTGCTTTTGAACCTCCTGACCAATGCGATGAAGTATCGGTCGCCGCAATCGCCGCCGCGCATTGAAGTTCGGGTGACATCGTCGGGCGGAGTGCCTCTGACCATAAGCGTGCGCGACAACGGCATCGGTTTCGATCAGTCCTTCGCCGAGCGGATATTCGAGCCGTTCATGAGGCTCCACTCACGCGCGGATTATCCCGGCAACGGAATCGGGCTTGCGATCTGCGCCACCGTCGCCCGCCGGCACGGCTGGTCCATTGCTGCTGAAAGCGAGCCCGGATCAGGCGCGACCTTCGTCCTCAATCTGAACGGCTGAGCGGCTGCATTGTCGCAAGGACGGTCAGCCGCGGGCGTGCGCGACGCCGTCGTGATTTGCGGAGGTCGTGGTTAAAGAATCAGTCGACGTAAAAGACTTGCGACGTCTTGAACCAGTAGTGCGTGATCAGGCGGATCAGCTCCGCCATGCCCGCGATCGAGGTTGCCTTCGTCACGACTGAATTCGCCCCGCTCTTGTAAGCCTCCCTGATGATCTCCGGATCGTCGCTCGTCGTGATGACGATGACCGGAAGGGAGTAGAGGATGGGGTCTGCGCGCAACTCTTCCAGAAACTCGCGGCCGTTCATGACCGGCATGTTGAGATCAAGCAGAATCAGGTTGGGCATCTTCTTCGCAGTGTCCTTGGCCCTGGACCGCAGAAAATCGAGCGCCTCAAGGCCGTTCGACGCTGTCTGAAGGCCAATGTCGAAATCGGATGATTTGAGCGAACGACTCATCAGCACGATGTCGTCAGGATCGTCCTCGACCAGAAGGACCTCGATGTCGGCCTCTGAAGCCGACTGAGTGTCATCAGAGATTGCCTCAACAGCGAATGAATCCATGCTCATAAACCCTTGCCGTAATCAGGCTATTCCACCTGTGATTGCAAAGTTAGGGGCAATTGCATAGCAAATGGTTAACTTCAGTTCTGCTATTGCACTGAAATCAATTTTATAAATGCGCCCATTTGCGGGATTCTATGGTGCGAATCGCCGGGCCATGCCGCGATAGACTACCTCTATGCAACCCTTGGTGGCGCGTGTTTTCCCGATTCAGACCCACCTGAAAACGGCAAAGCCGTAGGCGAGCGATATGGCCAGGGCGCCCCAGAGGGGCGTGCCGAAAAGGCCGAGCCAGGCGAGAAAAATGAACGCGCTGCCGAGCAGGGAAATGAACAGCCGGTCGCCGCGCGTGGTGTCCAGGCCGAGGACGCCGCGGCGTGGATCGCCTCCGGGGCTTTTCCACTCCCAGATCGCCATTGTGACGAGGCACAGCGCGATGAACAGGAAGAACCCGGCGGTTGGCAGGGTCCAGGCCATCCAGGATAAACCCATCTCGCGTTCCCTCCCTGCGTCTAGACGCGCCCGAGGGCGAAGCCCTTGGCGATGTAGTTGCGGACGAAGTAGATCACGAAGGCGCCGGGGACGATGGTGAGCGTTCCCGCGGCGGCCAGCAGTCCCAGTTCATACCCGGAGGTGCTCGCTGTTCGTGTCATGGTCGCCGCGATCGGCTTGGCGGCGACCGACGTCAGCGTCTTTGCGAGCAGCAGCTCGACCCAGGAGAACATGAAGCAGAAGAACATCGCCACGCCGATGCCCGCGGCGATGGTCGGCACGAAGATCTTGACGAAGAACCGCCAGAAGGAATAGCCGTCGACATAGGCGGTCTCGTCCAGTTCCTTCGGCACGCCCGACATGAAGCCTTCGAGGATCCAGACCGCGAGCGGAATGTTGAACAGGCAGTGCGCCAGCGCCACGGCGATGTGCGTGTCGAACAGGCCGACCGCCGAATAGAGCTGGAAGAAGGGCAGGGCGAAGACCGCCGGCGGCGCCATGCGGTTGGTCAGCAGCCAGAAGAACAGGTGCTTGTCGCCGAGGAAGCGGTAGCGCGAGAAGGCATAGGCCGCCGGCAGCGCGACCATCACCGAGATGACCGTGTTGATCACCACGTAGGTGAGCGAGTTGAAATAGCCCATGTACCAGGTCGGGTCGGTGAAGATCTTGATGTAGTTCTCGAGCGTGAACTCCTGCGGCCACAGGGAGAACGTGCCGAGGATCTCGTTCGTGGTCTTGAACGACATGTTCAAGAGCCAGTAGATCGGCAGCATCAGGAAGATGATGTAGAGGGTCGGCACCAGCCAGCTTGCTTTTCTCATCACGAATGCTCCTCGTTTCGCATCATCAGCGTGTAGAACACCCAGCACAGCAGCAGCACGATGAGGAAGTAGATCAGCGACATGGCCGCCGCCGGTCCGAGGTCGAACTGGCCGAGCGCCATCTTCACCAGATCGATCGACAGGAAGGTCGTCGTGTTGCCGGGACCGCCGCCGGTCAGCACGAACGGCTCGGTGTAGATCATGAAGCTGTCCATGAAGCGCAGCAGGATCGGCGATGGTCAGCACGCGCTTCAGCTTGGGCAGCTGGATATAGCGGAAGACGGCCCAGGCCTTGGCGCCGTCGATCTTGGCCGCCTGGTAATAGGCGTCCGGAATCGAGCAGGCCCGCATAGGCCAGCAGCACCACCAGCGACGTCCAGTGCCAGACATCCATCAGGATGGTCGGTGAACCAGGCGGCGACCGGGTTGCTGGGTGAAGTTGTAGTCGAATGCCGATACGTTGATCGTCGGCCGAGCAGGCCGATGTCGGGCAGGGCGAAGATGTTCCACATGGCGCCGACCACGTTCCACGGGATCAGCAGCGGCAGCGCCATCAGGACCAGGCAGACCGACACCCAGATTCCCTTGCGCGGCATGGCGAGCGCGACACGCGACGCCGAGCGGCACCTCGATGATCAGGATGGTGAAGGTGAAGATCAGCTGGCGTCCAGCAGCGAGCGTGGAAGCGCTCCGAATTGAGCACCTGCTCGTACCACTTGACGCCTTCCCAGAAGAAGACGTTGTCGCCGAAGGTCTCCTGCACCGAGTAGTTGACCACGGTCATCAGCGGGATCAGCGCGTTGAACGCGACCAGCGCCACCACCGGCAGCACGAACAGCCAGGCCTTCTGGTTTGATGATTTACGGATCATGGCGGGCCCTCACTGCACCATCCAGCCGTCCGCATAGACTTGCGTTCGGGCCGGATCGAAGTGGATGTGGCGCTTTCCGACGGCAGGTTTTCGCCTTCCGGAGACAGCAGTTTGATCAGGTGATCGCCGTGTGGGCTTCGACAATGCGGTAGCGGCCGACATCGCTGACCTTGACGATCTCGACCGGAATGCCGTCGTCGGCGCAAAACTGACGAATTCCGGCCGGACGCCGAGGTTCGATTGCGCCGTCTTGTGGGCGATGGCATGCTCCGATCGGCACCGCGATGCCCTCGAAGTGCGGCATTCCGCCGTCCAGAGTGCACGGCAGGACGTTCATGCCGGGCGATCCGATGAAGTGGCCGACGAAGGTGTGCTGCGGGCGCTCGAACAGGTCGACCGGCGTGCCGATCTGCACCACCGTGCCCTCGTGCATCACGACCACCTGGTCGGCGAATGTCAGCGCTTCGGTCTGGTCATGGGTGACGTAGATCATGGTGGTGCCGACCTGCTGGTGCAGCTCCTTCAGCTTGGAGCGCAGCACCCACTTCAGGTGCGGATCGATCACCGTCAGCGGCTCGTCGAACATGATGACGTTGACGTCCGAGCGCACCAGGCCGCGCCCGAGCGAGATCTTCTGCTTGCCGTCGGCGGTCAGGCCCGATGCGCGCCTTCGAGCATGCGGTCGAGGTCGAGCATGGTCGCGATCTCGCGGACGCGGGCATCCACCTGCGGCTCAACGACCGCGGTTGCGCAACGGGAAGGCCAGGTTGTCGTAGACGGTCATGGTGTCGTAGACGACCGGGAACTGGAACACCTGGGCGATGTTGCGCTGGTCGGTCGGCGTTGCCGTGACGTCGCGGTCCGAACCAGGACTGCGCCTTCGGTCGGCGTCAGCAGGCCGGAGATGATGTTGAGCAGGGTTGTCTTGCCGCAGCCGGACGGGCCGAGCAGGGCATAGGCGCCGCCGTCGGACCAGTCCACACTGATCGAGTTCTTGAGTGCCCAGTCGGCGTCGCCGTCCGGATTCTCGGGCAGATAGCTGTGCCGGAGATTCTGGAGGCTGATCATCGTCATCGCTGAGTCCTCCGGTCGCGGTACGGCTTCAGGACAGAATCGGTCATGCCGCCACCAGTTCGTCGTTCTGCCCGAAATAGAGGCACTGGCTGGTGTCGAGATGGAAGTCGGAACTCACGCCGACCTCGATCGCGTGCACGCCGTGGGACTGCGATACCCAGGTCTCGTCCCCAAGTTCGAATGGGCCACGCTCTCCGAGCCGCTGAGTTCGGTGACAAGCACCGTTCCGGTGACCGTGACGGCGTCATCGCTCGTCTTGGTCGGGCAGACGTGATGCGGCCGTATGCCGACCGTGTAGGGCCGTCGGCGAGCCCGGCCTGATCCGCACTGGCCGGCCATTCGATTGTATCGTGCAGGGAGAACCGGTCACCCTGCTTGATGACCCGGGCGGTGTTGATCGGCGGATCGGAGAACACCTTGGCGGAACTCAGATCGTCCGGGGTTTGCGGTAGACCTGAGCGGTCTCTCCGTATTGCGTGACGCGGCCCTCGTGCAGGGTTGCCGTATGTCCGCCCAGGAGCAGCGCTTCCATCGGCTCGCTGGTCGCGTAGACAACGGTGCAGCCGCGGTCCTTGAACAGTTTGGGCAGTTCGTCGCGCAGTTCCTCGCGCAGCTTGTAGTCGAGATTGGCCAACGGCTCGTCGAGCAGCACGAGGTCGGCGTCCTTGACCAGCGCGCGCGCCAGTGCCGTGCGCTGCTGCTGGCCGCCGGAAAGTTCGCCGGGGCGGCGGTCCAGCATCGGAGAGAGTTTCAGAAGCTCGGCCACCTGTCCGACCCGGGCCTTGATATCGGCGTCGGGCATGCGGGCCACCCGCAGCGGCGAGGCGATGTTCTCGTAGACATTGAAATTGGGGTAGTTGATGAACTGCTGGTGCACCATCGAAACGTTGCGCTTCTGAACCGAAACGCCGGTCACGTTCCTTGCCGTCGAACCAGATCTCGCCCGAGGTCGGTTTCTCGAGACCGGCCATCAGCTGCATCAGTGTGGTCTTGCCCGGCAAGGGTCGTGCCCAGGAGGATGTTGAACCCCTGGTCGCTGAACTCGACGCTCGTATCGTAGATATGGATCTCGGCGCCGACCCGCTTGACGACATTTTTCAGTGCCAGCGTCATGGATGTGTTCCCCGTCCCCCGCGAAGAGACAAATTCGAAGCTTTGGCCGGGCCCATCTTAAGCCGGCCGCGGCAGGAGTTGCAGGCCTGCTCGTGGAGTGGCGGTTGTCCCGCTTGTGCGCCGGTCCTGCCGGTGGGTATCCGGGGAACGCCGCTGCGTTCCCCGGAGGCCCGTATCAACCGGCCACATGTCGGGCCGGATGGGAGTAGCCGATCAGCCGTCTTTCCAGCGCTTGACCAGCTCGTCGTAGTTGACGGTCTCGCCCTGGGGCTTTTCGTTGGCCAGCTTGGCCTTGGGCGAGCCTTCCTTGCCAGCCACACGGAGGGATCTTCTCCTTGTTGAGCCGCGGGCCGCAGCCGCCGTAGGTGTTGGCCCTCTCGTCGGCGGCCTGCATGCGGGCCATGACCTGATCCATCTCGGAGGCCAGGCGGTCCATGGCTTGCTGCGGCGTGAAGGCGCCGGAGTTCACGTCACCGATCTGCTGCCACCAGATCTGGGCCAGCTTCGGATAGTCCGGCACGTTGATGCCGGTCGGCGACCAGCGCACGCGGTCCGGCGAGCGGTAGAACTCGACCAGACCGCCGAGCTTCGGCGCGCGCTCGGTGAAGGACTCGTGGTTGTCACTGTCGCGGATGAAGGTCAGGCCGACATGGGTCTTCTTCAGCGAAACCGTCTTGGAGACCACGAACTGGGCATAGAGCCAGGCGGCCTTGCGCCGGTCGACCGGCGTCGACTTGAACAGCGTCCAGGAACCGGCGTCCTGATAGCCGAGCTTCTGGCCTTCGGTCCCAGTAGGGACCATGCGGCGAGGGCGCCATCCGCCACAGCGGATTGCCGTCGTCGTCGACCGTGTTGTTGCCTTCGGACTTGGGCGCGACCATGGAGGCGGTGAACGCCGTGTACCAGAAGATCTGCTGGGCGACGTTGCCCTGGCTCAGCGCCGGCAGCGACTGGTAGAAGTCGTAGCTGGCGGCACCCGGAGGCGCGTATTTGCGCAGCCATTCGTCCCACTTGCGGATGGCGTAGACCGCAGCCGGTCCGTTGGCGGCACCGCCGCGGCTGACAGACGCGCCGACCGGGTTGCAGGAGCCGGCTTCCATGCGGATGCCCCATTCGTCGACCGGGACGCCGTTCGGCAGGCCCTTGGAGCCGGCGCCGGCCATGGAGAGCCAGGCATCGGTCATGCGCCAGCCGAGGTCCGGGCGCGCGCTTGCCGTAGTCCATGTGGCCGTAGACCCGACGCCGTCGATTTCCTTGACGTGCGTTGGAGAAGAACTCGGCGATGTCCTCATAGGCCGACCAGTTGACCGGAACGCCGAGATCGTAGCCGTACTTTTCCTTGAACTGCTTTTTGAGCTCGGCGGTCGAACCAGTCCTTGCGGAACCAGTAGAGGTTCGCGAACTGCTGGTCCGGCAGCTGATAGAGCTTGCCGTCCGGCCCGGTGGTGAACGACTTGCCCATGAAGTCGTCGACGTCGAGCATCGGATTGGTGACGTCCTTGCCCTCGCCGGCCATCCAGTCGGTCAGGTTGACGGCCAGTTGCAGACGCGAGTGCGTGCCGATCAGGTCGGAGTCGTTGATATAGGCATCGTAGAGGTTGCGCTTGGTCTGCATCTGGGTCTGAACCGCCTGCACGACCTCGCCTTCACCGAGAAGCTGGTGGTTGACCTTGATGCCGGTGATTTCCCGACAGCACGTTGATTTCCATCCCCTTGAACGGTTCAGCAGCCTTGATGAACCATTCCATCTCCTTCATCTGATCCTCTTTGGACAGAGTGGAGGGCTGGAATTCGTTCTCGATCCACTTCTTGGCCTCTTCCATCCCCGCGAAGCTGGCGCTCGCAAAGGACACCATCGCCACAGTGGCGACGGCGGCCATTAAACGCATTTTCATTATGGCTTCCTCCCTGTACGTGAAACCGCGTAAACTATCATCCGAAAAAAAACGCGGGTCAATCGAAAACTAGAGAAAATCGAAAAACCGGATTATGCTCCGGAGCGGGCGCGCGCTCCGGCGGCCCGTGAGACGGTGGAGGGAGGCGAGATGGAACTGCTGCATCCGCGTCATGTCGAGATCATGGAACTGGCCCGCGACGAGGGCCGGGTGACAGTCGAGGCTCTGGCCGAGCGGTTCGATGTGACGCCGCAAACCATACGCAAGGACCTCAACGACTTGTGCGGCGACGGCCATCTGCAGCGCATTCACGGCGGCGCCGTGCTGTGGTCCGGCGTGTCGAATTACGAGTATGAAGCCCGCTATCACACGGCGGCAGACGAGAAGCGGCGGATCGGCGCGAAGGCGGCCTCGCTCATTCCGGACAACTGCTCGCTCTTTATCAACATCGGAACCACGACCGAGCAGGTTGCGCACGCCTTGCGCGGGCGTCGCGGATTATTGGTAATAAGCAATAATATGAATGTTATCAATATTTTACAGAGACGATCTGAGGCGGAGGTCATTGTTGTCGGCGGTGCCGTCCGCCGCTCCGACGGCGGCATCGTCGGCGAGGCGGCAGCCGACTTCATTCGTCAGTTCAAGGTCGACTACGCGATCATCGGGGCCTCCGCGATCGACGAGGACGGCTCCCTGCTCGATTACGACTACCGAGAGGTCAAGGTGGCCCAGGCGATCATTGAAAACGCGCGCCAGACCATCCTCGTCGCCGACAGCATGAAGTACCAGCGCTCGGCGCCGGTGCGCATCGCCCATTTCTCTCAGCTCAGCAATTTCGTGACGGACCGGGCGCCGCCCGACCGGCTTGCGAGAGTCTGCCGGGAGAACGACGTCGAAATCGCCGTGGCGGACGCCGAGTGACGTCGATTTATCGAATCCGATGCCGATTTCGAGAATTTGCGTTGTAGGTTCGTTTTCTTTCATTTACGCTTCGTCTGATTGAATTCGTTAATGACAGGTTAACGCGTGTCAGCGGAGCCCAGGCGTGAGTGAGGCCCAATACGACATCGCCATTATCGGCGGCGGGATAAATGGTTGCGGTATCGCGCGCGATGCCGCGGGCCGCGGTCTGAAGGTTTTTCTGGCGGAAAAGAACGATCTCGGCAGCGGGACGTCGTCTGCCTCCACCAAGCTCGTGCATGGCGGGCTGCGCTATCTTGAGCACTACGAGTTCGCGCTTGTTCGCGAGTCCCTGGCCGAGCGCGAAGTCCTGCTGTCCATGGCGCCGCACATCATCTGGCCCATGCGGTTCATCCTGCCGCATCACCGGGCATTGAGGCCAGCCTGGCTGATCCGGATCGGTCTTTTTCTCTACGACCATCTGGGGGGGCGGAAAATCCTGCCGGCGTCAAAGGGCATCGACCTCCGGCGCGACTCCGCCGGCGAACCCCTCAAGGACGAGTTCGTCAAGGGCTTCGAATATTCCGACTGCTGGGTCGAGGACTCGCGGCTCGTTGTTCTGAACGCACTGGACGCGGCGCGGCGTGGCGCCGATGTACGTGTCCGTGCGGAGGTGACGTCCGCGACACGCGAGAACGGCCACTGGGCCGTTCAGGTTGCCGACCGGCTGACCGGGTCGAGTGAAACGGTGACCGCGCGCATTCTCATCAATGCCGCCGGACCCTGGATCGCCGATGTTGTCGCGCACCGTCTCGGCCAGAACGGCGAGGCGCCGGTGCGTCTCGTCAAGGGCAGCCATATCGTCGTCGGCAAACTGTTCGATGATCCGCGCGCCTTCATCTTCCAGAATGAAGACCGTCGCATCATTTTCGCGATTCCCTATCAGGATGAATTCACCCTGATCGGCACGACAGATGTCGATCTTGAGGAAGACCTCGACGAGATCGCCGCGACCCCGGATGAAATCGCCTATCTCTGCGCGTCGGCCAGCGAGTATTTCAACAGCGAGATTACGCCGGACGACGTGGTCTGGACCTATTCCGGTGTCAGGCCGCTTTACGACGATGGCGAGGCATCGGCTCAGGAGACGACCCGCGACTACGTGCTCGACCTGCACGGGCACAAGGGCGAACCGGCGCTGCTCAACATTTACGGCGGCAAGATCACCACCTTCCGCCATCTTGCCGAAGAAGCGCTTGAAAAGCTGGATGACTGGCTGAAAGGCGCCGGCCGGCCGTGGACCAGGGACTCGGTGCTGCCCGGCGGCGACTTTCCGGTCGACGGCTACGAGGCGCTGGTCGAGAGACTGTTGACGCTGTGCCCGGTCATCGAGCCGTCGCTTGCCCGCAGGCTGGCGCGCGCCTACGGAACCGCGGCGCACGAGATACTGGACAGTGTTCAGGGGACGCAGGATCTCGGTCATCACTTCGGCGCCGGTCTTTACCAGCGTGAAGTGGAGTATCTGATCCGCACCGAATGGGCATCGTCCGCAGAGGATGTGCTTTGGCGCCGGTCGAAGCTCGGCCTCCACATGACCGCCGAACAGCAGCAGGCGTTTGCCGCCTGGATGAAGGATAACTATTCTGCCGTGCTCAACTCGGCGGCGTGATACCTGCCGCGGGAGCGTCAGGAGAACGGGGAGGCGCGCGTGTCTGACTACATCTTGGCAATCGACCAGGGAACCACCTCGAGCCGGGCCATCGTATTCGGCGCCGATCACGGCATTGTGGCGGTCGCGCAGCAGGAGTTCGAGCAGCACTTCCCGCAATCGGGCTGGGTCGAGCATGAGCCGGAGGATCTCTGGGAAACGACGGTCGCGACGTGCCGCGAAGCCATGCAAAAGGCGGGCGTCGATGCGGGCGGCATTGCCGCCATCGGCATCACCAATCAGCGCGAGACGACGGTCGTCTGGGACCGGGAGACCGGCAAGGCGCTGCATCGGGCGATTGTCTGGCAGGACCGGCGCACGTCGGACACCTGCGCGGGTCTGCGTGACGGCGGTCACGAGGCGGACGTCACGTCCCGCACCGGCCTGCTGCTCGATCCCTACTTCTCGGGGACCAAGGTCGCCTGGATTCTCGATAATGTCGAAGGAGCACGGGCCGCCGCCGAGGCCGGCAGGCTGGCGTTCGGCACGGTCGACAGTTTCCTGATCTGGCGGCTCACCGGCGGCGCAGTGCACGCAACGGATGCGACCAATGCATCACGTACCATGCTCTACAACATTCACGAAAACCGCTGGGATCCCGTGCTTCTGGATCTGTTGCGCGTTCCCGAAAACATGTTGCCGGAGGTCCGGGACTGCGCGGCGGACTATGGCGCGACGCTGCCCGACCTGTTTGGCGGCCCCATAGCCATCGCCGGCGTCGCAGGCGATCAGCAGGCGGCAACCGTGGGGCAGGCCTGCTTCGAGCCGGGCATGATGAAATCGACCTACGGCACCGGCTGTTTTGCATTGCTCAACACGGGCAACCAGGCTGTCGCGTCGCAAAACCGGTTGCTGACGACCATCGCCTACCGGCTCGGCGGAGAGACGACCTACGCGCTCGAGGGCTCGATATTCGTTGCGGGTGCCGCCGTTCAGTGGCTGCGCGACGGTCTGGGCGTCATTACCGACGCGGCAGAAACCGCACGCCTCGCCGACAGTGCCGACGACGCGCATCACGTGTACCTTGTGCCCGCCTTCACGGGGCTTGGAGCGCCTTACTGGGATGCCGAGGCCCGAGGTGCAATGTTCGGTCTCACGCGCGGATCCGGCCCGGCCGAGTTCGCGCGCGCCGCGCTTGAGTCCGTTTGCTACCAGACCCGCGATCTGCTCGAAGCGATGCGCGGTGACTGGGCCGGAGCTGCTGGTGCGAGCACGGTCCTGCGGGTCGACGGCGGCATGGTGGCCTCGGACTGGACCATGCAGTATCTGGCCGACATTCTGAACGCGCCGGTTGACCGGCCGCATGTTCTGGAAACGACGGCACTGGGCGCGGCCTATCTCGCCGGGCTGAAAGCCGGCCTCTACCCGGCGCCCGGGGAGTTCGCCAAGAGCTGGGCGCTGGAGCGGCGCTTTGCGCCGGACATGGAAGACGGCCTCCGGGCCGAGCGATACGCCGGTTGGAAGGACGCGGTGCGCCGCACGCTCAGCGGCTGACACCGCGCCGCATTTTTTCTTAGCCTTCAGCCACCTTGTGGTTGGCCATCATTTCAAGCGCCTGGACCATGCCGGAATGATCCCAGGCCGATCCGCCATTCGCACTGCACGCGTTGAACAGCTCCTGAGCCGTTGCCGTGTTCGGCAGGCTGACGCCGAGCGCCTTGGCGCCCTGGAGCGCGAGATTGAGGTCCTTCTGGTGCAGCTCGATCCGGAATCCCGGATCGAAGGTCCGCTTGATCATGCGCTCGCCGTGAACTTCGAGAATGCGTGAAGAGGCGAGACCGCCCATGAGGGCCTCGCGCACCTTGGACGGATCGGCGCCGGCCTTGGAAGCGAACAGGAGCGCTTCAGCCACCGCCTCAATGTTGAGTGCGACGACGATCTGGTTGGCGACCTTTGTGATCTGGCCCGCACCGTTCTCGCCGACGAGGGTCAGGTTCTTTCCCATCAGCGCGAAGATCGGCGTTGCGCGCTCGAACGCGGCCTCGCTTCCGCCGACCATGATCGTGAGCAAAGCGGCCTTGGCGCCGACCTCGCCGCCGGATACCGGCGCGTCCAGATAGTCGCAGCCGAGCGCGTTGATTTTCTCGGCGAACGTCTTGGTCTCGATCGGGGATATGGAGCTCATGTCGATCACGAGCTTGCCGGCACTCAGCCCCTCGGCTATGCCGTTCTCGCCGAACAGCACTTCCTCGACCTGCGGCGTGTCCGGCACGATCGTGATGATAACGTCGGCGGCCTCGGCGACGGCCTTGCGCGTGTCGACCACCTGGATGCCCTTGTCCAGAAGCTCCTGCGGCGGCGGGCTGCGGTGGGTCGCCGTGAAGACGGTAAGTCCGCCGTCAAGAAGGTGGCCGGCCATGGGCGCACCCATGATGCCGAGACCGATGAAACCGATAGTCGTCATTGGGGAAACTCCTTCACTCCCGTCGGGAATTCTTGATTGGGGTCAGGCGGCCGCCTGAACCGTGGCGGCATAATCGGCGAACCGTCCCAATCCGTCCACCGTTGTCGTGTTTATCTCCCGGATCATGAAATCGGCAAATCTCCGCCGTTCTTTGCCCTCGTCCGGGCCGGAATCCGGACAAATGCCGACAGTACCGTGATTGTGGTGTGTGGGGGGCGCTTGAGCTATTCGTGTGAGTATTGCCATGACACGTCAATCCCGCCTTGCCCTGATTTTATCCTGCGCGGCCATGTTGTCCCTATCCGCCTGCGGCGGCTGGCTCGAAAACAGGCTCGGAACGTCGCAGCAGACCGCGACGGCATCCGGTTCCGGTGAGGAGTCGAGTGCCCGGACATCATCGCGCAGCAGCGGGACCTGGTCTCAAGGCAGCAGCAGCAGTGGCGGTTACTCGCGCGGCAGCAGTACGTACTGAACTGTAGCGAAGTCAGCGATGCATCTGACAGTTGGTCGTCCCGCACTTGATGCGGGATCCAGCAACAGTGTTCAACGCTGAAGGTTCAGTCTGGATGCCGGATCGGTGTCCGGCATGAAACTGTTCGGTCTGTGCTATTGCCTCGCACCCGCACGGGTTTCCAGATGACGCTGGATTTCACCGAAACGGAGTCCGGCATCGCCCGCCGAAAGCGGATCCCTGAACCGATCCATGGTGGAATCGATTTCAGTCCAGTCCTCATCGGTCAGGCCTTCGAGAGCGGCGGGAAAGAACACACGCTCCTCGTTGGCCATGTGCTTGCGTTCCCGGGTTATGAAATCCCGCGCCAGCTTCACGAACGTGTCGCGGGACACTTCGAGGCCGAGCAGGATGTTGACCACAGCATGTGAAAATTCGCGCAACTGATCCGACAGATCCTCATGCTCTTCATCCAGCGCGCCGATCCTGTCGGCGGCCGCTTGGTCGCGGCTGCGCAGGCGGTTGAGGATCAGATCTTCCTTGGGGTGATGGCAAAGATCCGGGTAGGTGAGGAAGTAGTCGATGATCTCCTTGATCAGGTCGTAATCCGGATGCTGCGTCTCCTCGAACAGCTCGACCTGGCGCTCAAGCATCGTCAGCAGATGCAGCATCGTCCTGTGTTCGCTGCGTAACGCGTCGATTGCCGCTGGCATCCCGATTCCTCCTGTCTGGTTCACAGGAACGAGGGTACAGAGTGCGCCTGTCGGCGTATTTGATCTGCATCAAGGAATGCGGACTGGGCAAATTGCGCGCGGCGACGGCTGAGGCCTGCATCGCCGCATCTCGAACAGGTCTGCTTCTCGCGGATCCGGTCTCATTGACCCAAGTCAAGGTGAGCCAATCGCCTGGCATCAATAGTCTGGTGCAAGACCCGCTCTCTGCAGCCGGCCTTTGCGACATCATCTTGAGCGAGCAGAACTGTGACGAAGACGCGTCCACGCAGCGAGACGGCTGACGGTGACTCGGCCAAGATCGCCTATCATCCCGCCTACAGGCCGCCGGCGGACGAGTCCGAACCCATGCTGCCGGGCATGTTTGAGCAGGATTCCTATGCCTCGACGGCGATTCCGGAGATTCTCGACCGGGCGGTGCATGCCGCTGCCGCGCAGGCGACGGGCGGCCTTTCGCCGACAGCCCTTGCCGGCGCCTATCTCGACTGGGCGGTGCATCTTGCGACATCACCGGGCAAGCAGATCCAGCTTGGCCAGAAGGCCCTGAAGAAATGGCTCCGCCTGACGACTTACGCCGCGCAGTGCCGGCCCGACGGTCCGTCGCCTGCACCCTGCATCGATCCGTTGCCGCAGGACCGGCGGTTTGACGGCGAGCAGTGGCAGCGCTGGCCGTTCAATCTGATCTATCAGTCGTTCCTTCTGAACCAGCAGTGGTGGCACAACGCCACGACCGGTGTGCGCGGTGTTACGGCGCAGCACGAGCGTGTCGTTGAGTTCGCCACGCGCCAGATGCTCGACGTCTTCTCGCCTTCGAATTTCATCGCCACCAATCCGGAAGTCCTCGAAAGGACGAGGCAAGAGGGCGGTATGAACCTCATTAGGGGCTTCGAGAATTTTCTCGAGGACTGGCAGCGCACGTTAAGCCGCGGGAAACCGCCGGGAACAGAAGAATTCAATGTCGGCGACGACGTCGCCGTCACGCCCGGCAAGGTGATCTACCGCAACCGTCTGATGGAGCTGATCCAGTATGAGCCGACGGGCGGCCGGGTACGTCCCGAACCGATCCTGATCGTGCCGGCCTGGATCATGAAGTACTACATTCTCGATCTGTCCTGGCACAATTCGCTCGTCCGATACCTGACGGAACAGGGCTTCACCGTCTTCATGGTGTCGTGGATCAACCCCGGTCCGGAGGATCGCGATCTCGGTATGGAAGACTACCGGGAGATGGGCGTTCTGGATGCCTTGAAGGCTGTGAACGCCATTGTGCCGGACCGCAAGGTGCACGGCGTCGGCTATTGTCTCGGCGGCACGCTGCTGGCGATCGCCGCCGCTGCAATGGCGCGCGACAGCGATGAGCGCTTTGCCAGTCTCACGTTCCTTGCCGCACAGGTCGACTTCAAGGAAGCCGGCGAACTGACGCTTTTCATCAACGAAAGCCAGCTCACCTTCCTCGAGGACATGATGTGGGAACAGGGCTTTCTGGACACCACCCAGATGGCGGGCGCCTTCCAGTTGCTGCGGTCGAACGACCTCGTGTGGTCACGTATCGAACGCGAGTACCTGATGGGTGAACGCCAGCCCATGATCGACCTGATGGCCTGGAACGCGGATCAGACGCGTATGCCCTACCGCATGCACTCCGAATATCTGCGCAGGCTGTTCCTCGACAACGAGCTCGCTGAAGGCCGGTTCACCGTTGATGACCGTCCGGTGATGGTCTCGGATATCCGCGCGCCGATGTTTGTTCTGGGCACGGTCAAGGATCATGTCGCGCCGTGGCGCTCGGTCTACAAGATGCTGCATCTGACGGACACGGACGTAACCTTCGTGCTGACGTCCGGTGGACACAATGCGGGCGTCATCTCGGAGCCCGGTCACCCGCGCCGTCAGTATCAGGTTGCGACCCGGCACGATCACGACCGTTTTGTCGACCCGGATACCTGGGCGGCGGAAACGCCGGCGAACGAGGGCTCCTGGTGGCCGGAATGGTCCGGCTGGCTGGAGCAGTTCTCAGGCGCGCCGGTCAAGTCTCCGCGGACTGGGGCGCCGGAGGCGGGGTGTCCCGTCATTTGCGACGCGCCGGGCCGATACGTCCTGATGCCCTGACGTGACGCGGCCTTAGAGTGTTCTGTACATGTAGACGTTCGGGATCGACGGCCCGAACCCGGCCTTGCGGTACGCGCGCCGGGCCGGAGCGTGGCTGGCATCGCCGCCGGTGCCAACCGTCGCGACCGTCATGCCTGCTTGCTTCAGGCGGTCGAGGACAAAGGCGTACAACCGGCTGCCGACGCCCTTGTTCTGATGGTCCGGATGGACGGCATTGAGATCGATTTCGCCCACCTTCGTTTCCGTGTTCATGTAAAGCCCGCAGAAGCCGGCGATCTCGCCGTCACGCTCGGCGACGTAGACCTCCCGGCCCGGCTCCCCCTTGCAGATCTCTTCGAGCAGCCTGGCCTGCTCGATCTCCTCTTTTGCCAGGGCGACCGACGCGATCTCCTCGCCGAGCAGGTCCCGGAATGACCGGAAAACCGGCGCGAAAGCCGCCTCCCGAATCTCCTGTAGGCGCGCGAGATCTTCGGGTTCAAAGGATCGTATTTTGCAGTTCTCGGTCATCACAAGGCGTCCATCGCTTGCCGCTCAGTCTGACGCAGACGGCGTCCCGCTAGCGTCCCTGACGGCTGGAGATAAGTGCTCTGAGCACGAACTCAATAACCGGGCGGTCAAAACAGGTGTTTCAGTCCTGAAGCCGAGCCGTCCAGTCCTCAACGGACCGTCTCTCGACACGCCGCCTGGCCAGTGTCCGCCAGCCTTCGGCGAGTTCGGAGACCTCCGCCAGGGCCTCCAGTTCCGCGAAGGCCTCGGGGCGATGATACAGAAGCTTTGCTATCCCGGCGATCGTCCAGTCCGGCTGCGGGCGGTCAATCAGTTTCAGGGCGCAGCCCGGCTCGATCGTTCCGGGCTTGAGGATACGGTAGTACCAGCCGGTGCGCCCGGTCTGCTGGACCCGTTTCGCCATGTCAGGCACGCCGAACCGGGTATTGAGCTTCCAGCAGGGCTGGCGTCCCTGCGAGACCTGAAGTGTGACGGACCCTGCCTCGAACACGTCACCCACACAGACATCCGCTTCTGAAAATCCCGGCGCGGAGATGTTTTCGCCGAACGCCGGCGCGGCCTCCAGTATCTGTCGCGCGGAAGGCAGTTCCTCCCGCCAGACCGCATAATGATCGAAACAGTAGTGGTGCAGCGCCTTTTCCGGGCCGCCGTGATGACGCGTGTCGGCCTGCTCGTCTCCGGCGAGACCGGTTTCGGAGATCTGCCACGGACCGCCAATCGCCTGTTTCAGTATGGCGCTCGTCTTGCCGTCCCGGCCGAAGGCCTCAATCCGTCCGGCGAACATATTGTCGAAAAGAAAGCACTCATGGCGACATCCTCGCATACGTGTCGACTAGGCTGTTGATGGCAAATTAGTATCGACTCGATACATAATAATGGTTGTTAATCATGTCAATGCCGATATCCGGGGGCGGACATCCGGAACCGGCAGGATGTTCAGTCGGGGAAATGCCGGGGCAGGAAATTTGCTTCTTTCAGGAGCCGCACGGCGAAGTCTTTCCTGAAGGTCCGCAAACTCTTGAAACTTGGCGCTTTCGTGTACAGCGCGAAGACGACCGGCTTGCGCCCCGCGCGTCGGATAAAGCCCACGTACCAGCCCTCGAAAGCGCCGCTGAACTTGCCGGGATCGACCGGCCCGGCGCCGGTCTTGCCATGCAGGGCAAAGCCGTCAGTTTCGCTTGCGAAGCTTGCCGCCATGAGCGCATCGATCAAGGGTGGCGTGACATTGAGCTTGCCGTCGAGCAGGGCGGCCAGGAATTCGACCTGCTCGCCAACGGAGATCTTCAGTGTCCGGTCGAGCCAGAATCTGTCGGATCCCTTTGCCACCTGCGCATTGCCGTAGTGCCAGCGTGACAGGCATGTCCGATAGCGTGCCGAACCGACGTCGAGGGCCACGTCGCGGAAGTACCATACCGCCGAATGTTTGAAGGCGCTGCGCAGCGTATGATCCCGACGCCACGTCTCGGGCCAATAGCGGGCTGCGGGCCTGCGGTTTCTGTCCCACGCGCGATCATGATCGAGAGAAGAAGCCGCGCCGGATTCCAGTGCGATCAGGAGATTGGGAATCTTGAAGGTCGACCAGGGCGTATGGCGTTTGTCGACGTCGCTTCCTTCAAGCGCGATTTCAGCACCGGTTTCCAGGTCCTGTGCCAGAAAAGCGACCTCGCGGCCGGCGATTTCCTTGGAAAGCGGGGCGTGCGCAATTTCACGCCGCTCCTCTGCACGGACATGCTCCGGCACGGTCAGACACAGTACGACGAAAGCAACCGCGGTATGACGCGAAGCAAGGAACTTCATGATCATCAGATGCTGACTCCGGATATTGGAACGGTGAGGGCAGGGGCTTCCCGTACCGGGAGGCCGGTCCGAATTGTAGAGGCTGGCGGACTGTACGCTCGCGCTGTCTTGTTCCGAATGCGTCGTATGGAAGCTTGACGAAAGCCGGACCCCGAAATGCGGTCAACTCACCAGAAATCCCGCCGCCAGAAATGCGGCGGAGCACAGGAAGCCCGTAACCGGCACCCACAGGCCAACGGTGAAGATACCCTCTGGCGCCGGCGGCCCGGACCGCTTGAGTCGGATCAGCGCCAGGTTGACGAAGGCGAAGATGGTCAGCGTCACGCTCGATGTCGTCTCGGCCAGCCCTTCGAGCGGAAACCCGAGCGCCAGCACAAGCACGATGGCAACCGTCGTGCCTGTCGCGATCAACGGTGTCCGGGTTAGCGGGCTGACACGGCCCAGAATGCTGGGCAGGTTGCCCTGTTTCGCCAGTCCGTAAAACACCCGTGATGCCATGACCACCTGCACGATCATGGTGTTGAACGTTGCGATGATCGCGATGGTGCTGATCATGTCCGGCGATGCTCCGGCGAGCTTGCTGAAGACGAGGGCGAGCGGGGCTTCAGACGCTGCGAGCTGCGCGGGATCGACGGTCAGCACTGCGATGCTCGCCACGAGAAAGTAGATCACCGTGGTGATGATGAGGGTGAGAAAGATCGCCCGGGGCATTGTCCGGACCGGGTCGCGGGTCTCCTCGGCGACATTGACCAGGTCTTCGAATCCGATGAAGGCGAAGAACGCAAGCAATCCGGCGGATGCGATGCCGGTCCACACGAGCGCGTCTCCGGAGAGCGGCAGGACCTCGGGGATTCGCGCCACCAGATCGCCGTTGCCTGTGAATCCGAAGCCGATGATTACCAGCAGGCCGACCACCTCGATGATCGTGAACAGGCCGGCCAGCAGCACGGACTCGAGAATGCCCCAGGCCGCAACCAGGCCAACCGCGCCGATGACAATCGGGATGAGGATCTCGTTGGGAAGGTCGATGAACTGGCGGATGTATCCGGCACTGCCTATGCTGATGGCGGCTGATGAGACAACGCCGGCGCCGATCACGAGACAGCCGATCAAGAGGGCCAGCGTCGCGGAACCGAATCCGGCTCTCACATAGGCCGCTTCGCCGGCGCTGACCGGGTAGCGGCCCGCCAGTTCGGCGAACGAGGCGGCGGTGAACGACATGACGAGGGCGGCGAGCAGGAAGGCCGAGGGCGCATGGATGCCGGCGCGTCCGGCTGTGGCCCCGACCAGAACGTAGATCCCCGCTCCGACTGTAACGCCGACCCCGTAGAGTACAAGCAGCGGAAGAGTGAGCCGCCGCCGCAAGGCAGGCGCTGCGCTTGCCCCGGAGGGATCCGACCCGGCCATGGTTTCCGCGTGGTTCATGCGGTGACCATCCTCGACCGCAATCCTTCTGACCATGACCCAGGTCAACGCCCCAGGGCTGTGAAGGTTTATCACGGAGTCTGCCATGACCCTTGAACATGATCATTCCGAAGCGGAAATTCGTATCCGCCTGGCGCAGGAGAAACGTCCGAATTACCTGCGCGACTGGGTTTACGGCGGCATCGACGGTGCCGTGACGACCTTCGCGATCGTTGCCGGCGTTGTCGGCGCGGCCCTGTCGTCGAAAGTGATCCTGATCCTCGGCCTCGCCAATCTGCTCGCGGACGGCTTCTCCATGGCGGCCAGCAATTATTCCGGCACCAAGACCGAAGTTGACGACATCGAGCGTCTGCGCGAAATCGAGCGCCGCCATATTGCACTCGCACCGGAGGGCGAACGCGAGGAGATCCGTCAGATCCTGCGCGCAAAGGGTCTTGAGGGCGACGCCCTGGAGGAGGCTGTCCATGCGATCACGTCGAACGAGGAAACCTGGATCGACACGATGCTCACCGAGGAATACGGTCTCGCCCCGGTGGTCCGGTCGCCTGCTTCATCCGCGCTCGCGACCTTCAGCGCCTTTCTGATCTGCGGCGCGGTCCCCCTGATTCCGTTCCTGTTCGGCCCGGACGGTTCATTCACGGTTTCCGTGGTGGTAACGGCGGTCGTGTTCTTTGTCATCGGGATGGCGAAGAGCGTGTGGTCGCTGGCGTCATGGTGGCGCTCGGGCCTGGAGGTGCTCGTCATTGGCATGCTGGCGGCCAGCATGGCCTATCTGGTGGGGTATCTGCTGCGCGACTTGGTGTGAGCCCGGAGATCGCCAAGGCTAATCCGTCATTCTTGGCCGAGCCGGAGGCGAGGCCGGGAATCCATTGGCAATTGCAACGATTGCCGAAAGGGCGATTGGATCCTCGCCGTCGCGACGCTCCGGCAAGGATGCCATTTGTGTTCGATGGCACGGTGAAAGCATTGAACGAACGGTTCGCCGGACGGCCCACGGAACAAAAAAAGCGGCGGCAGTCTCTCTGAACCGCCGCCAAAGTCGGGTGAAACGGGAAAACGCAACCCGTGTCCCAACGCGTCAGCTCATTTGCTGGCGCCGTTTTCAGTCGCCATCCTGGCGACTTCTTCCGCCTGGTGTTCCATGGCCTGGAAGGTTTCGCCGGCAATCCTGCTTCCCAGAGACGTGAGCCGCTCGGCCTCCGACAGATACTGCTGCGCCGCCTTCTGGAAGAAGTCCATGTAGACGCCGTAAACTTGCTGGGGTGTCTCGCAGTTCAAGAGCTGCTTCGGAACCGCGAAATCCTCTTTCAGCCGCCCGTTGACGAAGTTCACGACCTCCTCGTTGTAGGCGCTGACGCCTTCGTAGAGTTTCTGGTTCACCTCGCCCATCGAATCGATGGCGTTGTTGTTCATGCTGAGGAACGATTTGAAGTCGAACGGCATCATCATTTCCCGTTCTTCGCCTGATACCGCGCCGCCGCTTTGTGGTTGTTTGGCCATAATCTACTCCCTGTGAGGTACGACCGCCCCGCCGCTTTCTCCACCGGAATTATCCGTATCATCTGAAGGTGACGCCGAAGTGACCGCCTTGATCTGGGTCAAAAGAAATTCTGACTCAGGCGAAGCCGAGGACCGCCTTGGCGCGCGCGAGCGTGTCGGATGCACTTCCGCCGGCGTCCAGCGGTTGCCACGCCACGGGACCCGTACCGGCGGCAAGTTGATGATCCACGACCGACGCCGTCGCGTCCGACGCATCACCGGTTCTGCTGTCGACCCGTGAGATCAGGCTTTCACGCGGAGCGTTGAGCCAGAGGCCGGAGAACGGAACGCCGTGCCGGTCGGCCGCAGCCTGTATCGCGGCCCGCTCTTCCGCACGGAGAAAAACCGCATCGATGATCACGCTATGTCCTGCCTTAAGCGCAACGCGCGCCTTCTGCATCAGAATGTCATAGACGCGGTCGCTGGCTTCCTGTGTGTAGGCCTCCGGCTCCAGTCGCTCGGTCTCTGCGGCATTGAACATGGCCTTGCGCTCAAGGTCGGTGCGCAGGTGAAGCGCGCCCGGAGCACTGCCGGTCAGAGGGGCAAGTGCTGCGGCGAGTGTCGACTTGCCCGAGCCGGACAGCCCCCCAACGGCGATGGCCCGGGCCTGCGGCGGATCGAGATAGGCAAGCGAGGCGGTAAAGTACCGATTTGCCCTGTCGACGAGTTCATCGGCATCGACGGCATCGCTCTGATGGACCCGGTCCATCGCAACCATCGCCCTGACGCCGGCCCGGCAGCCCAGGAAAAGCGGCATGGCGGCGAGACCGTAAACGTGGGACGGCGCGCTTGAACAATGCAGATAGCGGTTGAGCAGCGTGTTGGCGTGCTGGCGCAATCCGCGCTGGTCGAGGTCCATGATCAGAAAGGCGAGATCGTAGAACAGGTCGATCGTGGCCAGCTCCTCGTTGAATTCGATGGCATCGAAAAGCGTCGGCCGTCCATCGGTCAGCACGATGTTCCCGAGATGGAGGTCACCATGGCAACGGCGCACGCAGCCCCGGCGGCCGCGCAGGCGCAGGCTGTATTTCGCCCGCTCCAGCTGTGCCCGGGCCAGACTCTTGAATCTCGTGGTGTCGTCACGTGAAAACACCTCCGGACAGGCACCGAAGGCCGTCCCCAGTTGCGTGACCAGCGATGCCATCTTGGCCGCGCCGTCCCTGACCGTGACGGACGGGGCGCTCGCGTGATAGTCCACAACAATCCGGGCCAGCGTCTTGACGGTCTCGTCCGTAAGCCGGCCTTCCGCCGCGATCCGATCCAGCAGCAAGTCCTGATCGAAGCGTTTCATGCGCACCGCCCACTCGACGGGTTCTCCCGGCCCGCCGAACGCAAGCTGCCCGCTAGGCGTCCGGGTGACGGCGACAACATCGATGTAGATCTCCGGCGCGTGGGGGCGGTTGACTTCGAGTTCCCGTTCGCAGATTGCGCGGCGCTTCTCGAGCGTCGAAAAATCCATGTAGTCGAAGCTGACAGGCTTCTTGATCTTGTAGGCGTTGCCGCCCGCAAGAAAAACGATCGCACCGTGCGTTTCCATTCGGTCAACGGTGTCGACGTCGTCCGGATAACCGGCCGGATCCGACAGGAAGGCAATGACGTCTTCATGGGTGTTTTGAAGCTGGGTCTGCATCGAGCGCGTTGCCGGTTATCGTTCTTCGTCTGTTTCCTGTCAGCCTAGTCCGACCGCGCCCGCCGGTGTTGATTTCGATCAACGCGGGCCGCATTGGCCCGATGCCAGTCTGCAATAACGCACCGCGCAAGACCGTATAGACCATGAGTGAAAGCAGATGAAACCCGTACGAACCTGGATTCTGATCGCCGACGGCGCTCGCGCGCGGATTGTCCTGAACGATGGGCCCGGCCACGGCGTCAAGGCGCTGCCCGGTCATGTCTTTGAATCGGAAGTGCCAGCGGGCCGCGAGATCATGGCTGACCGTCAGGGACGGTCCTTCGAGTCTTCGGGAGACGGCCGTCACGCCATGGAGCCGCCGAGTGATCCGCGACGTCTCAAGAAGCAGTCGTTCGCGGGCGAACTTGCCGTTCACCTCCACGAGGCATGCCTTCGCAAGGAATTCGACAGGCTGATCGTAGTCGCTCCTGCGGTGACGCTCGGAGACCTGCGCAAGGCGATGACTGATCCCGTGCGCAAGGTGCTGACGGCCGAGCTGTCGAAGGATCTGACGCACCTGCCCAACGGCGACCTGCCAAAGCACCTGGAGTCGGTGCTTGCGGTGTGACCGGTCCGGCGGCTTTCAGGCCTGTTGATCTGGGTCAAGGCACTGAGCGCGGGCGTCGGTAGAACGTGTTTGAAAGCGGAGCCTCCCGGTTTGACGGAGGCCCGGTGTTGGAGTTCAGCGTAAAGTCCGCCGCGTGAGGCGCGTGGCAAAGACGGCGGGAGCGCGAAACGGTTGCTCCGCAACGACTGGCGTTCCCCAAAGACAGTCCGCTCCCGCCGTCACCAAATGCTCGGATTGCAGTGCGCGACGGTTTTGTGGCGCCGACAAGGGAGTTCGACGGTGGAAAACAATATCGGATTCAACGACAGGGCCGTGCGTATCGGCGGTGGGGTCGTCCTGCTGGCCCTTGCCGTCCTGAAGCCCGACTGGCCGCTGAGCTGGCTGGGGTGGGTTGGTGTCATTCCGGTCGTCACCGGCATCTGGGGCTGGTGCCCGCTCTATAGTGCGTTCGGCATCGACACGCACAGTTCGCGTGCATCCGAATGAGTGTGTATTCGACCTGGCAGAACTGCGCCCTCGCGGCAGCTCTGGCCATTGCCCTGATTTCGCAACCGGGCCCGGTTTCAGCCCAGAGCGATCTCAGGGAGCAGGGGCGCGCGCTGGCGCAGCAGGAGTGCGCGCGGTGCCATGCCATCGGAGAATCTGGCGAAAGCACGCACAGGGAGGCGCCGCCCTTCAGGAAAATCGGCGAGAAATATCCCGTTGAGAACCTCGAGGAGGCTCTGGCCGAGGGGATCATGGTCGGACATCCGGATATGCCGGAATTCGAGCTTTCCAGCGATCAGATCACGGCCCTGCTTGCCCATATCGAAGCCGTTTCCAAGTAATTTCGACCGCCTTTCCTGCAGGTGTTGACCCACGTCAATGTCCGGACGCAGGTGCCGCGCTATTCACAACAGCAGATGTGAACGCGAACGGGAGACGACCGTCATGGGCTACAAGACAATCCTCGCATACCTGAATGACGAGAAGCAGGCCGACAGGATCCTGACCGCCGCGGCTGAGGTTGCGCGGCGGACCAATGCGCACGTTATCGGTCTTTACGTTGTGCCCGCCTTCCGGGTCTATCCCGCCGTCCAGGCCTATATCACCAGTGAAGTGGTCGAAATGCAGAAGCGCCACTACAGCGAGCAGGCCGACAAGATCGGGAAGATCTTCGATCAGAAGATGGCGGGCGAGGACTTCGTTTCCGAATGGCGGGTGGTGGAATCCCAGGTGCCCGACCGCACCGAGCTGGTGCTGAAACACGGCCGCATGGTCGATCTCATCGTGCTCGGCCAGTCGGATCCCTCTGACGACCGTCAGGAGCGCGAGCTGGCGGAACATGTGATCATGGACAGCGGACGTCCGGTCATGGTCGTTCCGGCATCCGGCCGTCTGGACAGTGTCGGCAATTACATCCTGGTGGCCTGGGACGGCGGGCGCGAGGCCGCCCGCGCGGCCTTCGACGCCCTGCCGCTGATGGAGGATGCCGAGGAGGTCCGCGTGCACTCGGTCAATCCGCCAGACAAGGAGGGCAACAATACGTTCCTGCCGGGTGCCGAGCTGTCGAGCAGCCTTGCGCGCCACGGGGTCCGGGTCGAGACCGCACAGTCGGTCAGCCGGTCCGGCGCAATCGGCGAGGAACTGCTGTCCAGGGTGTCCGATCACGGCTGCGATCTGATCGTCATGGGCGGCTACGGCCACTCGCGCATGCGTGAGATCATTCTCGGCGGTGCCACCCGACATATTGCGGAACAAATGACCGTTCCGGTGCTATTCTCCCACTGACGGTAACGCGCAAGTCAGCCACGGGAGGGCGTAAATGGCGCGAAGCAGAGGTGTTGCGGGCGCGCCGGTTCGCCCCCTTGCGGCGAGGGCGCTGCGCAGACGCAGCGACCCAAAGTCACTGGGTTTCCAGAGCACGGAAGATCTTGAGAGTTTCAATGGCCTGATCGGTCAGGACCGCGCGCTGAACGCGGTCCGTTTCGGCACGTCGATCGGGCATCGGGGGTTCAATCTCTATGCCCTCGGCCCGGAAGGGTCGGGACGGCACACGGCGATCCGCACCATCCTGGAGGCCAAGGCGGCGGAAGTGGCCACGCCCGACGACTGGGTCTACGTGAACAATTTCGAGACGCCGCACAGGCCGCGCGCGATCCGGCTGCCGCCGGGGTCCGCGGCGCGCCTCCGCGATGCAATGGCGGCCCTGATCGACGACCTGGCGACCGCCATCCCGACCCTGTTCCAGTCTGAGGATTACCGGATCAGGCGCCGCGCGCTCGACGAGGAGTTCGAGGGTGCCAACGAAGACGCGTTCGATGACCTGAAGCAGAAGGCGGAAGCCGAGAGCATCGCCATCCTGCGCACGCCGATGGGTTTCGCGCTGGCACCGGTCCAGAATGGCGAAGTGGTCAAGCCCGAGGCGTTCAATGCGCTGCCGGCCGAACAGCGCGAGGCCATTCAGAAGACGATCGAGGTGTTGCAGAAGGATCTGGAGCAGGTGCTTCAACAACTACCGGCACTGGAGAAGGACCGCCGGGACAAGCTGCGCAAGCTGAATGCCGAAATGGCGGGGATCACGGTCGGTCTCGCGATCCAGGACGTCAATCGGCAGTTCAACGAGATCGAGGCTGTCGGCACTTACCTGGAGGAGGTCAAGAAGGACCTCATCGAGAACGCCCAGATCTTCCTGCAGGGGACCGAGGGCGAGGAGCAGGCCCAGTTCCCGACCGGGGCGGCGCGCTTTTTGGTTGATCCGCGCTTCCGCCGCTATTCCGTGAATGTCATCGTCGATCACTGCGATCACGATCCGGGTGCGCCGATCGTTCGCGAGGAATATCCGACGCTCGCCAATATCGTCGGACGTGTCGAGCACATTTCGCAGATGGGCGCGCTGGTCACTGACTTCACCCTGATCAAGCCGGGCGCCCTGCATCGCGCCAATGGTGGATACCTGATCCTCGATGCCCGCCGCATTCTCACGCAGCCGTTTGCCTGGGAAGCGCTGAAGCGCTGCCTGCGCAGCAATTGCGTGACGATCACCTCGGCGGCGGACCAGATGGGGTCGGCCATGACGACGTCACTGGAGCCCGACCCCATCCCGCTTGATGCCAAGGTCGTGCTGATCGGCGACCGCCAGCTCTATTACCTTCTGGTCAACCGCGAGCCCGAGTTCGTCGAGCTGTTCAAGGTGCAGGTCGATTTCGAGGAGCAGGTCGAGCGCACCGACGAGTCGGTTCAGGAATTCGCCCGGCTCATCGGCACGATTGCGAAGAAGGAGAACCTTAAAGCCCTGACCGCCGCGGGCGTGGCCCGGGTGATCGACGAGGCGTCGCGCATGGCGGACGATGCCGAGCGCATTTCGCTCAGGGTCGGGCCCCTGGCGGATCTCCTGAAGGAGGCGAACTTCTGGGCCGGGGAGGCGCGCCGCCGCCGCATCACCGACAAGGACATCGGCCGCGCCGTCGCCGAACGCCATCACCGGTCCGACCGCATCCGGGAGGCCTCGCTCGAGTCCATAGCCCGCGAGATCGTGCTGATCGACACCGACGGCGAGTCAGTGGGGCAGATCAACGGCCTGTCGGTTCTGAGCATCGGTGACTTCCGTTTCGGACGCCCGACCCGGATCACGGCGCGCGCGAGAATGGGAACGGGCCAGGTGGTCGATATCGAGCGCGAGGTCGAACTCGGCGGGCCGCTGCATTCCAAGGGTGTTCTGATCCTGTCCAGTTACCTGTCGTCGCGTTTCGCCCTGGACGAGCCGATGTCACTCTGGGCGAGCCTGGTGTTCGAGCAGTCCTACGGCGGTGTCGACGGCGACAGCGCATCCTCGACCGAGCTCTATGCGCTGCTTTCCGTGCTTGCGGACACTCCGATCCGGCAGGATCTGGCCGTGACGGGTTCGGTGAACCAGCTTGGAGAAGTGCAGGCGATTGGCGGGGTGAACGAGAAAATCGAAGGATTCTACGACGTTTGCGCCGAGCGCGGACTGACCGGAAATCAGGGGGTCCTTGTCCCGGTGGCCAATGTGCAACATCTAATGCTGCGGGAAGACATCGTGAAAGCGGCCGCCAGCCGCCAGTTCCATGTCTATCCGATCGAAACCATCGATCAGGGCATTACCCTTCTGACCGGGATCGCCGCGGGCGAACGCGACGCCTCGGGCGTCTATCCGGACGGGACGATCAATGCCCGCGTCGAGAGCAAGCTGAGAGCATTCGCCGAGGCCCGCCGCGCCTTTGCAGCCCGCGACGGCGCGGATCGGTCTGGCGAGGAGTGATGTCGATGAACACCTATCGGGAATCCAAAGTACCGCGGCGGGTCATGATCAACCTGGGCCCGGTCTGTGACAGTGATGCCGCGGTTGAGACGGCGGCCAATCTCGCGGCCGCCATGCAGGCCGAGTTGCACGGATTGTTCGTCGAGGAAGAAGCGCTGATTGATCTCGCCAACCTGCCGTTTGCGCAGGCCTTCTCGCCGCGGACGGGCCGGGCATCTGAGCTCGACCCAGAGACCATGCACGATGCCTTCGAACGCCGCGCCCATGCCTGCCGCCGGGCCCTTTCGGCCCGGGCGCAGAGCGCGCAATTGACCTGGTCCTTCGACATCACCCGCGGTGATGCGCTGCATGCGGTAAGGGAACGCGCCACGCGCGATGACCTCATTGTTATCCAGCAGTCCGCCCTCGGGCACACCTCCGGCGACCTTCTCAAGCTTGCGCGATCCGTCGCCGGGCAGGCCGATTGCGTCTGCGTGATCGCTGACTCACCGCGCCGGCCCCTGGGTCCGATCGTGGCGATCGACGATGGCGACGAGGCCGGCATAGCGACGGTCACGCTCGCCGGACGGCTCGCCAGGTCGACCGGCCTGCCGGTGCGGGTGTTTGTCATCGCGGCTGACGAGGCGGGGGGCGAACAGACCGCGCAGCGCGCCCGGACCATTCTCGACGGCGTTGAGCATGTCGGAGTCGACAGGTTTGCGACCGGCGACTGCGGGCTTTTGGCGAGCGCACTCCGCGACGCCGCGCCCCGGTTCGTTGTCGCGGACATGCAGGGCGAACCGTTTGGCGGCGACAGCGATGCCTGCCGGCTCATTCGCGCGGCCGCCGCGCCCGTGATCCTGCTCTGGGGCGAACCCTCCGCCTGATCAGCGGTTTTCCGGAAGAATCAATAGAGTTTGTCAATAAGTCCAGCTTATTGGAACGTTGAGGCGTCCTGCCCAAAGGCGCTGTTCATCATTTTGACGCCGCCACTTAATCGATAAGGCATCAGGTTGAGAAATGACCTTGATTTCTGTCGTAAATGTCAAAATCCCGCAGATTTCTGGGCGATTGAGACATGATACAGATTTCTGGGTAACATCACGTTTCATTTATACATCAGATTGATTCATTAACTTTTCTTTATGACCCCGCTCAGTAGATTTCGTCTATCAGACGAATCAATCGCGGGTGGCGGGGATGTTTAGGATTGCTGCGTTTGTGGGCGCGTTTTGCGTGCCTGCGTTTCTTTTTGCGATCGCCATTGCGGCATCGGGCGACGTACAGGCCGGAGAAGCCGTCAAGGTGGCGAAGGCCGATATCGACAAGCTGAAGACGGAATATGGCCGCCCGAAGTCGATTCCGTTCCCCGAGGACAATCCCTATAGCGATGCGAAGGCGGAGCTGGGCCGGAAGCTGTTCTTCGATCCGCGTCTTTCAAGCTCAAACCTGATCTCCTGTGCGTCCTGCCACAACCCGAGCTTCGGCTGGGAGGACGGGCAATCGCTCGGCTCGGGCAACAAGATGGGCAAGCTCGGCCGCCATACGCCGACGATTCTCAATCTGGCCTGGGGTGAGGTGTTTTTCTGGGACGGCCGCGCCGAGACTCTCGAAGAGCAGGCACTCGGTCCGATTGAGGCGGGTGCCGAGATGGCCCAGCCGCTCGATGACCTCATCAAGGAATTAGAGGCGATCGAGGGATACCGCAAGGCATTTACCGACGCGTTCCCCGAAACCGGCATTACCAGGGAAAACATCGGCAAGGCGATCGCCACGTTCGAGCGTACGATCGTGTCAAATCTGGCGCCGTTCGACCGTTGGGTCCGTGGCGAAGACAAGGCCATCAGCGAAAGCGCCAAACGCGGGTTCCTTGTTTTCAATACCAAGGCACGCTGTTCCCGGTGTCATTCCGGCTGGAACTTCACCGACGACAGCTTCCATGACATCGGGCTGAAATCCACGGACATCGGCCGCAACAAGGTGCTGGGTGACGATCTGCTCCTGCACGCCTTCAAGACGCCGGGCCTGCGCAATATTGTCGAGCGCGCGCCCTACATGCACGACGGCTCGCTGAAGACTCTCGCCGAAGTCGTCGACCACTACGATTCAGGTTTCGAAAAGCGGCCGAGCCTGTCGGATGAAATGAAGTCGCTGAACCTGACGGCGAAAGAGAAGGCTGACCTTGTTGCCTTCATGGAATCCCTGAGCAGCAAGGACGATGCAATGGCGCTGCCTGTTCTGCCGAACTGACTCTTCCAATCCAAAGACTCTAAGTCTGAACTCCATTCTTCAGAGGTAACACCATGATCAGCAATCCCCTCAAACTCACATTCGTTGCGGCAACGTCCGTTGCTGCGGGCATCGCAATCGGCACGGTTGCACTGGCAAGCCAGGGACACACCGTCAGCCAGAAGGACAAGAAGTTCGCTCCGGGCACCATCGAAATTGCCAAGGGCGACAAGATCGTTTTCGTGAATGACGACTCGACCAAGCACACGATCATCGTCAAGAAGCTCAAGTATCGCAGCAAGCTCATGAAGCCGGGTGAACAGGCCGAGCTGCAGTTCGACGAGAACGGCAAGTTCAAGGTCCGTTGCGGCATACATCCCAAAATGAAGATGACGATCAAAGTGAACTGACACTCCTGATTTCCAATTGGGTTGCGCCATGTCGATCTCTCTCAAACTGATCGGTTCGTTTCTCGTGATGACGCTGGTCACGTTGGGATTGGGCCTCTATTCGGTCTCCTCCGTTTCCACAGTCGGCAACATCGCGATTGACACCTACGAGAAGCCGCTCATGGCGACCAGCTTTGCACGGGCTGCGGCGCTCGATGCCGAGCGGTTGTCATACCTGATCGGGATGTACGGCAGGCACGACACGACGGGCGGCAAGCAGGCTGCTGCGGGGACCATCATCACCGGCTCGGTGAGCCGGTCTTCGGAACTGTTCCGCAGCGAACGGCGGCGGCTGCTGGCTCTGGCCGGGGCCGCGCAGTTTGCGGCTGGCCAGTCACCCCGGTTAAGTGAGCGGCAACGCCTGTTGATTGCCGCGGGGGCAGATCCGGTTGCAACCGGATCTTCCGTTTCGATCAGTGAACGGCAGCGCTTGTTGCTGGTCGCCGGCAGCACGGCCGGACCGGCAGGCGATATCGCCCTGCAAACCGAGCGCCAGCGGCTTATAGAGGTCGCGCGGACCGGGGCGCCGGCACCGGATGTTGAGCAGCCTGCCGAGACCGCCGTCGTTGCCGAGGCACCAGCGGTTAACGACGCAGATGTTACGCCGGATGTGGAGCAGCCCGTGGAGACCGTCGTTGTTGCCGGGACGCCCGTGGCAAACGACACGCAGGCGGTACCGGCCGAAAGCACGGAAGAGAAGGGCCCGGCCGTTGATCGTGAACCGCTCCGGGCGGAGATTGCGGATCTGTTCGACACGTTTATCCAGGACCTGGAGGTTGTCGAGGAACGCAGTTTCACTCCGGAAATCAAGTCCCTCACTGAGGAGCTCCTGACAGTCGCCAGGGCGTGGGGCGAGGCCAATGCAGCACTGCTCGAGGAAGAGCAGACGGTCGCCATTGTCGGCGCCGACCAGATCAGCGGTTTGCTGCCGAAAATCGGGGAACTCACCGAGCAGATCGTGGCCGACGGCTACGAGTTCCGGGAAACGGTCGACGCAAAGCTGGCGAACAGCAAGCTGTTCCTCTGGATTGCTATCGGACTCTCGGTCCTGAGCGCAATCGGGCTCGGCTTCCTGATGTCGCGGATGATTGCAAGGCCGCTCAAGTCCGCTGTCAACGTATTGAAGGCCCTGTCGGAGGGCGATTTATCGGCCGAGTTCGAAGCCCGTTCCAGCACCGAGATCAGCGCGCTGGCCGACGTGATCAGCCACTTCCGGGACAATCTCGAAGAGCGCGCTTCCCTGATGTCGCAGACGGAAGCCGAAGGCAGGGAACGCGATGCGCGGACGCGCATGATCGAGGGTCTCATTTCCGACTTCCGCGAGAGCATTGCCGCGAACCTGTCGGATATCCAGAGCCATACGGATCAGATGGAAGCCACGGCCCAGGCCCTTTCCTCGACCGCCGAGGACGCGTCGAGCAAAGTCGAGACAGCTGCTGCGGCATCGAGCGAGGGATCCCGGAACATGAACGCGGTCGCGACCGCGGGCGATCAGTTGACGAACGCCGTCAATGAGATCTCCGGGCAGGTCGCCGACACGACGCATGTCGTTGCCGACGCGACGAGCGCGGCCGAGACGTCGAATGCCAAGGTTGCCGGCCTCGCGAATGCGGCCCAGAAGATCGGTGACGTGGTCTCGATCATCCAGGGCATCGCGGAGCAGACAAATCTTCTGGCGCTCAATGCCACCATCGAGGCGGCCCGTGCCGGTGAGGCCGGCAAGGGATTTGCCGTCGTGGCGTCCGAGGTGAAGACGCTGTCCACCCAGACCGCGGGAGCCACCGAGGAAATCGCAACGCAGATCGCGAGCATTCAGCGAGAGACGCAGGATGCTGTCGCGGCAATCGGGCAGATATCGGACATCATGCAGTCCGTAAGCGCCAGCAGTGCGTCCATCGCGGCGGCGGTTGAGCAGCAGAGTTCGTCGACCGCGGAAATCTCGCGCAACGTCCAGCAGGCCGCCGCCGGGTCCAACGCCCTCTCTGAGAACATCATGGGCCTGACATCTGCTACCGATGAGACGTCCCAGTCCGCGAACCGGATGCTGGCGGTGTCCGAGGACGTGCGTCGCTCGTCGACCGAATTGCGCACTGTCATTGACGGCTTCCTGAAGCAGGTTGCCGCCGCCTGAGTTCGCTCCGCGTCACTGACCCAGGTTATCTGACTTGCGGAGACGCGTTCTCCTCAGCATTGTTGCCTTTGCGGGCCACGCGATGATGGCATCGCCGAACCAGGGCGGATGCGAGGTGACGAATATGGCGATCGGGTTCAATCCGGAAGGAGTCCGGGGGCCGGCATGACTCAAGTGCGCATCCCGTTCGACAGCTGGAACATGCCGGTTCCGGTACAGGTGTCGCAGCTCGTGCGCGACGGTGATCTCGCCTGGTCCTGCGGACAGTGTCCCCTCGATGCCGATGGGCAGGTGCTCTTTCCCGGCGATGTGACCGCGCAGGCCGAGCGGGTCTGCGGCTACATCGAGAACGTGATCGGGCAGGGCGGTCTGACGGCTGATTCCGTGGCCAAGCTCTTGATCTACCATGCCGCACCGGCCGCGGCTGAAGAGACGGCGATGCTGTCGGTCTTCCGGCAGCGGTTCGGCGAGCGTCCGCTTCTGGTTCCCGTGCAGGTTCCCCACTTCTACTACGACGGCATGCTGATCGAGGTGGATGTGTTTGCCGCGAACAATGCGTCACGGATGGCGGTGGAGACCAACCGCGAGCAACCGGAACTGGAGGTGGTGGATGGCGGCGAGCTGGTCTGGGTCACTGCCCGCCTCGATCGGTACGCACGACCGGAGCAGCTTCTGAACAGTCTCGGGGGCTTGTCATTTTCGCCTGACGGGCTTCTGCGTGCCCACTGGTTCGGCCCGGATTGTGACCGCGCCGATCCGCTTGCGGAAGCCGGTCTCATGCCGGACCGGACTGCTGCCGTTTGCGTGCCGGGAGAAGGCGGTCTGGTCGGCGAACTCACTTTCGTTCGTGGGCAGGCGTGTGAGGTCGAGACGGTTGCCGACCGGTCTCTGCTGGCGATCCACACGCGACGCGCCGGGCGCTATCTCTGGGTGAGCGGCACCTGCGCCGACGGCGACCTTGGGCTTGTCGATCAGACGAAGGCGATCATGCCGGGCATCGGCGAGGCGCTGGCACGTCAGGGCATGAATTTCTCCAACGTAGTCAAGTCGATGACGCATTATGTCGGTACGGCCTCACCGGAAGACCTGCATGAGAACCTTGCCGTCCGGCATGGATTCTACTCAGCGCCTGGCCCGGCCTCGACCGGCCTGCCTGTCGCCGGACTTGGCGAAAGAGACGCCCGTATTGCAATTGATGTTCTTGCGATAGCAGCCGATTGAACCGGCTGATTTCGCAAAAGAAATGCCCGCCCGGGGGTGCGCCGGACGGGCTTTTGTGAACAGGTCGGCAACCGGTGTCAGTCGACGAAGCGGTTGGCCGCCGAGACGATCGCCTCGAGCGAGGCCGCCACGATATTGCTGTTGATCCCGACCCCGAACAGGCGCTTGCCGCCAGCCTCGACCTCCATGTAGCAGATCGCCGAAGCGTCGGCGCCGGGCCGGAGCGTGTGCTCCGAATAGTCGATTACCGCCAGGTCGATGCCCAGATGCGTGTTGAGCGCATCGATGAATCCGTCGATCGGGCCGGTGCCGGATCCCTCGATGGTGATCTCGGATCCCCGGTCGACGATCTTGGCTTCGATCTTGCGCTGGCCGGGCGTGGTCGTGTCCGGCAGTGTGTAGTGATCGACGAACTTGACCCGGCCCTTGGGCTGTCTCACGTACATTTCCATGAAACGGTCATGGATGCGGGCCGACGGCAGTTCCTCGCCTTCCTCGTCGGTGATGCGCTGGACCTCCTCGCGCAATTCGATTTGCAGGTTGCGGGGAAGGTGGAAACCGTAGTCCGCCTCCATGACGTAGGCGATCCCGCCTTTGCCAGACTGCGAGTTGATCCGGATGATCGCCTCGTAGTCGCGCCCGACATCCTCGGGATCGATCGGCAGGTACGGCACTTCCCACAGCATGCTGTTGGCCTTCTTGATCGCCTTCATGCCCTTGTTGATGGCGTCCTGGTGCGAGCCGGAGAAGGCGGTGTAGACCAGTTCGCCGACGTAAGGGTGACGCTCGGGAATCTTCAACTGGTTCGAGTACTCGTAGACGTCCTTCATCCGGTTGATGTCGGTACAGTCGAGCGCGGGGTCGACGCCCTGCGTGTACATGTTGAGCGCCAGCGTGACCACGTCGACATTGCCGGTCCGCTCGCCATTGCCGAACAGGGTGCCTTCGACGCGCTGGGCTCCCGCCATCAGGGCCAGCTCCGTGGCGGCGACACCGGTCCCCCGGTCGTTATGGGGATGCAGCGACAGGATCACGGAGTCCCGGTTGTGCAGGTTGCGGTGCATCCACTCGATCTGGTCCGCATAGATGTTCGGCGTCGCCATCTCTACAGTCGCCGGCAGGTTGATGATCAGCCTGTTGTCGGGCGTCGGTTCGATCACCTCGGTGACCGCGTTGCAGATGTCGAGCGCGAAGTCGAGTTCGGTTCCTGTAAAGCTCTCGGGCGAATACTGGAAGCGGTAGCCTCCGCCGGCTTTTTCCGCCATGTCCCGGATCATCTTGGCGGCATCGACGGCGATCTGCTGAATGCCCTTGCGGTCGAGGCCGAACACCACGCGGCGCTGCAGTTCCGAAGTCGAGTTGTAGAAATGCACGATCGGCTTCGGTGCGCCGTCGAGCGCCTCGAAGGTTCGCGTGATCAGTTCCGGCCGGCACTGCACCAGCACCTGGATCGAGACGTCATCGGGGACGCCGCCGCCGTCGGGACCTTCCTCGATGCACCAGCGCGCGAAATCGAAGTCGGTCTGCGAGGCCGAGGGGAAGCCCACCTCGATTTCCTTGAAGCCCATGTCGAGCAGGAGCTTGTACATGCGCGCCTTGCGCTCGTGGCCCATCGGATCGATCAGGGCCTGGTTGCCGTCCCGCAGGTCCACCGAACACCAGATCGGCGGTTCCGTTATCGTCTTGGAGGGCCAGGTTCGGTCCTCCAGTTTCACCTGCGGGTAGGACACGTATTTGTCCGCCGCATTGGGCATGGTTCCGGTCATCGTCTTGCTCACTCTGTTTCCCCTTCGCCGTTATGCGCGAGGGACGCGCGTCGTTCGGCGTTGTGGAGTATCTGAATTCTTTGGAATTTTGGGGCTGCGGCTGCCAGCGGCGCCATATCGACCGCCGGACGCCCCTACGAACGAGCCCGACGGTCGCTGATAAGACCGAGAAGGAGGTCCAGCGTCAGGTGAGGGGTCGAAACCCGGATGTCGGCAACGTGTGTCATAAGCACCGGTGTCCGTCAGTGAATGCCCTGTGAGGATCATTCACCATCATGGTTAGCAATTTCCTAACCCCGTTGGCCGGCGAATGCAACGACAGTTTGTTTGGCACGGGGCGATCTGCCGGACTCAGCGTTCCTTCTGCAACAGGGACATGACCCCGGCGAGGAAGGCCATCACCTCCGTCTCCTTGCCGGGCGTATGCGGCACGATCTCGAGCTGCGTCGTCACGAATTCCGTGAGCCCTGTCTCGCCCTCCGCCGCAGCCACCATCGGTTCGTAGGACGTCATGACATCGACATCCGCCGATTCCGGCTTGCCGGACCGCATGTCGACCTCGCCGTTGGTGACAGAGAGCGTGAACGGCTCGCCGTCGACGGCAAAGCCTGCAGTGAAATTCATGTCCGGTGTGGCAATGCGTTCCCCGGCTGCCGCCATCGTTACCGCGACCGTGCGCAGATTTCCCGGCCGAGTCAGGTTCTCGTCCGGGGCGAACCGGCCGCCGAACAGGGCGAGTTCGAACAAGATGTTGCGTGTACGGCGTCCCAAGTCCGTCAGGGCGTAAACGGCCACCCCCAGATCCGTGTCCCGCTTTTCGATGAGCCCGTCATCCGTGAGCTGCAGCAGCCGCTCGGTCAGCAGGTTCGAGGCTATGCCCTTGAGCCCGGTCTGAAGGTCGGAGAACCGTGCCGGCCCGGCGTGGAGATCCCTGAGGATGAGCAGCGTCCACCGGTCCCCGACCCGGTCAAGCGCTCGGGCGATGGGGCAGAGCAGTCTGTAACGGCGCGATCCGGCCATGCGGCTCCTGCTCACGAAAACGTGAGTTTATAAAATCAAGTGACAACTTTACAAAATAAAGTGACACATTACTTCAGGTCAAGCGGCCCGGACGGGACGCCCGAGTGAACTTTATCCAGAGACGGAAAGATGTCCAGAAAACCCAGAATTCTTGTCACCAGCGCGGCCGGTAAGACCGGCCTGCCGACGGCCTTGCAGCTTCTTGATAAGGGCTTTCCGGTACGTGCCCTGGTTCGGCGCGACGATCATCGTTCGAGGCTTCTGAAAGATGCCGGCGCAGAGATCTTCGTCGGCGACCAGTATGTGCTCGCCGATATGTTGAAGGCGATGGACGGCGTCCAGCGCGCCTATCAGTGCGCACCGGCCGCCCCCAACGGACTCCACTTCAGCACAGTGTTCTCAGTGGCCGCTTTCGAACATCGGATCGAACACGTGGTGCTGCTGGGTCAGTGGCTGTCGCATGCCCGCCACCCCTCTCAGTACACCCGCGAGGTGTTTCTCAGCGAGGCCGTGACGAAAATGCTGCCGGACGCGACCTTTACCATCAACAATGTCGGCTGGTTCGCGGACAACTACTTCATGGTGCTGGAAAGCGTTGCCCAGTTGGGGTTGTTGCCCATGCCGCTTGGCGACGGAAATGTAAGGAAGAACGCACCGCCGTCGAACGAGGACATCGCGGCGGTTTCCGTCGGTGCGTTGATCGACCCGTCGGCGCACGCGGGCAAGGTTTACCGGCCGACCGGTCCGGAGCTGCTGTCGCCCGACGAGATCGCGAAGATCATGGGCGACGCGCTCGGCCGCAGGGTCACCTATCGGGATATCTCCGAGCGCATGCTCGGCAAGGCGATGGTCGCGCAGGGCTTCAATATCGGCATGATCACGCAATTGCGCCATTACGCGGACGAATACCGGCGAGGGGCCTTTGCGGTGAACGCGCCCACCAATGCGGTCCGTGAGGTCGGCGGGCGCGAGCCCGAGGACTTCGCCGCAATTGCGGCCCGTATCGTCGCCGAGCGGCCGGAGGCGCAAGCCTCGATCGGCAACCGGCTGAAGGCCCTGTCCAACTTCGCACGGCTCCTGATGACGCCGGCGCCGGACTTCGACGCGGTCGAGCGCGAGCGGGATCATGTGCTGATCGGGGACGGTGCCTTTGCGCGCGAAGACGACACCTGGCGCAGGACGCACGACCCGGACGCAGGCTTCGTGCCCGACAGTCCAATGGGCGGTCACAACTCCGGCGCCGCAAATCTGCGAACCATAACCGGCTGACCGCCGAGCCATTCCCCACTGAAGTCAAAGCACAGCAAAGGAGATGAGATATGAGTGCATCAACCCGGACTTCTCCCACTGTCGTGGTTGTCACGGTGGAGATTGGACCGAGAGACAAGAAAGAGCGGGCCGTGCGATGTGGGTCATCGGACAAGCGCTCTGACGCAGTCTATCGGTCCAATCTCCCCGCCGGCACGGTCGCCCCGGAAGCGTCGACTACCATGTCGAGCGCCTCAACCGTAGCCCCACTACGCTTTTCGACGCTCTCCTTGTAGATCGACAGCTTCCGGAGCGATGACAGTCCGCTACAGTGGGAGAAATCCGGGTTAGTGGTCGCGAGAATTGCCGTGAAGGATCAGCAGAAGTTCCAGGACTATCTCGCCAGATCCAAGGCGGTTGCATCCACTTATGGCGCGGAGCTGATGTTCCGCGGCAAGGCGGACAAGGTTCTGAACGGCGACGGTCTGGACCACGGCATTCTCGTGATCGCGAAGTTCCCGAGCGTCGAAAAGATCGACGCCTGGTTCAATTCGGCGGAATATCAGCCGCTGATGGCGCTGCGCGACGAAGGTACGGTCATGGAGATGACCACCTACGCCGAGATAGATTGAATTTGGAGAACAGGAGAGGAAAGGGAGGAGCAAGTGCTCCGCCCTTTTCCATCAGCTTGCAGGGGAGAGACACTCTTTCACTGAATTCGCCATGTTGCGCAGGAGCGTGAAGTAGAGCTCCGGGCCTTCCTTGATGTCCGCGCCCAGCGGGTCGAGCACGCCGGACCTTGCTTTTGTTCCCTCGGTCACCACGCTCACCAGCTTGGGTTCGAACTGCGGCTCCGAGAACACGCATGTCGCGCCGAGCTCTCTGACTTTCGCCTGGATTTCCTTCAGGCGCTTGGCGCCCGGCAGTTTCTCCGGGCTCACGGTGATCGAGCCGGCGGCCGACACCCCGAACCGGTTTTCGAAATACTGATAGGCGTCGTGGAAGACGACGAAGGGCCTGTCCTTCACGGGTGCGACAGTCTTTGAAATTTCTGCCGTCAGCGCATCGAGCTTGCCTTCGAGCGCTTCGGCATTCGCCTTGTACTTGGCTGCATTTGCCGGATCGGCTTTCGACAGAACTTCCTCGATTTCATGCACCATGGCCTTGGCGTTCTTGGGATCGAGCCACATGTGAAGGTCCAGGTCGCCGTGGGCGTGATCGTGGCCGCCCTTGGCCTCGTCCTTGTGGTCGTCGTGATCGTGCTCGGCCTTGGCCTTTTTGTCGTGGTCATGATCATGGTCGTGATCGTGCTCGGCCTTGGCCTTTTTCTTGTGGTCGTGATCATGGTCGTGATCGTGCTCGGCCTTGGCCTTTTTCTTGTGGTCATGATCGTGATCGTGATCGTGATCGGCCTTCGCCTTTTTCTCATGGTCGTGGTCATGATCATGCTCGGCCTTGGCCTTTTTATCGTGGCCGTGATCATCATGATCGTCGCCATGCGCGCTGTGATCATGCGCGGCGAACGTTGCGCCTTCGCGGAACTTCAGCTTGACCAGATCGTGGGCGTCCTCAAGCGCCAGAACCCTGGCCTTGGGCGACAGCGTCTTGATGGACCCTTCCAGGAACGACTCCAGTTCGTGGCCGATCCAGAAAACGACCTTGGCGTGCTCGAGCGCTTCGGCATCCGACGGCTTGAGGCTGTATGCGTGCGGTGAGCCACCACCCTTGACAATCAGGTGCGGTGAGCCCACACCCTGCATGACGCCGGCAACCAGCGAATGTATCGGCTTGATCGAAACGACAACAGCGCCGTCAGCGGCAGCTAGGGACGGAAGGGTGAAGGCAGCTGCGGCAAGTAATGCGGTGCGGAGTGTCTTTTTCATCGTTCAGTCCACTGTTTTACCCGGGAATCCCTGTAATTCCCGTACATTAGTTGCGTAATGCTATAACGTATGGCATACACCGGCGCAACTCCTGAAATTCGGAGAACTCATGGAAGCGATTGTTCCCGGAAACGCCAATTCGCTGGTGACTTTGTCGTCGGCGGGCGTGAATCGCACGGGCCGATGGCTCGTGCGCGGGGTCGACCTTACCGTGGCGCCTGGCGAGATCGTCACCCTGATCGGGCCGAACGGCTCTGGCAAGAGCACGACCGCGAAAATGGCCATCGGCCTGATGCGTCCCGACGAGGGGACAGCCGGCCGCGCGTTCGGCGTGACAATCGGCTATGTGCCGCAGCGCCTGTCGATTGACCCCACGTTGCCGCTGACCGTGCGCCGGCTGATGACCATCGCCGCTTCGCATACGGAGAAGGAAATCGAAGCGGCGCTCGAGGCTGTCGGAATCGCCAACCTGATGGATGCCGCGGTCCAGAGCCTCTCCGGAGGGGAGTTCCAGCGCGCCCTGCTTGCCCGCGCCATGATCGGCAAGCCGGATCTGCTCGTGCTCGACGAGCCGGTCCAGGGTGTCGATTTTTCCGGCGAAGTCGCGCTTTACGATCTGATCCGGCAAATCCGCGACGAATCCGGTTGCGGGATTCTGTTGATTTCCCACGATCTTCATCTGGTCATGGCTGGAACCGACACGGTGATCTGCCTGAACGGCCATGTCTGCTGTACCGGGACGCCGGATAGCGTTGCCGAAAGCCCGGAGTATCTTGAGCTGTTCGGCCAGCGCGCGGCCGACACGCTCGCGGTTTACCGGCACCGCCACGACCATACCCACCTTCCCGACGGCCGGGTCCGCCACGCCGACGGGTCGATCACGGACCACTGCCACCCGGACGACGGCCACCATCACGCTCATGCCGCTCCGGTGCCGGAGGTCGAAGATGCTCGATGATTTCTTCACCCGGGCGCTGATTGCCGGCGTCGGGCTCGCGATGATCACCGGACCGCTCGGATGCTTCGTGGTCTGGCGGCGCATGGCCTACTTCGGGGACACCATGGCCCACTCGGCACTCCTGGGCGTGGCCATTGCTTTTCTGCTCGACATTTCGCTGATGGCCGGCGTTTTCGCGGTCGCCGTGCTCGTTTCGGTGGTCCTGATCGCGCTTCAGAACCGCAATGCCCTGCCGACGGACTCGTTGCTCGGCATTCTTTCGCATTCGACCCTGGCACTGGGTCTCGTGATGGTCGCATTCATGACCTGGGTCCGGGTCGATCTTATGGGTTTCCTGTTTGGCGACATCCTGGCCGTGTCGCGGCTCGACATTGCCGTCATTTTTGGCGGGGGTTGCATCATTCTGGCCGTGCTCGTCTTCATCTGGCGTTCTCTGCTGGCGTCCACGGTCAGCACCGAGCTGGCGCAGGCGGAAGGCCTGAACCCTGAGCGCTCACGCTTCATCTTCATGCTCCTCATGGCGAGCGTGATCGCCATGGCAATGAAGATCGTGGGCATTCTTCTCATCACCTCGCTTCTCATCATCCCGGCGGCCACCGCGCGCCGGTTTGCAGCGACACCGGAGCAGATGGCGGTCTATGCATCGCTGATTGGAGGGCTGGCCGTCGCCGGCGGCCTGTTCGGGTCGCTGACGTTCGACACGCCGTCCGGCCCGTCCATCGTCGTGGCGGCACTGGTGCTTTTTGTTGCCAGCCTTGCAACTATGTATTTCAACCGACAGAATCTTTCCGAACAGACCGGAGCAGACCGATGACCGGGACCACGCCGACGCTCACCAAGAACCAGTCACTGGTGTTCGATACGCTGAACCGTGCCGGCGCGCCCATGAGCGCCTACACCATTCTCGACGCACTGCGCGGCGAGGGCTTCCGCGCCCCGCTTCAGGTCTACCGCGCCCTCGACAAGCTGCAGGACCACGGCCTGGTTCACCGGCTTGAGAGCATCAATTCCTTTGTCGCCTGCAGCCACGCCCAGTGCCACGACACCGGACTGGTCGCTTTCGCCATCTGCGATGTTTGTGGCCAGGTTTCGGAGTTTTCCGATCAGGCCGTCTCCAGGCGCCTGGCAAGGTGGGCGGCCGACAACGCCTTCAAGGCGGAGAAGACCACCATTGAGATCCGCGGTGCCTGCGCGGAGTGCGCGGCCTCCTGATCCTGTCCAGAAGGCGGAATTGCCCCGTTTTCGTGTTAGTCTTCTGCTCCGGTAGAGTGGAGCCAGTTCATGAGTCGTGCGTTTACGAAAGAGGCCGACGGCCTTGATTTCGCGGAGGAACTTCCGGACCGTCCGGTCAGCCCGCATCCGAACCTGGTGACCCCGAGGGGGCTGGCGCTCATCGACGCGGAAGTCGCGGCCCTGCGCCAGGCCCTGGCCGGTGCCACCGCGGACGGCGACCGCACGGCGATTGCCCGTGCCTCCCGCGATCTGCGCTACTGGACGGCGCGCCGCGCGTCCGCCCAACTGGTCGACGTGAAGGCCGGAAGCGATACCGTCACCTTTGGCATGGCGGTGAAGATCGAGCGCGACGACGTCCGGGTCCAGACATTCCGCATCGTCGGCGAAGACGAGGCCGACCCGCCCGCCGGGCTGATCTCCTGGATCTCTCCGATTGCCAAAGCCGTGCTCGGCCGCGAGGAGGGCGACGTGGTCGCCGTCCCCGGCGGCGAGGCCGAGATCCTGTCGTTCTCTGTCGAACAGCGTTGACTTGTCCGAACCGCGCACCCCCGATTGTCATGCCGGGCATGACCCGGCATCCAGCCCGGATCGGACCATCGCGTATGACGCTAGGCCCCGCATCACGTGCCGGGTGACAATTCTCCACGTGGCGTGCCCACGTTCTCAATTTGTCATGCTCGTGCTTGACACGAGCATCTGCCCCCGTCGCGATTGACCCTCGGGTCAAGCCCGAGGGCGACATTCCTCCTTCCATTGTCATGACCGGGCATCCGGCCGCAGGCGCAGCCGCGGTTGCACTGGAATCCGGGGCTTCCGTGGGCAAATGAGGTCCGTGACGGCTCATAAACTTTGGTTCCATGCGGGCCGGAATAAGCTTTTTCGCAATGGTTTATGGGCGGCCTCTCGCCCAGATCGAGGTCAGCCCGCCGCACCGGCGGATAACCGTCCCGGAGGGGACCGCAACTCGATATGGAGACCATTGAAATGAATACGAACCTGATCAAGCGTTTCGCGAGGCCCGCCGCTATTGCCGCCGCTCTTGCGGTTGCGCCGGGACTGGCCCTGGCCGGGCTTTCGGTCGGCGACAGCATGGGCAAGACGGAGACCGAGATCCGCGCCGCCCTGGAGAAGCAGGGCTATACGGTCATGGAAATCGAGACTGAGGACGGCATGGTCGAGGCCGAGGTTGCCCTCAACGGCAAGGAATACGAGATCGAGGTCGATGCGAAGACCGGTGCCGTCGTCGAGATCGAGCTTGAGGACGAAGACGACAGGGACGACTGATGCCGGACGGGTCCCGGCGCGGCGGCGCGGGCATGCCATGGCCCCCGGTGCAGGCTCGCGCAGGCCTGGCCGGGACCCACATTTCACTTGTATCCCGCATCTGGCCGTGAAACATCTGCCCGGCTTTGCTTGTGATGGCATGGGAGTGACGGACTGATGAAGACGTCCAGCCGCCACCTTGGTCTCTGGGGGCTTTTGGGATTGCAGGCTTTTTGCGTTTTCCTTCTGATCGGAGAGATCACGGCGGAAGCGATTGTCGGCGAAGAGTCCCTTGGCGTGGCCGACAGCGAGCTTGTCGAAGCGGTCGTGATCGTCGCACTGGTGCTGGGATTGATTTTCACCGCGCTCGAAATCCGCAGGTTACTGGGCCGCCAGCGGCGCATTGAAGACCAGCTCCGCGCCGCGTCGGGCGCTTTCGTGGAATTGTTGGAGGAACATTTCGAGGGCTGGGAGCTGACACCTTCAGAACGCGACGTTGCACTTATGGCCATCAAGGGCATGACGATTGCGGACATCGCCCGGCTTCGCGCCACCAAGGAAGGCACCATCAAGGCGCAATGCAACGCCATCTACCGCAAGGCCGGCGTCAGCGGCCGCCCGCAGCTCCTGAGTATCTTCATCGAGGAACTGATCGCGCAAGGACTGGTCGAACCGGGATAATCGCCCGGGCTTGCCTTCCGACAATCGTCACGCGTCATGGCTGCATTCTCCTTCGTCATCCCCGCGCAGGCGGGGATCTAGAGGCAGCTAACTACAGATCCGCTCGAACAGATCCAGCCATTCAGGATTCTGGATTTCGATGCGCCGAATTTTCCAAGCGCGGTTCCATTTCTTGATTTGTTTTTCGCGCGTGATGGCTGCCTCCATAGTCTCATGAATCTCGAAGAAGACGAACAGATCAACACCGTATCTCTTTGTGAAGCTACCGGTTGTACCGGCTTTATGTTCGCCAATTCGCTGAATGAGATCAGATGTCACGCCGACGTAGAGTGTTCCGTTGCGCCTGCTCGCAAGAATGTAAACGCACGGTCTGCGGACCTTCATTGATCTTCCTCTCTGGATTCCCGCCTCCGCGGGAACGACGAGAGTAATACGGACAAGCTCCGCAACTGCTGTCGCGGTGGACAGGGAGAATACTCCTCACATCCACCGGTCCTTGAGCCCGTAGGCCATGTAAGCGCTCTTGAAATAGAGCTTGCGCAGCTTCGGGAAGGGGAAGCGCGGCGGCGGCTTTCGCATAAAGTCCGGGATGTTGGCGACCTCGTGGTTGCCGGCGACGAGGTCGGCCAGCGCCCGGCCGCTCCAGGTCGCCATGGAGACGCCGTTGCC
>CBDHYJ010000067.1:0-47376 GCA_965275905.1 Hyphomicrobiales bacterium | reverse complement strand
GGAAGCGAGCGTCAGCTTGGCGATATCGAGTTTCAGCACGCGGAACGGGTCGAGAATATCGCTATCAAGCGGACTGCCATCGTAGCCCGCCCGCTTGAGATTGCGGTCCTGGAAGCTGCCCTCGTCAATGATCAGAAGCCCGTGGTCCCGAAGATCCTCGAGATTGGTGATGAGGGCTGCCGGATTCATCGCCACCAGAACATCGAGCTGGTCGCCCGCGGTCCGGATCTGCCGGGCGCCGAAATTGATCTGGAATGAGGACACGCCGAAGGTCGTGCCGACCGGCGCGCGGATCTCGGCCGGGAAATCCGGGAAGGTCGCCAGATCGTTGCCGGCAACAGCGGTGGCCAGCGTGAACTGGCTGCCGGTCAACTGCATCCCGTCGCCCGAGTCGCCAGCGAAACGGACGACCGCCGACTCGAGCGCCTCGCGGTCCAGTGTCGTGCCATCCGGCGGGGACGGACTATCCACGACTATAGACATGGTTTCTTTTCACCCATAATTCGCTTCAAACTTTGCCACGACTTTCATTTGTATGCAAATGACCATCAGTTTACCTCAGACCATCCCGGGCGCTGATTTCGGTCACGTCCAGCCCGCCCATGCGCGCATGGGGACGGCCGCCATCGGTCATCGCCAGGATGAACACGATTTCATCGGGTTTGGGGCCGTCGGGGACGCCCACTTCGATGGCGTCGAAGTGACTGCGCACGTAGGCCGCATCCTTGTGACCGAGCGGAATGTCGATCCGCGTTCCCATTCCTCCCACCTTCTTCGATGACGGAACAATCGCAAGCGCCTCGCCGAGCAGTTCGCGCATGACAATGCCGCCCGGAACATGCCAGAGCGCGGCATGTTCTATCTCGCCGTTAGTACCGACGATAGCGCCCTTGCCGTAAGACTGGATCCGGGTGGGATCGCCCTCGCCCACGAGATCGATCACGCGCCGGGACAACTCAAAGCCCATGGGCTTCAGGGCTTCCATGAACGGCGCAACATCCTCGACATACCGGCCCGCGAACGGATTCTCGATGACCGCCGCCGCATACCCCTTGCGCAGCGGCGGCGCGAGCGCCGGGCCGCCGTCATGGTGCACCTCTTCAAGGCCCGAGACGATCTTTCGAATCTTCACGTCCACGCGGGTTCCTCCAATTGCGCGATCTGGCCGTCGGCAACCCCGACGAGACGTACGTCGCCATCGAGATGCACAGCCGCGGCGCGGATGGCGCCGGCCGATACATATGCCCGGGCAGCCTTTTCGCCTTGATCCAGCGCAATCCTGCGCTCCTGCGCCGTCAATTCGCCGACGTCGACGGTGACCAGCCGGCCGCCGAGATCGGAATCCGGATCGAGCTCCTGCGCCTCCGCGCGGTCGATCTTCGGGCTGTCGACATCGACGGCGTTGGCGATAAGCGTCGCGGCGGCGTCGGCTCGAGCAGCGTTTTTTGCAAGAACCGTTACGGCATCGGCAATGCCCAGCGACAGGGACCGGCCGTGCCTGCCCGAGGTGGCGATGCCGCCAATGCCGTCGTCAGCGCCCAGAGTCACGTGACCCTGCAGGGCGACCCGGCCATTCTCAACGGCCAGATCCGGCGCCAGTCCGACCCGGAGCGTTTTCCGTCCCTCCAGATGCAACGCGATGTCACCGCCATTGTTGACATGCACCTTGTCCAGTCCCCCCTCGGCCACAAGAGCGTCCCTTATCTCGTCAGCCACAGCGCCGGCGACGGCGGCCATGGGGGTGGCAAAGATCTCGGGCACGAATGGCTCGATGGCCTGCTGCATGCGCGCCGCGACCGGACTTGCGAAGACGGTCCCGGCCTTTCCCGGCGCGCGCAGGCGCGGCAGTTCATCGACCAGTTCTTCAAGAATTTGCGCGAAACGACCCCAGGCACGGTCGATCGCTGCAGCGGCTCTGGCCGGGTCGCCTTCAACGCCGGTGACAAGGTCGATGGGCCCGTGGCTGAAATGCGCTCGCCCGTCGCTCAGAGCCTGGAATACCGGTGGAGCCCACATGGCCATCGTCATCCCAACTTGCCCAGGATCGCCAGAAACTGCCGCACTTCCGTCTTGGTCAGCGGTGCGAGGGTCTCGGCGGAGACCCGGAGCGCGGCGCTTTCCATCTCCTCGATCTGCTGGAGGCCCGCTTCGCTGAGACTGAGCAGGATCATGCGCGCATCCTTGGGATCGACCCGCTGATCGATGAATCCGCGCTTCTTCAGCCGGTTGACGACACCGAGAATTGTCGCCGGATCCATGGAGGTCATCCGGCCGAGACGGTTCTGCGACGTTTCGCCGACCTCGTGCAGCTTGGCGAGCGCGGCAAACTGCGTCGGCGTGATATCGAACTGCCCCATGACGGCATTGAAGATATCGCTGGCGCGCTGGTGCGCCTTGCACAGCAGGAACCCGATCTGCTCATCGAGCAGATATTCCGCTTCCGTTTCTCCGGAATCGGACACACCACTGTCTTCGACCGTTACACTCATAATTCCTCCCAGCCGGAGCTTTCCTGCCGGATCATTGTCCCGATTTCGCAAGCGGCCATGGATTGTCTCCGCGCCAGCTTTCGACCCTCGCCTCGCCGGCATACTCGTCAATAACGTCATCAACACCGACAAGATCCTCAGCGTGACCGCCGTTGGCGGCGTATACATCCTGCGGAATCGTGAACTCGATCGGCGCGACCAGCGCCGGCGTCGGCACATAACCGAATGCGCTGTCCGGCATGCGCAAGACATCGACCATCACCGTGATGCCGCCGCCCGGATAGACATAGACCGGCGCGCCGCCCATTGTAACCCGGCTGATACGGTCCGCCACCGACCGGGTGAGCCGGACCGGATTGCGTGTGACGCCGGCGCGCAGCGAACCCCCTGCCCCGGCCATGAACAGGACCGTGCAGAGCGACGGCTCGCAATTCTCCCCGATAAGATCGACCACCTCGCGCACCGGCACCGGCATGTCGGCCGGAACCGGCCGGAGGTTTTCGTCCAGCTCGCAGTAGAGCGCGTCTTCGCCTGTGGTGCTGGTCATCAGCAGGCGCAGGCCCGGCCAGGCGGTCTTGTCATCAATCTTCTGGATGATCTCCAGCGGCTCGGTAATGTCCGTCCCGCCCCATCCGGATCCAGGATTGGCGACCTGGAAGTAGCGGCCCGGCGTCGAGCGGCGTCCCCGCACGCGAATGCCGGCCGCCGGCATATCGAGACACTTGCCGGCCTGATGCTCCGTCAGGACGCCGGTAATGTGGTCGTCGACCACAATCACCTCGTCGACATGGCCGAACCACTGCTGGGCGAAGATCCCGACGGTCGCCGAACCGCAGCCGACGCGCATCCGCTCTTCGGGCGTGCCGTCGACAACGGGTGCCTTGCCGGCCTGGACCACGACCTCGGAACCATCGTCGATCGTCAAAGTCACCGCTTCCTTGTTGCAAAGCGACAGCAGGGTCTTGCAGGTGACGTTGCCCTCCTTCTTGGAACCGCCGGTGAGATGACGCACGCCGCCGATCGACAACATCTGGGAACCGTATTCCGCCGTGGTGACATGGCCGACCTGCTCGCCTTCGCACCGGATCGGTGCGGCCTCGGGCCCGAGGTGCCTGTCGGTATCGATCTTCACCTTCACGCCGCAGTAGGAGAAGATGCCCTCGCTGACGACGGTCACCGTGTCGATACCGTCATGCTGGCTGGAGACGATAAACGGTGCCGGCTTGTAGTCCGGATAGGTTGTGCCGGCGCCGATGCCGGTTACGAACGTATCGCCAGGCCGCATCAGATCGCCGCCCCAATCCTCCGTCTCGCCTGCAAACGGCACGAGCTTGCCGTCTTCCTCGACCGTCCGCTCCATCAACACAAGGGTGTCGGTGCGGATGAGCTTGCCATCCTCGTTCGCATAGCGCCCGCAGGCACCGGCGCGGTCCGGGCGGATCCGGCACAGGACCGGGCAGGCATCGCAGCGGATGATGCCGTCATCGCCCTCGCGCGCGCCGAACTTCTCGGTGCGGTCCTTCAGACGCGACTTCGTGGTTGTCTCGCTCATGAGTCTTGCTCCACTTCGCGGAGTTGTTCCCAGATCCGGTGCGGCAGCGCGGGCAGCCTGCGGACCGAAATGCCGGTGGCATGACGTATCGCGCCGGTGATCGCCGGCGGCGTCGGAATCAGCGCCGGCTCGCCGATACCCTTGGCGCCATACGGCCCCTCATGCTCCGGATCCTCGACGATCCTGATGTCGATCTCCGGCATGTCACCAAATGTCGGGATCAGGTAGTCGTGCAGGTTCTCCGTCCTGCCCGGCAAGTACTCCTCCATCAGGGCCATGCCGAGCCCCTGCGCGATGCCGCCGTGAATCTGCCCCTCGACCAGGGTCGGATTGATGGCGCGGCCGACATCGTGAGCGGCTACGATCCTGTGGAGTTTCACAGTGCCGAGCACGGTATCAACCTCAAGCTCGCAGATCTGGGCGGCAAAGCCGTAGGTCGCGTAGGGCGAACCCTGGCCATTCTCGTCGAGCGCGGTTGCCGGCGGATCATATGTTCCGCGCCCCTCAAGCACCACACCGTCCTGTGCTTCGAGAGCGGACAGATCGATTGTGCGTTCGGCATCGCCATCCATGACATGGACCCGCCCACCCTCGATCTGAAGCCTTGCACCTTCGCCGACATTGGCAAGGGCCAGGAGCTTGGCCCGAAGGTCGAGTCCGGCAAGGTAGGCGGCCTTGCCCGAGACCAGTGTCTGCCGCGACGCAGACGTCTTGCCCGCATCCTCCGTTAGGTCCGTGTCTCCGCTCACCTGATCGAAGGCCGTCATGGGCAGACCGAGGGCATCGGCGCAGATCTGCAGCATGATTGTGGCCGAACCCTGGCCGATATCGACAGCGCCGTTATAGAGCGTGAGCCGACCGTCGGACCCGAGCGTGACACGCATCGTCGACGGGTTGGACATCGAGGTGTTGCCGCAGCCGTACCACATGCAGCCCACGCCCGCGCCGCGCCGCATCCGGCCGGACTTCGCGTTTTGCGCCTCCGCCCGCTCAAGCATCGCGGCCCAGTCCTCGCGCAGGGCGTCGAGGCACTGGTCGAGGCCGCAACTGTGCTCGAGCACCTGCCCGGTTGCGGTCATGTCGCCGGCGCGGATGGCGTTGATGCGACGGATCTCGAGCCGGTCGATCCCGAGCTTCCCGGCGATCTCGTCCAGCAGGGTCTCGTGCGCGAATGCGGCCTGAGGGACCCCGAAGCCACGGAACGCACCTGACGGCGGTTCGTTGGTGAACCAGGCGCAGGACCGGTTGGCGACATGGGGCACGAGATATGGACCGGTGCCGTGCACCGGGACACGGCCGGCGACAGTCGGGCCCCAGGAGGAATAGGCGCCGGTGTTGAAGTCCGCGTCCATCTCATAGGCCGTCAGACGGCCGGATGCATCGGCAGACATTTTCGCGGTGATCCGGGACGGATGGCGCTTGGTGCTCGACGCCATGGACTCGATGCGGCTCCACGTGGTGCGCACCGGTCGCTTCAGGACCCAGGCGGCCACGGCGAGGATCGGTTGCACCGACACGTCGAGCTTGCCGCCAAAGCCGCCGCCGCATGCGCTTGGAATGATGCGGACGCGCGTCTTGTCGATACCCAGCACGTTGGCGACCTCGTCGAGATCCATGTAGGGCGCCTGGGTGCAGGCCGTCACTTCGATGCGATCCATGTTCTCGCCGGCGACCCGGGCAAATCCCGCCTCGGGCTCGATATAGGCGTGCTCGACATAAGCGGTCTCGAACGTGCCTTCAGCCGAGACCGCTGCCAGTCCATGGCCTTGCCCGGCATCGCCCTTGATGACGCGCCCCCTGATCAGCACATTGTCCGGATAGTCGTCATGCACCGGTGGCAGCGCATTTTCCTTTGCGCCTTCGATGCCTGTGACCGCGTCCTCCGGCGTCCAGATGACCGGCACATCCGCAATATCTATAGCTTCGACCGCCTCCTGTTCGCCGACAATCGCCATGACCACATCACCCCGATAACGCACGACGCCTTCGGCGAATACGCACTGTTCGCGCAGATGCGGGAAAATCCCGAAGCCGTTGTGTCCCGGAACGTCAGCAGCCGTAATCACTCGCACAACGCCCGGGTGACGCGCGGTGAAATCATCGAGGTCACCCAGCCTGAATGTCGCCCGGGCATGCGGCGAGCGGATCGGGCGCAACCAAAGTGCGTCCGACGGTGCCGCGTCGGCACCGAACCGGTCTGTGCCCGCAATCTTCGGCTCGCCGTCGGCGCGCGGAATTCTCGCCCCGACCGCGGCGCCTGCCTCTCCTGCCCGTGCCTCTGCAGGAACAGTCTCGCCCCGGCCGGCGGCAAGCACGGCCTCGACGATCTTCTGATATCCGGTGCAGCGGCAGAGAACACCGCCAAGGGCATCGCGAACCTCACCGGCATCAGGCGCGGCATTCCGGTCCAGCAGGCTTGCCGCCGCCATCAGCATGCCCGGCGTGCAGATGCCGCACTGGGCAGCACCGTGTTCGTGAAACGCGGCACGCAGATCATCGATCCGCGACAATCCGGCGCCTTCAACCGTCACGATGTCCGCTCCGTCCGCCTGCGCCGACGAAACAAGGCAGGCGCAGACCTGCTCACCATCCATCATTACAGTGCAGGCCCCGCAATCGCCCGCGTCGCAGCCGATCTTGGTGCCCGTCAATCCAATGCGGTCGCGCAGGGTGCGGGCAAGACTGTCGAATGGCCGAACGGCAGCAGATTGATCCTCGCCGTTCAGCGTGAATGAAATCGTGACTTCAGCACCGGTGGGCGTATCCAGCATCAGGTTGTCCCCTCCTGTACTCGCCCCGCGAGCGTTGTCAGCAGGTCGGCGATCATGCTGCGCGCCGCAGCCCGCCGGTACGCGCCCGTCGCGCGGACATCGTCGATCGGTGCGAGCTGTTCAAGGTGCTCGTCGAGGAGCCCGTCGCCGAGCGCAGGACCGATCGGCTTTCCGACAAGCGACTGCTCCAGCGCGTGAAGCCGTTGCGCAACCACGGAACACGAGCCGACTGCTATTCGCGCATCGGCGACAGTGCCGTCCTCGTCGGGCACCAGGACGCCCGCCGCCATGACAATTGAGATGACGAGATAATGTCGGGCACCAAGTTTCAGAAAATGAGAGACCACCGGCGCAGACCATTTCGGGATCAGGATCGCCGTGACAATCTCATCCCGGGCGCAGATCGTGCTGCGGTAGCCATCGTGGAACCCGGCCAGCGGGACCGTCCGCGCGCCGGCTGCACTCGTGAGCTCAACCTCCGCATCCATCGCCAGAAGGCAGGGCGTGCCGTCAGCGGCGGGCGAAGCATTGCAGATGTTGCCGACGATCGTGCCGCGGTTCTGGATCTGAACACCTCCGACTTCACGTGCGGCAAGCTTCAACGCGTCGAATACTGCCGGAAGATCGGCTTCGATCACGTCCGTCCACGTCGTCAGACATCCGATGCGGTACCGGTCGCCGGTGGCCTCTATTGCCCTGAAGTCATCCAGGCGCGTGATATCGAGGACGTCGCGGTGCGCCGTCTCGCCCCAGGCTTCCCGCGTGGCGCGTGCGGGGTAAACATCCGTTCCTCCGGCGAGCACCTGCAGATCGCGCGACGCCTTGAGATCGAGCGCTTCCTTGAGGGTTTCGGGCCGGAAATATGCAACCATCGCTGCTGCTCCCTCACGCCGTGTCGCGCAAGGCGGCGGCCTTGCTGCGCAGATCGTCGGTTGCATCGGCATCCACGGTCCCGTCGTCGCGCACCGATACCCCGAACCACTTCGCCGCTTCGCTGAAGGTGTAATAGCCGCGCTTCACATCGCGGGCGACCAGTTGCGGATCCCGTTCGAACGGATCGCCGTAGCCCCCGCCGCCCGGCGTGAAGACCTCAACCCGGTCCCCCACGGTCACCGGAATGTCCTGATCCTTCGACAGGTGCGGCGGGATATAGGTCTCGCCGTTACGGTGAATCCTGACCACGTTCGGCGCACCATCCTCGCCGCCAAGCGCGCCTTGCGGCCCATAGCGCCCGTGATCCATAACAAACGAGGCCCGCGCCTCGCCCCGCAGGATTTCGACCTCGTACTCGACTCCAAAGCCGCCGCGACGGCGGCCAGGACCGCCGCTGGACTCCCGCAGCGCGAACTTCCGGAACAGGATCGGGAAATACTGTTCCATCACCTCTACCGGCGGCGTCCGGGAAATGCCGATGGTCGAGCAACCGTTGGACAGGCCGTCGTGATCGGCGTTGCCGCCGTAGCCGCCGCCCGAAATCTGGTACATGACGAAGCCCGCATCCTTCGCCGGGTCGTATCCGCCAAGCACGAAGTTGCCGCTGGAGCCGGCGGGTGCCGCCGTCACCTTGTCGGGTATGGCCTTGACGAGAGCCGAGAACACGGCTTCCGCAATGCGCTGCGACACCTCCGCCGCGCAGCCGGACACGGGACGCGGATAACGGGCATCCAGAAACGTGCCTTCGGGCGGATCGATCTTGAGCGGCGCGAAGGCACCGACGTTGATCGGCACATCCGGGAAGATGTGCTTGATCGCCAGATAGATGGACGAATAGGTGGTGGCGATCACCGAATTCATCGGCCCGCGGCAGGGCGGGCTCGACTTCGACATGTCAAAGTGAAGATCGCTGCCCTGCTTGGTTATAGACATGGCGATCTTCAGCGGCTCGTCGACGACGCCATCGGAATCAACGAAGGCCTCGCCTTCATAGGTGCCGTCCGGAATGGCCGAGATATGGGCGCGCATCTGGCGCTCGGACCGTGCCTTGATCTCCTCGATCGCGGCGTCGACCACGTCGGCGCCGTACCGGTCGAGCAGTTCGGTCAATCGCTTGGCCCCGACGTTGAGGGCGGCGACCTGCGCCTTGATATCGCCGATGCGCTGGTCCGCCACCCGGATGTTGGAGTTGATGATGGCGATAATCTCCGGGTCCATCTCGCCCTTCTTGAAGAGCTTCACCGGTGGCAGGCGCAGGCCTTCCTGCTCGACTTCCGTGGCCTTGGCGGAGAACCCGCCCGGCACAGAGCCTCCGATATCGGGCCAGTGACCGGTGTTCGACAGCCAGCAGAACAGCTTGCCCGCATAGAAGAACGGCATCGCGAAGCGCACGTCCATCAGATGCGTGCCGCCGAGATAGGGATCGTTGACGATATAGATGTCACCCTCTTCCGGCGCGCCGGCCTTGCCTTCGGCGATCAGACGCAGAATCTCCTTCGTCGAGTACTGCATGATGCCGACGAAGACAGGCAGACCAAGCTCGCCCTGGGCGATCAGCTCTCCCGTATCACGATGATAGATGCCGTCCGACCGGTCGTCGGCCTCGGCAATCACCGGTGAAAAGGCCGAGCGTGAAAACGCGATATCCATCTCGTTGCAGACCTGCTGCAAGCCGCTTCGGATCACCGCGAGGGTGACGGGATCGATCTTGACCTCAGGCATGGCCGGCCTCGGCGAATGTCATCAGGGGAACGTCGACAAGAAGATTTCCGATGCTGTCCGTACGCGCAGCCGTGCCCGGCTCGACCACGATGGTCGCATCGAACTGCTCGATGATCGCCGGGCCCGAAACCTCGGCATCCGCCGGGAGCTGCTCGCGCCTGTAAACCGGTGTCGTCAGCCAGTTGCCGTCGAAATAGACCTCGCGCACGCCGGTCTGCGCCTCCTCAAGCGATCCGGCCCGGCCATCACCGTCAATCAGCGAGGCCAGTGAAATGGCCCGGCGCTCGCCGATCACCGAGGTGTTGAGATTGACAAGTGCGGCACGAATTTCCGGCATTCTGATCCGGAAGCGCTGAAAGTACGCCTCCTCGAAAAGCCTCTGGAGTTCCTCGCGGGAAATATCGGTCGAAGGGATCGCGACACGGATCAGATGGGTCTGACCGCGGAACTGCATGTCGGCCGAATGCATCACCGTGGTCGAGACGATCTCGTCCTGCTCTTCCGCATTGAGCTCAAGGCCCCTCGCCTTCTGATCCTCAAGCGTTGCCTGGATGTCCGCCATGTCGATGTCGTCGAGCGGCCGGTTGATCGTATTGACAATATCCTGGCGCAGGTCGGCGACGAGACAGCCAAGCGCGTTGGTCAGGCCCGGGCGTGCGGGAACGAGCACTTGCGGAATGTTAAGCTCGCGCGCAAGCGAGACAGCGTGCAGCGGTCCGGCGCCACCAAAGGCGAACAGCGCGAAGTCGCGCGGATCATGACCACGGGACAGAGAGACCATGCGGACCGCACCCGCCATCTCCATGTTCGCAATCTGAATCATCGCGGCCGCGGCCTCGTCGACGCTCAGACCGAGCGGCGTGCCGAGCTGATCGGCAAAGATCGTCCTGATGTGATCGAGCGGAACGGGATTGTCGACCGAGAACAGTGCATCCGGATTGAGCCGGCCCAAAAGAAGGTTGGCATCCGTGATGGTCGGACGGTCGCCGCCGCGGCCGTAACAGATCGGGCCCGGGTCGGCACCGGCACTTTCCGGCCCCACCTCCAGCATACCCGCCGCGTTGATGTGGCCGATCGAACCGCCCCCGGCACCGACAGTGCGGACATCGACCATCGGCACGTGGATCGGCAGGCCGTAAGCGATCTGCAGTTCGGACGATACTTCCGGGATCCCGCCCGTGATCAGTGCGACATCCGTCGAGGTTCCCCCCATGTCATAGGTGATGACGTTCGGCACGCCCGCCTGTTCGGCCGCGGTCGCAGCAGCAATTACGCCCGATGCCGGTCCGGACATGACGGTCTTGGCGGCCTCACGCGACACGATGCGGGCCGAGACCGTTCCGCCATTGCCGTTCATGACCAGCAGGTCGCGGTCGTAACCGCCGGATTCGAGCTCGTCCTGCAGGCGCTGAATGTACCGGTCGAGGATCGGCTGCACGGCGGCATTCACCGACGCAGTCGTGCCGCGTTCGTATTCCCGGAACTCGGACAGGAGCGCGTGCCCCATGGTGATGTAGTCGTTGGGCCAGATCTCCTTTGCGATTTCGTAGGCGCGCAGTTCGTGTGCCGGGTTGGCGTAAGCGTGGAGGAAATGAATGATCAGGCTCTCAAGCCCGGCGTCCCTGAGCTGTTCGATCCGCCGGCGCAGTCCGTCTTCGTCCAGAGGGATTACGACGCGCCCTCCGACATCCATGCGCTCAGCGACTTCCAGCCGGTTTTCCCGGGGAACGACGGGTTCGAATGTCCCGGTCATGCCGTAGGGATTGGGCCGCGTCCGGCGGCCAAGCTCCAGGACATCCCGAAAGCCTTCCGTCGTAATCAGACCGCAGCGCGACAGCTTGCGCTCCAGAACCGCATTGGTTGTGGTGGTTGTTCCGTGAACGATCAGATCGAGATCGGACGGCGCCACACCGGCCTTCTCGATCGCGCCCAGAACCCCGTGGGCCTGGTTTTCCGGCGTGGTGTGAATCTTGGCGAGCCGAACACGCCCCTGAGGCTGGTGCTCGTCAGGCGCCTCGAATAGGATGAGGTCCGTAAACGTCCCTCCGACGTCAATTCCCGCAACCACACGTCCCATATGCGGCCTCCCAAGTGTGCAGGTTCGCTGCCCGCAAACTCATTTGTATGCAAATGATATCCGGAAACCTGTGCCCGTGTAAAGCGGGCTGAATCCGGATGTCGAAGGACGCGCCGGCAGTTAGTTGATTTTCACTCTTGAAAATTTACAATCGATGTTTATTTTCAAGTTTGACAATTTATAGCGAACTCTGCGAATGGCCCGCCCCAGTCTCAAGGAACAACGATCGAAGGAGATCCTCGATGCGTTCGCGCGATGCGTGGCGCGCTACGGTGTGGAGGGATCGACCCTGGACCGGATCGCCGAGGAAGCCGGAGTAAAGCGAACGATCCTGCGCCACTACATCGGCAACCGCGATGAACTGATCGCGGCACTCGGCGCGCGCGTCGAAGCCGACTTCATGGCGCGGACCGAAGAGCTGTTCGACGCCCTGCCCCGGACCGGTCGTGTTGAGTGGCTTATCGAAGCCCTGTTCCAACCCGACAGCCACAGCAATGCGGAGGACGTCGCGATCGCTCAGGCCCTCATCTCCGCAGGCGATCTTTATCCGGATATCGCGGAAGGCCTCAGGGCGTGGGTCCTCAGGTTCGATGCCCTGATTGCGGAGGAACTCGCTGCCGCGTTTCCCGATGCACACAAACCCGACATCGAGGCCGCCGCCTTCGGCATTCTCGGCATCTACCTCAACGCCGATGCCCTGGCTCCGCTTGGCCTCCCCCGCCGCTTCGGCGTCGCCTCGAAGAGGGCCGCGCAAAAACTCATCGAAACCCTGGAGACGTGACTCATGGAGAACATCAAGTGGCTGACCGTTATCGCCATCGTGGTCCTGACGGTCGCAACCATCATGAGCTGGTACTGGGTCTGGGGACTGCTCTTTATCTATTGGGCCGTCGGCAGCATCCGGATCGGCGAAGCCTTTGTCGTTGAAACTGTTCACCGGGAGGATAACCCGGTGCTGTTCTGGATCATCTCGGCGATGTGGGCCGGCTTCGGCCTCTGGTACGTGATCACGGACCTCGCCTTGCGGATTTCCTGACGTATCGGAGCCTTCCATGAACGCACAGAGAAAAATGCCCGTCCTTCCGGTCGAGGCCTACACATCCCGGGAATGGTTCGATCGGGAACAGGAATTGATCTTCTCGCGCACCTGGGCGATGGCGGGGCTCGCGGAAGATATCAGCGAGCCGGGTCAGTACATTTCAGTTCAGGCCGGGCTCAACAACATCTTCATCGTGATGGGCCGCGACCGGCGTCTGCGTGCGTTCCACAACATCTGCCGACACAGGGGAACGCAACTCCTGCGCGCCGTCGGCAAGGCACAGAAGGCGATCACCTGCCCCTACCACGACTGGACATACGATCTCGAGGGCAACCTGATCTCGGTCCCGAGCAAGGACACGGAGTTTCCCGACCTCGACCTGTCCTGTAACGGCCTCAAAAAGGCCTCGGTCGATTTGTGGCGCGGCATGCTCTGGGTGCACCCCGACGAGAATGCCGGATCGATCATGAACTGGTTCGGCGAGGTCGAACCGTATCTCGGACCGCACCGGGTGGACGAACTGGTCGAGCATGAGGACGGCCGTCTCGTCCACGAAATCAAGGCCAACTGGAAGATCATCGTGGAGAACTACATCGACGGTTATCACCTCAGGCACCTGCATGCGGGCACGCTCGCGACGTACGACCATTCGAAGATCGAGTCGGGGTTCGTCGGACCGCATTTCGCGTTCTGGCAGCCGCTGGCGCCACACTACGCCGAGAACATCGACAGGAATGCCGCCATGCCGCTCATCGACCACGTGCCGCGTGACCGGCTCGGCGCCTGGGTGCCGATGCTGTTTCCGGGCATCGGCCTGGGCGAAACCGAGGACTCGTGGTCGACATTTCACGTCACCCCGCTCGCGCCAGATCTGAGCCGGGTCGAGATCCGGACCAAGGTGGCCAACGTCCCCGACCGGGAGTTCTCCAAACAGGCGAGCCGCGCCGCGGATTTCTGGGCGAAACAGGTTTCCGGTAAATATGACGGCGATCCTGAAAGCGATCCGCTGGCCTCCGGCGACTTCATGGCCGAGGACGTCTATGTCTGCGAGCAGCAACAGAAATCGCTGAAGAGTCCCTATTTCGAGCATGGCGCGTCGTCTCTGCAGGGTGAGAAGGCCGTTCGCGATCACCAGGCCCTGGTGCGGGAATGGCTTGGAGACGCCGCGTGACCGGCCAGTTCCATGCGCTCACCGTTTCAGCGGTCCACCCTGAAACAGATGACGCGGTGAGCATTGAGTTCGACGTGCCTGCTGCCATCTCCGAACCGTTTCACTGGCGCGCCGGACAGCATCTCACCCTGCGCTTCTCACTCCACGGTGAGGACGTCCGCCGGACCTATTCCGTTTCAGACGCGCCGGTCCAGGACTCGCGACTGCGCATCACGGTGAAGCGCGTCAAGGGCGGCCTCGTCTCGAACCACATCAACGATCACTTGAAGCACGGTGCGACCGTGGAGGTCATGCCGCCGTTCGGCAGCTTCTGCCTTGACGCGGACGCGACGGCGCGCCGGACATACTATTTCTTCGGCGCCGGCAGCGGCATCACGCCGCTGTTCGCGATGATCCGCGCCGTGCTTGCCGGCGAGCCGCATTCGGTCGCACATCTTGCCTATGGCAACAGGCATGCGGACTCGATCATCTTCAGGGACCAGTTGGCGGGCCTTGTCCGAGCGGAGCCTGAACGGCTGAGCGTCAATCACGCGCTGTCGTCGCCATCCTGGTGGTCGTCCTTCGATTACTGGAGGCGCGGGACGATCAACGCCGAGGCGGTCGAAGCCTTTGTCGCGGCACACCCGCCCTATGCACAGGATGCGCAGTACTACATTTGCGGACCGGGCGACATGAACGGCACCGTGAGCGCCGCGCTCAAGACCCTCGACGTTCCGGACGACCGGATCCACGCGGAGAGTTTTGGCGGTGAGATCAAACAGGACCTGTCACTGACCGGGGTCGACGCCTCGGCGACGGTCGACATTGACGGCCGCATACTCACCGTTCCCGTTGCGGCCGGGCAATCGATCCTCGACGCGGTGAGAGACGCGGGCGGCAATCCGAGGTTCTCCTGCCAGTCGGGCGTATGCGGGGCATGCCGGGCAAGGCTGAAATCCGGTGAAGTCCATCTCAGGGCAAGGATGGCCCTGAGCGACGACGAGATTGCAGACGGCGCCATCCTGACCTGCCAGGCCGTCGCCACGTCCGCCGAACTCGCTGTTGCCTACGACTAGCCGGAAGGCCGTTCCCCCTCGTCCGGCGGCTGTGGTGAGGATGCCACGTTCTGCGCAATTCGCCGGACCAGAATCACCCCGGCAAGCCGTCTATCAAACAGCGACAGCTTTTCTATCGCGCTCGACCATTCCGCCAATAGTGAGCCTGATTTGCTCATTTTGAGGGCGAAGTGATCAATTTTTGAGCAGGTTTGGGGGCGAAAGGACAGCCCAACCCTCATATAATGCGGTGCGGAAGGCAGTCCATAAAACACGGTAGGCGTTGCGGACCTCACATTCTGATAAGCGCAATACAGATAGCGCGTCGAAGCCTTCCTTCAGAGTGCTCCTCGCGGCGTCGGAACCGGGAGGTACCGTATGTCTGATACTCTAATTGTCGGGTTTGACGGCACGCCGCAAGCGCGACGGGCGGTAGATCATGCCGCCGATCTGGCAAAGAAGTCCGGAGCGGACCTGCATCTCGTGCAGGTCATCGAATGGTCGCCCTACAGCTTCCATACCCCTGAAGAACTGGCTGAGCGTCATGGCCGGCGCGAAAAGGAACTCGAACGGGCAAAGGCCATGGTCCAGCCGGTGGTTGACGAGCTCACCGCGGCGGGGACTTCGGCGACCTGCGAAGTTCGGCACGGCAATGCTGCGGATCTGCTGTGCACGATCGCCACTGAAAAAGGCGCGTCGCAGATTATCGTCGGGCGCACCGGCGATTCCGCTCTGGCCCAGCGCATTCTCGGCGGCCTGGCCGTCACGCTGGTTCAGGTTGCACCTGTGCCGACAACCATCGTGCCGTGACCACAACCGGCAATTCGCACTGATTTCTATCGAGGGGAAAATTACGATGAAGAAATCGATTTTGTGGGCCGGCGCGAGCCTGCCGTTAATGTCTAGTGCCGCCTTCGCTCAATCCGACGGGATTGATCAGGCCATCAGCGACGCCATCGCACCGATCGTCAACCCGATCGTGTCCACGGTGTTCTATTCAGTGCCGCTGTTCGGCACGCAGTTCCCGCTGATCGTGGGGTGGCTGGTTGTTGCAGCATGTATCTTCACGCTCTACTTCGGCTTCATCCAGTTCCGCGGATTCAGGCATTCCGTCGAGCTCGTCCGCGGCGACTATTTCGACCCCAAGGACGCCGGTGAAGTCACACCGTTCCAGGCTCTGGCCACCGCTCTTTCCGGCACCGTCGGTCTCGGCAACATCGCGGGCGTGGGTGTCGCCGTCTACCTCGGCGGTCCGGGCGCCACATTCTGGATGATCCTGGCCGGCCTGCTCGGCATGGCGTCGAAATTCACCGAATGCATCCTCGGCGTGCATTACCGCAACGAATATGAGGACGGGACCGTTTCGGGCGGCCCGATGTACTACCTCTCCAAGGGTCTGTCCGAGAAAGGCCAGGCAGCGCTCGGCAAGTTCCTCGCGATCTTCTTTTCGATCTGCTGCATCGGCGGCGCATTGGGCGGCGGGAACATGTTCCAGGCCAACCAGTCGTTTGTGCAGATCTCCAGCATTATTCCCTTCTTCGAGGGCAAGGGCTGGCTGTTCGGATTGATCATGGCGGCCCTCGTCGGCGTGGTCATCATCGGCGGCATCAAGTCGATCGCACGCGTGACCGAGAAAGTGGTCCCGGGCATGGCAATCCTCTACGTCGGTGCCGCCCTGATCATCATTCTGCTCAATATCGGCTCGGTACCGGCCGCGGTCAGCGCCATCATCACCGGCGCATTCGCACCGACCGCCGTCGCCGGCGGCATCGTCGGCGCCCTGATCCAGGGCTTCAAGCGCGCAGCGTTCTCCAACGAAGCGGGCATCGGCTCGGCCTCGATCGCGCACTCCGCCGTTGTGACCAAGCATCCGGTGACCGAAGGCTACGTCGCCCTGCTCGAGCCGTTCATCGACACGGTCGTGATCTGCACGATGACGTCGCTCGTCATCGTCATCACCGGCTCCTGGGTCCCCGACAGCGGCGTAACGGGCATTGCCCTGACGTCGAAGGCCTTCGAATCCAACTTCGCGGGCTTCGGATACCTGCTGGCAATTGCCGCGGTCCTGTTCGCCTTCTCGACCATGATTTCCTGGTCCTACTACGGCCTCAAGGCGTGGACCTACATGTTCGGCGAGGGGCAGGCCAAGGAGATCGTCTTCAAGCTGATCTTCTGCGTCTTTGTCGTAATCGGCGCCTCCATGAGCCTCGGTCCGGTCATCGACTTCTCAGATGCCATGATCTTCGCCATGGCCATCGCCAACATTATCGGCCTCTACATTCTGATGCCGAAGGTGAAAGCCCTGCTCGCCGACTACCAGGAAAGGCTGGCGTCGGGCGAGTTCAAGAAGGTCAAGTAAGGATCGGTATCGGGGTTGGCCACACGGCCTGCCCGATCGGTTCAGGTGAAACGGGAGCCGGCGCCACGCGCGCCGGCTCTCTCATTTGCCGTCTCTTTTGCCGGTTTCCGGCGAACGTCAATATTTCTAATCCGACTGTTCAAAAACATTCATTTTGCTGCGCTGTGACGAGCCCCTATCTCTTGTCCAGGACGTGAGCCTCTGCGGCAGAAGGAAACAGTCACATGACTTCAACACACTATCAGCGGTCCGCTCACGGATCGTCGGCCAGGGCAGGCGTCAGCTGGCAGGCCACAGTCTTCATCGCGACCATCATGCTGGCGGTCGGCGTCGTGATCGGCAGCATGGGCTGGCTCGAAACGGCCACCCAGCCGGGCGCCGGCGTCGAGAGAGCGTCAATCGCCGCTCCGGCGGACGCACGCAAATACAATGACTGGCGCGGCAACAGTGCCGGCATCCGACAAGAACCCGGCAGCACCGAATAACCGCACAATACGCTCCAACTGGCAGACCATTGGCCGGATATTCCCGCCGATGGTCTGTCCATTTCGCCCCACCTGAGCTCAGAGCCTGATTCCGGTTCTCACGACAGAAGCCTGATTTCGTGAGAGAATCGATTGGCCGAGAACGATAAAGTCCGGCGCCGTTCACCCCTTGACGGGTCGAAGGCCCGATTGCGTCTCTTCGGGCCTGGAGACGGCGGGCGCATCGGACACACCGTGCGCCAATCTCCCGGCCTGAAACGAGATGGTTGCCATGGTCATTTAATTAATTGACTAAGTCAAATAATTGAAACAATCTTGCTCCAGAACAGGAGCAGATACCGTGACAGAATCATCCGCACCATTGGACGATCAGGTCCTCGCCGTCCGGGACTTCAACCGTTTCTACACCCGCCAGATCGGCCTGCTTGAAGAGGGCATGCTGAAGAGCAAGTTTTCGCTCACCGAAGTTCGCGTGCTCTACGAGCTGGCGAACAGAAACGGCCTCACTGCGACTCAGCTTGGCCATGAACTCGGACTGGACGCGGGCTATCTCAGCCGCATCCTGGGCAAGTTCGAAAAACGAGGCATGCTTGCCCGCACGCCTTCAGCCACCGACGCGAGGCGATCCGAGATCACTCTGACCGCTGCGGGCCACACGGCGTACGAGCCTCTGAACATCGAATCGCACAGTCACATCAAGGCCCTGCTGGAGCCGCTCGCCACCAGGGATCGGACCGAACTGGTCGACGCCATGAATTCCATCAGAACCTTGCTCGACGACAGGGAACCGGCAAAGGTGCCTTACATTCTGCGACCCCATCAGCCGGGTGACATGGGCTGGGTCGTGCATCGCCAGGCCATGCTCTACAGCCGGGAATACGGCTGGGACGACAGTTTCGAGGCACTGGTTGCCGAAATAGCGTCCGACTTCCTCAAAACCTTCGATCCGAAGCGGGAACGATGCTGGATCGCCGAGAAAGACGGCATGATCGTCGGCAGCGTCTTTGTCGTGCGGCAATCGGACGAAATCGCGAAGCTGCGCATGCTCTACGTCGACGAGGCGGCGCGCGGCCTGGGGATCGGCGGCCGGCTGGTGGATGAATGCATCCGCTTCGCGCGCGGCCGCGGCTACAGGACCTTGACGCTCTGGACCAACGATATTCTGACTTCGGCCCGGCGCATATACGAAGCCGCCGGCTTTACCCTCGTTTCGGAGCAGAAGCACCATTCCTTCGGCAAGGATCTGGTCGGTCAGACCTGGGACCTCTCCCTTTGACCCGTTCCAGGGAGACCGTGGTGCTCGCCGCTGCCATGGTCACGGGCATTCAGGTCGGCGCGGCCATGGTCGCGACGCGGTTCGTGGCCGACGATATCGGCCCGGCATCGCTCGCCCTCCTGCGTTATGCCATTGCTGCCGCCTGCCTCCTGCCGTTCCTCGTAACCGCCCGCCCTGCCCGCTTCACGCCGGGCGACCTCGCCGCTATCGCCGTGCTCGGCATTGTCCAGTTCGGGATTCTCATCGCGTTGTTGAACATTGCGCTGATCCACATGACCTCCGGCAGAACGGCGCTGGTCTTCGCAACCTTCCCATTGCTGACCATGCTGCTCGCAGCCATGCTCGGCCGCGAGAGCCTGACAGCCGTCAAGACGTCAGGCGTGCTGATTTCGATCGTGGGCGTTGCTGTCGCCCTTGGCGAAACCATTTTCGCCGAAACCGGGGCCGATGAATGGCTGGGTGCGTTGTGCGCGTTCGCGGCCGCATTGTGCGGTGCTGTCTGCTCCGTGTTGTACCAGCCCTATCTCGAACGGTACCCGACACTGAATGTCAGCATCGTGGCGATGCTTGCTTCAGTCGTATTTCTCGCCGGCCTGTCATTTGCGGAGGGGCTCTTTTCGGCACCGCCTGCGCTGCCGTCCTCCGCCCTTGCCGCCGTGATCTTCATCGGCCTGTCCAGCGGCGGCGGGTATCTGCTCTGGCTTTGGGCACTGAAACACACAACACCGACCAGGGTGACCGTGTTCCTGAGTCTTAGCCCGGTCACCGCGGCGCTGCTCGGCTGGCTGCTGCTCGGTGAAGAAATGACAGTCGGCGTTCTTGTCGGGCTGATCGCCGTCATGTTCGGGCTTTGGCTGGCCACATCCGAAGTCAAATTTTCGGCCGCTCAGACGAACCGGTAACTTTCAAAGCCGATATCGCCATGCGTCTGGCGCATTCGGGAACACCAGCGATGAAGAACGTGACCGCTGTATGCCCTTGCGCAAACGCTCTCAGCTTCGGTCCTGGGCTTCCCGGCTGTTGCTACTCCCGCGCCCGCAACAACACTTCGTGTGTTTTTGAGTCAGAGAGTCTGTCGTTGGCGCATCCGGCATCTCTCGCGTCAATCAGCAACTCCGCCAGTTCGTTCCGAACACGTGAATCGCGAACACGTCCGGTTTCCTGGTGATCGAGTTGTTTAACGATCCCCAAGGCCACGGCCTCGAAGTCAGCGACAACTTCCTTGCGCAAATTCGCGCGGAGGTTCTTGGAGGGAATTTCCCCCCGTTCTCTCACCGACATGTTTTTCAGCCGGCGACTAAATTCCGCTTCCAACTTGTCATTGCTGCGACACACGACTGCAGAGAGAAATCTCGCCAGTTCTATCGAGACACGCGGCTTGCGCTCACGCGCCTTCCAATGACTCCCATCATCCCAGGGTTCTCTAAGAACCGGGTTCACCGACACTCCTGTGACATCACCTGATTCACCCTTCGCACCGCCCGGCACTTCCTTGCTTTTGAAGTAGTCAAGGCGCCATTCAATGCTCGAGGATAAACCTGATGTTTCGATCTCCCGAAAGGCCTGCCTGCATTCATTGGCGGTTTGTTTCCTCGGCTGCCAGCAATCCGGATTCTCACTCCGACTGACTTGGACCTTCCCGAGGTCCGCGTATTCCAGAACACCGAGCATGTCGTACAGATGTTCCGGCGACCTTTTGCTCTCGTCTGATTCCCTGCGGTCCTTCTTGTCCGGATAATCGGCACGCCAAACCGCCGCACCACGAAGGTCGGCACCCATCATGTCCGCTCCTTCCAGGTTCGTGGCCTGGAGATTCGCCTCCCAAAAAGTCGCAGCCTGCAATTTTGCACCTGATAGATCGGCGGCCCGCAGGTTTGCCCTCGCGAAAACTGCGCCTTCGAGATAGGCAACGAGCGTTTCGTCGTTGGTGGCTGTGTCTTTCTGAAATTCAGCGTTGATCAATTTCGTCCGCTTGAAGCTCGCACCAGGCAAACGCACCCCTCGGAAATCGGCCTTGTTGGCGATGGCTTTCTTGAAGTCTGTTTCATGATTTCCGACGGCCTGCATGAAAGATGCCAGCTCAAGATTGGCTCGCTCGAACCGTGTGCCCTTTATGGTGGCGGAGAACAGGCTTGCGCGTTTAAGCCGCGCGCGGAAGAAATTGGCCTTGGTCAGGTCGGCATAGGAGAGGTCGGCATAGCTGAGATCAATCCTTGCGAACTGGCCGTATCTGAGGTTCCGGTTGCGCAGGTTGTGAGACGACTTGCCTACATCCCACTTTTTGCCGTCATCAACGAGATCCTCGATTGCGACGATCAGATTGCGGGAGAAGGGACTTTTCAAGGTCAAACTGCTCGGGTCAAGCTCACCTTCGAACAACCAGGCAGTTGGCCAGAACACTTTCCGCCCGCCCCGCTCTACGGAAAGAGCTTCCAGGCGGTCTGCCATAATCTGATCCAGTTTCTCGTCAGGGATGGTTGCGACAAGGAACGAAAACAAGCCCACGAGCGCGGTTGTCGTGATCTTTGCCACTTTCCAACGGCGGGGATAACAGTTGAAACTTTTTTTCCAGCTCGACTTGCCGTAACGGATCACGGGCCAGTAACTCCAAACGAGAAACAGATCCGCCAAAATAAAGAGGCGATGCCACCAAGTCAGGCCCACACGCGGCACCCTTCCCTCCTCCCATGCGCTCATATCGTGATACGGCAGGAAGCTGATCTGAAAAGCCAGAAATGTCAGAATTGGGAGGATAACGAAGCTGATCCACAACATGAGGCGCACAAGCCAAGCGTGTGTTCGAGGCGCGGCGCGGTCGTCAGCGTTGTCATCGGTTCCCGCTTGGCCAGGCTTTTCTTGTTGCGTCGCATCGTAGCTATAGGGGCCGGTCAAATATTGCGCAAATGCGTAGAAGTGGAGCCGTTTGCGAACCTGGTTCGCATAGCTTTCCGGCTCTGTCTTTGTCGCGTCTTTCAATGCCGAATTCAGAGCATTGAGCTTTCTTGCCATCACGGCGTGCTGCACAAATAATCCGAGATGCAAAAGGAGAAATATCAACGGCGCGGCGAAGAAAAAACCGAACAACGGCACCTTAATGTTGGCGATCGGCAAGTTGACCGGATCGTTAGTGAGGAGATTCACGTGGCTTGTCGACGTCACCGTGACGAACAAGTACGCCAGGATACCGAGGAATGCCAACCATGCGTTGCGTGCCGCGCCAGCCGAGTCATTGGCAGCTTTCAGAAGTTCTTCAACACGAGACTTAACTGGATTGGATGAATCAGTTTGCGGTCGCGACATCCGCGGCCGAAATCGCAATATTGGACGCCGCAAACCCTCCCCTCCCGCATTAATTTGAAGTATTAGTTTTTCAAAATACTAGCAATAAACTTGTCGTCAGACCACGACTTATCGCCCAAGTTGCAATTCAGACGAACCGGTAACTTTCAAAGCCGATGTCGCCGCGCCAGGCCCACAAGGCGACCAAAGGGTCGGGACCGGTATACGTCGCATGCGCCACGTCCGGAGGATGATGCCGGATCGCGCCGGGCTGGACGCCGGCACTCCTGATGCCGCCCGCCTCCCAATCCGCAACACCGGACAGCACCATGTAGAATTCTTCCGCGCCGTGAGCATGGCCGACGTAAGCCATCTGCGGTGCCTGGACATAAACGCCAAAGCGCAAAGACGAAGAGTCGAAATGTCCGTCCGGACCGATAAGCTCGGCATAAGCGTGGTCCCACCAGGATTCTTTCGGGATTGCATGATGGGGCGCCTCGCGCCAATCGGTTTCTGGATCCAGCACGCGGAGTGCTTCAGCCGCGCCGGACAGGCCGGCCGGGATCGCATCAAGCCCGCATGGCAGGTAGCGACATCCGTCGACCCGTTGCGGCAACAGCCCGCGATCCGGTCCGAAAGCCAACCTCAGCGAATCGGAGAATTCCTTCGCCTCGGGCAAACCGCTGGCCCGCAGACCGTCCGTAAAGACCTCCAGCAGCGTCCGTAGCGGCGCATTGGATGATGCGTCCATAAATGAATCTCACTGGCGGTGGCGCTGATCCGATCGGCGCGGTTCCGCAAAACTCTGGTTTTCCCCAACGCCCGGACGATGTAAAGCGGAACCTGTCACATCCTGCTGCCGCGAGGTCGAAACCGAATGCCATTTCTCGGCGATGCCACACTGCCATCCGGTCTGAGGGTTTACGCAATCGGAGATGTGCACGGCTGTCTGGGCAAGCTGAAGCGGCTTCATGCCGACATTGAGGACGATCTGAACGCGCGTCCGGTGGACGATTACAAGATCATTCATTGCGGCGACTACGTGGATCGCGGCCAGGACACTGCCGGCGTTATCGATCATCTCATCGCCAAAGTCGCCGACGATGACCGGGTGGTCTGCCTTTACGGCAATCACGAGGACGAATTCCTGGGGTTTCTTAACGACCCGCATTACTGGGCCGATGTCTGGCTTCAATACGGTGGCGTCGAAACACTGGCATCCTATGGCGTGGACGCGTCCGACTTTCTGGGACTGTCCGCCGATCTCGACGCACTGCGCGACGCGTTTGAGGCGGCGTTGCCTCCGGAACACGCGGCGTTTCTTGAAGCCCTGCCACGCTCAATTCACGTTGGCGATTTCTTTTTTGCCCACGCCGGAATTCGCCCGAGGGTCGCGCTCGACGCCCAGGACGATCACGATCTGATCTGGATTCGCAGCGAGTTCCTGTTCGATGAAAGTGATCACGGGGCGGTCATTGTTCACGGTCATACCCCTCACCGGTCGGTGGAGGTAAAACGCAACCGGATCAACATAGACACCGGCGCCGTATTCGGACGGGATCTGACCTGCCTCGTCATCGAGGGCACCGAAATTCGGTTCCTTCAGGCCTAGTGCCCGGGTGGCGCCCTCTCAGGGGCGCAACAGTCCGGGCGTGGCCTTCGCGATGAGTTTGGGGATGTCGATGCCGGGCGCCACTTTTTCGTAGTCCTGGTCGATCAGCAGTGATGCCGCGCCGTGTACAAAGGTCCAGAGGCGGACCGCGATCTCATGGGCATCCCCTTCCACGCCCTGGCGCTCGCAATAGATCGCGACCTGCTCGATCACCTGCCCGAAACAACTGCGGCCTGTGTTGGACACATGCTCCTTGTCCTTGATGACAGGATGCTGCCCGAACATCACCCGGAACAGCCCGGTCTCCTTGCAGGCGAACTCAACATAGGCCTCCCCCATCGCGATGATGCCGTCGAGGGTCCCCGTTCCGGCTCGCTCAACCGCAGCCATGGATCGGTCAGCAAGCGCTTCAAACCCTTGAGCGGTTACCTCTTCGAGAATTTCATCCCTGTCCCGGAAGTGCTTGTAGGGCGCGGCGGTGCTCACGCCGGCGGAACGACAGGCCGTCGCCAGCGAAAAGTTCTCCAGCCCGTGCTCGGAGATCTGTTCTCGCGCAGCCGTGATCAGAGCTTCACGCAGATCGCCGTGATGATAGCGATCTTTTTGAGTTTGCTCGTCTTTATCCGTTACGTCAGGCGAGTTCATGCCTGTTTTCTCCAAAAAACTGCCTATGGCAGGTTGCAATGTTAGCGCCACTAACTTAAGTTAGCGTCACTAACTTTTCAATAATCCGACCACCTGACTGACTGCGTACCCGTAATTAACTCACTTGTCCAAAGGACCATGCCATGACCGATGCCGACAGAACAGAGCCGGAGCAAGTCCCATTCTGGAAGCGGCTCGCCCGCATCTCGGCCATGACTTTGGTGGGACTCTCGTTTGTCGGACTGGCGGCGGTTGGCATTGGCGCCCTGCACATCCGCGCCGCCGCGGAAATACCGCCTGAAGCCAATCCCCCGCTCAACGTCGCTGTTCAGCCGGCAAAGCTCCAGGACAGCTATGGCGTGGTGCAGCGTTTCGCAGGGCGGCTGGAGCCGAAACGGCGGACGCACCTCTCGTTCGAGAGAGGCGGTCTCGTGACATCGATTGCCTTTGACGAGGGCGACATCATCAAGAAGGGCGCGATCATTGCCAGGCTCGACACCGCCAAACTGGAAGCGGAACGGGCGCGTTTGGAGGCGCAGAGACGCGAACTGGATGCCAGGCTTGCCCTCGCCCGATTGACATTGGCGCGGCAGGACGACCTGAAGAAGAAGGGTTTCCGGTCCGCACAGCGTTACGACGAGGCCCGGTTCCAGGTGGAAGAACTGGCGGCCTCGATCGATGCAAACACAGCGGCCATCCGTTCCGTCAATGTCGACATCTCAAAATCGACTCTTCGCGCGCCCTTTGGTGGTACGGCCGCGGAACGCATGATCGACGAGGGTACTGTCGTGAACGCCGGCACCGCGGTTATCAATCTTCTTGAAGGTGGCGCCCCGACCGTAAGAGTCGGCATAGCGGTCGATGCCTCCAGGACGCTGACCGTCGGCAGCCCCTACACTCTTGTTTCAGGCGCCGACCAGTTCGAAGCCACTCTGACGGCACTCAGACCCGATATTGCGACCGGAACCCGGACCGCTATCGCGTTGTTCGATGCGCCGGCGGCCAAGTCTGTCCGGTTCGGCGAAATCGTCGAACTGGTGCTGGAAAAGCAAGTGGACTCCCCCGGCTATTGGCTACCGGCCAGCGCACTGAGCGAGGGCCGCAAGGGGCTTTGGACGGTGTTCGTGCTCGCACTCCGTGACGGCGCCGAGATCACAGCCAGGGAAAGCGTCGAAGTCCTTCATTCAGCCGGTGACCGGGTCTTCGTGCGCGGTACGCTGCACGACGGTGCCAGGGTGATCACCAACGGCACGAACCGCATCGTGCCCGGCCAGACTGTCGCCGTCTCGGGCGTGGAGGAACGGTCGTGAAAACCATCTTCTACAGGAACCCCAGGGTTCTGGCGCTCGCATTGCTGATGATCATTGCAGCGGGCGCGTCGTCGCTGCTGTCAATCAGCCGGCAGGAAGACCCGACCATCACCAATATCTTCGCCACGATTGTCACGCCCTACCCCGGCGCCGATCCGGCGCGCGTCGAATCTCTCGTGACCGAGAAGATCGAGCAGGAACTGCGCGAGATTGCCGAGATCGACGAGATCAATTCGGTGTCGCGCACCGGTATATCGGTGGTCAGCGTTCAACTGTCGGAGTTCATTTCCGACGAGGCGATCGAACAGAGCTGGTCGGAGATCCGGGATGCAATCTCGGAAGCAGCGAAGTCCTTTCCGCAAGGCGTGCCGGAGCCCGAGTTCGACAATGATCGCGTCGGCGCCTTTACGGCCATTACGGCTCTGACGGCCCGGGACGGCGTGGATGTCAGCCCGGCGATACTGACCCGGTACGCGGAACTCCTGCAGGACCAGTTGCGGCAAATTTCCGGCACAAAGATCGTCCGGCTGTTCGGCAAAAGTGACGAAGAGATCCTTGTGGAGATCGCGCCGCGCAAGCTGGCATCGCTCGGTCTCTCCGCTGACCGGGTTTCCGCGGCGATCCGCCAGGCCGACGCAAAAGTCGAAGCCGGTCAGATCCGCGGCACCGGCAGCGACCTTCTTGTCGAGGTCAGCGGTGAAATCAAGTCGCTCGACCGGATCCGCCAGATCCCCGTAATGACCGGCGCAGAGGGCCGCATTGTGCGTGTCGCCGACGTGGCGACCGTGAAGCGGACCGTCCGCACGCCGGCGCGCAGCCTCGCCTTTGCCAACGGAAAGCCAGCGATCCTGATTGCCGCACGCATGGAGGAAGACCTTCAGGTCGACGCCTGGATTGCCAGAATTAAAAGCAATATCAAGACGTTCGAAGAGCAACTGCCGGCAGGACTCGAACACCAGATCCTGTTCGACCAGAGCGCTTACACCGCAGACCGGCTCGCGACTATGCTCGGAAATCTCGCCATCGGAATGGCGATCGTCGTTGCCGTGTTGCTGATTACCCTGGGCTGGCGCGCGGCCCTGGTCGTCGCATCGATCCTGCCGCTGGCAAGCCTCATGTCCGTGATGTCGCTGCAGTTCCTCGGCGTTCCGATCCATCAGATGTCCGTGACCGGCCTCATCGTCGCCCTCGGCCTGCTGGTCGATGCCGCGATCGTCATGACGGACGAAATCCGGAAGGCACTCGAGAAAGGGCGCGCCAGGCTTGCTGCCGTTGGCAGTTCGATCGACAGACTGGCCGTTCCACTCCTCGCTTCAACCGTGACGACTGCCCTTGCCTTCACGCCGATGGTGCTTCTGCCAGGTCCCGCTGGCGATTTCGTCGGTTCGATTGCGATCTCGGTGATCGTCATGCTGATCACGTCATTCGCTCTCGCGTTGACGGTGGCTCCGGCTCTGGCAGGTTATCTGCTTCGCCCTCCGGCCCCGGGCATGCCGGTGCGCTGGTGGCTTCACGGCCTGCGGCTGGGTTTTCTGTCGCGTGCGTTCGGCCGTTCGCTCGATCTCGCCCTGAAGTTCCCCAAACTCGCCATTCTGGGCGCACTGGTATTGCCGCTGATCGGCTTCGGATCGTTCCCGACGCTCAAAGCCCAGTTCTTTCCGGGCGTCGACCGCAACCAGTTTTATGTCCAGGTGAAGCTGCCCGATGGAACGTCGATCGCGCAGACCGAAAACGCCGCGCGCGATGCCGGACAGGTCATCCGCGAACAGGACGGCGTCACCCAGGTGCATTGGGTCATCGGGGAAAATGCTCCGGCTTTCTACTACAACATGACCGCGGATCAGGACGGGGTTGCCAGCTTCGCCGAGGCACTGGTCACGACGCGCTCGGCGCAGACGACCGAGAAGATTCTTCCCGAGCTGCAACGTGCGCTCGACAAGGCCTTGCCGCAGGCCCGCATCATCGTGCGCGGACTGGTCCAGGGTCCGCCCGTAAACGCGCCGGTGGAGGTGCGTCTGGTCGGCACCGACCTCGCCGTGCTGCGTGACCTGGGCGAACAGATCCGGCTCGTGATGGCAGGGACTCCGGATGTGCTGCAGGCCCGGACCGAACTGAGCGGCGGCGAACCCAAGCTCAAGCTGGAACTTGACGAAGAGAAAGTCAGGCTCGCCGGCCTCGATCTGGCGTCCGTGGCGCAGCAGCTCGAAGCAACGCTGGAAGGCGCGACCGGTGGGTCACTGATCGAGGCGAGCGAGGAACTGCCGGTACGTGTGCGTATGGGCGCAGCCAACCGGTCCACACTCGATATACTCAGAGCAACGGACGTTGTCGGACCGGACGCGCAGGCACGTGCCGCAGCCGGCGAGTGGCCGGGCGTACCGCTGACAACGCTCGGAACGCTGAAGATCGAACCGACGGAAACGCCGATCTTCCGGCGCGACGGCGAGCGGATAAACACAGTCCAGGGCTTCGTGCACCGTAGTGTGCTGCCGGAGGAAGCCCTCAAAAAGGTACTGAAGCGCATCGAGGACAAGGGCATCAGCATGCCGCCGGGATATCGTCTCGAACTCGGCGGCGACTCCGATGCCCGCTCGGACGTGATCCGCAATCTCCTGTCGTCGGTCGGGCTGATCGTTTCGCTGACCATCGCGACCATCGTGCTCACGTTCAACTCGTTCCGCCTGTCCATCGTCACGGCAATCGTCGCGGTCCTTTCCATGGGGCTCAGTCTGCTGGCGCTCGCCGTGTTCCAATATCCGTTCGGCATTCAGGCCGTCATCGGTGTGATCGGTTCGATCGGGGTTTCGATCAATGCGGCCATCATCATCATGACCGCGCTGCAGAAGGAGCCTGAGGCGCTTGCCGGAAACATTGCAAAGGTCAGGGATGTGGTCGTCGACTCCAGCCGCCACATCGTGTCGACCACGATCACGACATTTGGCGGCTTCCTGCCGCTGATCCTCGAAGGCGGCGGCTTCTGGCCTCCGTTCGCGATGTCGATTGCCGGCGGCGTGTTGCTGTCGACGGTGGTGTCCTTCTACTTCACGCCGCCTGCGTTCCTCCTGGTGAACCGCTTGGGATCAAGGCGGTGTGCTCAGATCGGAGCCCCGTCGGAGGCACCGGAACCCCCTCGGCTGGCCGTCGCGGCGGATTGAGGCCGGGAAAAGCGCAAATTCGGTGTCTACTTTTGTCGCGCTGGAGGCCCAGCCCCTCCATCGCCCCCGCGCAGGCGGGGGCCCAGGAGTCACAATCCAATGCAGTGCCAATCTGCTCTGGGTTCCCGCCTTCGCGGGAATGACAGACACGGAATGCGCCGCCCCTACTCTGCCGCAACCGGCAACGGTGCGCAGTCGCCGCCAGCCTCAAACTCCTCGAGAGAGATATTCACTTCAGCCTTAACACGCCGCACGGCCTGTTCTTTCACAGGACCGAAGCCGCGGACCTTCATCACCATTGCCGCGATCTCGGCCGCCTGATCGACGTTGGCCGTGTTGAGGCGCTGCAGCAGCCGCGCGACCACGTCCTCGTACCAGCCGATCAGTTCCCGCTCCATGCGGCGCTCGGCGGTATATCCAAAGACATCGAACGGCGTTCCGCGCAGGCGCCTGAATCGCGCGAGAACCTTCATGGCCGGCTTGAGCCAGGGACCGAACACCCGCTTGCGCGGACGACCGCGTGCATCGAGTTCGGCATGCAGGAGCGGCGGCGCCATGTGATAGTTGATCTTGAAGTCGCCCTCGAACCAGGTCGCGAGTTCCTGCTCGAAAGCCTTTCCGCTCATCAGGCGGGCGACCTCGTATTCGTCCTTGTAGGCCAGAAGCTTGAAGTAGCCCCGCGCAACGGCGTCGGCCAATCCTTCGCCTTTCGTTCCAGTCGCCGCTTCGGACGCGTGCACATTTGCAATGAAGCTGCGATATCGCGCCGCAAGCGCCTGGTCCTGATAGCCGGCGAGGAATTCAGCGCGGCGATCAATCACCGCATCGAGGGTCCCGTCATCGACGCCGTCATCGCCTCCGTCCTTCATCAGGCGGTCAAGTTTATCGGCAGCCGCCAGCCGGCCAGCCGCGAAGGCCGCCTTGTTGCGGTCCACAGCCACCCCGTTCAGCTCAATGGCCCGCATCAGGGCGTCATAGCCGACGGGCACCAGCCCGCTTTGCCAGGCGTGTCCCAACATCATGACGTTGGCGAATACGGTGTCGCCCAGCACCCGCTCCGCCGTACCGTTGGCATCGAAGGCGATCGTGTTCTCGCGCCCAATCTCGCGCGCAATGGCGTCAAGCCTTGCCACGGCCTCCAAATCTGCATCCGGATTGCGGGTAAAGTCGCCCGTCGGCATTTCTGCGCTGTTGACAACCGCGCGGGTATGGTCGCGGTGATAGGCTGCGCTCGCCTTGGACGACACGCTGGTGACAAGATCGCAGCCGATGAGTGCGTCGGCGCGGCCGGCCTCGACGCGAACCTGATTGATAGCCTCCGGTTCGCGGGCCAGCCGGATGTAACTCAGGACCGGCCCGAACTTCTGGGCGAAACCCGTGAAGTCCAACACGGACGCACCCCGCCCTTCAAGATGCGCGGCCATGGTGATCAGAGCACCGACCGTGATGACGCCGGTACCGCCAACCCCGGTTACGAGGAGATCATAGGGATCATCGAGCGCCGGCAGGGCCGGCTGCGGGAGATCGGCGGCATCGGCAACGATAGCAGTGTCCGCGCCCGCGCCGGATTTCTTCCGCCGCGTCGCGCCTTCAACCGTCACGAAGCTCGGACAGAAGCCGTCGAGACAGGAGAAATCCTTGTTGCAGGTGTTGAGGTTGATCTTGCGCTTGCGTCCGAACGGCGTCTCGCGCGGCTCGACGGACAGGCAGTTCGAGGCAACACTGCAGTCGCCGCATCCCTCACAGACGAGGTCATTGATATAGGCGAACCGCTTGGGATCCTCGATCGCGCCGCGCTTGCGCTGGCGGCGCTTCTCGGTGGCGCATCCCTGGTCGTAGATCAGGACCGTGACGCCGGGGATGTCCCGCAGCTCGCGCTGAATGCGGTCCAGGTCGCGCCGGTGGTCGATGGTCACGCCCGCCGGAAAATCGGGCAGATTGAAGCGCTCCGGCTGGTCCGAGACGACGGCGATCCGCTCGACGCCCTCCGCCCGCACCGAGCTGGCGATGGTCTCGACCGACAGCGGACCGTCAACCGGCTGACCGCCGGTCATGGCCACCGCGCCGTTGAACAGGATCTTGTAGGTGATGTTGGTCTTCGCGGCGACGGCCTGGCGGATCGCCATGGACCCGGAGTGATAGTAGGTCCCGTCACCCAGATTCTGGAACACGTGGGCGTTGCCGTTGAAGCGGCTGCGGGTCACCCAGTTGACCCCTTCCCCGCCCATCTGGATGAGCGAGGACGTGTTGCGGTCCATCCAGGTCGCCATCACGTGACAGCCGATCCCGGCAAACGCCTGGGAGCCTTCCGGCACCTTGGTCGAAGTGTTGTGCGGACAGCCGGAGCAGAAATACGGCGTGCGCTGGGCTCCCGAGAATTCAATGACGTTCGATCCACGGGCCGCGAGCCGCCTCGCGCGCGTGCTCAGGTCGAGGCCGTCAAAAACCCTGTCGAGCCGCGTCGCCAGCGCTCCGGCCAGCATGATCGGCGACAGCTCGCCGGTCCACGGCAGCAGGCGCTCGCCGTTTTCGTCATTCTTGCCGACCATGCGTTCCGGCTTCGAACCGGGATGGTCGTAGAAGTATTCCTTGAACTGGCTTTCGATGATTCCGCGCTTTTCCTCGACGATCAGCACCTCGTGCTTGCCGCCGACGAAGTCGAGCGCGGACCGCCGGGCAAGCGGCCAGACCATGCCAACCTTGTAGATGTCGATGCCGAGCCTGCGGCACGCCGCTTCGTCCAGGCCCAGCAGGCGCAGGGCTTCCATGAGATCAAGGTGCCCCTTGCCGGTCGTCACGATGCCGTAGCGGGCATCGGCGATATCGTAGATCTTGCGGTCGACCGGGTTGGCTTCGGCGAACGCGAAGGTCGCGTGTTTCTTGGCCTCCAGCCGCTCCTCGATCTGCGGACCCGGCAGATCCGGCCAGCGATAGTGCAACCCGGTCGGCGGTATGTCGAAGTCCGGATCAACGAAAACGCGCCGCGGCGGCAGTTCGAAGGAGCGCGCGGACTCGACCGTTTCCGAGATCGCCTTGAAGCCGACCCACATGCCGGAATAGCGCGACAGGGCGAAGCCGTACTCGGCGAAGCTCAGATATTCCGCCACATCGGCCGGGTTGAGGATCGGCATGAAGAAAGTGACGAAGGCGGCGTCCGACTGGTGGCCCATGGAGGACGATACGCAGCCGTGGTCGTCGCCGGCGACCACAAGCACACCGCCGGTCGGCGATGAGCCATAGGCGTTGCCGTGCTTCAGCGCATCGCCCGAGCGGTCGACGCCCGGTCCCTTGCCGTACCAGATGCCGAACACGCCGTCGACCGTCCGGCCGGGATCGGTCTCGACCTGCTGCGAGCCGAGGATGGCGGTCGCTCCGAGATCCTCGTTGACCGCGGGCAGGAACTCGATCGCATTCTGCTTGAGCAGATCCCGCGCGCGCCACAGTTCCTGGTCGTAGCCGCCGAGCGGCGACCCGCGGTAACCGCTGATGAAGCCTGCCGTGTTGAGCCCGGCCGCCCTGTCGCGCGCGCGCTGCTCCAGCGCGATGCGGGACCAGCGCCTGGGTGCCGGTCATGAAGACGCGGCCTTCCGTTCGGCTGTAGCGGTCGGTCAGCGAATAGTCGTCAAGCGTGGGCGCGGATGGCGCGCGTGCGGTCGAGCATGGAGATGCATCCAGATCAAAGAGCGGCCGGTATTATTCGGCCATTATCTCCCGAATCGCGCGGATTTTTCTGCCATATTTACCGATATTAGAACATTTCTTGGTATAATCTCCCCTTGAACGCCAAAATCTGGTAGAATTTTCCGATCTTCAGACAGGTACGCGAATCGATGCTCGACCCACAGGACCAGAGAATTCTCGCGCGCCTCCAGCAGGACGCGCGCCTCACGAACCAGCAGCTTGCAAGCGACGTCGGCATGTCGAGCTCGGCATGCTGGCGCCGGGTTCGGGGGCTCGAGGACACCGGAATCATCATGTCCTATGCCGCCATCGTCGACCCCAAGGCGGCCGGCTTCTCGATGGAGGCGATCCTTCACGTCTCGCTGGAACGCCACGACGTCCGCTTCGTCGAGGAATTCGAGGCGCGCATGCGCGAGCGCCCGGAGGTGCTCGACTGCTTCGCCACCACCGGCGACGCCGACTATCACCTCCGCGTCGTGGTGCGGGACGTCGACGCCTACAACCGCTTCCTCGGACGATTTCATGTTCCGCCTGCCCGGCATCCGCCACGTGCGCACCAACATGGTGCTGCGCGATATCAAGGACCACGGTCGCCCTGCCCTTCGACGAGAAGTTAACCGCCAACGACACGACCCGCCCGCCTGTTACGGCGCAGCCCCGTCGACCGTGTCACCGAGGGCCTCGATCAGGGGCCCGAGATGCCGTTCGTACTTCTTCCAGCTCTTGACGGAACTGCGGTAGATCGGCTGGCGCACCTGCCAGCGGCTCGGGTCTGAACAAGCCGCTCCGTCTCGTAGAAGGCAAGGCAGCGGTCGTCCCATTCGAGTCCGACATGATCGATCAGCCGCCGGATCTGCTGCTCCTGATCGGACGTCATGTCTTCGTAGCGGTTCTCGAATATCGCAATCGGCAGCACGCTTTCCCAATGGCGCATCAGCCGACGTATTCGCGGTAATAGAGTCCCAGTTGCGCCAGGTCGCCGTTATACCCGTGAAAGTCGGAGAACTGGTGCGTGAAGCAGGACACGCAGGTATCGATCGGGTCGCGCCTGCAGTGAATGATCTTCGCATTGGGAAACAGCAGGGCGATAAAGCCCAGAAGCTCGAAGTTGTGGGGCAGCTTGTCGATGACGCGCGCCGCCTTAGGGAGTGCTTCTTCAGGATATCCAGATACTGCTGGGCGAGCCTGTCGCGAACGGTCCGGCGTCATGTCGTTCATTTCGCTGACCAGCCGGTCACCCTGCAATGCGCCGCCGATACGGAGTCGACCAGATGACGGAGTTCGGGGAGGTTCGCCCGCGCCGAACACATCGGGATGACTGGCCACAATCTGTTCCGTTAGAGTCGTGCCTGAGCGCGGCATACCGACGATGAAACGGGACGTTCGCTCGGCAGTCCATACCCCTTCCGCTCAAGGAAGAATCCGGCGTTGAAGAGCTGGATGATCTGGTCGTATGTCCCGGCGATGGGCCGTCATGTCGAAGTGGACATTCGACATCCGCTTGGCGCTCTGAAAGTGATGGAACGCCTCGTCGTGGTTCTTCAGGTTCGCCTGGATCTTCCCGGCCGAGTGATGCAGCGACGTCCGCTCATCGTCATCAAGGTCGGGGTCGTCCAGCAGCTCATACAACTTCTTGAACTCGGGGGCCCCGGCATCAAGCTTGTGTACGGTCGTCAGTTGCTGGAATGCCTTCGCGACATAAGCATTCTTCTCAATGGCCGTCCGGAAACACGTCCCGCCGCCTCGTCCATCAGGCCGAGTTCGGTCAGCACCTCGCCGTACCCGATGATGGGCCGCCGGCCGGTCGGGATCAAGCCCGATCGCCTGCTCATAATGCTTCCTTGCCTGCGCGGCGCGGCCGAGCTGCTTATACGCGTTGGCCAGGTTCACCGTCGCTTCCAGAAAGCCCGGCCTGGCCTTCAACGCCTTGCGGAGGTGAGGCAACGCTTCGCTCGGTTCGAGCGCCAGGACATAGGCATTGCCGAGATTGTTTCTGATATCGGGATCTCTCGGGCTTTGTTTCAACGCCTTTCGGAGATAGTCGATTGCGACGTCGTATGCATCCGCTTCGATGGCCAGCGTACCCATGAGATTGTTCGCCTGCGGATCCGCCGGGTCACTGCGCAGCACAAGCTGATAGCAATGTTCCGCCTCCTTGAACCGCCCTTCCTGCTGGAAAGACACGCCCTGACGAAGCAGCGCATCGCGCTCCCGGTTGCCGCCGGAAGCGGTACCGCTTTGTTTGCTCAATCGGTCTCGTCTGGACATTCTCAGCCGCCGCACATCGGAACTTCGCCCAACCCGCCCCCCGGAGCCAGCCGATCTCGTATCACCCACGTTGCACTATGAAGGCAACAGACAACGGAATGCAAAAAGGCGTCACTGCGGCCAGCGACGCCTCTTCACACGGTCACCGACCGGGGGCAAAGGAGGTAACTAGGGAGTTTTCAGATGATAGGTGAGTGTCGCCAGGAAATTGTGCGTTTCAAACTCCTGGTTTCGAACGGTTGCGGAGCCGGTTGCGCCGCGGAACCGATAGTCGCCGTCGACAACATTCCGATATCTGTAGCCAACGCCGAGATCGACGTTCGGTGTTACGGGATAGTTGATGCCGGCACCGAGCTGAAATGCAAAATCGTCAGACGAGTCGTCAACACTTCCGCCGGATGAGACCTTGTACTCCTGGAATGCGACGCCTATGCCACCGCCGATGTAGGGCTTGATCGCGTGGCCGATATCAAAGTCAGCCCATATGTTGCCGAAGAGGTATACGGCTTCGGTGTGACCTCCGATGCTTACAGACCCTCCGGCAGCGCTGACCCGTCTATTGTTGACGTCGGTGAAGGAAAGCTCCAGTTCGCCCCGGAACGTATCATTGATGCGCTTGCCCGCAGCAACGCCGAGCGTGTAGCCGTCCTTGGAGTGGTTCCTGACGCTGCCTGCGACGATGCTGGTTGTCGTTGCGACAGTCCATCTGGACGATGATGTCTCGGGAACGGCAAGGCCGCCGAAAAGGCTGAAATACCAGCCGCCATCCATAAAGTGACCGTCTGCCGATGCCGCCGACGTCATGGTCAGCGCGACTGCGGCCGCCGAAACGCCGGTCAGAAACTTGGATTTCATTGATGCCTCCGCGTGTGCCCTGTTGCCTGTCGAACTGGCGCTGCGTTGTTTGAATTCGCTTGCGCTCTTTCAATCACGGTAAGTCAAAGCGAAGAATGCACAAGGCAGTTACCGCTGACACAAGGTCAAAACCGCGACCTGTTGCAGAAATGGCACCATTGCCTTCACAAACAACAAATCCAGACGTGTGTTGCCTCTCTATTCGCCAACCCAAGAGTGCAGCCTCTACTCAAAATAAAAATATTTATACTGGTAATGACCATCGACACCCGATCTCCAGACGGCGACATTGGACGCGAGATTCGGCAAGACGGGACAATGATCGCGGCGATGTCCAGGGCATTTTGTGGTTTGACATCGCGCGATTACCGGTCACGCTCCCTGCCATGAGTGACGACACCCGAATGACAGGGTCAGATCAGATGTTCTACGCCGCCGAGCAGGCGGGTCTGAAGCTGGCCATCAAGGGCCGGATCGTTGCGGTCGTGTTCGTCACGATCCTGATGGCGGTCACCCGCGGTGCCGAGCGGGCGCCGGAGTTTGTCATGGGCGGGGCCGTGTTCGTGGCGCTCGGGCTGCTTCATTTCAGGATCATCGGATCGTCCCTCGACCGGATCTGGGTGAAGTACGTCTTCATCACCATCGACATTGTCCTGCTGAGCGCGGCGGTCGCCTTCCTGCCCCCCACGACGGAAACTCCGTTGCCGCAGGCGATGATCTTCCGGTTTCAGGTGTTTCCCTTCTACTTCCTCATTCTGGCCGTTGCCGCCTTCAGTTTCTCGCCGGGCCTTGTCTTCTGGACGGGCATAGCCGGAGGGTTCGGATGGATGGCAGCATTCCAGTACATCCGGTCCGGCATGGAACGGGTCGTGGAATGGACCGATATCCCGGACAATCCCACGCCTGAAGAATTCCTGGCCGTCGTCCTGGACATCGATTTCGTCGCCTCGGGCACGCGCCTGCAGGAGATCGCGATCTTTTTCGTCGTGGCGACGCTCATCGCCATTGTCATGCTACGGGCACGGGGCGTTGTCCGCCGTCAGCTGGAAGCGGAACGCGGTGTTGCCGTGGTTTCGCAGTTGTTCGGCCGGTTCGTCCCGCAGGCCGTCGCCGATTCCATGATCGAGCATGACGGCGCGCTGGCTCCGGTCGAGCGGGAAGCAACGATCCTCATTGCGGATGTCGCGGGATTCACGGCACTGACCGAGACCAAGGGACCGCAGGCGATCGTCGACACGTTCAACGCCTATTTCGAGGCCGCCTCCGAGGTGATCGGCACGCACAAGGGGGTGGTGACCCAGTTTATCGGTGACGCCGTCCTCGCGACCTTCAACGTTCCCACGGCCGACCCGGGACACCGACAACATGCGATCAACGCTGCGGTCGATCTCCTGAAGCTGGTGCAATCGGACACCTTCGCGGGCGAAAGCCTGAAGATCCGGGTGGGTGTAAGCACCGGCCCGGTGATTGCCGGCAATGTCGGAGGCGGAGGACGGGCGGCCTATACGGTCTACGGCGAGGCGGTCAATCTCGCGGCGCGCCTTGAGGCGCTGAACAAGGAGAAGGGAACGCGGATACTGATTTCCGGAACGACCGCCGAAGGGGCCAACGAGAGAGACCTTGCAAAAGTCGGCCAGGTCGATGTCCGGGGCGTCAGCGACCCCGTGGACATTTATACAGTGGCATAGGCGAGTTCGTCGCCGGGACAAACGCAAAGAGAACCCGAGGAAAGCGCGAGGCGCGGCAAACGCCGTCTACGTTCCGTCGCCGAGCCACTTGTCGAGCAATGCCCCGTAAGTGCCATCCTCCCGGAGCCTGAGCAGTGTCCGGTTCAGGGGCTCGACCAGCGGACTGGAGGCCGGCAGGGCGATGCCGTATTTCTCCGGACGGAAGATCCGGCCCGTGACACGCACCCTGCCCCGGCCGTCGGTCGCGGCGTAATGCGACAGGATCGGCGCATCGTGCACGACGGCGTCGATGGTCCGGTCGTCAAGGGCCGCGAACAGCGTCTCGATGTCGTTGAACTCCCGGAACCGCAGCGACTGCGAGCTCATGAACGCCGCTGATGTCGACCCCGACGTGGTGCCGATCTTGCGGCCGTAGAGGTCGGTGTAACTCTGGATCTGGGAGCGCAGTTCGCCGACGGTGAGCGTCGCGGTGATCTTGGCGACAAAGGCGGAGACGATGAACAGGCTCGCCACCACCAGCATGACCGCGAACAGGCGCGCCGGCAGGGTGCGCGGGATGCGCTCCTCGAAGCCGCCGTTGACGATCGTGATCAGCGCCCACCAGAACGACCGCCACAACCCTTCGCCGTAGGGATAGTCGAAATAGGGCTGCGCCCGGCGCTCGAAGATCCACATGAGATTGGCGGCAATGAACAGGAGGAAGAAGGCGAGCGCGATCCAGCCGAATATCTCCCAGGTGAAGATCGCCGACAGCACGCCGACCGAGCTGCCGTCGGCCCGGACCATGATCTGGAGGCCGGAATCGAAGATCGGCTGCGAAAAGTCCATGACCTGCTCGCGCGACGACGTGATCGAGATGTTGGCGATCGCGGCATCCGCCTCCCCGCGCTCCACCAGTCCCAGCATGTTGGCAAACGTGCGCGCCTCGACGAACTCGAACTTCAGATCGAGCTCCCGGGCCATGGCGCGCCAGAGATCGATGCTGAAGCCGGTCCAGCCCTCGTCCGTGCGGATCGCAAACGGACGGCGTTCGATGGTGACGACCTTGAGCGTTTTGGCAGCAGCCGGCGCTGCCGACTCCTGCGCCATTGCCGGCGCCGGCGGCACCCACACGGCGATGAGCCCAAGCAATAGTCCGACTGCCCCGCACAGCACCACTCCCCGCATGCCGCACACCCCGTACCTGTCGTGAAACGCGCTCTCCAGTCATTGATCATTAGCATGGAAACAACCGGTCATGGTAGTAGTGCGCTGTTGCTTCCCCGGCCTGTCAGAAATCACAACGGATCCGCGCCATGACGCCTTTCGCAGACACCGTTTCCGTCAGCCACAAGGTCACGACCGACGAACAGCTCGACGCGCTTTACGGCACGCCCGTGCAACGCTCGATCGACAAGGAAATCGACTACATCTCCGATCACTACCGCGCCTTCATCGAGAAGGCGCCGTTCGTGCTCATCGCGACGAGCGGGCCGGAAGGCCTCGACTGCTCGCCGCGCGGCGATCCGCCCGGCTTCGCGCGCGTGGCGGATGAAAAGACCGTCATCCTGCCGGACCGGCGCGGCAACGGACGCATCGACTCCCTGCGCAACCTCGTGCGAGACCCGCGGATCTCGCTCCTGTTCCTGATCCCCGGCATCGGCGAGACCATCCGCATCAACGGCCGGGCCGATATCGTGGTCGACGAGGATCTGTGCGCAACTTTCGAAATGCAGGGCAAGGTGCCGACCAGCGTGCTTGTGGTGACGGTGGACCGGATCTACTTCCAGTGCCGCAAGGCGCTGGTGCGCTCGAAGCTCTGGGACCCCGCGAGCGTCATCGACCGGTCCGACCTGCCCAGCACTGGCGAGATCATCAAGGCGCTGGCGGCCGACGCGTTCGACGCCGAGGCGTACGACCGGGGCTATCCGGAGCACATGAAGAAGACGATCTACTGACGACCGGCGCCGGTGTCAGGCCGCCACCATCCGTCACGCCGCACTCGATGCGGCGTCCAGCGGCGCGCCTCTGCCGTCAATGTCTCCCGCTGGATGCCGGATCGCGCTCACGCTTGTCCGGCATGACACTCAGGTCAGTTTCCCGGTTCCTCATCTGTCATCCTTGGCCGAGCGTTCAGCGAGGCCGTGGAACCATTGGCGGATGCTTCAGCCAGATGATCGGATAAGTGGATCCTCGCCGCCGCTTCGCTCCGGCAAGGATGACGAACGAGAAAAGGCCCCTCTCCAACAGTTGTCATGCTCGCGCCTGACGCGAGCATCTGGAGCACCTCGGAACGAGACCCTCGTGTCGAGCACGAGGGTGACAAGAGAAGAGCGGCGCGACGGCCGGAGCATGCATACACGTTTCCCGCGGCGGAGCCTGTACCCGCGAAGGCGGGTAACCCGGGACCCATTTATCGGTGCCTCAGACCGCAGCAAAATGCCAATGGGCCCTGGATCAAGTCCAGGGAACGTTCTGTCTTATGTCATCCTTGGCCGAGCGTTCAGCGAGGCCGAGGAACCATTGGCGGATGCTTCAGCCAGATGATCGGATAAGTGGATCCTCGCCGTCGCTTCGCTCCGGCAAGGATGACGAAAGAGAAAAGGCGCCTCTCCAATAGTTGTCATGCTCGCGCCTGACGCGAGCATCTGGAGCACCTCGGAACGAGACCCTCGTGTCGAGCACGAGGGTGACAAGAGAAGAGCGGCGCGACGGCCGGAGCATGCATACACGTTTCCCGCGGCGGAGCCTGTACCCGCGAAGGCGGGTAACCCGGGACCCATTTATCGGTGCCTCAGACCGCAGCACATGCCAATGGGCCCCTGTGTATTCGGGATGTGCGATTGTTGAAGTGGGTGGGAGACCGTTTCATTTATGCAACGCTCAATTGCAGACCAGCGCGCCATCCGGTGGTTGAGTATTGGCAAGTTTCACTCAAATTGATATATCTAATTTGCTAGGACCGAAGATCGATTCGATTTGGGCAACTGCACGGGGTGCTGCAGCGATGCGCGGGCTTGGCGTTTTTTCAACAACTTTCCTGACATTACTGCTGCTGATCCGCGGGTCCGTGGAGCCGCAGGCCCAACCCATAGGATCCGAGCAATGGGAAGGCTTCTATCTCGGGACCCACGTGGGTGCCGTCGACTCATCGACCGGCATTCTCGATCTGGACGGCCAGATTTTCACCGAAGAAGGTGGCATCCTTTTCACCAACGACCTGAACGTGACGGGCGGCATCCATGCCGGATACAATTTCCAGTCCGGCAACCGTGTGTTCGGTATCGAGGCCGATTATTCCTGGACCGATGCCGGCCGGAGCCGCGTTTTCAGGGGTACCCGCCATATCAAATCGTCCCGGATCGACGGGTTTGGCAGCATCCGCGCCCGGGCGGGCCTCGCGGCCGACAACGCTCTGCTGTACGTCACCGGCGGCGTCGGCCTTGTCGACCTCGATCTCTTCGGGAGTGATAGTGCCGGACCCAACGAGACAGTCGGTTTCGGCGACCAGATCACCGCCGTCGTGGGCGCCGGTGCGGAGGCCAAGCTCCGGAGCGATCTCTCCGCCCGCCTGGAGTATCTTCATTATTTCGGCGGCAACGAGATAGACCTTTGCCAGGCTTGCGATCCCTCGGATCCCGCGCACGGCTCGGCGGCCCTCCATTTGCTGCGTGTCGGGCTCACCTATCACATTTCCGCAACCCCTGAGCCTGCCGACCCCGGCGGCAGCGACCCGTGGAGCGGGTTTTACCTGGGCGTACATGCCGGTGCTGCCGACAGCAGCACCAGCTTTCAGGATGAATCCGCCGATATCTTTCCCATTTTGCAAAGCCCGGTGTTTACCGGTGACATCAGCGCCGCGGGCGGGCTTCACGCCGGATACAATCACGTTATCCGTTCGCTGCTGCTGGGCATCGAGATGGACTGGAGTTGGACCGATGCAGGATATTCCCGAAACCTGATAAGAACTGATACGAAGACTTTTTCGTCAAAGCTGGACGGCTTCGGCAGCCTGCGCGGACGGTTGGGGGTCGCATCGGGCAATGCCGCCGCCTACATCACCGGCGGTATCGGCTACGTCGATGCGGCGCTCAAGGTCGCGAATCTGACCACGAACAACTCTGCCAGCATCAAGGGTCTGTTCGCCCTTGTCGCCGGCGCAGGCACCGAAGCGAAGATCTCTTCCAATCTGTCCACGCGTCTGGAATATCTCTACTACGGTTTCGACGAAAAGCGCGACACCTGCGCCGCCTGCGGCGGTCAGCCCAGCCTTGCGGACGGCTCGATCCACTATGTGAGGGTCGGCCTGACCTATCACCTGAACGACACGCCGGCCGGCGAAAATGAGAGCGAGGCCACGAACTGGGCCGGCTTTTATGGCGGCGCACATGCCGGCGTGGCCCACAGCAACACCAGCATTCGTGACGATGACGGAACGCTCTTTGACACCAACGGCAAGACGGTATTCACCCCGTCGACCGACCCGGCGGGAGGCGTCTATGCCGGTTACAATTTTCAATGGGGCAATGCGGTCTTCGGACTGGAGGGCGACTATACGTTCGTCAACGCGAAAAAAGGCGGGTTCATTGACAGCGCCGATGATTTCAAGGACTCCGAAATCCGCGGTTACGGCAGCGTCCGCGGGCGTCTGGGCCTGGCGGCCGGCGATGCCCTGTTTTATACGACCGGTGGCATCGGATTTGTCGATGCAAGGGTGACGGGCGGCGACAATTTCACCACCGAGCTCGTCAAGTTCAAGGACTTCACGGCCCTTGTCGCCGGCGGAGGTGTGGCCCTCAAGCTGACGGACAACATCGCCTTCCGCACAGAGTATCTCTATTACGGCTTCGACGAAAAAACCGACACCTGCACAAATTGCCCTGATGGGCCTGCATTCGGCGGCGGCGTCATCCACACCGCGCGCGCCGGCCTGACTTTCCTGTTCAACTGATTTCGGTTTTGGGCTTCCGGACAGGGGACGCATAACCCGTTTCCCGGGGCGGAGCCTGTGCCAGCGAAAGCGGGTAACCCGGGATCCATTTACCGATGCCTCAGGCCGCAGCACATGCCAATGGGCCCTGGATCAGGTCCAGGGAACGTTCCTTCCCCCGTCGTGTCGGCTCCAAAGCCGGGCAACCGGGGAGCATGAAACGACGACCCATCGAGTGCAGAAGCCGGGCGCTATGACGCCGCCGGCTGTTTCCGCCTGAGCGAGTCGATCACGCTCCTGAGCAGGTCGGCATGCTTCCAGTCGCGATTCTCGACGGCCCGGCTCAGGTCGCGCATGGCCCCGGCGTCGAGCGCGAGTTCCGATAGCCCGGTCCGGACTTCCGCCCGCATGTCCCTGACACCCGCCAGGTCGAGCAGGACCATAACCAGGAGATAGGTCAGCAGCCACACGATCAGCAGCACGATCCAGGCGGCGGGGATCAGCATGGCCGTGCCGGCATCGCCGGTCTGCAGCCAGGCCGCGGCATCGATGGCCGCCAGCGCCGCATAGAGGCCGACGCCGCCGGAGGCAAAAAACAGGAGGATCGCCAGGACGCGGCCGAGATGGCGGTGGCCGTCGATTTCTTCCAGCAGGCGCAGCGCCCGGCCGAGGCCGTTGCCGTTCGCCCGTTCGGATCGATGGTCGTTGCTCATGATCGGTTCCTCCGCCGCAGCACCGGAGTGCTGCCTGCGCACCCCCCTTGTCCTGATCGGGTGCTGTCAGGAGTGATCCGGAGTATAGCACACCGGAGAAAGAGGTCCGGAATCCGGTGCGATTTTGATCGACAGCGCCCCTTCGTATTCATCAGACCGCTCTTCGGTCAGATTGAATCGTTCTGCCGGATTGCTTTTTTTTCAGGATCGAGGGTTTTGGCGAAGGCCATACCGGGAGTACGGTCGAGACAAAACCCGATGGAACTGGCAAAGAGGCAACCGGCCCGAAGGGTTGAATGAAATCGACCATCCACGGCGTCAGGTCTTTCGACCGTAGCCCCACTACGCTTTTCAAGACCTTCCTGGTGGGCTGGCGCGATTTCATCCAACAGAACTGTTTCAATCTGACCGAAAAGCGGTCTAAAGTCCCCCTGCCCTGCCACAAGGCCGGGCACGTTCTCGGGGCGGGGTGAAAGTCCCCACCGGCGGTGAAGGCATCGGTGATGCCTGAGCCCGCGAGCGCCCTCCGAAACCGGTTCGCACGAGCCGCCGCCGGAGGGGTCAGCAGATTCGGTGCAATTCCGAAGCCGACGGTTACAGTCCGGATGGAAGAGAACGGAGTGGCGGACGGGCCCCGCGCGCGCGGGATTCTGCCGCCGTTTCGTACGCCCTGGTTCTGGTCTCTGAAAGCAAGGAGGACGCCATGAATCAGAGCTCCCAAAACCACCTTCACGGGCCGCGCATCGCGTTCATCGCCGCGCGCTGGCATGCCGACATCGTGGACCAGGCCCGCGACGCCTTTACCGAGGAGATCGCGAAGCTTACCGGCGATGCGGCCAAGGTCTCGGTGTTCGAAGTGCCCGGCGCCTTCGAAATTCCGCTGCAGGCCAAACTGCTCGGCAACTCGGCCCGCTATGCGGCGATCGTCGGGGCGGCCTTCGTCGTCGACGGCGGCATCTACCGCCACGAATTCGTGGCCGAGACCGTCGTCTCCGGGCTGATGCAGGCGCAGCTCGACACCGAGGTGCCGGTCGTCTCCGTGGTGCTGACGCCGCACCACTACCACGAGTGCGAAGAGCACCGGCAGTTCTTCCTCGACCATTTCCGGATCAAGGGACGGGAAGCCGCGGAGGCCTGCGTGTCGCTGCTCGACATGCGCAAGGACATCCACAAGGCGGCATGAGCCAGACGCGGCGGCGGGTTCGGTGCCCGCCGCCGCGCGCCGTTGACGGTCAAGATGCAGGGCGGCGCGGATGTATTGCAAAGAAGCGGATGAACTCTGCCGGCAACGGTGATACAGGGGACCGTCGAACAGAAGGGAGCCTGCGGATGACCATTCCCGAAACCATGAGCGGTGTCGTGCTGACCGGACACGGCGGCCTCGACAGGCTCGAATGGCGCGAGGACCTCACCGTCCCGGCGGCCGGCGAAGGCGAAGTGCTGATCAAGGTGCTGGCGTCGTCGGTCAACAACACGGACATCAATACGCGCACGGCGTGGTACTCGAAGGCGGTGCGCGGCGACACGGCGTCGGGCGCCAGTGCCGGTAACGCGGAAGCCGACGCCGAGGACGCCAGCTGGTCCGGCGTCCCCCTCACCTTCCCGCGCATCCAGGGCGCGGACTGCTGCGGCACGATCGTCGCGGTCGGCGCCGGCGTTCCTCAAGACCGGATCGGAGAGCGGGTCATGGTGCGGGCGCTGCAGTCGACCGGGGCCACGGGCGACGCCTACGCGACCTGGACGTTCGGCTCGGAATGCGACGGGGCGTTTGCCGAATTCACCAAGACCTTCGCGGCCGACGCCCTGCCCGTGCGATCCGGCTGGTCGGACGAGGAACTCGCCTCCATCCCGTGTGCCTATTCCACGGCAGAGGGCATGCTGCAGCGGATCGGTCTGAAGGACGAGCGGGTGCTGATCACCGGCGCGTCGGGCGGCGTCGGATCCGCCGCGATCCAGCTCGCCAAGCGCCGGGGTGCCCATGTCACGGCGATGACCAGCGCCGACAAGGCCGGCGATGTCCGCGCACTCGGCGCCGACGAAATCGTCGGACGCGACGACGGCTTTCCTTCAGACGCGTTCGATGCGGTTGTCGACCTGGTCGCCGGACCGCGCTGGACCGACATGATCGACGCGCTGCGGCGCGGCGGGCGTTACGTCACCGCAGGCGCGATCGCCGGGCCGATCGTCGAGCTCGATGTCCGCACCCTCTATCTGCGCGATCTCTCGTTTTTCGGCACGACGTTCCAGCCGGACAACATCATGCCGGACGTGATCGGCTATATCGAACGCGACGAGTTCAGGCCGCTGGTCGCTGAGTCGTTCGCGCTGAAGGACCTGCGCGCCGCACAGGAGGCGTTCCTGCGAAAAGGCCACATCGGCAAGATCACGATCCGGGTCGCGTAACGACGGCCCATCCGGCCGGCGGTCTCTGTCACCAGCCGTTCAAATCCGACAGATAGGCTGTTCATTCAAGCTGCCGTTGGCTCCAGCTTGTTGCTGTGGCATTCTTGATGGATTGCGGGACGGAGTCCAAGACAGCCATGCTGAACCCAATCGCATTGATTGCCGATGGGCTGGGCGAAAATCTGACCAGGACCTATCACCAGTACTTTGGCGACAGGCGGCCGGAGTTCGCCAGTTATCTCGGCGGTGCGGCACGACTCGTCCTGGAGCGGATCGGCAACTCCAACGCGCTTTATCATGACGTCCACCACACGGTGATGGTGACCCTGTGCGGCCAGCAGATCATTCGCGGCCGTCTGCTGTCCGAGGCGCTCAAGCCCGAGGACTGGCTGCATTTCATGGTGGCGCTGCTGGTGCACGATGTCGGCTACATCCGCGGCATCTGCAAACAGGACACGGCGACCGAGTTCATCATCAGTGAGGACGGCGAGATGATCACGCCGCCCAAGGGCGCGTCTGACGCCTTTCTCACGCACTATCATGTCGAGCGGGGAAAGATCTACGTGCTGGAGCGGTTCGCGGCCTCCGAATTCATCGATGAGCAGCGCATTGCGGCGATGCTCGAGATGACGCGCTTTCCGATACCCGAAGGCGCCGAGTATCAGGACACGGAAAACGAAGGCGCCCTGCTGCGGGCCGCCGATCTGATCGGGCAGATGGGCGATCCGTTCTACCACCGCAAGAGCAACGGCCTGTTCGCCGAGTTCCTGGAGTGCGGCACGGCAGAGAAGATGGGGTACAAGTCACCGGCCGACCTGACCGACCGGTATCCCGACTTCTTCTGGGGCTGCGTCGAACCCTATATCGGCCCGGCGGTCGACTACCTCCGCCTCACGACCGAAGGCAAGAAGTGGATCGCCAACCTCTATGCCAATGTGTTCCAGGTCGAACACGGCACGCACCACATCGGTCCGTTCCCGGGCGCTCCCGAAACTGCCGCTGACTGATCCGGGGCCGCCCTCCAACGGCTACCGCTGAATGGCGCCTGTCTGCGCCGGTGCATCCTGCTTGTCATCCCAGGCCTTGTATTTCGCGTAGAGCGCCTTGAGTTCGTCTTCACTCATGTCCTTGCCGGTGGTCTTGCGCATGTAGTCGGCAAACAGTTCGAACTCCGGATCCGCGTCCGCCGCCGTTTTCGACACGGTCACGTTTGCCGCCGCCTGGGCGGCAGCGGCATCTTCGGCAAGCACGGCCGCAGGCTGGTAGCGTTCCCAGCCCTTGACCTCGCCGGTCAGATCCAGCTCCGCCCAGATGTCCTTGCGCGAGGCTTCACCCAGTTCATCAAGCCTCTCGCCCAGCGACTTGATGAACTTCATGACGTTGAAATAGCGCGGACTGCCGGTGGGCCAGTTGTACACCGCCAGGATGGAGCTCATCGAGGCCGTGACAACGTCCTTTCCCTCTGGGATGAGACCCGGATAGTCGGCGCTCGTCAGCGTCTCCGGCTCATAGGCCTTGAGGACCTTCTTCGTCATGGGGACCGGCAGCAGATGCAGATCCGACGTATCGCCGATCTTCAGGATTTCCTGCGAAGGCTTGCGCGATACGACGATCATCGCAGCCGCCTCGCCCTTGCGCACCTTCTCCACGCCTTCGTCGAACGCGACATGAACCGGATCGATCTTGAGCCCCAGGTCGCTGATGAGCGTCAAGCGTGCTCATGCCGTCACCGGTCCGCGGGCGGCCGAGGATGACCATCTTGCCGTTCAATTGCTTGATGTCCTTGATCTTGGCTGTTGGCCAGGACGTGCATGGACTGGTCGAACAGCTTGGTCACGTATCTCAGCTTGCTGCTTCGCACTGGTGGCCAGCCTGAGCTGCTCCATATGGCGCATGACATCGGAATGCACCATCCCGAAGTCGATGCCCTTGAGGTACAGCATGTCTTCG
>CBDHYJ010000066.1:0-72110 GCA_965275905.1 Hyphomicrobiales bacterium | reverse complement strand
GGCGTGCTCGCCCATGACGCATTGTTCGTCCATGTAGGCGCCGCCGCCGTGAGAGGCCAGGCGAAACCGCCAGCCGCGGTCGAGCGCCATGCGTCGCTGGAGCTCCGGCGGGTCCTTCGACACCAGAACCACCGCCATGGCATCCTCCAGGTGATCCAGAACCCCGTTCAGCCCGTCCGCCCAGAGCGTGCAGTAGCGGCAGCCCTGCCCCATGTTGTGGATGACCAGAAGCCGGTCGCGGCCTGCGAACAGATCGGAGAGCCGGGCCGCACCGTCAGCGGTCTGGAACGGGTAATCCTCAACCTCGACATCGGGCTCCTGGCGCCGCAGTTCGGCCAGTTGCTGCGCCTTCTGCATGATTTCGTATTCGAGCTGTTCGGCTTCGGTCACCGCATTGTCCTCCCATTTTGCGGACAGCACCGTCCGCAGGACTTATCGGCTTGCCAGTATGGCAGGTGACGGCGACAAAGAATATGACGGCCAACAGATCGCGTGAACGCATCCGAGGCATGCATCCCGCGCAACGGGGCGTTGCGGTTTACGCGATTGTGCTCCGCTGCAGGCGCGCTTACATCAGCCTCAACGGCGGACGACGTGGCGCGCCGTCTCTCCTTCAGTCAAAGGATACGGAACATGATCGCGTTCAAGAGAATCGCGCTCGCCAACATGGTTTCATTCGCGCTTCTGGCCGCGTTCCTCACCGTCGCGAATTGAATTCGAATGCCGGCAGCTACTGCGTCAGCACGATATTGCCGCCCACCGGCCCGACGCCTTCGGGAACGGGAATGTCGGTCGCGTCGTAATCAGCGTTGATGACGAGACGCGAATTGAGGTCGACTTTCAACTGGTTGACGATTATTGCCGTATATGCCGACTGATCGGCGATCGGTTTGGATGTCCGGACGACCAATCGCCCGCGCGGCATATAAAACGTGCCAAGCAGTACGCGCGCATTGTTGCTTCTGATCGTGTGTTCGCGCAACAGCGGCGCATTACGATCCTCGAAGAAGAGGATGCCCGCCATTTCCCCGTCCTTCGGCGCCGTGAGATGCATGGTCGAATTGCTTTCAGTGGAAAATACCGAAGCATTGCCGACCAGATAGATCGAAACGTTCTCGCCCGTGACGTCCGCATTGGCGGCGACCTTGAAGGCCCCGTCCTTGATCACGTAGACGCCCGGCTCCATGCGCACTGTCGCCGCCTTGATCTCCAGCCCACCGCAATAGACGCCAGGATAGATAGTCTCATTGGTGCTACCGCCCTTGATAGACCGGTTATTGTACTCGCAACCGCCATAGCTGGGCGGCTTGCGTTGCGCCAGGGGATCCGGGATCTTCGGGCAATCCGTGACAACGTCCGGCTCAAAGTTGGCCGGAGCGCCGTCGACACCGCCGGCCGAGCAGATCAGTTCCGCCCGCATCAGGCTGCTGCCTTCCGCAACGATGCCTTCCTCATCTGTGGAGTTCGAATAAACACCGCAGCGATTGGCAAGCATCTCTCCCTTCTTGGTCGAAAGGATGACGTCTTCATTGTTTTCGTCGAGCGCAATCACGCAGACTCGGCCGCCACCTGCGGCACGTGCCGTCGCGCTGACGCTGATCGTCGGCGGACCGCCCATGAAAAGATCGGCGAAATAGGACTGACCGGGCTGCGTGGCATTGACTTCGACCGATCCGCCGTCCTGGCCAAGTTTCGCTGACACCGAGATCGGCTTGCCGCCTGCATCCCGGTTCGCCTTGGCTGTAGCCTCGGCAACTGCCGTAATCTGGCTCGCTGAAGCGTTCGCGAGATACAGCTCGCGTGCACCTGCAATGGCGGCCGCGTCGGCTATGCCCTGAAGATTCTTTTTCTGTCCCATCCACGCGTTGAGATCGAGTGCCAGCCCAGCACCCGCAAGCAACATCGGGAGGACGAGAGACGCCATAACGGCGAAATTCCCGCGTGTATCAGCCCAAATTCCCACAGTAATCAGCCTCCAGCCCGAGACTGCCCTTTCCTAGCCCAGGATCATTTAAATCCAATTTTCTGAATTTTTTGCCAATCAGCCTGGTTAATGGACAAGGCCCAATAACGCTTATGATTACGCATAGTTGAGCACGATCTTCTTCTGCCGCCTGACAACCGGAACGCTGATCGATGCGCGGAAGCCGTCGCCATCCTTCTCCAGGCCCTCAATCCGCCAGCCATGCAGGTCGGCAATGGTCTGCGCGAACGCCAGTCCGACCGGAAAATGATCTGCGCCAACGCCGGCGACTTCGGATTCCGCCCCAAGCGCCCCCGCATCATCATTACGGGAACCCGGCTCATGGTCGGCAAGACCGGATCTTTCCACAAACAGCTTCAGCCTTGCGCTGTCTTCCTCGACGGCTCCAAACCTGACAAGCACGGCCTCTCCCGACGACTCCACCGCAAACTCCACCAGTTGCACCAGGGCGCGCGACAGCAGATCGAAATCGCAATCGAGTTCGATCGACTCCGCCACATTGACGAAGTCCAGCGCTGCTCCCTTTGTCTCTCCCAGTTCCGCCGTCCTGGCCGAAACCTGCGCGATCAGTTCGGAGGCCTTGACCATCTGGCGGTCCAGCCGGCGATCGCCTGAGCCGAGCTCTGCAACCAGAACGATGTCGGTAAGGACTCTCAGCAGGCGTTCGCCGGACCCGACGATGCTGTCCATGTGTTCGACGACATCCCGTGGTGCCGGAAGGTCCTCCAGCCTGCGACGCACGATTTCGCCGAAGCCGATGATGTGATGCAACGGGGTCTTAAGTTCATTCCCCAAGCCCCGTAAAACCTTGTCTTTTTGCCTTGGGCAATCCGTATCTGACTGATCGATCGACTCCAGAGCGGCCTCTGTCTCGTGCGCACGGAGCACGAACTGAACCTGATGCGTAAGCAGCGGCCAGTTGATCGGCTTTGTGATGAACGATGTCGCTCCGACCGCGAAAGCTCGCGATACCGATCCCGCGTCGGCATTGCTCGTAATCACGATCAACGGCATATCCGCGAGTTCGCGGTCGTTGCGGATGCGCTCGATCAGGCCGAAGCCGTCGACGCCCGGCATCGCGAGATCGATCAGCGCCAGATCGAACGACTCTGCCTTTATCGCTACCCAGGCCGAATCGCCGTCGCCGAGGGTGACGACATCAAAGCCTGCGCCCGTTAACTGCTCGTCGACGAGGCACCGGATGACCGGATCGTCATCGACACACAGAATCCTGTTCGAGAGATTACGCGCCCACGCCGCGCCGGCATGCTCCGGATCAAGGGTCCCAGCCAACATAGCCCCCTGAAATTGTTATTATGTCCAGCCCGGTTGTACAACGCAGAGGTAAAAGAGCCGTTATGCGCCCCTGTCCACCGCAAACCGGTTCTTAACCCTGATTCCGCTTGCCGTTCGACCGCGCCCCGGGGCTAATCCGGCCTTAACCTCGATCCGCTACGGTTTCCGCTCAATTCGGGGGAGAACGGATCGCCAGAATAGCGATCCGGCTGCGGAAGACAGGATGGGGCTCAAGCGCATATCAATCCGCTGGAAATTGGCCGCTATCGTTGCGTGCTCGGTGATGCTGTCAATCGTGATCGCGACGGCGGCATCCACCTGGCGCGAAACGTCGCGCTATTCGGACGCCAAGCGTGCCGAACTGGAGGGCACTGCGTTCGCATTCGCCGCCGGCGTGGCGCAACCGCTTGCCGCGGCCGACCGTATGGGTGTCCTGCGAACGTTGCGTGCGATCGGACGCATTCCCGGAATCACATTTGCCGAAGTGCACGATGCCAACGGGCGCCGTTTCGCCGAACTTGGCGGTGGGGTGGTGCTCGACCGGTCCGGCGGCAAGGCGAATACCGACCCCACGCCTCTCGATCTCCTGCTGGGGACCGATATCCGTGTCAACGCAAGCGTGATCAATTCAGGACGAGAGATCGGCACGCTAAGCCTGCTTGCCGATACGTCCGACCTGCGATCGCGCCTTGTGTCCGGCCTGCTCGATGCTCTGCTCGCGGCTCTCATCGCCATGGCCCTCGGCATTCTCGTCGCCACGCGGCTGCAGTCGGCGATCATCCGGCCGTTGCGCGACCTGACAGAAGCCATGACGCGTGTCCGGTCTACGCACGATTTCACCGGAAGCGTGGAGAAGCGGACCGATGACGAGACCGGCACGCTGGTCGAGGCTTTCAACGACATGCTCCGTCAGATCCGCCATCGCGACGAGCGGATTGCAGAACACCAGGAGCACCTGGAGGACACTGTCGAGGAGCGCACGCGCGACCTGCGGCAGGCACGCGATGCCGCGGAGGCAGCGAATGTGGCAAAGTCGGAATTCCTGGCGACCATGAGCCACGAGATCCGCACGCCGATGAACGGCATGCTCGTCATGTCCGAACTGCTCGCGACCGCGGAACTGAAGCCGCGCCACCAGCGCTATGCGGAAGTGATCATGCGCTCCGGTCAGAGCCTGCTGTCGATCATCAACGACATTCTCGATTTCTCGAAGATCGAGTCGGGCAAACTCGACCTGGAGACCATCGCCGTCAATCCTTCCGACATCATGGACGATGTGCTCAACCTGTTCTGGGAACGTGCGGCCAGCAAGGGCGTCGACCTTGCCGGCCATGTCGATGCCGCAGTGCCGGCGAAGATCGAAGGCGATCCGGTCCGGATCAACCAGGTGCTCGGCAATCTTGTGAACAACGCCCTGAAGTTCACGGAGACGGGGCACGTCTTCGTTTCCATTGCGTGCGACGACACCGTGAACGCCATTGATGGCACGACAAGATTGCGCTTTGCCGTGAGCGACACCGGTATCGGCATCGCGGAGGACAAACTCGCCACCGTATTCGACTCCTTTGCCCAGGCCGATCAGTCGACCACGCGGAAGTATGGCGGGACCGGACTGGGATTGGCGATATGCAGACGCCTGGTCGACGCCATGGGCGGCCAGATCGAAGTCGAGAGCTCTCTTGGCGAGGGATCGACCTTCAGCTTCACGATCGCGTCGCACAGCGTCGCGCCGGCCGCCGAATTCCCGGCCGGCATAAACAAGGCTGTGAGCAAGGCCATGGTCGCCGCCGACGGATCAGGGACGTCTCAGGCGCTGGCGGCATACCTGAAGACCGCAGGCATTACAGTTGAAACGGTAAGGCCCGACGTGCTGCTTCCCGCTTCGATGAGAGATACCGACGTGATCTTCGCGTCGCCCCAGACGCTCGACAGCCTGACCGGGCATGCCGACTGGATGGGGACCACAGTCAAGCCGAAGCTGATCTGCCTCTCCAAGATCGGCGACAGCCGCGGCGATGCGCTGCTCGAGAGCGGCACGGCGTACGATCTTCTGATGCTTCCGCTGGCGCGCGATCTCACCAATGCGTGCCTGAAGCGACTGATGACCGGCGAGGAGCCTGATCGCATTCGGTCATCCGCACGTGCCGGCATGGCGGAACTGCCGCGCTTCGACGGCACCCGCGTTCTCGTCGCCGATGACAGCGCGGTCAACCGGGAAGTCATCATCGAGGCGTTGGGCCGGCTGGGCGTCGAAGTCTATACGGTTGAGGACGGCAAGGTGGCCGTGGAGACCCTGGCACGGGAGCAATTCGACCTCGTGTTCATGGACTGCAGCATGCCCGTCATGGACGGCTTTGAAGCGACCCGGCGCATCCGGCAGGCCGAAGAGGAAAGCGGGACGGACCGCATGCCCGTTATTGCGCTGACGGCACATGTCGCCGGCGGTCCGGCAAACCAGTGGCGGGACGCCGGCATGGACGACTGTGTGACCAAGCCGTTTACAATCGACGCGCTGATCGGTTGCTTCGAGAAACATCTCGACACGGATTCATCGAAGCCGGCCCAGGAGAGCGGCCCCACCCAATCCGAACCGGAAGGAATGCTGCCCGAGGCGGACGATGCAGCACCAGTGATCAATCCGGCCACGCTCGATGCGATCAGCGGCATCAGTTCCGGGGATGCCGCCGCGTTGATCGAACGCATTTTCGGTCTTTACGAGGCTCATGCTCCGGAGGCACTGGAGCGTCTGGAGAGCGCGCTCCGCACCTCCAGCGGTGATGATGTCGCCAATGCCGCACATGCTCTAAAGTCGTTGAGCTACAGCGTTGGCGCGACGCGTGTGGCTATGGCCTGCGGTGCCCTGGAGGCTGCAGCCAGAAGCGGCGAAGACGCCGATCTCGGCTCTCTGACCGGCACGATCAGGGCGGAGCTCGATGCCGCCCTTTCCCGGATCGTGGAAATCAAGACTGCTGCCTGAGAATTCAACGGCTTAACGCGCAGACCTTTACCGGTTTTTTAGAGAATCCCGGTACCGTCCGACAATTGCCGCTGGTCCGCAGGCGCGGAACACGGAACTGGGGCGAGAGAGAGAGCATGAACCACACCTGCGGGCAGCAGGGAAACGCGCTTGTCATTGACGATGATCCGATCCTGCGGGCGGTCGTCGAGGCGTTCCTGCGCAAATCCGGTTTCGACAATGTTCTGGGCGCGGAAAACGGCCGCATCGCGCTCGACATCGTCAACACGCCGGACAGGACGATCGAATTCATTCTGTGCGACCTCAACATGCCCGAACTCGACGGATTCGAGTTCCTGCGCCTGCTGAAAGAAAGCACGTTCAGCGGCCGGATCGCTATCCTCAGCGGCGAGCACGACTCTATTGTCGATGCCGCAAACGGACTCGCCGGCTCCCACGCCCTCAACATCGTGGGAACGCTGCGCAAGCCGCTCAACGTGAAGGAGCTGGAGAAGGTGGTCAAAAAGACCGCGGCAGTTCCAGAATCCAGCGAGAGCGAAAGGTCTCTTTTTGTCGCGCCGCAGGACCTGCGGCTCGGCCTGACTTCCGGTCAGGTCGTCCCGTATTACCAACCCAAGGTGTGCATTGACAGCGGCAAGGTCTGCAGCGTGGAAGCACTCGCCAGATGGATTCATCCGGGCTTCGGGCTCATTCCGCCGGGGCATTTCATCCCGATGGCGGAGCAGAACGATCTTGTCGGCATTCTGACCCAGACGATCATGACCGCGGCGGTCCAGGACGTGACCCATTGGTCGGAGGCAGGCATTGAAGTCGGGCTTTCGGTCAATATCACGTCCGAAGCACTTGAGGACATCGCGTTCCCGGACGTGCTCACGAACATAACCGCGGCGACAGGTCTGCCGGCGTCCCGCATCACTCTGGAGATTACGGAAAGCAAGATCCTTAAGTGGAATGCGACCGCGGCCGAGGTGCTCGGCCGCCTGCGCATCAAGGGCTTCGGCATCTCGATCGACGACTTCGGAACCGGGTATTCCAACATCGAGCAGCTCAGGCAATTCCCGTTCACGGAACTCAAGATCGACCAGTCGTTCATCCAGAACGCCTCGACCGACAGTTTCTCGAGGGCCTGTGTCGAAAGCAGCGTGCGGATGGGCAAGGAACTGGGCCTGCGACTCGTGGCGGAAGGTATCGAAACCGCCGAGCAGTTCGAGTATGCCCGGTCGCTCGGCATCGACGAAGTGCAGGGGTATTTCATTGCCAAGCCGATGGCCTGCGAAGAGTTTCTCGCGTGGCTGGACGACCAGAAGTCGCTGCGGCGGCGGATCGTCTGATCTCTCGCGGCCGCGCAGACCGGCATGCTGGCAGGCATCCACACAACCTCAAGTAAATAGATTCAAAGTGTTACAACCGGTTTTCCGGATTATTCACCGTTGCGCCCTACCCTGACCGTTGCATTTCGCTGATCGGGACGGTTCGTCCCGGTATTTCGGCTGAGGGAGAAAGCGTATGAGTGAGTCCAGCGGAACCGTCGGGTCCGTTCTTGTTATCGACAGCGACCCGGTGACCCAGGCGGTCGTCGAAGCTTATTTTCGCGCGTCCGGAGCGTCGGAGGTCATCACGGCGAACGACGGGCGTACCGCGATGGATATCGTCCACGAGAAAGGCTCCGAGATCGATGTGGTCCTGTGCGACCTCAACACGCCGGATGCCGACGAATTCAACTTCCTGCGCAATCTGACCGACAGTTCCTACAAGGGACGTATCGCCATCCTGAACGGCGAGTCGACCTCTTCGGTCGAAACGCGCCAGCGCCCCGCACAAGCGCCGGCGCTCAATCTCGTCAGCACAATCCGCAAGCCGATCGACCTCAAGGACCTCGCGACCCTGACCGCGGTCTCCGGATCGGGCGAAACCGGAACGGATTCCGACGAACGGACCTACATCGTGTCCCCTCAGGACCTGAGGCTCGGCCTGAATTGCCGGCATGTGGTGCCGCACTACCTCCCCAAGGTCTGTGCGGTGAGCGGCAGGGTCTCCGGCGCCGAAGCCCTGGCCAGATGGAACCATCCCGGCTTTGGCGTGATATCACCGGCGCACTTCATTCCGATGGCAGAGCAGAATGATCTCTACGGCCTGTTGACAGAGACGATGCTGACCGCCGCCGTCTACGACGCCGCCCACTGGCGCGAAGAAGGGATCGATGTCGCCCTGTCGATCAACATCACGTCGGAAGCGCTTCAGGACAGGGTGTTCCCCGACGTTCTGGAGAAGATCGTCGAGGCAGCGGGCGCGAAGACGTCGGATATCACCCTGGAGTTCGGCGAAAGCCGGATCCAGAGCTGGTCCGCCAGCGCCGCGGAGTCCGTCGGCCGGTTGCGCGACAAGGGTTTCGGCGTTTCCATCGACGACTTCGGGACCGGCTATTCGGATATCCAGCAGCTGCGCGCCTACCCCTTCACGGAACTCAAGATCGACCAGTCCCTGATCCGCAAGTCCGCGGACGACCTGTTCGCGCGGGCGAGTGTGGAGAACAGCGTTTATCTCGGCAAGCAACTCGGGCTCGACCTGGTCGCCGAGGGCGTCGAGACCGCGGAAGAATTCGATTTCGTCCGCGGGCTCGGGATCGACATGGTGCAGGGCTACTACATTGCCAGGCCGATGCCGGCGGCCGAGTTCGAGTCCTGGCTTCGGGGTCAGGACACGCTCAACCGCAGGACCGCCTGAGCGGCGGTCTTCTCCGGCACCACAATCGCGATCAAGAAACACGACCGCCCCCGGCCGGGATGAAACCCGGACCGGGGGCGGCGCGACTGGGAAGGATCGTGGGTTGCGTCACCCGCGGTTAGCGGACGCGACGGATACCCCGGTGCCAGCCGTGGTAGTGGCACCTCACATGACGGTGGAAGTGACGCCGCTTACCCTTCCACTTGTGGTAATGGCACTTCTTCGGACCGTAGTGGTACGCCGGATAGTAGTAACGATCCGGGTAGTAGTTGAAGTAGACACCACCCCAGTGATGCTTGTGCCAGTGGCGTTTCTTGCCGCCGGCGTCGGCGTCGCTTGCCGTGGCGAGGGAACCGAGGCCGACGATCGTGACAATGCCGAGGGCCTGGGCGGCGCGTGACAGCGCCTTGGATGTGTTGATGGTCATGGTTCATACTCCTCTGTTGGTATGGAGCATCGGCCGGTTGATCAATTTGCTTCTGTCAAATAGTGCCGTGCTCACGACGGCTCAGATGGGACGGCCCGGTCACAGAACCGTCAAACCGGCCGTGAAAAGGCCGTCAAAGGTTCATCAGAATCCGCGGATCGGAGAAAAAATTGACGGTGCGTGCGGAAAGTCACAGGGGAAATGTGGCATAAGTCACAATGCCTTACGCGGCGTGACAAAAAAGGGGTGTCACCCCGCATACCCGCCTTCGCGGGCACAGGTTCGATGCGGGGTCCTGTGAAACGCACCGGACGTTGTTCCCGCCCGTCATTCCCGTGAAGACGGGAATCCAGAGCGGTTACATTCCGGCAGGAGCGTGTCGTTCCTGGATCCCCGCCTGCGCGGGGATGACGGCGTCTCCGAACCGGTCTCAAGCTTTCTTCAGGCGGGTGCGGCGGAGCTGGCCGGCGGCGTCGAGGATGGGATAGGCGACCGAGGCCAGATGCGAGTTGATGCGCTTGAGGTCGCGCATGATGTCGATGTGGATCGCACTGGTCTCCACGCTCTCGATCCGGCCGCCGCGCAGCCGGTCGAGGTGCGACTCGGTGCTGTCCAGCTCGATCTGCCGGAACGCGTCCTTGCGCAGCAGCAGCTCCCGAGCGGCCTCGACGTCGCGTTCCATGAAAACGGACAGGGCAAGCTGAACGGTTGCCAGCACATAGTCGTGCATCTCGCGCAGCTCGTTCATGCCTTCTTCGGAGAAGCTCTTGCGCTGCCTGATCTTGGCGAGTGCGGAGTCGATCAGGCTCTTTTCGATCGTGTCGCCGATGTTCTCCAGATTGGCGACAAACGCGATGATCTCGAAACACCGGGCGGCCTCGCCCTTGTCGAGCTGCTCGCGGCTGACGCCGGTCAGGTAGAGCTTGATCGCCTCGTAGAGCCGGTCGACCTGATCATCCATGCCCTTGATCGTCGAACACAGCCGCTCGTCATTGTTCTCAAGCGCCTCCATGGCCTGGCGCAGCATGGTGTCCACGATGTCGCCCATGTGCAGGGTCTCCCGCGCGGCGAGCGACAGCGCAACGGACGGCAACTCGCCCGCGGTCTCGTCCAGGTAGCGCGGCTCGCCGGGTTCATCCGCAACCGGCTGGTCGGCGACGATCCTCTCCGTCAGCCGGCCGAACGGACCGGTCAGGCCGAGAAACACAACGAGCAACCCGACATTGAAGCCGATATGCAGCAACATGGCCTGGACGCCCGGCTGGTCCGTGATGCCCTGCAGAAGCGGAATGACGTACCCGAGCAGCGGCGCCGTCGCGGCCACGCCGATGAAGCGGAACAACAGGTTGCCGAGCGCGATGCGCAAGGCCGGCGGCGACTGCCGGAGCGTGATGACAAAGGCGGGGATTGCGGCACCGGCATTGACGCCGAGCACCAGGATCAGGGCCAGCGGCAGCGCAATGACGCCCGCACCCGTCATGGACGCGATCAGCAGGATCACGGCAAGACTCGAATGCGCCAGCCAAGTGGTGATGGCGGCGACGAGGATCGCAAGCAGCGGCTCGTTGCCGAGCGCGGAGAAGATGGTGGCGAGCAACGCACTTTCCCGCAGCGCCCCGGCGGCATTCGAGAGCAGATGCAGCGCCAGCAGCATCAGGCCGAGCCCGAGCGCGATCCGCCCGAACTGCTTGATCCTGGCGGAACGCTCGTAGAACGACGCGTGGATGACGAAACCGACGAACACCAGAACCGGCCAGAATCCGGTGATCCTGAGCGAGAAGAGTTGCGCGACCAGCGCGCTGCCGACATCGGCGCCGAGCATGATGGCGAGGCCGGCCGGCACATCGAGCAGTCCGGCGCCGGCGAATGACGCCGCAAGCAGGGCGGTCGCCGTCGAACTCTGAAGCAGGCCCGCCGAGGCCATGCCGGTCGCCGCCGCCCTCACCCGGTTACGGGTCGCGGTCGCGAGCATGGAGCGGAGTTCCGCACCGAAGGCGCGCAGGAACCCGGTGCGCGCCATGCGGGTGCCCCAGAGCAACAGGGCGACGCTGCCGGCTACGGTGATGAGCAGTTCGGTTCCTGACATCGTTCAAGCAGACCCTTGTCTAATGTCGGCGACCGCCGCTAATGGCCCATTCGATTGGCCAAATCGTGACGTCAGGCCGGCCAGGGCAAGGACCAGGTCTTGACGTTGGTGAAGCTCTTCATGGCTTCGAGCACGCCTTCCTTGTAGCCGAGGCCGGAATCCTTGATCCCGCCGAACGGCGACATCTCGATCCGGTAGCCGGGCACTTCCCAGATGTTGACCGTGCCGACGTTCAGTTCCTCGATGAAGCGTGTGATCACCTTGAGGTTGTTCGAGCAGACACCGGACGAAAGGCCAAATGCGGTCGAGTTCGACTTGGCGATGATGTCGTTGATGTCGCTGCAGCGAATGACGGGGATCGCGGGGCCGAAGGTTTCCTCGCGCACGAGCTCCGACGTGTAGTCGACATTGTCGACAACGGTCGGCGGGAAGATCGCACCGTCGCGGCCGGGATCGTGGAGCACATCCGCCCCCTCTTCCGCGGCCTTCGCCACGCGCGCCTCGAACAGCTTTGCCGCATCCTCGTTGATCACCGTTCCGAGATCGGTGTCCGGATCCATCGGATCGCCGAACCTGATCCCTTTCGCCTTCTCCACAAGCAGCGGGACAAAACGGTCTGCAACCGAGTCCATGACGAGGATGCGCTTGACGGCGGTGCAGCGCTGACCGGAATTCTTGGTCGCGCCAGCGACAGCCAGTTCGGCGGCCTTGTCCAGTTCGCTGTCGTCAAGATCGTCCATGATGATCAGCGGATCGTTACCGCCCAGCTCCAGCACGGTCCGGCGGTATCCGGCCTTCTCGGCGATCAGCTTTCCGACGGGCACACCGCCCGTGAAGGTAATGAGGTCGATGTGCTCGTTGGTGATCATCTCCATGCCGATGTCCTGCGGCAGCCCGGTCAGGACTGAGAGCATCTCCGGCGGCAGGCCCGCCTCGTAGAGAATGTCGGCGAGCAGGAGCGCGGTCAGCGGCGTCTGCTCGGTGGGCTTCACCACCATGCAGTTGTTGGTGGCGACGGCCGGGGCGATCTTGTGCGCCACCATGTTCAGCGGGTGGTTGAACGGCGTGATCGCGCTGATCGCGGTCAGCGGCTCGCGCTTGGTGAAGATCTTGCGCGCCTTGCCCTGGGGCGTCAGATCGCAGGAGAAGATCTCGCCGTCGTCGATGATCGCCAGCTGGCCCGCCAGCGTGAACACGTCGTAGGCCCGGCCGCACTCGTAATAGGAGTCCTTCTTCGAAATGCCGAGCTCGGCCGTGATCACGTCGGCCAGCTCTTCCCTGCGCGCCGTGATCAGCTCGGCCGCGCGGAACAGGATCTGCTGGCGCTCGTAGCGGGTCAGCTTCGACCTGTAGCCGGCGGCGATGTCAAAGGCTTCGCGGACGTGTTCCGCCGTGCCGGCCGGAACGGTGCCCGCAACGCCGCCGGTATAGGGGTTCATGACATCGATGCTGGCATCGGTGTCGACATGGCGTCCGGCGAGCCGCATCGGCTCGTGACGGACTGTGCTGGTGGCTTCAGCAAGGCTCATGGTCACTGTCTCCTATTCAGCGGCTGCAACAACTGCTGCGCCCTGGGCATGGTTGAGCGCGATGTCGAACGCGTCGAAGTTCCGGATCACGCGGTCCGGCGCAAGTCCGGCGACCTTCCGGTTGACGATCATCGGGACGGCCTGCGTCGACAGCCCGCCGTGCGAGCGCAGCGGCTCCTTCAGGGCGGAAAGGTCGTGCTTCTCCGGGCTGGCACCGACCGCCTTGTTGCGCGCGGAGATCACGATGATGTCGCCCAGCCGGTCTTCCGGCAACTCGAAGCGGTTGCAGCCCTCGGCACCCGTTCCGACCCACTCTATTCCGTCCACCGCCGACAGCTTCGCGCAGATGTCGGCAGCATCGGTTCCTTCCGGCAGGTAGGCGGTGGCAAAACCTCCCAGCGCACCGTGATGCACGACGTAAGGGTCCGTGATCGGCAGGATGACGCGCGCCCTGCCCTCGCCCACCAGTTCATCGAGGATGGTCTGGAGATAAACGACATCGGGAGACCCGTCGGCCTTGTGCATCGGGTTCATGCCGTGGTCGGCGGTCAGGACAACGACCGCGCCCAGCGCGTCGAGCTTCGCCCAGTAGCTGTCCATCATGGCGTAGAACTCGTTCGCCTCGGCGTCGCCCGGGGCAAACTTGTGCTGAATGAAATCGGTGGTCGACAGGTACATCAGATCGGGCCGGCGCGTTTCCAGGAGCTTGACGCCGGCCTGGAACACAACCTCGCTCAGGGCACCGCTGTATACGTCCGGGACTTCGCAGCCGATGAAGGACTGCGCATCGTCGATGCCGTGTTCCGCGAGCGTGGTCGCATCGCATTTTTCGGACGAAAAGCAGACTGCACCGCCTTCGCCGTAGGTCAGCCCGTCGCCCAGGAGCTTGCGCAGCTTGTCCTTGGCCGTGACGACGGCGATCCTGGCTCCGGCCTTGTGGAATGCCGCCATGATCGTGCCGGCCCAAAGGAACTTCGGATCGTTCATCATCACTTCTTCATCCGCCTCGCGGTCATAGAAGAAGTTGCCGGAAATGCCGTGCACGGCTGGCGGACGGCCGGTCACGATCGACAGGTTGTTCGGGTTGGTGAAGCTCGGCACGACGCTCAGGGCTTCGAGGTCGCTGCCGTCCTGCAGCACCTGCGCGGTCCAGGGCATTACGCCTGCCGCGATCGCCTCGTCGATATAGGCGCGTTCGCTGCCGTCAACGCAGATAACGACAGTGGGCGTGTCCGGCCAGTGATAATCCCGCCCGTTGGCGGTTACGGTTGTTTCGGTCATCGGGGTCGGGGTCCTCGGTGTTTCGATTCTTTGACTGTCATTATTCGTCATTCCCGCGACGGCGGGAATCCAGTTCAATAACTACCGCCTTGCGGGCCTCACTGGATGCCCGCCGTCGCGGGCATGACGGTGTGTTTTGAGGCGCAGCATCTGCATCGGTACGTATCTCGTTTCTTCAAGTACGATGCCAAACCGTTAAGCGACATTCGTCTTCTTCATCTCCGTCAGCGTGTCGTGGAGCCGCTCGCAGAAGGCGTTGCACGTCTCCAGATCGTGGGCGGCCGACAGGTAGAGCTTCGTTCCCATCGGATTGAGAAAGATGCCGCGACGGAACAGCCCGAGCATCATGGCCCGGGCCTTGGCCTTGTCGCCGCGCGCGGTGCCGCGATAATTGACGGGTTTCTCGTCCGTGAACACGACCTGCGCGAGCGGCCCACGGCCGATGATCTGCCCCTGCTCGCCGGCCGCGATAAGGGTTTCGCGCAGGCGGCCGCGGAACATCTTGCCGAGGGCATGCAGGTCCTCGTAGAAGCCGTCCTGCCGGTAGACCTCCAGAGCGGCCCCGGCGGCAGCCATCGACACCGGATTGCCACCGAGCGTCGATGCCATCCAGACATAATCCTCGCGTCCGATACGGTGCTCGCTGACCCACTCCATGATGTCGGCCCGTCCGCCGAATGCGCCGACCGGATGGCCGCCGCCCATGGCCTTGCCGTAGGCGGCCAGATCGGGAATGACGCCGTAATATGCCTGCGCTCCGCCGTAAGCGAGGCGGAAGCCGGTCACGACCTCATCGAAAATGAGCAGGACGCGGTGCTCCGTGCAGACCGCCCGGATCCCTTCGAGAAAGCCGTTAACCGGCGGCGTGCAGCGCTGCAGCGGCTCCATGATCACGGCGGCGAGGTCGTCGGCATGGCTCGCAATGATACGCGACGCTGTTTCGAGATCGTTGTACGGCGCGACAAGAATGTCGTGCTCGGCGGACGGGGTGCCCGCACTTGTCAGTTCGGGCTTCGGGTAGTCCGCCGGCTGATGAGGGAACAGGCTGGTGACGCCCGCCTCATTCGCGCCGTGATACGCGCCTTCAAATTTCAGGATACGGCGGCGGCCCGAGAAGGCCTTGGCCAGCCGCATGCAATACATCGTCGCCTCGGTGCCAGAGGCGCAGAACCGCAGCTTGTCGACACCCGGGCAGGCAGACACGATTTCTTCCGCCACTTCCAGCGCCCTGTCGTTCGCATAGGCGAAGTTCGAGCCGCGCGCGACCTGATCCGTCACCGCTTTCACGATCTCCGGATGCGCATGGCCGGGAAGGCATGACCCCCAGCCGATCGAGAAATCGAGATACTCTTTTCCAGACGTGTCCCAGAGGCGGCATCCTTCGCCCCGGTCCATGACGACGACCTGTTCGGCCGGCAGGCCGAATTCGCCGTTGGAAATGCCGGCCGGGAAGACGGCAAGCGCCCTTTGACCGTGACTGGCCATTACTCGGCGGCTCCGGCAGCCCGGCGTCCGGCCGCACTGCAGTCGCTCACGCCCATGGCTTCGAGCACCTCCGCCATGGCATCGACCAGCCCCTGCATGACGTGCTCGTCCAGATAGCCGATGCAGCCCAGGCGGAAGGTCTCGGCCTCGGTGAGCTTGCCGGGATAAATGACGTATCCGCGCGCGGCCAGTTCGTCATAGAAGCGATCGAAATCGAAGGCCGGGTCGGCCGGGCTGTAGAAGGTCGTGATCACCGGCGCCATCTGCTCGTCGGCGAGCAGTGTCTCGAAGCCCATGGACCGCATGCCCGTCAGCAGCACCTGATGGTTGCGCCGGTAGCGCGCGTTGCGGCCCGCAACCCCGCCCTCCTCGTCATGCTGGATCAGCGCCTCCTGGAAAGCCGCGATCGTGTGGGTCGGCGGCGTGAACCGCCACTGCCGGGTCTTGTTCATATAGACCCACTGGTCATGCACATCGAGACTGAGGGAATGACTGTTTCCGGCGGCGCGCTCGATCGCGTCCTTGCGGGCGATAACGAAACCGAATCCGGGCACGCCCTCGATGCACTTGTTTGCCGACGAGACCATGACGTCGAAGGTGACTTCGCGGGCGTCCAGCGGAATCGCCCCGAAGGCGCTCATGGAATCGATGATCAGCCGGCGTCCGCGCGCAGCGACAATGTCGGCAATCTCCTTTACCGGGTTCAGCACGCCGGAACTGGTCTCGCAATGGACGATGAATATGTCCGTGATGTCGTCGTCTTCGCCAAGGATCCGGTCAATGTCGGACGGCGCCGGCGGCTCGTACTCGCCGGTGTGATGTGTGACGTAGTCCCGTCCGAGATAATCGAGGATTTTCGCTGCGCGCTCGCCATATGCGCCGTTGATCAGAACAAGCGCCTTGCCATCCTTCGGGATAAAACTCGACATGGCCGCCTCGACGGAAAACGTCCCGCTGCCCTGCATCGGCACGCAGTCGAAATCATCGCCGCCGTTCGCCATGGCGACGAGCCTGCGCCGGATGTCCTCGGTGATGTCGCGGAACGCGTTGTCGCGCGACCCCCAGTCGCGCAGCATGGCCTGTTTGGTGCGGATGGATGTCGTGAGCGGACCGGGTGTCAGGAGATAGGGTTCGCCCCTCGCCGGTCGTGCGAATGGGGTGATCTGACCGGTTTCATTATTCGCAATTTCGGCTGGCATCGACGGCTCCATCACTCAATTCGGTTCTGGATATTTTTTCTGTCCTCCAGTTGGTATGGAACTCGCCGATAGATAAATCAAATCGTTAATTCCGATGTTTTGTATTTTCTGAATTTATATCTGAGAATCGACCGCCCATGCCCCGGAGACGCGCGGATTACACAGCGCAATCATGACAGTTTGGCGTCAGTTGGCGGCCGGCCGGAATCGGGCGGAAATGCTCGAATTAGGCAGGCCGGAGTCAGGGCCCGAGAAAACGGTCGAGCACGTTCCTGAGCACGGTCGACACATCGTTCTTGTAATCATTGTGCGGCAGGCTTCCGCAGAACGTGATCGAGCCGGTGGAAAATACGGCCCCGCCGCCGGGCACGTCGAAATAGACCATGTCCGCCCTGAGCAGCTGATCCGCCGGCTCGCCCGCCCAGTTGGTCAGGTGCGTGAGCTGCTCTTCCGGCACAAGGATGAAGCTCTCGCCATGCCCCTCGGAGCTGGCGAGTATCACCGCATCATCAGGTGTCCCAAGCCGGGTGTCGGCGCGATCCAGTTCAAAGCCTGCCGCACCGCTGCCGCTGAGACCGAAAGCACCGAAAGTGTCGCCTTCGACGCCGGCGAAAACCCACTCCGCAACGGACGGGTCACACCCGGCGTTGCGACGGTAGTGGGAGCCTTCAAAAATGCCCTGGGCCGAAAAGCCGACCCCGACAAGTTCCTGAGGCGGCCTGCCGCTTCGGCGCCAAAGCCCGCCATAGGCACCGTCGAAGGCGTTGTAGTATTCGCCCGGCTCCGAGGCCCATGCGCGAATGCCGCTCTCGGCCCGGCGGATCTCGATCGCACCCGGGGCCTCACCGTGCAGCGCCACCCGCCAGTAAAAGCCGTTGCCGCCGAGATAGAGGAGATTCCCGCCGCCATCCCGGTAGTCGCGGAAGGCGTCCAGGGATTCCGGCGTATGGTATTCCGGATGGGTCGTGGTCGACACTGCACGATAGCCCTCGAGTGCAGCCATGCCGTTGTCGTGGAGTTCCTGATCGGTAACGACGTCAAAGGGAATATCCATGGCATGCAGCCAGGCAATCAGATGGGTATCGGCCTGAAAGTGCCTGAGGCCAGACCCCTCCCCAACTCCGAACGTGAGATACCCCGGTCGCATCGTGAAGAGCGGCCGGCGGTGGGATGCGTGGCAGATACCGGATCCGTCGCTGTGGAAATTGTAAGTGGAAAGGCCGTACTCGCGGTGCTCGGCCGGGTTCCACGGGTAGGCGTTCCAGTCAGCGATCCTGTTCTTCCAGGACGGTTCGAAATCGGGCCGCGCGTGATTGCCGTACACCACGTAGGTGAAGGTCGGGATCACGACACAGAGTTCGGCGGAGCGCTCGCCCAGGGGCGGGCAGACAAAGAACGGTATGGCGTCCTCGGCGCCGCCGCATGTGATCCGAACAGCATAAATGCCCGAGGCCATGTCCTCGGGGATCGTGAACGAGAAGTCGGTCTTCCAGCCGAAATCGTAAATGTCGTCATCGTGGAAATGGACAGCGCCGTATTGCTCGGGCGCATGCCGCCAGCACATCTCGCTCGCATCCCAGTTCGAGCCGGTCATGGCGCGTGTGGGCAGGTTGATGAGCCTGCCGTCGAGCCCGGCCGGTCCGACGTCGAGAACCGCCGTCGTGTCGATGTGCCTGGAAAAATCCCAATGCGCCACCACGGCGTCTTCATTTGGATAGGGGCTGGCGAAGATCACCGGCGCTTCGATTTTTCCATTGAAGTGATCAACCGCCCGGCCGCCCTCCATTGCGGCGGCGATGGTGACCGGTCCCGAGCCCCCGAGCGAAAACGGATCGATGCCGATCGACGCGCTGACGGGGCCGGTGGCCGCACCGGATATCTCTGCATGGCCTGCCGCGAGCGATGCTGTCGACGCGTCATAGGACAGCCAGACGATGTACCAGTGGCGCTCCTTAAGCGGCACGCCGGTGGTGACGACATCGCCATCCACGGCGCCACCGGCCGCCCCGTCAGGACCGATCATCAGAGTGGCCCCGCCCGCCGACAGGATGGCCTGCTCGCCTTTGCCTGGCGTGGTCGGCCAGATCGTCGCCGCGAGAGTGAAACTGCCGTCGCCACCAACATTCACGGCCTTGTCGATGCGGGCATAGGAGCCTGGATGGAAGTCCTGGATCCGTGACGGATAGTCTCCGGCGATTTCGGAGGCGATCTCTTCTTCGATAATCCCCGGCCCGTCCGGATTCGGATCAGCGCAGATCACCCGGACCAGCCGGGCGCTGAACGGCTCCCCGGACCGGCTCGACACCTTGAATTCGATGGTATCGCCCGGACGGCCCGACAGGCGGTCGGCATAACCGATCAGTGGAATGTCGTTCGTTTCGCTCATCACACCTCAGAACGCCCGCGGCCCGTAGACCAGATCAGGCAGGAACGTCACCCAATCAGAGAAGAAGGCCAGCAGAAAAATCATCAGTACATAGGGCAGAAGCAGGGGCAGAACGCCCAGTGAAATTTCTTCCACCGAGATATTCGTGATTCTCGCAGCCACGAAAAGATTGATTCCGATCGGAGGGGTCAGAAAACCGATCTCGCAGGTCATCACCGTGAAGATGCCGAACAGCACCGGATCGACGCCAAGGCTGGTGACCAGCGGCAGGAAGACCGCCGTGAAGATGATGATCTGCGGGATGCTTTCCAGCCACATGCCGACGATGATGTAGAAGACCCCGATCATCAGCAGAACGAGCCATGGATGTTCCTTGAAGCCGGCGAAAAGATCGAGAATGGCCAGAGGGATGTCGAACAGGGTCACCAGCTGGCCGAACGCCTTGGTCGATCCCAGAATGAACAGCACGGTCCCGATCACGATCGCGGTGAACTTGAAGGCGGCGAACACCTTTTCCCAGGTCAGCCCCCGGTAGACGAACAGCCCGACAAACAGGCCGTAGAAGACGGCGACGCCGGCCGCCTCCGATGGCGTGAATACGCCGGTGTAGATGCCGCCTAGGATGATGATCGGCGCGAAGACCGCCCACTTGCCGTCCCACAGGGCGCACATCAGCGGGCGAAACGAGAAGCGTTCACCGGTTCCGCCGTAGTCGTTCTTCGCGGCGATGAAATAGGTGATACCCATCAGCATGAGGCCGAGGAAGATGCCGGGAACAATGCCTGCCAGGAACAGGCGCGGGATGGATTCGTCGGTCACGAGTGCGTAGATGATCAGGAGATTGCTCGGCGGGATCATGCTGCCGAGCGCGCCGGCGGCCGCCGCGATCGCTCCGGCGAACCGGGGCTTGTACTTCTCCTTCAGCATGGTCGGGATTGTGATCGAACCGATAGCCGCCGTCGTGGCCGGCCCCGATCCGGACAGGGCTGCAAAGAACATGCAGGCGACGACGGTGACGAGGCCGACGCCGCCCTTGTAGGCGCCGACCAGCCGCTGCGCGATGGCGATCAGCTTCTCCGACATGCCGCCCTGCTCCATGAACTGGCCGGCAAGGACGAAGAGCGGGATGGTCACGAGCGGAAATGGCTCGAAGGCAGTCCAGGCGGACTGGGCCATCAAGGTCAGAGGGATATCCGCGATCAGGATTCCGACGATCGTGGCAATGCCCGCGGCAAACGGAATCGGAACCCCGATCGCCATGGTGAAGACGAACACGACCGCCATGGCGATGGGCCCGTTCACAGCGGCAGCCCTTTCCAGCCGTCGTTGCGCCAACGCCAGTAAACCTGAGCGATACGGAACAGCATCAGGACCAGCGCCAGAGGCAGGAACAGTTGGACCCACTTCTGCTCAATGCCGAGGCCGGGGCTGATATAGGTCACCTCGAAGAGGAGCTTGGTGTAGAGCGTGGTCTGCCAGATCAGGAAGATGACAAAGGCGAACCACAGCAGATCCGCGAGCACGACGGCCGCGACCTGCACCGGGCGGGGCAGCAGGTTAACCAGTGCCGTGATCCGGATATGCGCCCGTTCCCGCACCGCCATCGAGGCCCCCAGATAGACCGCAAAGATCATGCCGTAGACGGCAAGCTCCTCGGCCCAGGGACTTGCGGCGGAGAAGAAGTAGCGCAGGATCACCTGAAGCATCACGCAGCAGGAAACCAGCGCAAGGCTCAGGGTGCACAGCACCTCTTCGAAATAGCGGTCAAGTGCAGCAAGCATCGATGCCCCGCTGGTGTGAAGATTGAAATGAGATCAGCGATCTCGCCGGAGGTCAAACCGGCCGGTGGCGACCGCCCCGCTCTTCCGAAAGAAACGGTCGACCACCGGCCCACGTGTCCGCAGGGAGGGAATTCAGTTGGCTGCGTCCCGGATCGCCTTGAGCAGGGCCTTGAAATCGTCGCCCTTCTCGGCAGCAAACTTGTCCTGGACCTTCAGCGCGGCGGCAATGAAACCGGACTTGTCGACCTCGGTCCGCTTCATACCGCCCTTCTCGACAAGGAACTTGCGGATGTCGGCAATTTGCGCGGACATGACTTCCTTGTGGTGCACGCCGGCCTCCGCACCGGCCTTGATGACCGCGGCCTTCTGCTTGTCGTCGAGCTTGCCCATAAGCCTGTTGCTGGCGAGCAGAGGCGAGAAGTACGAGAAGTGCTCCAGGATCGAGAGATGATCCATGATCTCGTAGAACTTCTGGGACTTGATGAAGGACGTTCCGTTATCCGCACCGTCGACGGCGCCGGTCTGCAGGGCGGTCGGCGTGTCGGCCCAGGGCAGCGGAATGGGGGCCGCACCGAAGGCCTTGAATGTCTCGATCATGACCTGGTTCTTCGGCACCCGCACCTTGAGACCCTTCATGTCTTCGACTTTGGTGATCGGCCCGCGGGAGTTGTAGAAATCGCGGTCGCCGACAAACCCGTATGCCAACAGGTGCACCTTGGTGGCATTGTGCAGCTTGGCCGCAAAGTCCTTGCCGATCGGACCTTCAAGGACCTTGTAGGTGTGTTCCTTGCTCTGGAACACGTAGGGCAGCACAAACGCATCCATTAGCGGAAAGTGCGGCGAGATGTTGTTGCCGGTGATGATGAACATGTCGACGGTGCCGAGCTGCATGGCCTTGAAGGCCTCGTCCTCGGTCACAAGCTGCGCGCAGCAGCGCACCTTCACGTCGATGGTGCCGTCCGAGTACTTCTCGGCGAGTTCCTCGAACTTGTTCGCCAGGATCGCATAGGCGCTGGTTTCAGCGGCCGCGTATCCAAGATTGATGGTGACATTTCCTGCAACCGCGGATGTGGCCAGCGATCCCGCAATAGCGGCGCCGGCTGCCAGCGAAACAAGCCTGCGGAGCGTGGTGAACATGATTTCCTCCCTGAGCAGCATTTTCCCCATCCCGATAGTATGCCGTCCGTGTTACCCAGTATAATATCAATTGCGGCTTTATTGATGCCGGAGGGGTATCATGAAATTCGGAATGCGCCATATCCGCTACTTCACCGCCGTCGCGGAGGAACTGCACTTCCGCCGCGCCGCCGAACGCCTGAACATTGCGCAGCCTGCGCTCAGCCGGGCCATTGCCCATCTGGAAGCAGAGATCGGCGTGCGTCTTCTGGAGCGCACCAACCGGCAGGTCAGCCTGACCCCCGCCGGGAACATCTTCCTCAAGGGGTGCCGCAGTGCCCTTTCGAGCCTGACCGAGACGATTGACCAGGCCCGCAAGGCACAACTGGGCGAGAGCGGCCATCTCGTGATCGGATACACGGACTTTGCCATCAGCGGCGAGCTGCCCCAGATCCTGCAGGGCTTCCTCGCGCGGTATCCGGATGTGACCGTCGAGCCGACGCACGGTTTCACGAGCGACCAGCTCGCCGGCCTCGAGGCCGGGACGCTCGATTTCGGCTTCCTCACCGGCCCGACCGAACAGAACGGCATCGCCAGCCGCACGGTGCAGGTCGACCGGCTCGTCGTCGTGCTTTATGAGTCGCATCCCCTCGCCCAGCGCGAGGCGATCTCAATTCATGATCTTGCCGAAGAGCGTTTCATCCTGGGCAAACCCGAGGGCTGGATGCATTTTCACAACCACCTCGATGCGCTCTGCCGGACGGCAGGCTTCCAGCCGAATGTCGTGCAGCGCGCCTTCAATTCCGAGGGCATATTCGGCCTGATCGCCTGCCGCATGGGAATCACGATCCTCACCGAGTGCGCGCAGAACTACATCCGCAAAGGCCTGGTGATCCGCCCGCTGGCCGACAGCACGGCCATCGTGCCGACCGAGGCCGCGTGGAGCACGGGCATGCTCACGCCGGTGAAGCGCAAGTTCATCTCATTTGTGGAGGAGTACGCGCCGGCGGCGCCGGTGCCGGCCTGAAGATTACTGCCGGGCGAGCACGGCCAGCAGCGCGCGGATGTTGCCGCCGCGCTTCTTCATGAACCGCTCGAACTCGCTGCGCAGCAGGCCTCTGAGCCAGAACCCCACGACGCGGACATCGACCACCTTGAAGCCGCTGCGCCGGCGAACAAGCCGCCAGCGGACGCGATACTGGGAACCGCTTCTGAGGGTGACCTTGCTGTCGATCATGTAGTCCTTGCCGGCGCGCCAGCTTCTGTCGCCCATCTCGACCTTGACGACCTTGTACTGCCGGGTCTGGTCGGCGAAGTAGTTGGCAACCAGTTTGGCGACGCCGTTGTAATAGGACCGGCGCCGCGACGACTGCAGGTGCGAGCGGTAGCGGCCCAGTGAATAGAGTGCGATGCCGGGGACGTCGGCATGTCTGCGCAGGACGGAGAGGAACGCACCGGGCGATGCCTTGCGCGCCGCGGTCTGGAGTCTGGCGGCCACGCGGGTCATGTAGCGGGCGACGGGGTCTCTCGACGCACGTGTCGCGGAAACCGCCGGGCCGCCGACGCCGAGCACGGCGAACGCGCCCGCCGCGGCGATCACGCCACGCCTTGTAACCCCCGGATTTGTTCCCTGCCGGTTCCTCACCATAACCGTCTTCCCAGAGCGAGATGAGGTCAGATCAAATTGTTCTGCCGGATTGCATTTTTGTCAGGATCGAGGGATTTGACGACGGCCATACCGGGAGTACGGCCGAGACAAAACCCGATGGAACTGGCAAAAAGGCAACCGGCCCAAAGGGTTGAATGAAATCGACCATCCACCGCGTCAGGTCTCTCGACCGTAGCCCCGCTATGCTCTTCGAGACCTTCCTTGTGGACTGGCGCGATTTCATCCAACAGAACTGGTTCAATCTGACCTCATCTCGCTCTTGCCCCTGAGTCACCAGTATACAGGGTGTACCGGGCCAGGTGTAGACGGTCTCACAGACTGTTGTTAACAGGCCGCCGAGCGCAGAACCGCCTCAGTTCGTCTTGGACCGGTGCTGCGCAAGATGCCTGGAGACGATCCGGAACCACTCGCCGGAGTCCTTGATCTTCTTGATGCCGCTGTCCAGTGCCGCCAGATACTCGCGGCCCCGCGGATTGGTCTTGGCAATCACCGCATGCAGGGTCGCGATGTAGGAAAGATGGTCGTGGAACGCGACCTTGCCCTTGGCGCCGATCTTGATAATGGCGCCCTCGGCCGTGTCCGAGGCCAGGACAACGGCGTCATACCTGCCGGCGACCAGCCCCTCGAAGCAATCGGTGGTCTTGCCGGGACGCTCGATGACGACCGTCGGTTCGACCAGCCCCACCTCCTCCATCATGAAGGTGGAATAGCCGGAGGGCCGGCAGATGGTCTTGCCGTAGAGATCCTTGTGTGCGGCCGGACGCGACGCATCCGCGCGGGTGTAATAACCGATGACCTGCTCGTACATGGGAGCCGACCAGTCGAGATTGTTGCAGCGGAACTTGGAGTCGTCGCTCAGCCGGTCCACGAGAGCGCAGTTCGGCTTGAACCAGGCGATGCCCAAGTCATAGGCGTGATCGCTGAGCAGCGGCCGCAGATGTGCGCCCCAGTCATTGATGAAGTCGATCTTGTACTCCGGATTGCCGTCGGCGAGCGACAGCGCGACGTTGGTGACCTCGGTAAGCATGCCGCCCTGCGGCTGATCCTCGTCCAGGAACGGCGCCCAGTCGGTTCCGGTGACAACCCGGATCTCGCGCCTGCTGGGGGCCGGCAGCGCGGCGGTGGTCGCCGGCAGACGTATCGCCGCCGCGTTGGCGGTGGACGGGCTCGCGTTGTCCAGGCAGGGAATGCGCAGAACGGTGCCGACCAGAATCACGGCGGGGTTCGGTCCGATAACCCGGGAGTTCGCGCTGTAGATGAACTGAAATCCGGACGGATTGCCGTAGGCACGCCTTGCGATGAGGCTCAGGCTGTCGCCGCGGACAACCTGATAAGTGCCGCCGCAAGCCAGCGACTGGGCGTAAGAGCGATCCGGTTTGGACGTCGCTCCGACCAGCAGGCAAGCGGCAAAAAGGAAAAAGGAAAACAGACTGAACGGTTTCATGACGGACTCTACACACTGAATTGACAGGAAGGGGGTTGCGGACAAACGACCATACTCGCGGCCGGATGGTGCTTCAGGGCGGACCGACGGTCATCCTGCAGCCGCGATCGCTCTGTTGCCGCACTGGTGTCATTTCCCCCGGTCCTCCCTCACGTATCGTCAGTTCGCCTCGTCGTCGCTGTTGCCCCATTCCAGAAACTTCCGGAACAATTCGTCCTTCTGTTCCTGGGTGAGTTCCGGCTCGTCCTCTCCGCCGTCGCCGGCAATCTCGCCGGTTGCCTCCGCGGGACAGCCGGGGCCTTCGCAGCTGACGTCCGCCATCGGGATACTGACGATGCCGATGGATGTCCTGACAACGTAAAGGTTGTTTTCGATCCTGATCAGATCGCCCCTGAACTTCGAATAGCCGTCCTTGGAGATCAGGACCACAGGATCCGCCATGGCAGCAGAGCTGAACAGTAAAAGGGCCAGAGCGAGCGCACACCGCATGATGTTTTCCAGATTACCCCCGTGCGCCACAACCGGTCAGGTGACGTCCAAAGAGACAAATAGAGTAAGGAAATGCTCGGAATGCCCCACGAACGTCATCGCCCGGCCACAATCGGCGCGTGATCTCACCGATAAAGCACTCAATTGTGTCAAAAATAGGCGGACCCGGTGCGTCAATTGATGCAGGCCATGGCGCCGCCTTCCGCCTGCCCGCGCCATAAAGTTCTTTTCGGCACCGATTTGACAAACATATAAGCGATCACTTATATGTTTGTCATGGAAACCGAGATCTTTCGCGCACTTTCCGATCCAACGCGCCGCGGCGTGTTCGAATGCCTCGCCGACGGCGGCGAAACCACCGTCTCGCAACTGACCGAGAAATTCGACGTGTCGCAGCCCGCCATTTCGCAGCATCTCGGCGTGCTCAGGTCGGCCGGGCTGGTCCGTGAACGGCGTGCCGGCCGGAAGGCCTATTACCGTGTCGCTCCGGATGGACTGGTGCCGCTGTTCGACTGGGCCCAGAAATACCGGGCCTTCTGGCCATCCAGAATCGAGAAGCTCAAGAGCCTGCTCAGGGAGATTGAAGAATGACCCGCCCCCCCAACGAAGACATGCAGCGTCATGACGTCATATCCGACTGTGAGCTCGATGCGCCTCCCGCAAAGGTCTGGCGGATGCTCACCGAGGCGGCGTTCCTGAGCGCATGGCTCCTGCCCGTCTCGGAAATATCGGAATGCGGGAAGGAGCTCGTTCTTGACGGCCGGGAAGCCGGGCTCAGCGAGCGGATCAGATGCCGCCTCGTTTCCTCGGTACGCAATCGCACCCTTCGCTACAGATGGGTCGAGGAGCCGGCCAATCCGGCTGCGGTCCACAGGCCCGACCTCGTCACCGACGTCACGTTCTGGCTGACGGAAACCGGGAACGGCGGGACGCGCCTGCGGATCGTTCACCGCGCACAGCCTCAAATGACCGTTCGCAACCACGCGGTCATGATGATGAGTGCCGCGAACGCCAACACGCCGCTGAAGGTCCGTCATGCGGCCTGACGCCGGAATGCGGACGGGAACTACGGCGGGCCTTTCGAACCTTGTCCCGATGGTGGTCGAACATTCGGCCCGGGGCGAACGTTCGTTCGACATCTTTTCCCGGCTGCTGCGGGAGCGGATCATCTTCATCAACGGCCCGATCGACGACAGCGTCGCGGCCCTGGTCTGCGCGCAGTTGCTGTTCCTGGAAGCGGAGGACCCGAAGAGGGACATCTCGCTTTACATCAACTCGCCGGGAGGCGTCGTCACCAGCGGCCTCGCCATATACGACACGATGCAGTTCGTTCGCTGCGCGGTGTCCACGCTGTGCATGGGGACAGCGGGCTCCATGGGATCGTTCCTGCTCATGGCCGGGAGTCCCGGTCTGCGCATCTGCCTGCCGAACGCAAGCATCGTGCTGCACCAGCCGTCCGGCGGCTTCCAGGGACAGGCGTCCGATATCGAACGGCACGCCAAGGACATCCTCAAGGTCAAGGAACGCCTCAACCGGCTCTATGCGGAGCACTGCGGCAGGACCTACGAAGAAGTCGAACAGACGCTCGATCGGGACCACTTCATGACGGCCGAAGAGGCTCTGGAATGGGGCATCGTCGACCAGATCAGCAAGGTCCGCGAAGACGGCTGACGCCGTCCCGCCTGCCCTAACGCGCGCGCCAGGCCTGGGTTCGGCGGTAGATGCCGCGCGAGGCGGCGGCGTGGATCAGGCGCGCGGCGGCGTTGGTGTAGAAGATCATCATGCCCATGGCGGCGGCCGGCGCGATGTCGCCGGCATCGTCCATGTTGAGCACCGCCACGGAGGCAAGCGTCGTGTCCGGACTGTAGAGGAAGACGACGGCCGAGACCGTGGTCATGGCATTGACGAACAGATAGATCGAGATGTCGAGGATCGACGGCGTGCAGACCGGCACCGTCACGCGGGACAGCACCTTGTAGAACGGCTGCTTGAGCGACGCCGCCACCGACTCGAACTCCGGATCCATCTGCTTGAGCGCGGTCACGGCGGTGAGATGCGACACGGTGTAGAAGTGCGTGACCGTGCAGATCACCAGGATCGCCATGGTGCCGTAGAGGAAGCGTTCAGCGGATTGGCGGGTTGTTGAAGAAGAAGATATAGGCCAGGCCGAGCACCATGCCGGGGATCGCCATGGGCAGCATGGCGAACATCTGGAACAGGTTGCGGCCCGGTTTGGGAAGCCGCGCGACTTCTCGACCATGATAGGCGCCGGTGAAGATCACGACGGCGTGCCGATGACCGCGGTGTAGAGCGCCATGCGGATCGAGTTGAAATAGGAATCCCAGCCGCCGCCGTCCATGACGTCGAAATTGTAGTTGTTGAGGCTGACAGACTCAGGTCGTAGGGCCAGAACTTGATCAGGGCGGCGTACTGGCACACACCGAGCAGGCCGAGAATGAACACCGCCACGCCGCAGCAATAGATGAGCATCAGGCGGTCGAAGCGCCGGTTCGGGCTTCGGCTCGTAGGGAACGGACCGCGCCGACAGCAGGGCAACCTGCTTTTTCTGGACCAGCCGGTCGACGGATGAACGCGCCAAGAGCGCCGGCACCAGCAGCACGACGGAGACCACCGCGCCCATCTCGAAAGTTCTGCTGGCCGATCACCTGCTTGTAGATGTCGACCGCCAGCACGTTGTACTGGCCGCCGATGACCTTGGGCAGGCCGAAATCGGTGATCACCAGGTTGAACACCACGAAGGCCGCGGAGATCAGCCCGTAGCGCGCGCCCGGGATCGTGACCGTCCAGAACGTGCGCCAGGGACTCGCCCTGAGCGCGGACGCCGCCTCATAGAGCCTGGCGTCGGATATCGCTCAGCGCGGTCTGGATGATGATGAGCGCGTGCGGGAACGTGAAGAACACGGAGGCCGATGACGATTCCGATCGGCCCGTAGATGGAATAGCCCAGCAGCAGTTCCTTGATCATGCCCTGGTTGCCGAACAGATAGACCAGGGCAATGCCCGGCAGGAGCGAGGGCACGAGGATCGGCGCCATGGCGATGAGCCGGAAGGTGCCCTTGAAACGCATGCAACTGCGGTTGAGCGCATAGGCAAACAGGAAAGCGAGCGTCACCGTGATGATGGTCGAAATGGTGGCGATCAGGATCGAGTTCTGAATCGAACTGAAAAGCGCGGGCGTGGCAAAGTACTGCCGGTAGTTCGACAGGCCGGTCGACACGGCCGGTTTCAGGACAACGCGGCGAAACTTGTTGCTGGTGAGTTCGACCCAGTCGGCGTGGACAACAAGGTCGCTGCTGACCAGAAAACCCGTATCGGTGGGCGCGACGTTGCGGATGCGGTAATTGGTGGGCGACCGGAAACTGAAATCCGGAAACAGCTTGGTGACCGGCAGCCGTCCGCCGGCCGACGTCACGAGATCGGCCGGCTGATACGCCCCGACCCGCTCGTTGATCGCGGCCACGGTTTCCGCTTGGCTCCAGCCCTCGCCCTTGTCCACCTGAATCTCGAACGTCTCGAGACGGAAACCGTAGTCCTCGAAGGATTTGGAAACCATCGCATAGAGCGGCAGGACCAGGGTCGCGATTAGATAGAGCGCGATCACCATCAGGTAACCGCACATGATCCATTCGTCCCGGCTGGTCTTCGGCCGGATTACCGGCGCGTCGGCCGCGGCGGCAGCGCCGATCTGGTCGCTAACGCTAGCCATCGGCCCCGTCGACGCCGTAGATGCGGATCTGGTCGGGCGGCAGCGAAACGACCAGCGTGTCGCCCGTGCTCACCCCGGTCCGGCGCACCAGGTTGATTGAGAAGTCGGCCGAGAAGGTCTGTTCGCCGATATCGGCGGCGGCCAGATCGACACGGAAGAACGACCCCAGAAAGTCCATCGCCGCAACCGTGACTTCGACCGTGTTGCCGAGTTCCGGGTTGGTCTCGTGCACGACGACATTCTCCGGCCGGATGGCGACCGTAACATCGGCACCCTGCCCGTATTCGCCGGTGTCGCACTCAAGGTGCAGCGCACCCACGGCGACGCGTCCCTGCTGCTCGACGCGGCCGCGCATGAAATTCATGGTGCCGACGAAGTCCGCCACGAAGGCGGTACGCGGCTCGCGGTAGATCTCCATCGGCGTGCCGACCTGATCGATGATCCCGTGATTCATGACCACGATCCGGTCCGCCATCGTGAGGGCTTCCTCCTGGTCGTGGGTCACCATGATCGTGGTCACGCCCAGGGTTCTCTGCAGTTCCTTGACCTCATGGCGGAGGTGAACGCGCACCTTTGCGTCGAGTGCTGAAAGCGGCTCGTCGAGCAGAAGCAATCCCGGCGAGGTCGCGATCGCACGCGCAAGCGCGATACGCTGCTGCTGGCCGCCGGACAGCTGTGCCGGATACTTGCTGCCCTGATCGGACAGGCCGACGAGTTCCAGGAGTTCCGTGACCCGCGTGTTCACATCGTTCTTCGAGGTGCCGGCGTTTTCCAGGCCGAAAGCAATGTTCTTCGAAACGGTGAGATTCGGAAAGAGTGCGTAGGACTGAAAAACGATGCCGAAGTCGCGTTCCGCAGGCGGCAATGCCGAGATGTCTTGGCCCCCCTGCTCGATCGTTCCCATGGTCTGGATGTCGAGGCCGGCGATAGCCCGCAGGAATGTCGTCTTGCCGCAGCCGGACGGCCCGAGAAAACAGACAAACTCACCGTCGGTCACGTCAAGCGAAACGCTGTCCAGAGCCGTGAAGGCTCCGAACTTCTTGGTCAGGTTTGAAATGCGCAGATAGGGCCCGTTACGCGTTTCGTGAGCTGCGGCCGCCTCGCCCATCCGTCGGGTCCCCCACCCTGATCATCATTGTTGAACGCCCCGGTTCTTCGCGAAATGGTGGGGCGCTTGTGAAACCGGCCCCGGCCGCCACATGGCGAACCGGGACCGGCAAGCCAGTCGTGTCAGCTTATCAGCTCTTGGGTTCCGACTTCGAGTCGTAACGCTTCTGCCACTCGGCGAGAATCGCCTTGCGGTTGTTCGCGGCAAACTCGAAATCATTGTCGATCATCTTTTCGAGCAGGTTCGGCGGGAAATGCTTGACCGGTTTCGCAACGCCCGGCATGGCGACAACGGCGTAACCCTCGTTATACATCTCGTTGGCCTTGCGGGTGATCGACCAGTCCACGAGCGTCTTGGCAGCCTCGAGCTTGTCGGTGCCGGCGACGATCGCAGTAGCTTCCATGTCCCAGCCTACGCCTTCCTCGGGAACGATGATGTCGAGCGGCGCGCCCTGGGCCTTGGACTTGGCACCGCGGAACGCGAACGAGACACCGATCGGAATCTCACCGGCAGCGGCCAGCTTGCACGGCTTCGAGCCCGAGTGCGTGTAGCGCGCGATATTCTGGTGAAGCGCGTCCATATACTCCCAGCCGCCCTTTTCGCCGAACATCTGCAACCAGCTCGACACGTCGAGGAAGCCCGTGCCAGAACTGTTCGGGTTCGGCATTATCACGTGGCCCTTGTACATGGGCTTGGTGAGGTCCTTCCAGGATTTGGGCGGCGTCAGGCCGGCCTTCTTGGCCTCGACCGTGTTGTAGCAGATGGAGGCCACCCATGCGTCCATGCCGACCCAGGTCGGCGGGTTGGACTTGTCCACGAACTTCTTGTCGAGCTTCTCGACGCCCTTCGGCGCGTAGGGTTCCAGCATGCCCTCGCTCTTCAGCAACAGCAGCGAGGTGGCCGCCAGGCCCCAGACCACGTCGGCCTGCGGGTTGTCCTTTTCGGCCAGCAACTTGGCCGTGACGATTCCGGTCGAATCGCGAACCCACTTGATCTTGATGTCCGGGTGATCCTTGTTGAAGGTCTCGGCATACTTCTTGAGGTCTTCAGCCTCGACCGCGGTGTATACGGTCAACTCGGTCTCGGCCAGAGCCGCGCCGAGCCCGAAAGCAAGCGCCGACGCTCCGAGTACCGCGCCGGACAGAAGACGCTTAAGGTGTCTGATAGCCATGAAATGAATGTCCCTCTCTGTTTGCCCCGGGCGATTTGATCCTTGCTTTCGCACCGGGAGAACTGCACCGCTCTGCTGCTTTTCTTGTATTCGCTCGCCGCGCCTTCAGAGCATTCATTCCGGACGAACGGATGATGCCAAAACAAACCGCAGCCAGCAGGCAGAACACCTCTCGCAAGCAGTTTCCTAAGGCTGTTGTATGACGGTCTCGTGACACCGTCCGTGCCACTTGCAACGGCGCTCTTGACGTATGAGAACCTGTCGGCGCAGTATAAATCAAATCGTCAATGTCGATGCCCTTCATAGATCAGACTTATGAGCTATTCGCAACTCCGCGCATTCCATGCCGTGGCCACCCATGGTGGTTTCTCGAAGGCGGCAGAAAAACTGAATCTCACTCAGCCGGCAATATCGGACCAGGTCCGAAAGCTTGAGGAGCGGTTTGACGTCCTGCTGTTCGACAGGCGCAAGCGCCTCGTGAGAACGACCGATCTCGGGGAAAGGCTCCTGGAGATCACCCGGCGGATGTTCGAGATGGAAGACGAGGCGCTGGAACTGCTGTCCGAAAGCCAGGCCCTGCGCACCGGCAGCATTCATGTCGCGGCGGATTCACCGGCCTATGCGGTGAAGCTTATCCGCGCCTTCCGGGAGGAGTATCCGGGCATTTCAATCTCGCTCGGCGTATGCAATTCCGAAGACGTGCTGCAACGCCTGCTCAGCTATGATGCGGATATCGGCCTACTGGCGCAGGCGCCTCGAGATGCCCGTCTGAGAACGATGTCGATCAGCGGAGACCCGATCATAGCCTTCGTGAACAGGGACCACCCCCTGGCCGACAAGAAACAGATCTCGCTCGGCACGCTGGCGGAAATGCCGGTCATCATGCGCGAACCCGGCTCGAACACGCGCCGCATCGTCGAACAGGAAGCGGCACGGGTCGGCAGCCAGTTCAACGTCGTGATGGAGACAAACAGCCGGGAGGCCATGCGCGACTCTGCGCTCGCGGGCATTGGCGTCGGCATATTGTCCAAGCCGGAATTCGGCGAGGACGAAAGGCTGGTGCCGCTCGAACTCAGCGACTGCAAAAAAACGCTGAGTGAGTCGGTCGTCTGCCTCAAGGAACGTGCGCACTTGCGCATGGTCAACGCGTTCTGGCAGACCGCAAAGGCGGTGCTGGAGAGCGACGAGAAAATGCCCTAGAGCGAATCCGGGTCAGATTCGCTCAGTGATCCAAGGCTTCTATTTTCTGAGAAACGCGAATAGCGGGTCGAAGTCACCCTTGCTCTTGCGCAGGATCGAGGTGAATTTCTGCCTGATGAATGCCGACAGCCAAACGCCCTGAATGTTGACATCGGCGACGCGCATGCGCTTGCCCTGGTAGACCAACCATTTCACCGGGCTGGCGCGCTTGGCTCCATTATAAACTATACGGCTGTCGACAACGACGAAACGCTTGCCGCGCGGTTTGCTGCGCACGACCTCGATCTTTTTGCCGGCGAAACTCGATGCATAGTTGGCAAACACGCGCGCCGTAAACTGGGCGACCAGCCGATCATATTCCGCCGCCCTGTTCGCCGGAAGCTTGCGACGGTAGGGGCCGAGCGAACTGCGGGCCACCGACCGGATATTCGAATAGCGCTTGATGACACGCAGGAAAGCGTTGGCTTTCGCCTGTTTCGACCCACCGGCCCAGGCTGCACGGATAGCCTGATTGCCCGCCTTGCTGGCATAAGATTCTGCCCGCGAAAGGGCACTGACAGAGGGGCTGGCGAACGCTATCGAAAAAACCACCGCCAATGCGGCCGCCGCAACTCTCGTCAAACCGCGATACGACCTGTTCTTGCGGTTCTGATCAATCGGCATGATCCCTCCATTAGCGGGTTCTGTCCTGCGGCAAATATTGGTGCGCCGCCTGAGGCAGATTGTCTGCCCGCGCTATGGTTCAACTGCATCCGTACAGAGAATTAGGATCGTGTCCCGCAGTCCCTGCCCTTTCCGAATGCGTACACCGTACCACTATAATCTAAAAAAACTGTTCAAGATCAAGCCGTTACAATTTTAATCAAATTTACGCCTTATGTCGATGGGCGGATCACTTGCGCGCGATCACTTTTTCCATACGAGATCGTAACTCAGCGTGTGTGACGTAAGAATTACATGCAATCGTCTCGATTCGCCCACGCGCAACGTCGCAACGATGAACGCCGTCGTCTGTGACGTTCATCACAATTCGATGCACTGCGTCGCATAACGGTTACACGGCTAGACAACACTTCCGGTTTCGGATTATTCCCGCTTCTTCAGCCGCCGTGCGCGGGCGCGCACCGAGGCGCCCGGATCGTTCGCGGCGATCTCGAGAGCGGCACCGGCCTGCTCCTTGTATGCCGGGCACCGCTCGGCTACGGCGCAGAGCGCGTCCAGCGCCCACGCCCGAACGAACGGCCGCTGATCTGCAAGCAGCGGTTCGACCCAACCGACAAGATCGGCTGCGAGTCCGGTTTCAATGTCGAGATATCGAATTGACTGGCAGACATGCAGCAGCGCCTCCCAGCCTTTCGCCTCCCTGACATTGGCCAGCAATGCGGCCGTCTGTTCGGGAGAAAGGTTTCCTCCGCCCTCGACATGATGCTTCAGCAACCACGTCGCGCCGCCGGCAATATGGTTCTGTCCGTCCCCTGCAAGCCCGATCAGAGTGTCGACGTAATCGGCCTGCCCGCCGAACAGGGCCTCGGCTTCGGAGAGAAGACTCACCGATCGGCCGTCATATTCGTCGAGCCAGGCGTGCAAGCTATCGGGTTCCACAGACATCGTGCTGGTCAATCCGTGCGTCAATTCTCAAGCCGCGGAAGGCCCGCGTCGGAACGCAGCCGGTTGGCGAGTCTCGTCAGTCCGTCGATCACGCCGTCATTACTGACGCCTTCGTCGACCCCGGGCACGCCGTGGCGGGCAGGTCCGAACCCGGCGAGTATCCCCGGCTCCATGCCCGAGCGAAGCGCGAACGGCCGGCCTTCGTGTTCGGCTTTCAACCGGATGCACTGCTGCTCAACGGCGCAGCGCAGTTCAATGATCCCGGATGTGTCGGCAGTGGTGACGCCGAGTTCGCGGTCCAGACCGGACGAATCGATCAGGTATTCCAAACGAAGGGGAATCTCCACGTCATCCATATCGGTCTCCTGGCCTGCCTCCTTGCGCCCGTCACTGAAGGTGCCGGAAAGTGTGATCCGGATGATGTGACTTTTGACACTGAAGCGGGCGCGATCCGCCTTGAACCCGATGTTGAAGTCGCCCCACAGGACCCATTCGCCGATGTAGTTGACTGCCGTCCGGTTCAATTCCTCGACCGATCCCGCAACAGCATTTTTTGATCCGTATGCAGATGAAAATGCCAAAACGAGAAACAGAACAAGGGGGCGAGACGTCCGCTGCTTCGCCTCTCGACGAAAATCATCTGCACAGGAAGCTAGTCGCCGACATTCCCGGTCCGGGGACCGCACGTCTGCCGGTTCGCGGCCGTCGTGTCTCATCTGCTCTATATGGTGATCGATGGCAGGAATTAAACCGGTTTCAACGAAGAGCGGCGGTAGACCGGGTGCGGCGCGGGCCAGCGAAACACTGTCCGATAGCCGGAAAACTGCCGTTTGTTGATGACCAGCACTGTCTAACGGTCATCTGGCAATTCACCGGCCAGGTTAGGGCCTTCGGAGTGGTGGCGCTCCACTGGCCCGCACCTTGCCGTCTACCTGCCCCCAAACATCTGACAGCTCCCAGCCATCTGCCAAATAGGAGTGTGTGCGTGCGTTTCTTCTTGTTGCAGAACAGATATGGCAACCCGGCTCTGGCCGCATCATCCACACGGATGAACTTCGCCGCGATACCGAAAATTTTTGAAATTTTGTCCGTATACGGGGTTAATGCCTTCACGGTGCAGCACTCCCGAACGGCATTTCGAGCCGCGCCTTAGCCGCGCCCGTGTCCGCGCTGCCTGAGAAGTCGAGCGAGAATTGTCCGCTGTCCGCAGCGTTGCCAATTCCAAAAGCTGCCAGTGGAACACCGATGCTGCCGGACACGGAAACTCCCTCCAGCCCGGGTGGTCTGCGTTTCACCGGCAAAACAGACTGTCTGTGCCGACGCAAGGTTGACCGGGAGTGCCGACACGACCGATGCCAGCAGGCCCGTGAGAACGGCGCTGAAGAGGACGCGCGCAAGGCGGCGGCTTCCTCTCGGTGGGAGGCAGCGGCCAGGGCGGACCCTGAAGCCAAGGCGACTACAGACTGCCGAGATTGATTGTCAGCCTGGCGCGCACCTTGTGCAGCTCGATCTCACCCAGCCGGCCGATCTGCGAAGGACTCGTATGGCCGAACGGGACGGATCCGTAGTTGCCGAAGTTCTCATAGAGGTAGTCAGCACCGATCGTCACATCTTCGGAGACCGCCATCTCGAAACCTCCGCCGACGACGAAGCCGACGAGAACCTTGCTGTCGCGGTGCTTCTGCGTGGTGGTCTGAAGCGTGACGTCGTCGGTGAGCGTCGCCGTTTCGCGCCAGTCCACGTCGAGGAAACCGACACCGGCGGTGGCGAAGAACAGGGTATTGCCGTGAATGATTCCGGCGCGGCCGCGGATTGTCGCCTGCCAGTCCATCTCCACCTTCGAGCGGTGGGCGAGCGAATAGGTCTGCAGGTTCTCCGCAATGACGCTGCTTGCGGAGACACGATCTTTCAGGCCCAGATAGGTCCAGTCACCCTCGATGCCGAAGAGGTACGTGCCCTCGCTGACGAAGTTATAACCGGCATGAAAGCCGCCGATAAAACCGTCAAGCTTGAACCTGTCCCGCCTGCCGGGCACCTGAAGATCGCTATCGTCCGGATCCGCGGAAACGACGACCGAATAGGGATCGCCCGTGAAAGGAATTGATTCGGATGCGCCGTACCCGGCGTGCGTTCCAAGATAACCGCCGAGAAAGGCGTCGACGTTGTTTGCCAGGTTGTTTTCCTGCGCGGCGGCGGGAGAGAAAACTGCGGCAAGAAAGGCAAACGCCGTAAAATGAGATCGCAGGTATCCTCGGGAACGCCTGCGCGCAACCGCAGAAGCTCCGGAACGACACTCCTGTTCTGTCCGTGTGAAGATCATCAGGTTTAACCCCCGTAACACTCAGAGACGCGGCTGATTTCCGCTGATGACCCTGCCTACCGAAATCATGGAGTCGCGAATTCATCCACACGGGTGAACGGACGATATTTGTGCGGGGGGTGTGGCGCGAAAAGCTCAATTCCTTAACAGGATCTTTCGAAGGCGAAATGCTGGAAGCGAAGGCACGAACCGTTCACCAATGCGGCACCGATCATCCAAACGGATGACGTAGAGCGCGGTTTTGTCTCCTACGTGAACTATTGCGACGTTCCGGGAACCACCCCCGGGTCAGTGCACCGGATGCGGGTTTTGACGTCGTCCGCAGCGTCTTCATGTGTCCTGCCAGGTGAAGTGACCGGTGCACTGACGTTGACTGTAGGGGCAAATGCGCGATTGGTTACTCAAAGCCATCGAGACAGTCTATGACTGCGTCGGTGACGAATTCGATCATCAAAGAGCACTGGCGGCCTATAGCAGGGCTGCCGACGATACGGGGCTCTTTCTCGCTGAAATCAGACCGGTACTTGGAGGATTTGGCAACTATCACTATGTGAATATTCCAGATGAAGCAGTCGAAGCGATGGTGACGAAGCACGATAGCGCGGCAACGAGCAGCCTGTTCCAGAACATTGCGCTGCTGCCGGACCGGACGCCGGTGTTACGCCGGGTCTTCGTGCCGGACGACGTGCATTTCAAGACCGAGATGTACAGGAACACCAGCGAACCCTGGGGTTTTCACAGCGACGGCGCCTCGATCCTTGACCGGGGTCCGACCACGACTCTGGTGTGCGGTTTCCTTCGCCATCCGCATCAGTCGGAAGCCGACGAGGAACTGCTGGCGACCATGGCGGTGCTCAACAACCACTATTGCCGCGCCATGACGCTGCAGCACCGGCTCGACAAGCTGGAACAGGCCGTCATTCAGTCAAGCAACGTGCTCGACCTGATCCAGTTCGGCCTCGTGCTCTATGGCAAGCGGGCCAATCCGGTGTTCGTCAACGCTGCGGCACAGCGCATGATCGACGCCCGCGACGGGCTTGAACTGACGGCCAAGGGCCTGAGGATTCTCGATCGCGTCGCCGCACAGCAGTTCCGCGGCATGGTGTCGGTGCTCTACAGGAACGATCTTCCGGCGGATGCCCGAACCGGCGGCATCGTCAGCGTCTCGCGCATGTACCAGCGCAAGCCGTACAGCCTGATGATCGTTCCGCTGAGGCTGCAGAGGGAGGAAACGGATATGAACGCGGTGACCGCGGCTGTCTTCCTGTTCGACCCCGAGGCGCCGAGGACCACTGCAATCGACATGTTCGTGTCGTCCTACGGCCTCACCCAGTCGGAGGCGGAACTCGCCCACAGGCTGGCGCTCGGCGAGACGCTCGACTCGGTCGCCGAGCGGCGGGGCGTGACCAGGAATACGGTCAAGACGCAACTGCAGTCCATTTTCTCGAAGACGGAAACCAACCGGCAGTCGGAGCTCGTCAGCCTGCTGATGCGCTCGGTTGCCGGCATCAATCTGCGGACCCTGGAGGGCGAATTCGAAGAGGACACCTCCTGATGCCCGCGCAGCCACGGCCGTCCGGCCGCTAACCCCAACCCCAGCAATTCGCCTCTGCGGACTCCGCTCAGGCTCTCATCCCGTCAAACAGACGAACGAGGCACGCCATGTTGCACGACCGACTGCTTGCGTCCATCGAGACCCTTTACGATTGCGTTGGCGACGAATACGACCGGCCGAGAGCGCTCAAGACATACAGCCGGCTGGCCGACGACAGCGGCGTTTTTCTCGCCGATATCAAGAGCGAACCGCGCGAATTCCTGAAATTCGATTTCTACAATATTCCGGCCGACTCCGTTCACGAGGCCACAACCGGCTTCGATCGTCCGGAAGACAACACGATGCTTCACATGTATCCGCTGCTGCCCGAACGGGTGCCGACGCTCCGGCGCGTGTTCTACTCCGACGAGGAGTGGCAGAAGAGCGTGATGTACAACAAGGCGTCGAAGCCGTGGGGGCTGCACGGCGAATGCGTCTGCGTGCTGGAGCGCGGCGACGTCACCGGCCTCGTGAGCGGCTTTCTGCGGCATCCGGACCAGAACGACATTGACCCGGAAGTCTTCAGCATGGTGGCACTCATGGGCCAGCATCTGCATCGCGCCATCATGCTCCAGAGCAGGCTCGACAAGCTCGAAGAAGCGCTGATCCAGTCGAGCAACGTGCTTGACCTGATCCAGTTCGGGCTGGCGCTCTACGGCTCCGACCGCTCGCTGCTGTTCGTCAACGCGGCTGCGCGCCGGATGCTCGAAGGCGGCGACGGCCTGCGGCTCGCGAAGAACGAGATCATCATCGGCGACCGCGAGGCCAACGATCAGTTCGAGGCGCTGCTCGACGCCATCTACCGGCCCAACCTGACGCTGGCGCAGCGGGCCGGCGGCCTGGTCGTGGCGCCGCGGCTGTCCTGCTTCAGGCCCTACAGCCTGATGGTCGTGCCGATGGAGAGCAAGCGCGCCGGCATGGAAACGGTCTCGGCCGCGGTGTTCCTGTTCGACCCGATGTCGCCGCGCGCGACGGCGCTCGAGCTGTTCGTCTCATCCTACAACCTGACGCGGTCCGAGGCCGAACTCGCCCACTGCCTGGCGCTCGGCGAGAGCCTCGAGGTGGTTGCGCTCAAGCGCGGGGTCAGCCGCAATACGGTCAAGTCGCAGCTGCATTCGATCTTCGCCAAGACCGACACCAGCCGGCAGTCGGAGCTGGTCAGCCTGCTCCTGCGCTCGATCGCGGGCATAAACCTGAACTTGGCGTGAGCGGCGCCGCACAGGCCGCCGAAACCGCGGCCGCGTCATTATGCGATTGCGCCGCCCTGAAGACATTCGCCGCGGAATCGGTCATTGTCTCGCCAAACCAATCAGGAAGGCGCCGCGACATGACCACCAACCAGGAAGAACTGCTGTCCCAGATGCTGGGGGCGAGCGAAGCGGAAACCGTCACCATCCTCATCGACCTGATCGCGCTCTTGGCGCGCAAGGACATCGTCTCGCTTCAGGAGTTCGAGGACCAGTTCGTGCGGACGTCCAAGGACATCGAGGACCGCAAGGCGGCGATCCCGACCAACAAGTACAAGGCGCTGCTGCGCTTCATCACGGCGATGAAGGAGGCCCAGGAGGCTCCCAAATCGTGAAAATTCAGAAGTTGCGCCGTTTGTTGTCTGGCTCTCCGGGCGCCTTTGCCCTATGGTCCGGCGCAAATAATCTAATCGATTGAAACGACCAGACGGGGAGAGAAACCGTGACGAAACCGGGCCTTTTGATGATCGGGCCGATGATGCCCCTCGTGATGGACGCGCTGGACGAAGCCTATACCGTGCACCGCTACTGGGAGGCTGACGACAGGGACGCGCTCGTCGCCGCGAACGCGGGCGAGATCCGCGCCATCGCCACCAACGGACACCTGGGCGCCAGCCGCGCGCTGATCGGCGCGCTGCCCAATCTCGAAGTCATCGGCTGTTACGGCGTCGGCTACGATGCCATCGACGTCGACGCGGCGACCGAGGCGAACGTCAAGGTCACCAACACGCCTGATGTGCTGAACGACGACGTGGCCGACCTGGGGCTGGCGCTGATGCTGGCCGTGACCCGGCGCATCCCGCTCTACGACCGCTATGTGCGCGACGGCAAGTGGCCGGCGGGCGGCGAGCCGCCGCTGACAGGCACCCTGCGCAACAAGACGCTCGGCATTATCGGGCTCGGCCGCATCGGCAAGACGATTGCCCGGCGCGCCCAGGCGTTCGATCTGGCGATCGCCTATCACGGCCGCTCGGAGCAGGCGGACCAGCCGTTCACCTATTATGCCGACCTGACCGAGATGGCCCGCAACGTCGACATCCTGCTGGCGATCTGCCCGGGCGGGCCGTCGACCGCGGGCATCGTCAACGCGCCCGTCCTTGAGGCGCTGGGGCCCGACGGCATCTTCATCAACATTGCGCGCGGTTCCGTCGTCGACGAGCCGGCGCTGGTGGCAGCCCTTCAGGAGGGCAAGATCGGTGGCGCCGGGCTCGACGTCTTCGCCGCCGAGCCGCAGGTGCCCGAAGCGCTGTTCGCCATGGACAACGTGGTGTTGCAGCCGCACATGGGCAGCGCCACGCACCACACCCGCCGCGCCATGGGGCAACTCGTGATCGACAACATCGCCAACCACTTCGCCGGCAAGCCGCTGATCACCCCGGTGAACTGACGGCGGGCGCTTACGCACGCCGTCATCCCGGACGCGATGCTGCGCAAAATGCTGCTTCGCAGATCCGGGATCCAGCCGCAAGCAAGAGCCTGAGCGTAACGCTGGATACTCGTGTCAAGCCCGGGCATGACAGAGTGTGAGCGGCAAGTGTTTTGCGGAGCCATAAAGTATTTCGTCATTCCCGCGAAGGCGGGAATCCAGTGCTACACAGACCCGCTTCAGAGTTGCGCTCCTGGATCCCCGCCTTCGCGGGGACGACAACGGTTTGCTTGGGCCTCGAAGTTGTGCGGCCCCGGTCTGCCCTCCGGGCAACCGGGGAACAATCGCGCACGCCGCCGCTAGCAGTTCGACACGCGCTCGAAGAGATCGCCGAAGACGGCGGAGAGACGGTTGGTGCCGCCCGGCCCCAGGCCGGTCTGTACCGGTTTGACGTCATCGAAGCCGCTGCCGTTTCTGCGCGCGAACTCGAATGAAAACACGTAGGTCGGGTGGAAGCCGATGCGCAGGTCCGTGATCGCCAGGGTCTCGCCCTTGTCGTGGTAGCTGTAGAAACCGTCGGTGAACCATTCCAGGCGGCGGACCGAATCCGAGACCGTGACGCCGGCCGGCGGCGCGGCCAGCCTTTGGTGCGTGCCGATGCGGAACACCGGACAGGCCGGAATGATACTGGTCAGCCCGGTCTTGTAGGTGTCGCGGTCGACGGCGAGCACCTGCCAGAACAGGATGTTGAACGGCGTCGGCTGGACGAAGACGCGCATGCCCTCGAACGCGGGCGTCGCCTCGGCCCGGGCGCGAACGATCATGTGGCTTGCGGCCCCCAGCGCCAGGTAGACCGTGCTCGCGGCCAGCATGATGCGTGTCGCGCGCACACCGCGGTCGGGCGTGAACCGCCTGAGCGCGAAGATGATGACGCCCGCCAGGAGCATGAGCGTATAGAACGGGTCGATGATGAAGACGACCGGAAAGGCCGCGGGCGGGCCGACCTGCAGGGGCCACAGGATCTGCGTGCCGTAGGTCGTGAGTGAGTCGAGAATGCTGTGGGTGATGAAACAGACCCAGACCGTCAGGAACACCTGTTTCGGGATGTCGCGCAGGTCCCGGACCAGGCGGGTAATGGCGAAGGCGACGACGGGGGCCACGGCGGTCTGCACCAGCACGGAGTGCGTGGCGCCGCGGTGATAGGTCATGTCGTCGATGGCATTGCCGAGCGGGATGAAGCTGTCGAGGTCGGGCAAGGTCGCCACGACGCCGCCGAGAATGAGCGCGCGCGCACCGATGGTGCGGCCGAGCATGGCGCCGCCGATGCTGGCGCCGAGCACGAACTGGGTTACGGAATCCATATGCGGCCGAAATCCTCGTCTGTCGCGGACGTCCTCAGCCGCCCAGTTCGTCCTCTATGAAGACCCGGATGATCGAGTCCATGTCGGCCTCGCAGGTAAAGCCCAGACCGGTCGCGCGCGAGGCGTCGAAATTGCGCGGCCAGCCGGCGACGATCTTCACGATGAAGTCGTCGAGCTCCCAGTCGATCAGCCCGACCGGCTCGGAGCCCGCGACCCGTTCCAGCGCCTCGACCATCTCGCCGACCGTGACGGCGATGCCCGGCATGGTCAGGTTGCGGCGCGGCCCGACCTTCTCTACGTCGAGGCCCGCGGCATGGATCAGGAACCCGACCGCGGAGCGCGGGCTCGCCATCCAGTGCATGACGTCGGGCGAGACGGGACAGGTCGCGCGCTGGCCGGTCAGCGGCTCGCGCAGGATGCCGGAGAAGAAGCCGGAGGCCGCCTTGTTGGGCTTGCCGGGCCTGACCACGATGGTCGGCAGACGGATGCCGACGCCCTCGAAGATGCCTTTCCGGCTGTAATCGGCCAGCATCAGCTCGCCCATCGCCTTCTGGGCGCCGTAGGAGGTCAGCGGCGTGGTGTGGAACTCGTCGTAGATGGCGTCGGGGAACGGCGCGCCGAACACGGCGATCGAGCTCGTGAACACGAGGCGCGGGCTGAAGCCGCCCTGGCGCACGGTCTCGTAGAGCGCCCGCGTGCCGTCGAGATTGATGCGGTAGCCCTTGTCGAAGTCGAGCTCGGCCTCGCCCGAGACGATGGCGGCGAGATGGAAGATGACGTCGGGCTTCAGCGCCGCGAGCCGGTCGTAGGCGCCGGGTTCGGAGATGTCGACGGCCTGCGTGTCGACCGCGAAGCCGGCCCCGGCCGGGGCTTGCGGCGCAATGACGTCCATCAGCAGGACGTCGGATATGGCCTCACCGTTCAGCGCGCCGTCGGCGACGAGGCGTTCGGTGAGCTTGCGGCCGATCAGCCCGGCCGCGCCTGTGATGGCGATTTTCATCTCTGCGTCTCCTGACTGGATCCCTGTGATATCTAAGTTACATCGTCATGCCCGCGCAGGCGGGCATCCAGAGGCGGCATGCCACTGCTTCGGTCTTTGGCACTGGATTCCCGCCTGCGCGGGAATGACGTTTGAACAAATCACTGACCCCTATGTGCTTACGTTCGAGGTCATGAACCAAATATGCGCTCTACGATTCTTTCGTCATCCTTGGCCGAGCATTATGCGAGGCCGAGGATCCATTGGCATTCGCTGCGGACGATCGCTCCGATAATTGGATCCTCGCCGTCGCTCCGCTCCGGCAAGGATGACAAATGTGAGTGACCCGAGTCCCGAAAATCGACCCTACCCCGAATACGCCACCACCTTCTGGCGCTGCTCGCCGAGGCCTGAAATGCCGAGGTGCATTTCGTCGCCGGCCTTCAGGTAGGTCGGCGGGTCCATGCCCATGCCGACGCCCGGCGGCGTGCCGGTCGGGATGACGTCGCCGGGCACCAGCGTGATGAACTGGCTGATGTAGCTGACGACGGTCTTCACACCGAAGATCTGGGTCGAGGTCGAGCCGGTCTGGCGGCGCTCGCCGTTGACGTCGAGGAACATGTCTAGCGCCTGCGGATCCGGCACCTCGTCCTTCGTCACCATCCACGGGCCGATCGGCGCGAAGGTGTCATGGCTCTTGCCCTTGACCCACTGGCCTGAGCGTTCGGCCTGGTGCTCGCGCTCGGAGACGTCGTTGACGAGGCAGAAGCCGGCGACATGGTCGAGCGCATTGTCCTCGCTGACGTAGCGCGCCGTCGTGCCGATGACGATGCCGAGCTCGACTTCCCAGTCGGTCTTGACCGATCCCTTGGGGATGATCACGTCGTCGTCCGGACCGCTGATGGACGTGATGGCCTTGGAAAACAGCACGGGTTCCTCGGGGATCGGCAGGTTCGACTCTTCCGCGTGATCGGCATAATTGAGGCCGACGCAGATCAGCTTGGAGATCGAGCCGACGCAGGCGCCAAGCCGGGTGCTGCCGTCGACCGCCGGGAGGCTGGCGGGATCGATGGCGGCCAGCCGCTGAAGGCCCGCCGGAGACAGCGTTTCGCCGTCGATGTCACCGATATGGCCCGAGAGGTCGCGGATCGTCCCGTCGCCGTCGAGCAGCCCGGGCTTCTCCGCCCCCGCGGGTCCGTAGCGCAAAAGCTTCATGATAAAGGTCTCCGTGATGAATGGGGTTGTTCGATGTGATGTCGTTCGGCTGCCCGCGTCAGACCGACCAGCCTCCGTCGATGACTTCGCAGGCGCCCGTCGTGAACGCGCTTTCGTCGCTCGCGAGATAGACGATCAGGGGAGCGACCTCTTCCGCACCGGCGATCCGTCCCATCGGCTGTCGCGCGACGAAGGCCTTGCGCGCGGCTTCCGGGTCGTCGAACGCCGCGATGCGCTCGCCGAGCGACGGCGTGTCGACCGTGCCCGGGCAGATGGCGTTGCAGCGGATGTTCCTGTCGGCGAAATCGGCGGCCACCGCCTTGGTCATGCCGATGATGGCCGCTTTCGTGGCGCCGTAGACGAACCTGTTTGGCGCGGCGCGGATGGACGACGCCACCGACGCCATGTTGATGATGGAGCCGCCGCCGGCCGCGACCATGCCGGGAATGACGGCCTTCATCAGGCGGTACATGGATTTCACGTTGAGATCGAAGGAGAAGTCCCAGGCATCCTCCTCGCAGTCGAGGATGGTGCCGTGATGGACGTAGCCGGCGCAGTTGAAAAGAACGTCGAGCGTGCCGAGGTCGGCAATGATCTCCGCCGTCGCCGCCGCGTCGGTGACATCGAAGGTGCGGGTTGCCGCGACACCTTCCTCTTCCAGCCCTTCGAGCTTCGAAGCGTCGACATCCGTAGCCGTCACGATGGCGCCTTCCCGCGCCATTGCGATGGCGCCTGCCCGGCCCATGCCCTGCCCGGCTGCCGTGACCAGCACGGTCTTGCCCTTAAGTCTGTCCGCCATTCAACGATCCCCTGTTATTTCTTCTGCCGCGCGGGCGGTAGCTTTACCGCGCAAACCGGCGCGGCGCCACGCCTGAAGTCTGTTTCTTCCGCACTCCGGAATTCCCAATGTCCGCGAGAGTGAATTTGGGCCAGATTGAAGCAGTTCTGTTGGATGAAATCGCACCAGTCCACCAGGAAGGTCTTGAAGAGCATAGCGGGGCTACGGTCGAAAGACCTGACGCCGTGGATGGTCGATTTCATTCAACCCTTCGGGCCGGATGCCTTTTTGCCATTTCCATCGGGTTTTGTCTCGCCCGTACCCCCGGTATGGCCTTCGCCAAAACCCTCGATCCTGACAAAAATGCAATCCGGCATAACGATTCAATCTGGCCCAAATTCACTCTAGTGGGAGTCCCTCGGCTTGAATTGCGAGACACGCTGATATTTCACCGCGGGCTCGAGCACGCCGCCCTCCGAAAGCTCCCCGACCATGGACCGGTAGATCTCCTGCCAGGGCGTGTGATGTTCCGGATAGGTATAGTTCTTCTCGCCGCGGCGTTTCGCCAGTTCCTCATCGGAAATGAGAATGTCGGCGGTGCCGTTGTTGAGGTCGATGCGGATCCGGTCGCCGGTCTCGAGATAGGCCAGGCCGCCGCCGGTGGCGGCTTCAGGCGAGGCATTGAGGATCGAGGGGCTGCCGGAGGTACCGCTCTGGCGGCCGTCCCCGACGCAGGGCAGTTCGGTCACGCCCTGCTTCACCAGGGCGTCCGGCGGCAGCATGTTGACCACCTCCGCCGAGCCCGGATACCCGACCGGACCCGCGCCGCGCATCACCAGAATGCACTCCGCATCGATGGCGAGCTCCGCGTCGTTGATGCGGTCGTGGTAGTCCTCCGGGCCCTCGAACACGATGGCACGGCCCTCGAACGCATTCTCGTCGCCCGGCTTCGAAAGGAAACGGCTGCGGAAGTCTTCGGAGATCACCGAGGTCTTGAGCAGGGCGGCGTCGAACAGGTTGCCCTTGAGCACCATGAAGCCGGCATTCTCCATCATCGGTTCGCCGTAGGGCTTGATGACGTCTGTGTTCTCGATCTCGCACCCGCCGCAATTCTCGCCGATGGTCCGGCCGTTCACGGTGAGCGCGTCCTCGTGGATCTTGCCGGCCTTGATCAGCTCGTTGATCACGGCGGGCACCCCGCCGGCGCGGAAATAATCCTCGCCGAGATAATCTCCGGCGGGCTGCAGGTTGACCAGCAGCGGCAGTTCATGACCGTGGGTCTGCCAGTCCTCGACCTTGAGGTCGACACCGACATGGCGCGCGATGGCGTTGAGATGGATCGGACAGTTGGTCGACCCGCCGATTGCGCTGTTGACGGCTATGGCATTCTCGAACGCCTTGCGAGTCATGATGTCGGACGGCTTGAGATCCTCCCAGACCATGTCGACGATGCGCCGGCCGGTTTCGTAGGAGATCTGGCCGCGCTCGCGGTAGGGCGCCGGAATCGCGGCGCTGCCCGGCAGCATCATGCCGAGCGCTTCGGCCAGAGAATTGGTCGACGTTGCCGTCCCCATGGTGTTGCAGTGGCCGGCGCTCGGCGTCGACGACGTAACGATTTCGATGAAGCCGTCATAGTCAATCTCGCCCGCGGCCATCATCTCGCGCGCCTTCCAGACGATGGTGCCGGAGCCGGTGCGCTCGCCCTTGTAATTGCCGTTCAGCATCGGCCCGCCGTTGAGCGCGATCGCGGGGATATCGACGGTCGCCGCCGCCATCAGGCAGGCGGGCGTGGTCTTGTCGCAGCCGGTCGTAAGCACGACGCCGTCGATCGGATAGCCGTGCAGCACCTCGACCAGGCCGAGATAGGCGAGATTGCGGTCAAGAGCCGCGGTCGGGCGCTTGCCCGATTCCTGGATCGGATGAACGGGAAACTCGATGGCGAGACCCCCGGCGGCATGAATGCCGTCCCTTACCCGCTTGGCCAGATCGACGTGGATCCGGTTGCAGGGCGACAGGTCGCTGCCGGTCTGGGCAATGCCGATGATTGGCTTGCCGGACTGCAGTTCGTCGCGGGTCAGGCCGTAATTCAGGTAGCGCTCAAGGTAAAGCGCCGTCATGCTGGGGTTGAGCGGGTTGTCGAACCACATGCGGCTGCGCAGGTCCGACGCCTTTTTCTTTTCGGAACTCACGGGCTTGCCTCCCGGCAATCTAATCGATTTAATTTTTGAGCCTTCTGACGCGAAATCGGCGCCGGGCTGACCCAGTAATCAACCGCAAACGCCGCGCCGTCAACCGTATAGTGCAGGAAAGGCGCGGGCACAGCGCCATAACAAGGGGAGAAATTCGCCATGCTGCTTGAAGACCGCATCTGTGTGATCACCGGAGGCGCCTCGCCGCGCGGAATCGGGCGCGCCACCGCCCGGGCTTTTGCCGGCCAGGGCGCCAAGATCGCCATTCTCGATCTCGACGAGACCGCGAGCGCGGCCGCAGCTTCAGGGATTGGTCCCGATCACATCGGTGTCGCCTGCAACGTCGTCGACCGCGACGCGTGCCAGGCGGCCGCCGAAAAGATTCTCGGCCACTTCGGACGTGTCGACGTGCTGGCCAATATCGCCGGGATCACGCAGCCGCTCAAGTTCATGGATATCACGCAGGACAACTACGATGCCGTGACAGATGTCAGCCTGCGCGGCACGCTCAACATGTCCCAGGCCCTGGTGCCGCACATGCGCGAGCAGCAGTCCGGTTCCATCATCTGCATGTCCTCCGTCTCGGCCCAGCGCGGCGGCGGCATCTTCGGCGGCCCGCACTACAGCGCGGCCAAGGGCGGCGTGCTCGGCCTGTCGAAGGCGATGGCGCGCGAACTCGGGCCCGACAACGTGCGGGTCAATTCCGTTACGCCCGGCCTGATCGACACGGACATCACCGAAGGCAAGCTGACGGACGACCTGCGCGAAGAGATCAAGAAGGGCATACCGCTCAACCGCCTCGGCGAGGCCGACGACGTCGCCAATGCCTGCCTGTTCCTGGCGAGCGATCTCTCCGGCTACATCACCGGTGCCGTCATTGACGTCAACGGCGGCATGCTGATCCACTAGGGGACGCGGGCTCACGAGCGTCTGCTGCCCTGCGGGTTTGCAAGCCTGCGTCCATTGTGCCGTTTGTGGAAATCAGATCCGGCAAGGCTTAGAATGAGCGTTGTGAAAGAAGATCCCGACAATTTTGGAACTGACGCCCGGTTCCCTGTCTGGAGCGGCGGCGCTCTGGAGCGAAGATTCTACAGCGGCGGCACAACACTCGCCCTGCTGCTGAACTGGGGCGCCCTTATCTGGCCGTTTCACGCAGGCGGGGTCGCAGAGGACAGTATCCCCTCTTCCGATCTGGCAACGATAGGCCGATTTGCCCTTGTGCTTGTGGTCTGCGTCGCGACGATGTTCCTCATTCGGCATTCTGACCGAACCGTCCAATGGTTCACGCGCGGTTTTGCCTGCGGGCTGCCGTTCGCCATCAGCATAATCCTGCTGTTCCAGGGACTGACATTCGTCCGGTGATCGGTTCGCACGCTAGGCACTTGCCGACGCCTCTCGAAAACGGAGCTCTTCATGACCTCATATGCCCGCCCGGTCCGCAATGTCGATATCGACCTCTTGCGGGACAAGGCCAAGATGATCCGCCGCGAGGTGGTGCGCCTGACCGACATCTGCGGGTCCGGCCACTACGGCTCCGCCTTCTCCATCGCCGAACTGCTGGTCGTGCTCTACTACCAGTTGCTCCACGTTCATCCGGACAACCCGGACTGGGAGGACCGCGACCGCTTCACCATGGGCAAGGGGCACGCGGCCATCGGGCTTTACCCCGTGCTTGCCGACCGGGGGTTCTTCCCGGAGAGCAACCTCGACACGTACACCCGGCTCGGCAGCCCGCTCGGCGATCACCCTGACATGCGCAAGGTGAAGGGCGCGGACTTCTCGTCCGGCTCCATCGGCCACAATCTTTCGGTCTCCGTCGGCATGGCGCTCGGCCTGAGGCTGAAGGCGTCGCCCGGCCGCGTGGTCTGCATGATGGGTGACGGCGAGCAGGCCGAGGGCCAGGTCTGGGAAGCGGCGATCGCGGCGGCCCACTGGAAGCTCTCGAACCTCGTCGGCATCGTCGATATCAACGCGGCGGGCTCCGACGGCTTCACGCAGGAGACCATGCAGACCGAGCCGCTCGAGGCCAAGTGGCGGTCGTTCGGCTGGGAGGTTATCGAACTCGACGACGGCCACGACCTCGACAAGACCTTCGATGCCCTCAACCGGGCGCTCAATGCGCCGCGCGAGGCGCCCTGCGTGGTGCTTGCCCGCACCATCGCCGGCAAGGGCGTCAGTTTCATGGAGGGCACCTGGCAGTGGCATCTCGGCTTTCTCGGCCCCAATGACCGGGACCGCGCCTACGCGGAGATCGAACGGGGGCTCGACCAATGACGGACTATCCGGAAGAGACCACCGTCCGCGAGGGCTTCGACGACACGTCCTGGGACATGGTCGGCTCGCTCGCGCTGTCGAAACAGCTCACCACCGGCCAGGCCCTGCTGGAGATGGCCGACACCGGCCGCGACGACATAGTGGTGCTGACCGCCGATCTCGGGCGCCCGACCCAGGTGATCAATTTCGGCCGCAAGTATCCGGAGCGCTATTTCAACTTCGGCATCGCCGAGCGCAACATGATCGGGGCGGCCGCGGGCCTGGCGACGACGGGCTTCACGCCGGTCATCTCGAACTACTCGTTCTTCCTGGCGCTCATGGGCGTGGAAAACATCCGTAACGACATCTGCTATCCGAACCTGAATGTCCGCATGGTCGGCACCCATTCCGGCATCGCCATGGGGTTCTACGGCACCTCTCACCACTGCAACGAGGACATCGGCGCGCTCCGGACCATCGCCAATTTGACCCTCATGGCCCCGTGCGACGGCAACGCGATCCGTGCCGCCCTGCCCACCATGATGGACCATGACGGACCGGTCTATTTCCGCTGCGGGCGCGGCCGCGAAGCGCCGGTCTACGACAGCCCGCCCGAGTGGCGGGCCGGCGGCTCGCACATGCTGCGCGAGGGCGACGATGCGACCGTGTTCGCGATCGGCAACCTGGTGAAGGCGGCGCTCGACGCCCACGACATTCTGAAAAGCGAAGGCGTCGGCCTGCGCGTGGTCGACGCCTATTCGATCCGTCCACTCGACGAGGCGGCGGTGCTCAAGGCCGCGAACGACCACGCGGTCATTTTCACCGCGGAAGAGCACAACGTGACCGGCGGGTTCGGATCCGCGGTCGCGGAAGTGCTGGCCGAGCGGGGTAAGGGCGTGCAGCTGGTGAAAATTGGCATGCCGGACGAATACTCCATCCTCGGGCCCCCGACGCATCTCTACGCCCATTACGGCCTCGACGGCGAAGGCGTGGCGAAGACCGTGCGGGACGCGCTGAAGCGGTAGGCCACTGCACCGGTCGAGATGTCCGCGTTCCCCGGTTGCTCAAAGGGCAGACCGGGGCCTTATGGAACTCAGGCTTCTGTCTGGAACGGTCCCGGATCTGCGAAGCGGCATTTCATGCCGCATCGCGTCCGGGAAACACCCCTTGCGTTCCCTGGACTTGATCCAGGGCCCATTGGCATTTGCTGCGGTCTGAAGAACCGATAAATGGGTCCCGGGTTACCCGCCTTCGCGGGTACAGGCTCAGCCCGGGAAACGGACTTATATGCCCCGGACGAGTGAGAGCGAGATCCGGGGCCGTACCGAACACCGGCATGAGCATGGAACGGTCCCGGACAGCCCTGACGGGCTTCCGGGAAACAGCCTCAGAACGGCATCTTGACGCCGGCGCGGCCGGTGACGTGGGCGGCCTTGTCCGTGCCGTAGCCGGTCTCGATATTGCCGTAGAGCCGCGTGCCGGTGGTCATCGCGTAAGCGAAGGCAGCGCCCGCGAACCCGGTCAGGACCTCGTCGTCCCCGCCGGCGGTGAAGTTCAGGTTCTGGCCCAGAAGCGTGGCGCGCACGTTGTCTTCGCTCACCGTCGCCCGGCCGTCGGCCCCGACGCGGATCTCCGTGGTGAGCGTGCCGTATGCGTCCGTGTTCATGTGAACCGGAACCGCCACCTGTCCCCGTGCGGAGATCACGTGCACGTCTCTATCTTGCACCTTCAGGTTGGCGTTGGAGCCCTTCTCCGTATAGCTGTCGAGGAAGAGACCTGCATATCTGAGCGTCAGCGACGGCCTGACCGCGATCTCCTCCGTCACCGCGAGCGACGAGGAGACCGTGACCTCCGGGCTGACGAAGAAGCCGTAATAGTCGGCGCGCGCCGTGTCGACGCCGCCCGCCACCGTGTTGTCGTTCATGAAACGCTGCTGGTCGTAGTTGCTGAGACCGACCGTAAGCGCCGCATCGATAGCCACGTCACCGGCCTGATGGGCCGCGTAGACCCCGCCGAAGACCGAGCCGATCTCCGTGTCCTGGCTGCCGAACTCCACGTCCACCTTGCTGCCCGAGCCGCCGATGAAGAAGCCTGCCCGCATGCCGTCCATCGCCGTATCGGTCTCGATGCCCGCCACCGCGCCGCCGAAGACATGATCTGAAGCCAATTGGTTGCCGTCGCTCTCCTCGCCGCGCCAGCCGCCGAACACTTCCGCCCAGGCGCGCAGGACCGGCCCGACACCGCCCGCGGGCGCGATCGTCATGGAGGTGCCGTTGGCCGACGCCATCGCAACACCGCCCCCGTTCACGTCGCGGGCCGCATCGCCCTGGTTGGTCAGAACCCCTGAGATCCCGCCCGTGATGTCGGCGAGGACCGTGTCCGAGACCCCGAAGGACGACGGATCGATCACCACGACTTTTGTCGTCGCCGTGCCCGCGGCACCCGCCGCCGTTCTCTCGACCGCAAACGGCAGGCCGCCCGTGTCGATGGTGAATTCGGTCGGCTCCGCGCCGGCAGCTGAGTCACTGTCCGTCAAGGTCAGCGCGGAGGACCGGCCCGGACCGGCGGCGAACGTGTCGTCGTCGCCGTCCCAGAGGATGGAGCCCTCGATGGTGGAGCCCCCCAGAACCGTCAGGCTGTCAGCGCCGGGATTTTCGTTTTCGTATACAATCGCATTGCCGGCCGGCCCGGACGTGCTGCGGATCCGGCCCGCGTTGGTCACGGAACCGGTGCCGGTGCCTGGGCGGAGAATCGAGATACCCGTCCCACCCTCGATCAGGCCCGACCCCGCGTTGATCACAGTGCCGGAACCGATGCCAATACCGGCAGCGTTAGTGTTCGTGCCGCCCCGGATTGTGCCGCTGTTCACGAGGCTGGTTACCGAGCCCCCGACAGAAATGCCGTCACCGCTACTTACGATCTTGCCGGTGTTCACGATGCTTTCGATGGATCCGTCAGTGGAGATAGCCACATTAGTACCCGAGATCCAACCGGTGTTCACGAGGCTGCTTACCTCGAATACATAAATACCGATTTCGCCGGCCGAGATCGAGCCGCTGTTCACGAGGCTGGTGAGAGTCTCTGCAAAGACGCCATTTGTGTCGCCCGAGATCGTGCCGCTGTTGGTCAGATCGAGCGTAGAAGTATTTACGTCGATGGCATTGTTACCGGTCGAAACGATTGTGCCTCGATTTATGATGGTGAAGGTCCGGTTGTCGTCCGCCTGGATCACAGCGGGGTCGGAAAAATCCTCTACTCTGCCGCCCTGCTCGACAATCAGCGTCTCGCCGTCATCAAGCTCGATCTGGCCCGACGTCTGGCCGGAGCCGACGACTATCTCCTGGGCATCGGCAGGAACAGCCGCCGCAACAAACGCGGCGAGCGCGATCCCGCTCACCGCCGACAAAAACCATGTTCTGCTGCGCCGTCCAACCGGCGCTCTCCGCTCTTCGACCATAATCGCCCCCAGCGAATCATTAAAACCTTCCCGCAAGAAGGATTTAGCAACGCTTCCCGGCGCAGTCGTTGGACCGGCGTCTCACATTTGCGGGCATGAGCGACTGTGGCCGTCCCGCAACACAGGATCGTTCCCCGATTGTCCGCCTATAAGTTGTCGCCCTCGGGCTTTCTTCTTTTGTCACCCTCGTGCTCGACACGAGGGTCTCGTTTCGAGGCGCTCCAGATGCTCGCGTCAAGCCTGTGCCCGCGAAGGCGGGTGCACGAGCATGACAGGAAAGGGAACACGTTTTGTGGCTCCGCGTATGACGCTGGACCCCGCGTCGAGCGCGGGGTGACAGGAGTGGAGGCGTTCCCCGGCCTCCGCGCCGGCGCACGGTCTTGCCAAAAGCGGACCAGGGACCCAACGGTCTCCCACCCACTTCAACAATCGCACATCCCGAATACACAGGGGCCCATTGGCATTTGCTGCGGTTCTGAAGCGCCGGTAAATAGGTCCCGGATCGGAGCCCGGGAAACACCCTCAGAACGGCATCTTGACGCCGGCGCGGCCGGTCACGTGGGCGGCCTCGTCCGTGCCGTAGCCGGTCTCGATGTTGCCGTAGAGCCGCGTGCCGGTGGTCATCGCGTAAGCGAAGGCAGCGCCAGCGAACCCGGTCAGGACCTCGTCGTCCCCGCCGGCGGTGAAGTTCAGATTCTGGCCCAGAAGCGTCGCGCGCACGTTGTCTTCACTCACCGTCGCCCGGCCGTCGGCGCCCACCCGGATCTCCGTGGTCAGCGTGCCGTATGCGTCCGTGTTCATGTGCACCGGCACCGCCACCTGTCCCCGTGCGGAGATCACATGCACGTCCCGGTTCTCGACTGCGAGGTTGGCGTTGGAGCCCTTCTCCGTATAACCGTCGAGGAACAGACCCGCATATCTGAGCGTCAGCGACGGCCTGACCGCAATCTCCTCCGTCACCGCAAGCGACGAGGAGACCGTCACCTCCGGGCTGACGAAGAAGCCGTAATAGTCGGCGCGTGCCGTATCGACACCGCCCGCCACCGTGTTGTCGTTCATGAAACGGCGCTGGTCGTAGTTGCTGAGACCGACCGTGAGCGCCGCATCGATGGCCACGTCACCGGCCTGATGGGCCGCGTAGACCCCGCCGAAGACCGAGCCGATCTCCGTGTCCTGGCTGCCGAACTCCACGTCCACCTTGCTGCCCGAGCCGCCAATGAAGAAGCCTGCCCGCATGCCGTCCATGGCGGTATCGGTCTCGATGCCGGCCACCGCCCCGCCGAAGACATGGTCGGAGCCGAGCTGGCTGCCGTCGCTTTCCTCGCCGCGCCAGCCGCCGAACACCTCCGCCCAGGCGCGCAGGACCGGCCCGACACCGCCCGCGGGCGCGATCGTCATGGAGGTCCCGTTGGCCGACGCCACCGCGACACCGGCCCCGTTCACGTCGCGGGCCGCATCGCCCTGGTTGGTCAGCACGCCGGAGATCCCGCCCGTGATGTCGGCGAGGATCGTGTCCGAGACCCCGAAGGATGAGGGATCGATCACCACGACTTTTGTCGTTGCGGTGCCCGCGGCACCCGCCGCCGTTCTCTCGACCGCAAACGGCAGGCCGCCCGTGTCGATGGTGAACTCGGTCGGCGGATCGCCCGCGTCTGAGTCACTGTCCGTCAAGGTCAGCGCGGAGGACCGGCCCGGCCCGGTGGCGAACGTGTCGTCGTCGCCGTCCCAGAGGATGAAGCCCTCGATGGTGGAGCGCCCCAGAACCGTCAGGCTGTCAGCACCGTCGTCGCTGTCGTCGTAATCAATAGCGATGCCGGCCGGCCCGGACGTGCTGCGTATCCGGCCCGCGTTGGTCACGGACGCGTTGTCGGCGGCCGCGCGGAAGAACTCGATACCCGTTCGGCCCTCGATCAGGCCGGACCCCGCGTTGATCACAGCGCCGCCACTCATGGAAATACCGGCAGCGTTAGTGTTCGTGCCGCCCCGGATCGTGCCGCTGTTTTCGAGGCTGAATACCGGACCCTCGGCATAAATGGCGTCACCGTCACTTACGATCTTGCCGGTGTTCACGATGCTGTCGACGGATCCCTCAGTGAAGATAGCCCTATTAGTACCCGAGATCGTGCCGGTGTTCACGAGGCTGATGAGGAAGCCGGCAAAGACGCCCCTTTCCTCGCCCGAGATCATGCCGGTGTTCACGAAGCTGCGGACGAAGTCGGCACGAACACCTGTATCATCAGCCCAGACTGTGCCGCTGTTCACGAAGCTGAAGAGGTTCTCGACAGTGACGCCCCTTTCCTGGCCCCAGATCAAGCCGCTGTTGGTCAGATGGAGCGAAGAGTTACCTCCGTCGTAGGCGTCTTCACCGGTCGAGATGATTGTGCCGCGATTTATGACGGTGACGGTCGAGCCTGGGTCACCGTTGAACACGGCGTCGGCCGCATCCCTCACCGTGCCGCCCTGCTCGACAATCAGCGTCTCGCCGCCTCTAAGCTCGATCTGGCTCGACGTCTGACCAGGGCCGACGACAACCTCCTGGGCATCGGCAGGAACACCCGCCGCAACAAACGCGGCGAGCGCAATCCCGCTTGCCGCCGACAGAAGCCATGTTCTAGCGCGCCGGCCACCCGGCGCTTTCCGCTTTTCGATCATAGTCGCCCCCAGCGAATCATTAAAACCTTCCCGCAAGAAGGATTTAGCAACGCTTCCCGGCACAGTCGTTGGATATGCGTCTCACATTGGCGGGCATGCGGGACTGTGGCCGTCCCGCAACACAGGATCGCTGCCCGATTTCCCGCGGCGCAGACGATCTCAATGGATCAAGGATCCAACGGTCTCCCGACCACTGCAATCATCTCACATTCCCCTAAGACAAGGATCCAATCATTCCCTCAACTGTCTGAAACATGCGCCAATGGATCCTCGGCCTCGCTAGTGGCTCGGCCAAGGATGACAGGAGTGCAATGAAGACAAGACCGCATACTCGTTCCCCGGTTGCCCAAAGGGCAGACCGGGGCCGTACCGAACACCAGCATGAGTTCGGAACGGCCCCGGATCAACAGCGCACCGACTGCGTGCTCGGCAGCGCCCTGGAAACAGCCTCAGAACGGCATCTTGACGCCGGCGCGGCCGGTCACGTGGATCGCCTCGTCCGTGCCGTAGCCGGCCTCGATGTTGCCGTAGAGCCGCGTGCCGGTGGTCATCGCGTAAGCGAAGGCAGCGCCCGCGAACCCGGTCAGAACCTCGTCATCGCCGCCGGCGGTGAAGTTCAGGTTCTGGCCCAGAAGCGTGGCGCGCACGTTGTCTTCACTCACCGTCGCCCGGCCGTCGGCGCCCACCCGGATCTCCGTGGTGAGCGTCCCGTAAGCGTCCGTGTTCATATGCACCGGAACCGCCACCTGCGCGCGTGCGGAGATTATGTGCACGTCGCGATCGTCAACGGTCAGGTTGGCGTTGGAGCCCTTCTCCGTGTAGCCGTCGAGGAAGAGACCGGCATATCTGAGCGTCAGCGACGGCCTGACCGCAATCTCTTCCGCCACCGCGAGCGACGACGAGATGGTGATCTCAGGGCTTACAAATATGCCGTAATAGTCGGCGCGTGCCGTATCGACGCCGCCCGAGACCGTGTTGTCGTTCATGAAGCGCTGCTGGTCGTAGTCGGCAAGGCCCACCGTGACGGCCGCGTCGATGGCCACGTCACCGGCCTGATGGGCCGCGTAGACCCCGCCGAAGACCGAGCCGATCTCCGTGTCCTGACTGCCGAACTCGACCTCCACGTGGCTGCCCGAACCGCCGACGAAGAAACCGACGCGCATGCCGTCCATGGCGGTGTCGGTCTCGATGCCAGCCACCGCGCCGCCGAAGACATGATCGGAGCCGAGCTGGTTGCCGTCGCTTTCCTCGCCGCGCCAGCCACCGAAGACTTCCGCCCAGGCGCGCAGGACCGGTCCGTGACCGGCCGCGGGCGCGATTGTCATGGACGTGCCGTTGGCCGATGCCACCACCGCGCCGCCGCCATTCTCGTTCGTGCTCACGTTGCGGGCCGTATTGGCCTGGTTCGTCAGCACGCCGGAGATCCCGCCCGTGATGTCGGCGAGCGTGGAATCGGCCAGACCGAAGGATGACGGGTCGATCACGACGATCTTTGTCGACGCCGTGCCTGCGGCACCCGCCGCCGTTCTCTCCACCGCAAACGGCAGGCCGTTCGTGTCGATGGCGAACGCGGTCGGCGGATCGCCCGCATCTGAGTCACTGTCCGTCAAGGTCAGCGCGGAGGACCGGCCCGGACCGGTGGCGAACGTGTCGTCCAGGCCGTCCCAGTTGATGGAACCCTCGATGGTCGAGCGCCCCAGAACCGTCAGACTGTCAGCGCCGGGATTTTCGTCTTCGTATATAATCGCTGCACCGGACGGCCCTGACGTGCTGCGGATCCGGCCCGCGTTTGTCACGGACCCGTCGCCGGCGCTGTCGCGGTGGATCACGAGAGCCGTCGGACCCTCGATCAGGCCGGACCCCGCGTTGATCACAGTGCCGGAACTGATGCCAACACCGGCATAGTGCGAAAATGCCGAGCCGCCCCGGATCGTGCCGTGGTTTACGAGGCTGGTTACCGGGCCCTCGGAAAAAATGCCGTAAACGCCACCCGAGATCGTGCCGGTGTTCACGAGACTGTCGATGAACCCGTCAACATTGATAGCGTCCCTATCACTTGAGATCGTGCCGCTGTTCACAAGGCTGGTTATGAAGCTGCCCCAGATGCCGTTTTCGCCGCCAGAGATCAAACCGCTGTTGGTCAGATCGAGCGTATGTCCAATTGTGTGAATGGCTTCTTCATCGGTCGAAACGATTGTGCCGCGGTTTATGACGGTGACGGTCGAGCCGAACCCCGGGGAGCTTACGGCCTGGCCCGCACCCCTCACCGTGCCGCCCTGCTCGACAATCAGCGTCTCGCCGTCACCGACGGAGACGTCGACCAAAGTCTGGCCGGAGCCGACGACTATCTCCTGGGCATCGGCAGGAACACCCGCCGCAACGCACGCGGCGAGCGCGATCCCGCTCACCGCCGACAGGAACCATGTTCTGCTGCGCCGTCCGCCCGGCGCTTTCAGCACTTCAGCCACAGTCAACACCCAAGAAAATCATCAAAACCTTCCTGCAAGAAGGATTTAGCAGCGCTCCTCTGCGCAGTCGTTGGATATGCGTCTCACATTGGCGGGCATGCAGGGCTGTGGCCGTTCTACAACACAATATCGCTGCCCGATTGCCCGCCTATAAGTTGTCGCCCTCGGGCTTGTGTTGATTTGATTTGTCATAGTTAGGGGCTCACGGGGCTCGGTCCCCGTGAGCCGGATCGCCAGATGCTCGCGTCAAGCCTGTGCCCGCGAAGGCGGGTGCACGCGCGTGACAGGAAAGGGAACACGTTTTGTGGCTCCGCGCATGAGGCTGGACCCCGCGTCGAGCGCGGGGTGACAGGAGTGGAGGCGTTCCCCGGCCTCCGCGCCGGGGCCCATTGGCCTTTGCTGCGGTCTGAAGCACCGGTAGTTGGATCCAGGGAGACGGCAGTTTTCTTCAATGTCATCCTTGCTGGAGCGAAGCGGAGGCGAGGATGACAGCAGTGCAATGAATACGAGACCGTATATTCGTTCCCCGAACGGGCGTGAGCGAGATCCGGGGCCGTACCGAACACCAGCATGAGTTCGGAACGGCCCCGGATCGACAGCGCACCGACTGCGTGCTCGGCAGCGCCCTGGAAACAGCCTCAGAACGGCATCTTGACGCCGGCGCGGCCGGTCACGTGGATCGCCTCGTCCGTGCCGTAGCCGGCCTCGATATTGCCGTAGAACCGCGTACCGGTGGTCATCGCGTAAGCGAAGGCAGCGCCCGCGAATCCGGTCAGGACCTCGTCGTCCCCGCCGGCCGTGAAGTTCAGGTTCTGGCCGAGCAGCGTGGCGCGCACGTTGTCCTCGGCTATGGTCGCCCGGCCGTCGGCGCCGGCCCGGATCTCCATGGTCAGCGTGCCGTGGGCGTCCGTATTCATGTGAACCGGAACCGCCACCTGCGCGCGTGCGGAGATTATGTGCACGTCGCGATCGTCAACGGTCATGTTGGCGTTGGAGCCCTTCTCCGAGTAACCATCAAGGAAGAGACCGGCATATCGGAGCGTCAGCGACGGCCTGACAGCCATCCAGTCCGCCACCGCGAGCGACGACGAGATGGTGATCTCAGGGCTTACAAATATGCCGTAATAGTCGGCGCGTGCCGTATCGACGCCGCCCGAGACCGTGTTGTCGTTCATGAAGCGCTGCTGGTCGTAGTCGGCAAGGCCCACCGTGACGGCCGCGTCTATGGCCACGCCACCCGCCTGATGGGCCGCGTAGAGGCCGCCGAAGACGGAACCGATCTCCGTGTCCTGGCTGCCGAACTCGACCTCCACGTGGCTGCCCGAACCGCCGACGAAGAAACCGACGCGCGTGCCGTCCATGGCGGTGTCGGTCTCGATGCCGGCCACCGCACCGCCGAAGACATGGTCGGAAGCCAATTGGTTGCCGTCGCGCTGCTCGCCGCGCCAGCCGCCGAACACTTCCGCCCAGGCGCGCAGGACCGGTCCGTGATCGGCCACCGGCGTGATCGTCATGGACGTGCCGTTGGCCGATGCCACCACCGTGCCGCCGCCATTCTCGTTCGTGCTCACGTTGCGGGCCGTGTTGGCCTGGTTCGTCAGAACCCCGGAGATCCCGCCCGTGATGTCCGCAAGCGTGGAATCGGCCAGGCCGAAGGACGACGGGTCGATCACCACGACCTTTGTCGTCGCCGTGCCCGCGCTGCCCGCAGCGGTTCTGAGGACCGCAAACGGCAAGCCGCCCGTGTCGATGGTGAAAACGGTCGGCTGCTCGCCGGCATCTGATTCATTGTCCGTAAAGGTCAACGCGGAGGACCGGCCCGGGCCGGTGGCGAACGTGTCGTCCAGGCCGTCCCAGAGGATGCGCCCCTCGATGGTCGAACGCCCCAGAACCGTCAGACTGTTAGTGCCGGTCTGCGCGATACTGATATTGCCGGGCTCCTGGTATTCAATCGCCATGCCGGCCGGCCCTGACGTGCTGCGGATCCGGCCCGCGTTTGTCACGGACATTTTGTGGCCGTCGAAGGTAATGGCCGAGATGCCCGTGTTACCCTCGATCAGGCCGGACTCCGCGTTGATCACAGTGCTGAAATCGGAGCTGGCAATGCCAATACCGGCTTCGTCAGTTGTCGAGCTGCCCCGGATCGTGCCGTGGTTTACGATGCGGGCTACCGACGCGCCCGTCAAAATAACGCCGGTACCACCCGAGATTGTGCCGGTGTTGGTCAGATCGAACGTGCCGGTATTGTAGAAGTCGATAGCATTCCAGTACGAACCCGAAACGATGATGCCGTCGTTTCTGATCGTAATGTTCGCGCCGGGTGTCCTGGTGTTGTCGTCAGTCACGGCAGCGGCGTCCGCTTTCCTCACCGCGCCGCCCCGCTCGACAATCAGCGTGTCGCCGTCAAAAAGCAGGATCTGGTCCAATGTCTGGCCGGAGCCGACGACAACCTCCTGGGCGTCGGCGGGAACACCCGCCGCAAGACACGCGGTGAGCGCGATCCCGCTCACCGCCGACAGGAACCATGTTTTGCCGCGCCGTCCACCCGGCGCTCTCCGCTCTTCGGTCACAGTCAAGCCCCCAGCGAATCATTAAGACTTTCCCGCAAGAAGGATCTAGCAGCGCTTCCCGGCGCAGTCGTTGGACCGGAGTCTCACCTTGGCGGGCATGTGGAACTGTGGCCGTTCCGCAACACAAGATCGCTGCCCGATTGCGCGCGTATAAGTTGTCGCCCTCGGGCTTGACCCGAGCGCCTGCCTCACGGACGCCAGATGCTCGTGTCAAGCCTGTGCCCGCGAAGGCGGGTGCACGAGCATGACAGGAAAGGGAACACGTTTTGTGGCTCCGCGCATGAGGCTGGACTCCGCGTCGAGCGCGGGGTGACAGGAGTGGAGGCGTTCCCCGGTTGCCGGGGTGCGGCATTACGCGCCGCGTCGCGTCCGGGAAACGAGCCGCCTTATGCGATGGCCTGCGCCGCCTCGTCCCAGCGGGGGAACGACCGGCCTGCCGTGAGCCCGACGCCGCCGACCCAGCGGGTGCCGCGGTAGAGATCGAAGAAGTCGGCCTCGCCCGCCAGCACGCGCCGGCCGGCTTCGGTGATCGAGAGCGAGCGCCGCGGCCACCGGTCGCCCGCCGTCTCCGGATCGATCGCGATCAGCGGATCGGTCACATCGCCCAGGTCGACGAGCACATGCCAGAACATGAGATCACCCAGGAACGGCAGCGGCTCGTACTCTGCCGTCAGCTTTCCGAACACGCGGCCGGCGTTGACCGGGCCCTCGTCGGCAATGATCTCCAGCGCGAGCCGCTGGGTAAGCCCGAGGCCGTTCGCCGTCGAGGGCAGTTCGCGCAGGTGGCGTCTCAGCGCATTCGCCATGAACGGAACCGGCTCGGTGCCCTGCTCCGCTATTTCCAGCAGACCGCGAGGGTCAGTGCTCCGCAGCGCCGGCCACACCCGGCGTCCGAGCGCGACGTGCGCTGGCGTCAGCGGAACGCGCGCGTTGTCCCAGAGCCAGAGCAGGACTTCCGGTGAAAGCTCGCCCAGACCGACGAAGTCGGGCACGCCGGGCACCCGGTCGACACAGATCAGCTCGACGGGCGGCAGTGGCGAAAGGGCCCCCAGGAAGTCGAACAGGAAAGCCAGGATGAGCTGATCGTAGGTGTCGTGCTCGAACCAGAGCACGATGCGCTCGTGATCACCGACCGCCGCGAGCGCGGCATATTCCTTCCGCCCCCGGGCGATCGCATCCCGTCGGTCAAGGCCGTAGGCGTTCGCAACGAAGCCGGCCCGCACCCGGATGAACTCGTCCAGCGGCAGGTCCGGCACCGGCCCCTGGCAGTAGGGATCGGCGAATTCCATGAACGGGCCGACGAATCCCGCAATCTCCAGACCGTGGCGGATGTCGGAGCCGCAGCGGATGTGCAGCGTGCCCCGGGTATCGGGCGCCGACGCCCTGCCCTCTTCCATGCGCGTGCGCGTCACGGCGAGGCCGTCAATATGCGCCTTCATGCGCGGCCAGCTTGGAAATCCGTTTTCACGGGCAAGAACGAGTTGAGCGTCGGTGAGCTTGACCTGATCGTTTCGGGCGCCGGTGAATTGCGGATGGAAATCCGCGAAGCGCCCGAGCGCTTCGGGATCATCATCACGGATCGCCTTGAGAAGTTCCCTGGCGCGTTTCCGCTGCTGCTCAAGATTGAGCCGGCCATCGAAACGAACGCGCGCACGCCGCGCGGGGCGAATATCAGACATACGACCTCCTTTGAAGGTTCCGGCGCCTGTGTCCGCTCAGTCAGGCGAGGAAATCGCATGTTTCCGGTATGTAAGGTCCTGGGCGCAGCCCTCTCCGCGGACGGGGAAGCGTTTCCGCTCTCACCCGAATTTAGCGCCCGGACCGGGCCGCTTCAACAACAGGCTGTATCCATGCGCCGGTTTGTCCCTATACTTCCAGCGCGGATCAGGGGATTGCGGATCGAACAAGAGAGGACACGGAAGTATGCCGAGCGTGTTGTCGAGCGAACAGCGAGAAGCCTTCGACCGGGACGGCTATGTCATCGTGCGCGGCTTTTTCGATGCCGAAGAGGCGCGGCTTCTGTGCGAAGCCATGGAAACGGACCCGGCGATTTCGGAGCACATGTACGACCGCTCCGACAAGGACGGTGCCACGACCAAGATGGTGGCGTGGAACCATCCCGGCGACAGCGTCTACGGGCTTGCCGCGCGGTCGGAGAAAATGGTCGATACCATGGAGGACCTGCTCGGCGGCGAGGTCTATCACTACCATTCCAAACTCACCGCCAAGGAACCGCATGAAGGCGGCGCCTGGGAATGGCACCAGGACTACGGCTACTGGTACCACAATGGCTGCATGTTCCCGCTGATGGCCTCGGCCATGATCGCGCTTGACCGCACGACGCCTGAAAACGGCTGCCTGCAAGTTCTGCGGGGTTCGCATCTCATGGGCCGGATCGATCATGGACTGCTCGAGGGCAAGCAGGTCGGCGCCGACCTGAACCGGGTCGAGCAGGCCAAGGAGCGGCTGGAGACGGTCTACGCCGAGATGGATCCCGGCGACGTCCTGTTCTTCCACTGCAACACCTTGCACCGCTCCGACCAGAACCGGTCGGCCGACCGGCGCTGGACGCTGATCTGCTGTTACAACGCCGCGCGCAATGACCCTTACCGGGAACACCACCACCCGCAGTACACGCCGCTGGCGAAGGTGCCGGATACGGCGATCAAGGAAGCCGGTGTCAGGCTCGGCAGTGCGGAAAACGAAGACGCGTTCCTCGGGGCGCCACGGCCGCCAGCGGAACTGAAAGTGCAAGGCGGCAAGACCTTCGCGCAAGAATAGATCCGGGGATCGCGGCCTGCAGGTCGGGCCCGGGGGCACCCTGCCGGTGCTGTCACCCCGCACACGATGCGGGGTCCAGCGACATACTGAAGATCCGGCATCGAGCCAGTTGCTGGATCCCGGATCGCGCTTCGCTTGTCCGGGAGGACGAAGAAGTGGGGCTGCCGGGTCGAGCCCGAGGGCGCCCTACAAGTTCTGTCACCCCGCACTTGATGCGGGGTCCAGCGGCATACTGAAGATCCGACATCGAGCCAGGTGCCGGATCCCGGATCGCGCTTCGCTTGTCCGGGATGACAAAGAAGTGGGGCTGCCGGGTCGGGCCCGAGGGCGCCCTGCCATTGCTGTCACCCCGCACACGATGCGGGGTCCAGCGGCATACTGAAGATCCGGCATCGAGCCAGTTGCTGGATCCCGGATCGCGCTTCGCTTGTCCGGGATGACAAAGAAGTGGGGCTGCCGGGTCGGGCCCGAGGGCGCCCTGCCATTGCTGTCACCCCGCACACGATGCGGGGTCCAGCGACATCCCGAAGATCCGGTATTGAGCCAGTTGCTGGATCCCGGATCGCGCTTCGCTTGTCCGGGATGACGAATGAGTGGCCTAACCCCGGCCGATGAACGGCATCTGCGTCGCCATGACGGTGACGAACTGCACGTTGGCGTCGAGCGGCAGCCCCGCCATATGCACCACCATGTTGGCGACGTTGTCGACGTCCATGGTCGGCTCCGGCGCCATGGTGCCGTTGGCCTGCGGCACGCCGGCGGCCATGCGCTCGGTCATGGCCGACGCCGCATTGCCGATATCGATCTGGCCGCAGGCAATGTTGAACGGCCGGCCGTCGAGCGAAATGGTACGGGTCAGGCCGGTGATGGCGTGCTTGGACGACGTGTAGGGCACGGAGCCCGGGCGCGGGACATGGGCCGAGATCGACCCGTTGTTGATGATACGGCCGCCCTGCGGGTCCTGGTGGCGCATCATGGCGAAGGCGCCGCGCGCGATCAGGAAGGCGCCGGTCAGGTTGACGTCGATGACCGTCTTCCACTGCTCCGGCGTGATCTCGTCGATGGTCGCCGGTGGCACGTTGTTGCCGGCATTGTTGAACACCACGTCGAGCCGGCCGAAGCGATCCTTGATCGCCGCGAAGAGGCTGTCGACCGAGCCCGTGTCGGTGACATCGCAGGCAACCGACAGCGATGCCGCGTCAGAACCCGCCATCTCGGCGGTCTCGTTCAGCGCGTCCTCGCGCCGGCCGGTCAGCACGGTTGGATAGCCCGCCTTCAGGAGCGCGATGGCGGTGGCCCGGCCGATGCCGGAACTGGCGCCGGTGACGAGGGCAATCTTTTCATTGGAACTCATGTCGGTCTCCTGTGACGTGGCGGGGATGGCGGAGGCGATTCATGCACCGGGCAGACGCGGCCGGTCAAGTATGGCCGCCCGGACGGGTTCGTTCCTCGCCGAAACCCGGGATGTCATGCCGGACGAGCGAAGCGGGATCCGGCATCCAGCCGATTGGGCGGAACTGGAATACGGCGCTGGATCCCGCATCAAGTGCGGGATGACCTTGGGACAGTGCGGGATGACATTGTGGAAGTACGGGTGGCGTCTCCTTCATTGTCACCCTCGGGTACCCGCCTTCGCGGGTACAGGCCCGACCCGAGGGCCCAGAGACCGATGCTGGATGCTCGCGTCGAGCACGAGCATGACAATAAGGTGGGATCTGAGGGTCGCCTTCGCGGAAGTGACGATTGAGGGTCCTCAAAGCCTACTCAAACACATGCAGCGCGGTGCGGTTGGCGGCGATGAAGTCCCAGTCGTAGGTGACGCCCAGACCCGGGCCGTCGGGAACGGGCACGCAACCGTCCTCGCCGACACAGTCGATCAGGTCCGAATACCCGCAGGCATAGACCGGCGGCACCGAGTTGGGACAGTCGGGCCCGACAAGGGCGACTTCGTAAAAATTGGTGTTGCGCATGGCCGCCATGACGTGGCGGTGCGCGGGCCCGCAGGCATGGACCTCGACATCGACACCGAATGCCTCGCCCAGATGGGCGATCTTCATGGCGCCGGTGATGCCGAGATCGTATTCGGGGTCGCTGCGCAGGAAATCGGTGCCGCCGGCAACCAGGAAATCGGCCTTGGGCTCGATGCCGCGGATGTGCTCGGTCTGCAGCAGCGGCGTGCTGATCATTTCGCGCAGACGCTTGTGCGCGAACGCGGATACACCGGAGTCCCGGAACGGATCCTCGTACCAGAAGTAGCCCGCATCATCGCAGGCCCGGCCGACATAAAGCGTGTCGGCGAAGGTCCTGAGCTCGCAGGCCGGATCGATCATCAGGGTCATGCGGTCGCCGACGGCCTTCGCCACATGGAGCAGATTTTCGGCCTCTTCGCGGGCATTGCCGTCATGCCAGCCGTGAATCTTGAACGCCCGGTAACCGAGGCCGTAACACTGCTCGGCGAAAGCGGCGAACGCCTCCTTGGAGTCGAGACCGCCATTGCGGTCGCCGTGATAGGTGCTGGCATAGGCCGGCAGGCGCTTGCGGTAGCCGCCGAGCAGAACGCCGATGGAGCACCCGAGGCTGCGTCCCGCCCAGTCCCAGAGTGCGATGTCCAGCGGGCCGTGACCCATGTGATCGAACTGGCGCAGCTCGCGCTTGAAGTCATCGAAGATGAGCTCGCGTTCGGCCGCGTCGCGGCCGAGCAATTGCGGTGCGAGCATGAGCGTCTGTCCCAGGGCCGACGGCGACGACACCCAGTGGGTCACGTACTCGCCGCGACAGCCGTCAGCCGTCTCGATCGTGACGGCATACTTCGGGATGGTGGCAACAGCGCCGGGCTCATAGCTGAGCGCGCCGATGGACTCGCCCTGCCCCGCCCGCCCGAGGTTCTTCGTTTCGAACGTGAATTCGTGTATCTCGACTTTTGTTATCCGGCTCATGGTGCCTTCCCTGTTTGCCGCTGCACTTCCGCCCAATAACACAGCGTGCCATTGCCGAAGGCGATACGGCAACAGCGGTGCCGTTACACAAGTGTTCTGGATTGGCCCGGCAGTCACGGATAGACTTCAATTGCGGAACCGTTGCCTGATGCCGCAAGGGAGCAAATCGTGATAACCGAGGTCAGGGAGTGGCTGGAACACCTGGGCCTGGATCAATATGCGGACGCGTTCGAAGAGAACGACGTCGATTTCCGCGCGCTCGTCCATCTTACAGATAGCGATCTCAAGGAACTCGGCCTCTCTCTCGGCCACCGGCGTGTTGTTCTTGCCGCCATAGAAAAACTTTCGGCGGACCAGACCGAAGACGGCACCCTGCGCGCGGTCATCGGTCAGGCCGCGAATGCCGAGGCCGAGCGGCGGCAGATCACGTTCCTGTTCTGCGACCTGGTCGGCTCGACGGAATTGTCGCGGATGATCGATCCCGAGGAGCTCCGCGACGTGCTGCAGAGTTTCCAGAATGCGGTCACCTCCGCAATCCGCCGCTACGACGGCTACGTGGCCAAATTTCTCGGCGACGGGATTCTGGCCTATTTCGGCTGGCCTCGCGCCCATGAGCACCAGGCGGAGCGTGCGGTCCGGGCGGGACTGAGCGCCATCAACGCCATCGCGCGCCAGAACGCCGAACGGGAAACCGCGCTGCAGGTGCGCGTCGGCATCGACACGGGACATGTGGTTATCGGCGATCTGGTCGGCGACTCGGTATCCGACACCGAGGCAGCCATCGGCGAGTCGCCGAACCTCGCGGCAAGGCTGCAGAGCGTCGCGCTGCCCGGGCAGGTCTATATCGGGGACTCGACGCGCGTGCTGCTCGGCGAGGCCTTCGTCCTGGAAGACGCGGGCAAAAAGGAACTGAAGGGCTTTGCCGATCCGGTGCAGGCCTGGAACGTCCTGCGCGAAGCCGTCGCGGAGACCCGCTTCAAGGCCTCGCGCGGCGGCGCCCTGACCAGACGCGCCGGCCGCGATCACGAACTCGAACTGCTCCGCGAACGCTGGAAGACCGCAGCCGGAGGCAGAGGCCAGGTGATCCTGCTGTCTGGTGAGGCGGGGATCGGCAAGTCACGCATCGTTCAGGACCTGCGCGACGCGATCGGTCCGGCTTCCTGCAACAGCCTCTATTTCCAGTGTTCGCCGCACCGGACCAACAGCGCGTTCCATCCGATCATCCAGCACCTGCGTCTCGCCGCCGGATTTTCGGTCGACGACGACAGCGGCGGCAGGCTGGACAAGCTGGAAACACTCATCAGGCACAATGGCGACGACGTCCGGTCCGTGGCGCCCGTGTTTGCCGCCCTGCTCTCGCTGCCCGGCGCAGACCGCTATGGCGAACTGGACCTGCCGCCACAACAGCTCCGCAACCGGACCATCGATCTGGTGATCGCGCAGGTGCTGCGCGAGGCCGAAGACCTGCCCCTGCTGTGCGTCGTCGAGGATGCGCACTGGATGGACCCGTCGATGATCGAATTCGTCGAGGCGATGATCGACCGGATCGCCGGCCGGCCCGTATGCGTCCTGATCACCTACCGGCCGGAGTTCATACCGCCGTGGTCGGCCCGTTCCCACATGAGTGCCATCGCGCTGAACAGGCTGGGACGCGAACAGTCCGTCGAGATCGTGCAGTCGGTGGCCGGGCCCGAACTGGTTGCGGCGATCGTGGACCAGATCGTGGCCCGGTCGGACGGCGTGCCGCTTTATGTCGAGGAATTGACCAAGTCCGTTCTCGAAAGCCTGATCACCGAGTCTGAAAACGCTATCGACCACATTATTCCGGCGTCGCTGCAATCGTCGCTGATCGCGCGGCTCGACAGGCTCGGCAGGGCCAAGGAAGTCGCCCAGGTCGGCGCGGTTTTCGGCAGGGAGTTTCCATACAACCTGATGAAACTGGCCCTGGCAAAGAGCGATACCGAGATGACGGCGGACCTCGAGCGCCTGATCGACTCCGAACTGGTGGTCGTCGACGGCGAACCGCCGGACGCGACATATACATTCAAGCATTCGCTGGTCCAGGACGCAGCCTATTCGACAATCCTGCTCAGACGGCGCAAGCAGCTTCACGCCAGAATTGTCGAAATCATGGAACAGCAGATGGGCAGCCAGGTCGCAGAGCGCGTCGACACGCTCGCCCACCATTCCTATCTCGGCGAGCTCTGGGACAAGGCGTTCGCCTACCACCTTGCGGCCGGACTGAGGGCGATGAACCGCTCGGCTTTGCGGGAAGCGGCCGCGCAGTTCGAACAGGCGCTGGCCGCGTCCGCACGCATGCCGAAATCCCGGGAGACCCACGAAAAGGCGATCGACACGCGCTTCGAACTGCGCAATGCGCTGTGGGCACTGGGGCGCTTCGAGGACATTCTGACACGCCTCAGCGAGGCGCAGCGCCTTGCCGACACTCTCAAGGATGATGTGAGAACCGGCTGGATCTCGGTGTTCAGGAGCGCCAGCCAGTGGCAGCTCGGCCGGGCCCGGGAGGCGCTGAAATCGGCGGAACACGCCCTCAAGACGTCGCGGGCCGCGGATGATCTCTCGCTTCGGGTCGCATCGAACTTCTATCTCGGATGCGTCCGGGTCACGACCGGCGATTGCCGCAAGGCCGAACCCTATTTCGAGGCCGTGGCGGAGATGCTCTCCGGGGAGCTCTCGAAAGAACGCTGCGGCCTCCCCTTCGCCCCCGCCGTCATCTCCAGGTCCTGGCTCGTCTGGGCCCTCGCCGAACGCGGCGAATTCGAACCGGGAATGACACTGGCGCGCGAAGCGGTCGAGATCGCCGAAGATATCGGCAATCCCTTCAACCTGGCGCATATCTACTACGACCTCGGGTATTTCCACGAAATCCGGGGGGAAATCACCGAGGCCGTGGACGCGCTGGAAAAGGCAAACGCGCTGGTCGAGGAATGGAGCCTGAAATACCTGTCGCCGTTTATCATGGGATTTCTCGGGCACGCCTACGCCCTTGCCGGCCGCAACGCGGAGAGCCTGGACTACCTGCGCCGTGCGCGCGCCGCCTACGAGGACATCGGCCTCGGCCTGTTCCGCTCACTGGTCGGCATTCAGTTCGGCGAAGCCCTGCTGATCGACGGACAGGTCGACCACGCCCTGATCGCAACGACGGATTCCGTTCTGCTGGCGCAGCAGCGCGGCGAACGCGGGCATCAGGCCTACGGATTGCGGATTCTCGGCGATATCCTGTCTCATCCTGACCATGACGACCCTGAGGGCGCGGTGTCGCACTACAAGAAGGCGCTGTCCCTGGCAACCAGACTTGGCATGCATCCCCTTGCGGGCCAGTGTCACCTGGCTCTCAGCAGCGCCTATGCGGGCAACGGCCGCTCCGCCGATGCCGGCAAACACAGGGACAACGCGAACAGGATCGCCACGGATCTCGGCATGTCATATCCCCGTCAGCAATTTCCAGAGGGGCAAATTCACCCGGATCCCGACTGAAGAAGGGCATTGAGATGGACGACCTGACCAGAAAGCTCGGCGACTGCTATTCCGGCGTTGTGCACGACGTGATGCGCGACATGGGATTGCGTGACTTCACACTGCCGCCGGAGCTACGTCCCCTGTTTCCTGACCGCAAGCTCGCGGGCCCCGTCTTCACGATCTCGGGCCGTGTCGATACCGGCGCCGACCCTCATCAGACCCTGGTCGAGTGGACGGGTCTGCTTTCAAGAGCGAAGTCCGATCATATCTGGGTGTGCCAACCGAACGACGATCAGGTGGCTCACATGGGAGAGCTTTCCGGCGAGACACTGCTCAAGCAAGGCGTGCTCGGGGTCGTGACCGACGGCTTTATCAGGGACGTTTCGTTTCTGCTCGACATGGGACTGGAATGCTGGTCGCGCGGCTTCACACCCAGAGATATTGTCGGCCGCTGGCTGCCGGACGGGTTCGATGTTCCGATTGTCATCGGCGACGTCACGATCAACTCCGGCGACTATTGCCTGGGAGACCGCGACGGGATGGTGATCCTTCCGGCCGGGTCCGCCGCGCAGATCGTCGATAACGCCCTCACCGCCATCGGTACCGAAAACAAGGTCCGCACCGCAATCCTGGGCGGTATGGATCCGCAACAGGCCTATCTGGAACACGGAAAGTTCTGACGTGGCGTTGATAGATTCCCGCGATGCATACATAAACCCGATTGACACAAATACATTAATGTATACATTAATCGGCGACCGAGAAGCGAACGCTACGCGACCGTGGGCACCGGACAAGGGCAAGATTGAGAAAGAGCGTCATTTCAATCGATTTAAGAACGTGGTTAAATTCGTGCGCCGACATCGCGCCGCAGACGGAACAACACAGTGATATTCCGTTTTCCCCGTCGGGGCGATCATCGGGGCGAAGGGTATTGAAGCCGGCAGCCGACACTGAGAATCGGTAGAATTCAGCCGGCCCAAAGGGAGGATACGGACCGGATGGCATCGGTCGAAATCAAGGGCGCGGTTAAGCGATTCGGCTCGACGCAGGTTCTTCACGGCGTCGACATTGAAATCCCAGATCAATCGTTCACGGTGCTTGTCGGGCCTTCGGGCTGCGGCAAGTCCACCCTGCTCCGCATGATTGCAGGTCTGGAGAACGTGACCGCCGGCGAGATCGAGATCGGCGGCACGGTGGTCAACATGCTGCCGCCAAAGGAACGGGACATCGCAATGGTGTTCCAGAACTACGCGCTTTATCCGCACATGACCGTGTTCGACAACATGGCGTTCAGCCTGAAGCTGGCGAAGACGGATTCGAACATTATCAAGCAGAAGGTCAACGACGCGGCCGCAATCCTGAACCTCGAAGAATACCTGGAACGTTATCCGCGCCAGTTGTCCGGCGGCCAGCGCCAGCGCGTGGCGATGGGCCGGGCCATCGTGCGCGACCCTCAGGTCTTTCTGTTCGACGAGCCGCTGTCGAATCTGGACGCCAAGCTGCGCGTGCAGATGCGCACTGAAATCAAGGAGCTGCATCAGCGTCTTAACAGCACGTCGATCTATGTCACGCACGACCAGATCGAGGCCATGACCATGGCCGACCAGATTGTCGTCATGCGTGACGGACGTATCGAACAGGCCGGCGCACCGCTCAAGCTCTACGACGATCCGGACAATACGTTCGTGGCGACCTTCATCGGATCACCGGCGATGAACCTGCTTTCCGGAAAGGTCAACAAGAACGGCGATGCCATGATCGTCGAGACCGAGAA
>CBDHYJ010000065.1:0-8192 GCA_965275905.1 Hyphomicrobiales bacterium | reverse complement strand
CACGCGCCGCGGCGGAGAATTTCGCCTTGTCCGCAATGTCAGCCATCGGCATTTTGCACCGTCCTTTCTGCCTCATCCCGCGCATGCAGGTATCCGATCAGCCCGCCGGCCTCCAGCATCTGGCGGTCGCCGTCCGCGAGCGGCTCGAACGGAAGCGTTTTCGCTTTCGTGAGATTACGAACCAGGGCTGCGTCCAATCGACAACCACGTCGTCCCAGCGGTCGACGAGCTCCAGGATCCCGGGGCACGCGATCTGCGGGAACCCCATCGCGATCTCGCCGCGCCAGTAGCCCGGCGAAAAACTCTCCGCGATCACTCCGGCAATGCCGAGCTTCCTCATCGCGATCATCGGCGGATAGTGCGGATGGCCGTATCCGAAATTTTCGTTCCCGACCAGCAGGTCTCCCGGTTGAACCAGATCCTGAAAATCCGGATCGTAGGACTGCATTGCAAGGCTTGCGAGTTCAACCGGATCCTTGATCTTGATGTTCTTCACGCCGACGATCTGGTCGACGTCAAAATCGATTTCCTCGAACTTGAAGGCAATCCGGCCCTTGAGGTTTTTCAGCGCCATGCCTTGCCTCAGAGATATTTCCGAGGATCGGTGATGACCCCGTCGATGGCGGACGCGGCAACGGCGGCCGCATTCATGATGTAGATTTCCGAATCCGGACTGCCCATCCGGCCGCGCACATTCAGCGTGCCGGTGGACACCGCGCGCTGACCTTCGGTCATGACACCGAGCCTTCCGAAGCAGTAGTCGCAAGACGACGACGTGACAAACGCGCCGGCTGCGATCAGGTCTGTCAGGATCCCTTTTTCGGCTGCCTCTTCCATGATCTTCTGGCTGGTCGGCACGACGTGGAGCTGGAACCCCGGCTTCACCTGACGCCCCTTGAGGACCCTGGCGGCAATCTCCAGATCCTCGACGCGCCCCGACGCGCAGGACCCGAGATAGCCGACCTGAACCTCTTTTCCGGCATGGTCCGAAAGGTTCTGGGTATTGGCCGGGCTCGGCGGCACGACAACAACCGGTTCGAGCGCGCTGATATCGATTTCATAAACCGACGCATAATCCGCATCCGGATCCGAACTGACCGGATCGAGGTCGATGCGCGCACGCTCCATGGCATATGGCAAGGTGACGTCATCGGGATTCATGATTGCCGTGATGGCACCGGTAAACATGGCCAGACAGTTGATGGTCTGCCGGCCGTCGATGCCGATATGGTCGAGCGCATCTCCGCCGATCTCGAGCACATGGAACCGGCAGGCCGACGGCCCGAGCGTGCGGACGATGTGGTGAAACGCATCCCTCGCCATCACGCCGGGCGGAAGTTTGCCCGACAGGTTGACCCGTGTCGTCTTCGGGACCTTGAGCTTGATGTATTCCTTGACGAAGGCCTCCAGCAGGTGCCGCCGCACACCGATCGCGAGCGTCCCGAACGTGCCAAGCTGCGAAATATGTCCGTCGAAATGCACCACGAATGCGCCCGGCGTCGCATATCCCAGTTCCGAGCACACGTGATGCCCGATACCCTTGCGTTCATAGACCGGCACACCGTTTTTTGCGCCCCAGTCGCGCGTGTTCTGATGGAGATCCTCTTCCTGGGGCGTGACCGCGGGCACCATGTGATCAATGAACAGCGCAAACCGCTCCGGTTCGGCCACCTTGTCGATGCCGAACTCCTCTTCCATCTGCTTGAAGATGACGTCGGTATAACCCGGAAAATCATAGGCAACGACGAAGTCCGGTTTCACCTTGATTTCGTCGCCGGCTCTGACCGCATCAAGGCCTGCCGCGCGAGCCAGTATCTTTTCAGCAATTGTGTAGCCCATGGCGAGGCGTCCTCCCTGGGCCGTACTCGGCCACTGTTTCGCAGATTAAGAGACAATCCGGAAACAGAGTCAATCTGCAAACCGGATTTCATCAGTTGAAATTACCGCAACTCGTTCTTGCTGTAGTGGCGAAGCCGTCCGGAGAGGTCCTCGGCGCAGGCGAGCAGCCTTGGCAGCAGCTTCGGTTCGGTGCCACCCAGAATTTGAGGAGTGAGGCCACCGATCGAAATCGCGGCAATGACTTCACCGGCGTCATTGCGGACCGGCGCTGCCAGCGCGGACAACCCTTCAGCGACGTCATCCTGGGCGAGCGCCCACCCGCGTTCGCGGATCGTATCGAGTTCGCCGCGCAGGTCTTTTGGATCCGCGACGCTGTGCGGCGTCAACTGGGTCATTTTCCGATCCAGAAGCCGTTCCCGCATCTCCTCCGGCATGTACGCAAACAGTGTCTTCGGTGCCGCGCCACAGTTCAGCGGCAGCGATCCTCCGACAGCCCACCACCGCACCTGGATCGCCGATTCACCGTGATATCGGGCAAGACAGATGGCCTCTTCGTCGATCGCAGCGGACAGGAACACGGTTGCACGCGTTTCATCAGCCAGGGCGATCAGTACGTCTTCCGTCAAGTCCTTCAGACTGTCGGCCTGTGGAACCGCACCGGCCAATTGCAACACCCCAAGCGTGAGGCAATAGTGGCCTGACCGTTCGTCTTGGCGGACCAGCCCGTCATCGCGCAGCGTGACCAGTATGCGACGGGTCGTGCCCGCATCAAGCCCGGCACGCGCCGCAACGCCGGCCAGAGGCAGGTAAGACGTTTCCGGCGTGAAGGCGCGCAGAATGGCGATCGCGCGGGATACTGCCCGGACTCGCGGCAGACTGCTGCCGTCCCTCGGTCTTGCGTCCTGCGCCATTCCCAACCTCCTGTATGCGGGCTCGCCCGCCTGATGCCTCTCACCGCCAGTCTCAGTTTTAACCGTCGCAGCGCTAATTTCAACAGATGAAATTACAATTGTCTGTTGACAGACCATAACCGCTTAATGAGATACTTGCCCTGAAAATGGTCACCAAGACCGTGGGCCCCAGGGAGGAATACCAATGAGAAAACTCTTCACGGCTTTCGCCGCAACAGGTCTGCTCGCCGCAGGCATGACCGCCACCCTATCCGTCAGCAACGCTGAAGCGCAGATGCGCGAACTTCGGTTCGCGGAATTCGGCCCGAACCGCGGCACGCGCGCGGCCGGACTGAAATGGCTGGATGAGCAGTTGCGCGAACGCTCCGGAGGCAAGCTCGGTCTGAATATTTCCTGGGGCGGCGCGCTGCTTGGCGCCAAGACCGCTGCACAGGGTCTTTCGGACGGTGTCGCCGATATGGCCTCCATCGTCCCGGTGTACGCCCCCGGCAAGCTGGTCGCTTACGAAGTGGTCGACACGCTGCAATTCGCCGACGAATGGGTTGGCATGATGGCCACGTACGACTTCATGACGAAGAACCCCGAGGCGATCAAGGAACAGCGCAAGGCCAATCTGCGCTACTTCGGCAACTACACCACCGGACCGACCCAGCTGTTGACGAAGGACAAGCCGGTCACCAATGGCGAGGATCTCAAGGGTTTGACGATCCGCGCCACGGGTGCCTTCGTGCCTGCGATGAAATCGCAGGGTGCTGCGACTGTTTCCATGTCGCAGCCGAAGGTCTACGAGGCTCTTTCAAACGGCTCGGCGGACGGCTCAACCACGTACTACTACGTCGCCAAGGCCTACAAACATTACGAGGTGGCGAATTACATCACCGAACTGAATATGGGGCAGGTCCTGGCGTTCGGGATCGCGTTGAATGAAACTACGTTCCAGAGCCTGTCGGCCGACCATCAGAAGCTGATCACGGACCTCGGCCGCGAGTTTACCGTCTACATGGCGGAGAAGATGAACGACTCCCGGACCTCTGTGAAAAAGGAACTTCAAGACGGTATCGGCGGTCACAAAGTCACAATTGTCGAGCCCTCCCCGGACTTGCGCAAGGCGATGGTGGACGTTGCTGAAGCCGACATCCAGAAATGGATTGAGAAGGCAGAGAAGAAAAAGATGCCGGCTCAGGAAATCCTCTCGGCCTACAAGGAACTTGTGGCGCAGTACGAAAAAGAGCGCGACGAAAAGGGATATCCCTGGAAACGCTGAAGCCTCATGCGATCCGCATGAGAAAACGTCCCCGGTACGCTCTCCCTCGCGTACCGGGGCGTCTTTTTCCGATACTATGACGGCGAGAGGGGAAAGCCGCTCAAGTGGAAAACGTCCTTAAACGGATCGAACAGCTTGCCATGTGGGTTGCGGGGCTTGCCCTGCTGGCCATGGGCGCGATCGTAACGGCCTCGGTTCTCGGACGGGTCATATTCAATGCGCCCGTGCCCGACGACCTGATCATGGCCGGCCTTCTGATGGTCTGCACCATCATCCTGCCCCTGGCCTATATCGAATCCCGTGACGGTCATATCGTCGTCACCGTTATTGCCGACCGGCTTCCGTTCCGGCTTCAGGCTGCTCTCAGAATGCTCGGCGCCGTTCTGTTCGCTGCATTTTTCGGCACCATCGGCTACATGATCGCGACCAAGGTACCGGGCGAATTTGCCGATGAACTCTACTATGACGGCCAACTCGAGATTCCGACCTGGCCGATGAAGGCCGTATTTGCCCTCGGCGTCGCCATCCTTGTTATCCGTCTTGCGGTGACGTTTCTGCGCAGTGGACAGGCCTTTCTCCGGGGAACGGCAGCTGACGGACCGTCACCGGAAAACGGTCAGGACTAGGCGGCGGCCGCGACAATGGAACCACTGACAGTCGGCCTGATCGCTCTTCCCTGTGTGCTCGTTCTCCTGATCCTCCGCATACCGATCGCCGCGGCGCTCGGCACGGTGGCGACCATCGGCATCTTTGTCATTTTTGCATGGCGGCCGGGGCAGGACTTTCAACCTGACTGGGCCTGGGCACCGACCCTTTCACTCCTGACCAACAGCCCGTATGCCTTCATCACAAGCTATACGCTGTCTACGGTCCCGCTGTTCATATTCATGGGGCATCTGGCCTACGAGGCCGGCTTCACGACCGACATATATCGCGCCGCGCGGCTGTGGCTCTCGCGGCTGCCGGGCGGCGTCGCCATGGCGTCAATCGTCGGCTGCGGCGGTTTCTCGGCCATCACCGGTTCCTCCGTCGCCTGCGCCGCGGCCATGGGCCGGATCGCCATCCCGGAGATGCTGAGATTCGGATATTCGAAATCGCTGGCCTCAGGCTCTGTTGCCATCGGCGGCACGCTCGGCTCCCTGATCCCGCCAAGTATCCTCTTCATCCTCTACGGCATCTTCTCCGAGCAATCGATAGCCAAGCTCTTCATCGCCGCCATCATACCCGGCATTCTGTCCCTGGTTGCCTATCTCGCGGTCATCTGGGTCTGGGTCAGCATCAGCCCCTCTTCGGCCCCTAAACCGCAGGAGGAAATCACCCGCGCCGACCGGATGCAGGCTCTGGGCCGCTGCTGGGCCATCGTGTCGCTCTTCGTCGTCGTCATCGGCGGCATCTACGCGGGCTTCTTCACCCCGACGGAGGCTGCCGCTGTCGGCGCCTATGCAACACTCGCCCTCGGATTTCTCCTGCGCCGTCTGACGGTCGCGAAGATGTTCGCCGCGCTCAAGGAAAGCGCCTTTCAGACGGCGATGATCTTTGCCATTGCCATCGGCGGAAAGCTGTTCGTCAACTTCATCGCCCTGACCGGGCTGGCCGGCGCCATCACCGGCTGGATCGAAGCCACCGACGCCTCCATGGTCGTCGTCCTCGGCCTTATGGTCGTAATGTACATCTTTCTCGGGATGTTCCTCGACCCGATCGGCATCATCCTTCTGACGCTGCCGCTGACTATCCCGATTGTCGAAGCCTACGGTCTTTCGCTCATCTGGTTCGGTGTCGTCGTCGTGAAACTATTGGAGATTGGTCTTGTCACCCCGCCAATCGGCCTTAACGTCTTCGTCATAAAATCGATAGTCGGAGAAACGATCAGGCTCGAATCCATCTTCTCCGGCGTTGCCTGGTTCCTGATTATCGAGATCTTCGTAATGGCGCTGATCCTGACAATCCCCGGATTGTCACTGTGGCTGGCCAGTTTCGTCTAGGACAGCCGGCGGGATTGCCGCTCGCCCTTGACTTGCGCACGCCAAAACAAGGACGCCGCGCAGTCGAGCTGTGCGACGTCAGGAAAAGAATCTGTTTACTGAATTCTAGTGTGACTTAAGCGCGGGCCGCGTCATCATCCTCAAGATGGACCAGATCTTCCTTGATCCTCAGTTTCTCGCGCTTCAATTCGGAAATTTTAAGACTGTCAACAAACGGGCGAGTCATTTCTTCTTCAATGGCTGCCTCTAAGGCACGGTGTTTTTCCGCCAACGCGGACATTTGCGCCTGTGATGCCATGCTTACCCTCCTTTGGCTATGAACGGGTAACGAAGGAAGTGTGACGCATCTGTGACGGCTTGTCGATGAAAAGGCGTTGTGCCGCGCACAATCGCCAGGGTGCGGCGCAATAAATGGGGAAATCATTCAAAAAAGCCATTCGTACCCGGGATTTTCCGAGACCACGAAAACTGGTAAAATACGATCTGCAACCTCTGAATACATAGCGGCGCGATCAATGGACCTTGTCGACAACGGTTCCGTTGGATGGAGGCACGTGGCAAACGCAAATGACCGAAAACGACGAAAATCAATCCGGTGAGGAAAAGTCGGCGGAAAGCGAAGCGACCGAGCAGGAACTAAAGCAGCGGCTCGCGGAACTGAGACAGCAGCATCGCGATCTGGACGACGCGATCGAGAGCCTTGAGCAGCGAGGATTTGCGGACCAGCTCCAGCTTCGCCGCCTCAAGAAGCAGAAACTGTTTCTCAAGGACGAGATCTCCAAAGTGGAGGATCTCCTGCTGCCGGATATCATTGCCTGACGTCTCCTGACCGGAACTGTCAGTCGATCACGGTCTGGGTCTCCGGTCCTTCTGCCGGTACATCGCACGATCGGCCCGGTCGAGCAGCGATTCCAGGTCATCGTCGTCCTGAAACTCGGCGACACCTGCGGAGATCCCCACCGGGATTTCGGCATCGCCGTGTCGTACGGGCTCAGACGTTATCATCTCGATCAGCCGCTGGGCCTTGAGGTTCGCCATTTCACCGCCGGCCTGGGCAAGAATCACCGCGAACTCGTCACCGCCAATTCTCGCGACCACATCAGACTTGCGGATCTGGGTCGTGAGCACGTCTGCAACCCGCCGCAGAACCGCATCGCCGGCCAGGTGTCCGTGGCTGTCGTTAATCGCCTTGAAGCCGTCCAGATCAAAGTACACAAGGGAAGCGGGAGTCTTGTAGCGCCTGGCATATGCCGTTGCCCGGATCATCTCACGCTCGAAGGCACGCCGGTTCAGGATCGGAACCAGCGGGTCCTCGTCCGCAATGTTTTCAAGCTCCTCGACCCGTCTGTGGCTGATTTCGAGATCGCGCCGCAGCCGCTCAACCTCGTCCTCCAGGGCCGACAGCACGGTTTTCACATTCGGCGTCAGTTCGTCTTCCGGAATGACCCGCGGCTTGTCCAGGCTTCGCCGCTCTCCACGCTGCCGTCGAACAGCAGCATCGCCGTCGCGACCGGTACCGGCATTCTCCCGTTTCAATTCGACCATGACATCAGCTCTCAGCCAAACGTAGCCGCCAGGCGACCGCCCCAACCCCTCTTTCGGGTCCCTTTGTCGCAGCCGGACGGTGATTCGCAAGAGTATAACGCCGTGACGGGGAAGTTGTCCGGTCCAGCTTGCCTTGGACGCGCCACTGCCTATAATCGCGCGCTCTTTGGGCGGGGCACCCTGTGACATCACACCCGCCGTCCGGTATCCGGAGCTGAATTGCGATGAACCAGACCGCGCCGCTCGTCGGCATCATTATGGGCAGCCAGTCGGACTGGCCGACCATGAAAAATGCCTCGGACATCCTGACAGAGCTGGAGGTCCCGTTTGAAAGCAGGATTGTTTCCGCTCACCGGACCCCCGAGAGGCTCTACGAGTACGCCAGGTCGGCCCGGTCGCGCGGCCTGAAGGCGATTATCGCAGGCGCAGGTGGTGCGGCACACCTTCCCGGCATGGTGGCGTCTCTTACGATCCTGCCGGTCTTCGGCGTTCCCGTCGAAAGCAAGGCGCTCAAGGGTCAGGACAGCCTGCTGTCCATCGTGCAGATGCCCGCGGGCGTACCGGTCGGCACACTGGCGATCGGCAACGCCGGAGCCACGAACGCCGCACTTCTTGCCGCGTCCGTACTGGCAGGGAATGACGATGCCCTCG
>CBDHYJ010000064.1:0-10438 GCA_965275905.1 Hyphomicrobiales bacterium | reverse complement strand
ACATCGCGAAACCCGGATCAAACTTCGGCCGGATCGCGCGCGGACCGCTCTTGTTTGACTATGCGATGCTCCACGTCCGTTCCCGACAGTACGACCGCGCCCGTCACTTGCTGAAGCAGTCCCTCGCCTACTTCGACACAGCATCCGAGAAGGTGGCGCGCGCCAACGTCCTGAGATCATTGGCAAAGGTCGAAGGTCTGCGAATGCACCATGACGCCGCCCGCGCAGCGTTGAAGGAGGCCATCGGAATATACCGCGAGAAAGGCAACGACATCGCACACGCGGCGACGCTGGCGGAACTTGGTGATCTGGAACAACGCCTGGGCAATTTTGCCGACGCCCGAAAGCACTATCTGGAAGCCCTTCGGATCTACGGCACGCGACAGGATACGTCTTTGATCGACGGGCTGCGGGAGAAGCTGGAGGCGCTCAAATAGTGGCGCTGACGCTGCCCCTCATCACCAAATCGTCAGCACACAGTGAAGCCACGTCACGCCCACGGCATTATAATGGGGGAATAAGCACGCTCCTCTCGTGTCTTTTCCGTCAGGCGGGAACTTCGCAAGGCCATCGAATTGGACGAAGTCCCCTGCGGAACCCATATAGCCAAGCTAGGGACCGGTGGGGCAGATCGGCTTAGGGACCGTCTGCTGCAGGAGTAAAAAGCATCCGGAATTCCGACGCGACAGAGCGGGGCTGGCCTGATCACGCAACGCGCTTACAAAACTGGGAGACTGCAAATGTACAAACCATCACGACGCGAAGTTGTCCTTTCGGCGGCCGGTGCCGCGGTTCTGGGCCTTTCCGGCCCGCTCCGCTTCATGCCGAGCGCGCTCGCCGATGCCGCCCGCGACAAGGGGTTCTTCAAATACAAGATCGGCGACATCGAGTGCATCTCGCTCTATGACGGCATCTGGCAGAAGAAGCACGACAAGGGCTTCATCAAGAACGCGACGGTGGATCAGACCAAGGCCGCCTTGAAGAAGGCCGGCCTGTCCGACGAGTTCGTGCCCATCGAGTTCTCGCAAACGGTCATCAAGACCGGTGGCAAGACCGTTCTGATCGATGCCGGAACGGGCGGCCAGCTGGCACCGACCGCGGGCAAGATGATGCCCAACATGAAGTCTGCCGGTGTCGACCCGAAGTCCATCGAAACGGTGCTCGTTTCGCATTTCCACCCCGATCACATCTTCGGCCTGATGGCCAAGGGCACGAACGAGCAGATCTTCCCGCAGGCCGAGATCGCGGTCCCGGAAGCCGAGTACAAGTTCTGGACCGATCCGGCACTGATACCGAAGCTGCCGGAGCGCCGCCAGGGCCTCGCCAAGCGCATCCAGGCGACCTTCCCGAACTGGAAGAACGTCACGCAATTCAGTGGCGAGAAGGAACTGGCCCCGGGCATCCGCTCCTTGCCGACCCACGGCCATACGCCCGGCCACACCGCCTTCCACATCAGTTCGGGCAATGATCAGGTCATCGTCGCGGGCGACATCGCCAACGTACCGGCGCTGTTCGTCGCCAATCCGAACTGGCATGCGGTGTTCGATGCCGACGCGGAACAGGCCCAGAAGAGCCGGATTGACCTGTTCGACCGCGCGGTCGCCGACGGCGCGGTAATCGCCGGCTATCATTTCGGCTTCCCGAATGCCGGCAAGATTTCAAAGGACGGCAACGGATTCGTGTTCCAGCCTATGGGCTGAGGGCGATCCGTCGTTTTCTCCGAATGATGAACGGCACCGGCGCGTGACAGCGCCGGTGCCTTCTTGTTACTCCGTCGCGCCCAGATCGACCGCGTATTCGCCCAGCGGCGGCAAATCCTTCTTGATCAACCCCTGCGCCTTGAGGAAGGCCGCGAACCGCTTGTAGCGACCGACGTCAAGCGCGGCGGGCCGCAGGGTGAAGCGCGGCAGCGTATCCCGCCAGGCGCGCTTGTTGAGTTCGTCCTTGAGGTCCTTGCCCGTCGCCGAGAAGATCTTCCACGACTCGTCCGGGTGGTTGATCACGTAATAGGTGGCCCGCTCCAGCGCCCGCAGGAACTTCGGCAGCAGCGGGCTCGCAACGTTGTTCTTGTTGGTCACGAGGATCAGCTCGTCATAGGCCGGCACCCCCTCCTCTTCCGGATAGAAGGCCAGACCGGGGCGCTTGACGATATCCATCTGGTTGAGCTCGAAATTCCGGAATGCGCCGATCACCGCGTCGACCTGCCCGCTGATCAGCGAGGGAGACAGCGAAAAGTTCACGTTGACCAGCTCGATGTCCTTCAGCGTCAGTCCGTGGCCCGAAAGCATGGCACCGAGCAGCGCGTCCTCAAACCCGCCGACGGAGAAACCGACCTTCTTGCCCTTGAGGTCCGCGATCGACTTGATCGGCCCGTCCTTCAGCACGACCAGCGAGTTGAGCGGCGTTGAGACCAGCGTGCCGACCCGCACGAGCGGCAGGCCTTCCGCCACCTGCAGGTGCAACTGCGGCTGGTAGGACACCGCGAGGTCAGCCTTACCCGCGGCGACGAGCTTGGGCGGATCGTTGGGATCGGCGGGTGCAACGAGCTCGACCTCCAGTCCTTCATCCTTGAAGAACCCCTTTTCCCTCGCAATGATCAGCGGCCCGTGGTCCGGGTTGACGAACCAGTCCAGCAGAACGGTCATCTTGTCCGCCGCCGCCGCGGGCGTCGCCAGCAGGGCCAGAACCAGCCCCAGAACGGCAGGTAGTCGTGAGAACATCAAAAACAGCTCCTTGTTTTGGAAAACATCATCGTGAAGACAAAAGCGATTGCGATGCCTCAGGCGACCAGTGCACCAGCCGCCTCAAGGCCGCATCGACGGTGAAGTAGAGAATGAGCGCCATGACCGCGAGCACCAGAAGTGCTGCGAACATGAGGTCGGTCTGCATCCGGCCGTTGGCGTGCAGCATCAGGTAGCCGAGGCCCCTGCTCGAACCGACCCATTCGCCGACAACGGCACCGATCGGGGCAACGGATGCCGCAATGCGCACGCCGGAGGAAAACGGCGGCAGGGCCGCCGGAATGCGGATATGGCGCAGTAGAGAGGCCGGCGAAGCCCCCATCGTGCGCGCCAGATCGATCCATGTCGGATCGACACGCCGCAGGCCGTCATAGAATGCGGCCGTGACCGGGAAATAGATGATCAGCACCGCCATGGCGACCTTGGACGCCATGCCGTAGCCGAACCAGAGCGTCAGCAGCGGTGCGAGTGCGAACACCGGCAGAGCCTGGCTGATCACCAGCAGCGGCAGGACCCAGCGCCGCGCCGACCCGAACACCAGCAGCGTGATCGCGCTGGCTACGCCGATCACAACGCCGATCGCCAGGCCGAGCACAATCTCAAGCGCCGTGACCCAGGCATTGGCAAGCAGCAGATCCGCACGCTCGACAAGGGCCGTGAACACGCGCCCCGGGCCGGGAAAGATAAAGAACGGCACCGCCGTCACCGTGACAAGCACCTGCCAGAGCGCAATCAGAACCGCGGCACTGACGAGAATTCGAACGAGGATCATGCCGGCACCCCGCCCTCGTAGGCGCGTGCGGCATCTGCAAGCCGCTCGAGCAGTTCGCCCTGATGCTGGGCGACGACACTGTCGGAGCCGCTGCGCGGCGGCGATCCCGGCGGGACGATTGCTTCGTCCAGAACAACGGGCATGCCGCCGACCACATGAATCGCATGGCCGAGACGAAGCGCTTCGAGCGGGCTGTGCGTCACCAGGAGAACGGTGCGGCCGGCAAACAGTTCCGAGACCTTGTCCTGCAGACGGTGGCGCGTGATGGCGTCGAGTGCTGAAAACGGCTCGTCCATGAGAACGACCGGCCGGTCCTCCATCAGCGTCCGCGCCAGCGCCACGCGCTGCCGCATGCCGCCGGAAAGCGTGGCGGGATAGCTTTCCGCCACATCCGCGAGACCGACCTTGTCGAGCAGCGCGACCGCACGTTCGCGGATTTCAGCCGTATTGAGAGCTTCACCGCGCAGACGGGCACCGATGGTCACGTTGTCGATAACGGTAAGCCAGGGAAGCAGACCGTCCTGCTGCGCCATCATGGCGAGACGGCCGTCCAGCGGCTGGCCGTCGTCCGCGCTCACTTCAGCCCCGTCCAGCAACCCCGCGGCAAGGCGCAGCAATGTCGACTTTCCGGCACCCGAAGCGCCAAGCAGACAGGTCCAGGACCCGGGATCGAGCGTGATCTCGAAATTCTCGAACAGGGCTTCGTGCTTCCAGGTGAAGCGCGGGATGCGCACGCTTATGCCCGGCGCGGCCTCAGCCATCGTTGCGGGCGGCCAGGTAATTCTGCGCTGAGATCCTCGACCACGTACGGGCACGCTGCTTCATCTGGCTGAAGGAACGGTAGATCTTCGCCTCCAGGCCTCCGGCGGCTTCAAAGGCACCCATGACGTCGTCCGCCGCAATGCGCGCCGCCGCCACGATGTCGGCCGGCCACTGCCGCAGCGTGACCTTGTTTTCCGCCTGCAGGGCCTCGAGAGCAGCCGCGTTTTCCCATTCGCTCTCGGCTGCGGCGAATGCATTTTCCGCCCGGCACGCCTCCTCGACGATAGCCTTGAGATCATCGTCGAGCGCAGCCCAGGCCTTGAGGTTGACCATGCACTCGCCGGTTCCGTTGGGCTCATGGAATCCGGGCCAGTAATAGTACGGCGCCACCTTGTAGAACCCGGCGGCACGGTCGCTCCAGGGCCCGAGAAACTCGGTGCCGTCTATCGTGCCCGTCTGCAGCGCCGGCAGGATATCCGCGGGCGCGAGCAGAACCGGGGTCACGCCGAGCTGTTTCATCATCGCGCCGCCGAGACCCGGGATGCGGAACTTGAGTCCCTTGAGGTCTTCCAGCCCGTTCACTTCCTTGCGCAGCCATCCGCCCATCTGCATGCCCGAATTGCCGGCCATGAACGGTTTTACGCCGAACGGGCTGTAGAGCTCATCCCACAAAGCCTGTCCGCCGCCATGCTCGATCCAGGCAATGTGCTCAAGCGGCGTCAGACCGAACGGAACGGTCGTGAAGAACGCGGCCGCCTTCATCTTGCCGGCCCAGAAGAATGACGCCGTATGCCCCATCTGCGCGACATCGCCCGAGACGGCATCGAGCACCTCAAGGCCGGACACGATCTCACCGGCGGGATGAAGCTTGATATCGAGGCGTCCCTTGCTCATGCGCCGGATGCGGTCGACCAGTCGCTGCGCCGTCACGCCCGGCCCGGGAAGATTGCGCGGCCATGACGTCACCATGCGCCACTTCACGGTTTCCGCGCGCGCGATAGCCGGTGCTGCGAACGCCGCGGCAGTACCGGCACCGAGGGTTGCAATGAGACTTCTGCGATCAATCCTGGTCATCTGATTCACTTTCAAGACGGGGCCACAGGGCATGGAAGTGGTGGACGGGCCCGTGTCCGCCACCGATTTCGATACGGTCCGAGGCGGCGATTGCCGCGCTGATATAGAGCTTGGCCTGCGAGACGGCGTCCGTGAGATCCAGCCCCTTCGCCAGACCGGCGGCGATTGCCGAAGACAGCGTGCAGCCCGTTCCATGGGTATTCCGGGTCTCGATCCGCTGCGCCGCCAGCCAGATGGCCTGTCTGCCGTCATGCAGGAGATCCGGACTGTCCTGTCCCCCGAGATGTCCGCCTTTCAGCAGCACCGCGTTTGTGCCCAGCGACAGCAGCCGCTCGGCGCACCGTGACATCTCTCCTGTCGAGGACACCGGACGTTCGTCGAGAAGGGCTGCGGCCTCTGGCAGATTGGGCGTGAGGATTGTCGCGAGCGGCAGCAGTTCCTCACGCAGGCTCGCAATGGCGTCTTCCTGGAGCAGCGCGTCGCCGCTCTTGGCCACCATGACCGGGTCCAGGACGATATGGCGCGGCTCATGGGCACGTAAGCCCTCCGCGACAGCGCGGATTGTTTCCGGTCTGCTCAGCATGCCGATCTTCACGGCGTCAATTGCCAGGTCGCTGAACACCGCATCCATCTGCGCGCGAATGAAATCCGGCGGTGCATCGATGACGCCGGTCACGGCCCGCGTGTTCTGCGCCGTCAGCGCAGTAATCACCGAGCACCCGTAAACGCCGAGTGCGGAAAACGTCTTGATGTCGGCCTGGATTCCCGCGCCGCCGCCGGAGTCTGAACCGGCGATCGTGAGAGCAATTGCCGTGCTCATTCGGCACCGCCTTCCTGCTGGTCACGGACAGCATCCGCCAGCCGCTGGGCGGCCTCTTCCACATCGGGCGCCATGAAGATGTCGGAGATGACGCAGACACCGTCCGCGCCGGCGGCCATGACCGCTCCCGCATTCTCAGCGGTAACGCCGGCAATACCCACAGCAGGCAGGTCGGGCGCCCGCTCCCGCAGAATCTCCCGGATCCGCGCAAAGCCCTCCAGGCCGATCGGCGCATCGGCGCTGCGCTTGCTGGCGGTCTCGAACACCGCCCCGACGCCGAAATAGTCGACAAGTTCGACCGGCGCGGTCCTGGCTTCGGCCACCGAATGAATTGTCAGGCCGATAATGGCGTCGTCGCCAAGAATCCGTCGCGCATCCTCCGGAGCCATGTCGTCCCGGCCGACATGAACACCGTCGGCATCGGCGGCGAGCGCCACGTCGATGCGGTCATTGACGAGCAAGGGGATGCCGGCCCGGCGCGTGACGGCAAGCAACGCCCGGGTCTGCTCGATCATGGCTTTGGTCGCGCCGGTCTTGTCCCGGTACTGGAACAGCGTCACACCACCCCGCGCAGATATCTCGGCCAGGGTCGGCAGGGTCCGCCCTCTGGATCGGGCCGGATCGAGAATCCCGTAAACCGAACAGTCGAATGTCATGACACTTCAGCCCTCCCTGCGATCGTTGCTTCATCCAGGGTATACAGCACATCAAGCAGGTTGGTATTGAACGTTCCGGGCCCGGAAGACCTGCTCGCAGCTATCTCGCCGGCCACGCCGAGAACGATCATCGCACCGGCCGCTGCGACGAACGGATCGTCTTCAAGAGCCGCAAATGCGGCCATGATCGCCGTTCCGGCGCAGCCGATCGCCGTAACGCGGCCCATCAGTTCGTGCCCGTTGCTGATCACCGCCCGCTGGGCACCGTCGGTGACAATGTCACGCCGGCCGCTTCGCACCACAACAAGCCCGGCATTTGACGCAAACGCGTCAGGACCGCCCGTGTTGCGCTCCTCGTCGAGTGCATCGAACTCGCGCTCGTTCGCGCGCAGGATCACCGGTTTCCGGTCGACCAGCGTCTGTGCGAACTCGGATCTCACCTCCGAACGGTCGGCAAAAACAGGGTCGAGCAGCCATGGAATGGGGTCGCCGGCAACCGCTTCCAGCGCAATATCGATGGCCGCGCGGCGGCGATCGTCCAGCGTTCCAATATTGATGAGAAGCGCATCGGCGCCCGCGACAAAGTCCGCGACTTCATCGCGCGCGAGCGTCAGGCTCGGCTGCGCCCCGATGGCAAGCAGCATGTTTGCGCTCAGGACCTGGGCGGCATCGTTTGTAATGCAGTGAACGCGCGGTCCGCGATTGCGCACTGCGGTCAGAGTCCGCGCGGCCCAGACGGCGTATTTCACGGGCGCACCTCATGCTGCGGCGCCGGCGGTCGGGGCTTGGGGGAAGATACCGGATGCGGCCTGTATTCCGCGTCCCGTCAATCAGGCCTCAATTCCCTCCGCCAGCATGATCTGGTTCAGGTTCTACGGGTTGGCTTGAAACCTCTCAGCCCAGCATGGGGCACCCCGTTGAGTTCTTGCGCGACCTTACTCGCGCTTCATAGTGCAGTGCAACCGGATTCTCGGACTTGGCTCGGGAATCAGCCGCCAAGCGGCTTCAGGTCGAGCTCCAGCCCCGTGCCCATCCAGATCGCGTGCCGGGTGTGATCGGCGATGACGTCGCCGGTCTCCGGATGGCAGAACACGACCAGCCCGTCCCTGTTCAACGCCAGCCACGGCATGACCGCGGCGAACAGCTCCGGGCCGAACGCCAGCTGGCAGCTCCAGCAGGGATGCGGCCCGACAGGCCGCTCGTGGACCCGGCCCATCTCGACGCCGAACAGATCGCGGGCCTGCTCGCAGATCGCACGCGCCTTTTCCACGCTCGTTTCATCGAAATAGACGTGCGCATGGTAGCCGGTAATCTCAGTCACGTTTTCCTCCCAGGGGCTGCGTTGTCCCGTCCAGGGTGCCGCATCCGAGCAGACAGTCGGTCTGCGATTTCGGCCTGGGCGGCGCCCAGAACATCTGGACCGCATAGTAGCGCCCGCCGGCCTGGATCACGCCGGTGCTGACGAAACGGTGGTCGCGGGCCATCAGGTTGCGGCGATGCCCGGTGCTGCCAAGCCAGACTTTCATCATGTGGCGCGCCTGGGCGTCCGCATTTTTGCTGACGTTGCGGCTGCGCAGTGCGTTCTCGCCGCGGATGCCGTACCGGTCCTCGTCGCCCGCGAAGGCCGAAAACCGGACCGTGAACCGGTCGCCGCGCTTCGACACATGGCCGACCCGGTTCGTCCTCAGGATATCGATGGCCTGGGCGCGGGCAGCCGTACGCAGCAGGGTGCTGGCTTTCAGCCCGCTGCGGCCGTTCCGCTTGCGCTGGGCCGACGCGTTCCGGTTGAGCCTGCTTTCAAGATCCGGCCTGAACCTGACGCCGGACGGCGGTTTGCCGACCAGCCTTTCGGCATATTTCCGGTACGGTTCGGCGGATGCCGCCGGGCTCGCGAGAGCAAACCCGAACAGGATAAAAACAAGGGCAACGCTTACCGATTTGACAATGTATTCGAGCATTCAGTTCGTCTCTTCTTGCCCGCCGCACCATTGTGATGGCCGAGCCCTTCTGCTACATGGACCACGTTTCCTCAACCGGCAAGAGCCCCCGCGATGATTCCCCGCTATACCCGCCCCGAGATGGCCGCCATCTGGGAACCCGAGACGAAATTCCGCATCTGGTTCGAGATCGAGGCGCACGCCTGCGACGCCCTCGCCGAACTCGGTGTAATCCCGAAGGAAGCGGCCGCCACGATCTGGGAAAAGGGCGCCTTCGAGGTCGACCGCATCGATGAAATCGAGCGCGAGGTCAAGCACGATGTGATCGCGTTCCTGACCAATCTCGCCGAGCATGTCGGTCCCGAGGCCCGGTTCGTGCATCAGGGAATGACGTCTTCCGACGTGCTGGACACCTGCTTCAACGTGCAGCTCGTGCGCGCCGCGGATTTCCTTATCGAGGACATGGACGCATTGCTCGGTGCGCTGAAGCGCCGCGCCCATGAGTACAAGGATACGGTCTGCGTCGGCCGGTCTCACGGCATTCATGCCGAGCCGGTCACGTTCGGCCTCAAGCTGGCCCAGGCCTACGCGGAATTTGACCGCAACAGGGAACGGCTGGCGTCTGCGCGCCGCGAAGTCGCGACCTGTGCGATATCCGGCGCGGTTGGAACCTTTGCGAATATCGATCCGCGGGTCGAGGAACACGTCGCAAAAGCGCTCGGCCTCGAACCTGAACCGGTCTCGACGCAGGTCATTCCGCGCGACCGGCATGCCATGTATTTCGCGACCCTGGCCGTCGTCGCCAGTTCCATCGAACGGCTCGCCACGGAAATCCGCCACCTTCAGCGCACCGAAGTGCTGGAAGCAGAGGAATATTTCTCCGAAGGCCAGAAGGGCTCATCCGCTATGCCGCACAAGCGCAATCCTGTGCTGACGGAAAACCTCACGGGTCTCGCCCGGCTCGTGCGCTCCATGGCCCTGCCCGCCATGGAGAATGTGGCACTCTGGCACGAGCGCGACATTTCGCACTCCTCCGTCGAACGCGGCATCGGCCCCGATGCCACGGTCACGCTCGACTTCGCGCTGCGGCGCCTGACCGGCGTCATCGACAAGCTCATCGTCTATCCGGAGAACATGATCCGCAACATGGACAGTCTGGGTGGCCTGATCCACTCGCAGCGCGTCCTGCTGGCCCTGACGCAGGCCGGCGTCAGCCGTGAGGACGCCTACCGCCTCGTCCAGCGCAACGCCATGCCGGTCTGGCGCGGCGAGGGCAACTTCCTTGAGCTGCTCAAGGCCGATCCGGAAGTCAGCGCTGCGTTGAGCGATGCGGATCTCGAGGCGCTGTTCGACCTCGGCTACCACATCAAACATGTCGGCACGATCTTCGACCGGGTTTTTGGCGACTCGTAAACCGGATCTCGCCTGACCGGCATTCGGGCGCGGCACGCAAAAACTGTGGCATAGTGTGCCCGGACCCGGCGCCGCAATGTCGCCTGCCGCCACCAACACCGGACAAATGCCATGCCGGACACGTTCTCCGTAACCCTGCTCGGAACCGGCTGCCCGACCGTCTCCACCGAGCGTTTCGGGCCGGCGACGCTCGTCGAATGCGGCGGCAAGCGCCTGCTGGTCGACACCGGTTCAGGCGTCACGCAGCGGCTGGTCGGAGCGGG
>CBDHYJ010000063.1:0-9816 GCA_965275905.1 Hyphomicrobiales bacterium | reverse complement strand
CGCCGTTGATCCAGTTCTTGACGCCGGCCTCTTGCAGGACGGGATAGCGCTCGAAACCGAGCCGCAGCTCGTTCTCGATCCGGTCGATATCCTCCTGAAGCAGCTCGATGCCGTAGTCCCAGGGCGCGCCGTCCATCATCCAGTGCTTGTGATTGATCTCGTAAATGCCCAACAGCATGCCCTGCTGGTCCTGGCGCATGTAGGTGAAGCCCTCGAGGTCCACGACCAGGGGCAGTTCCTGATCAAGCGCGGCCACTTCCGGAATGGTCTCGGTCAGGAGGTAGTGATGCTCGAGCGGCGACACCGGCAACTCGATGCCCGCCATGCGTCCGACCTGCTTGGCCCAGAGGCCACCGGCATTGACAACATGCTCGCAGGTGACGGTGCCCTGTTCGGTCACGACCTGCCAGCCGTCGACAAGCTGCTGAAGTTCGAGGACGCGGTTGTTCTGAACGATCTCTGCGCCGTTCTTCTTGGCGGCACCGGCATAGGCGTGCACCGTTCCGGTGGTATCGATGTAACCCTCGCGGTCGGCCCACATGCCGCCGAGCAGGCCTTCGGTCGACATCACCGGGCAAAGCTCGCCTGCCTCCTCCGGCGTGACCAGGCGCACGTCCTCGATGCCGATGCTCTGGAACACGCGGTAGGCCGACTGCAGCCACTCCCAGCGGTCCGGCGTTCCGGCCATGGTCAGGCCGCCGGTCATATGCATGCCGACCGATTGCCCGGATTCTTTCTCGATCTCGCTCAGGAGGTCGATGGTGTAAGCCTGGAGCGCGGCGACGTTCGGGTCGGCATTGAGCGCGTGAAAACCGCCCGCGGCGTGCCAGGAGGAGCCGGCCGTCAGAACCGAGCGCTCGATGAGCACCACATCGGTCCAGCCGAACTTGGCGAGGTGATAGAGGACCGAAGCGCCTACGACGCCACCGCCGATGACGACAACCCGATAATGCGATTTCATCTTTGTTTCTCCCGGAACACTTGGTCTTCAGCAGTTTCGCGCATCCGGCGAGACATACTGGACAGACTGTCCAGTTCACACTAGGCCAGTGCCGAACACAGCGTCAATAGAGGATGGAGACTTCTGCCAGATCAATCCGGAACGCTGTATGATCCTTACCCTGAGAGCTGAGAAGCGGACGCCGTTGGACACGTGAACAGCGCAAAGCCGGGGGAACAGATGGCCAGGATTACAGTCACCGTAAAACGCGTAACGTCGCTGCTGAAATTTCTGCGTAACGGGCGCGGTCTCGGGAAATACCGGGGCGGACTCGAAGTGGTCCTGCACTTTTCCCCCCAGACAGCGGTCGGAACACTGCCGGTACATCATGGCGGCACCGAAGTGAGCATCGACATTCCGCCCGAACGTTACGGCAATGCTTTCGTCATTTGGGGGTCGGAACCCAATCAGGGAGATATGATCTTCAGGCTCAACACGATCTTCAACACCACAGAGAACGGCGACCTGATAGGTGATCCTCTTCTGCCCGAGGAGCGGCCGGCGCGGCGGGTGGCCAAGTTGACCATCGCGGTTGTCCAGGACTGGACCGATACGCTGCGCCGCATGCAGGAGGAACTCGAAAAGGAAGCCGGTGCCGACGGCGGTCTTTCGGACACAATCGAAAGCCTCGGGCTCAGATCCTTCGACCGGTCTTTCTGGCAGGAGTTCTTTGCCGTGCCGGCCCGGAGCTGGTTCAGCGACGATCTGCAGGAGATCGTCAACTGCGATCACATCATTCCCCGGTTGAGTTTCCTGCACGATCGGATCAAGGCCGATCTGGACATGCGGAAACCCGGTGGCGGACGGTTCGGCCGGGCCCGATTCGACCATATGCTGGTTCAGCGCCGCTCGAACTCGTTTGTCGGCGGCGACATCTGGCAGACCACGGACCGCTGGTCCCACGCCCCGTTCGACATCAAATTCACGCGTCCCGGGCTCAACGCCGTCTCCAGCGCAAATCAGGCGGCGCTGACGGAGCTCTTCACGGAACGTTTCGGCGAGGGTTCGACGGAAGCCGTACAGGCCGAAACACTGCAGGACGGGACGGCAATCGAGGAGCTTTGGCCAACGCTGCGCAACGTGGCGCCGCCCAACCGGTCACCCCTGCTTCCGGAACGGCTATGGCTTCAGCATCCCGGTTTCGCGTCGAAAATCAGGCAACGGGTGAACAACGCGATGGTCGGTGAAGGCTGGGTCACCGCCTCCTGCCATCGTCCGCGCATCACCAGCGCCATCGAGACTCTGGTCACGGCGCCGCTGGCGCTCCTTCATCGGCCGCGGCGAAAGTCATAGCAGGCACGAAGGGGTGGGGTACGGATGACGAGGATAACGATCACGGTAAAGCGGGTGCGATCACTGCTGAAGTTCCTGCGTCATGGACGCGGCCTTGAAAAACACAGGGGCGGGCTGGAGGTGATTCTCGGAACGGCGAGCGGAAATCCTCCACCCCCGTTCGGTACACTGCCACTGCAGCACGGCGACCAGACGGTATCCATCGACGTCCCACCGGATCTTTATGAGCGCCGCTTGCTTGTCTACGGATCGGAGCCGAATCATGGCGACCTGCTGTTCCGGCTCGATACAAGTGTCATGTTTTCGGAAGACGGCGAATGGACCACTTCGTGGTCGTATGTACGCCGAGATCCGATTAGGAAAATCAGGAAGCTGACGATTGCGGTGGTGACCGACTGGACGGATCTGCTCCGGCGCATGCAGCAGGAACTCGAAGCAGAGAACGAGGATAATAGCGCGCTGATCGCAACTCTCGAGCGACTGAATCTGAGGTCGTTCGACCGATCCTTTTGGCACGACATCTTCACGGTGCCGTCGCCAAGCTGGACAAGCAACAACCTGCTGGAGATCGTGAACTGCGATCACATCAAACCGTCTTTGACATTGCGGCCCGATCGCATTGAGGCAAATCTCGATATGCGCAAACCAGGCGGAGGACGGTTCGGACGGGCAAAATTCGACGTCGTCTTCAATCCCGTTATCGCTGAAACATCAATCTCGCAGAGAAAGACTGACGGGCAAAGCACCTGGCAGTTTCTGAGAAACTGGGAGCATGCGCCGCTCGAAATCGACTTTTCGCGCCCCGGACTGAACGCTGTCACAAGCTCAAACCAAACTGCGCTCACCGAGATTTTCAATCAACGGTTCAGCGAATCTTCCGTCCAACTGATGAATGAGGAACTCGCGGCCAACGAAGACGCGATCCTTGAGGTTTGGCCAACTCTGAGGCAGATCGCCCCCCAGTTTCGAAGGCCGCTGCTGCCCGACACCCTCAGCTTGTATGCGGCAAGCCCTGCTATGAGGGTGCGGCACAAGATTAATCATCCAGCGGCTGCCGACGCCTGGAGTGATCGTTCCTGTCTGCGGCCGCGCCTCACGAGCGCCTTCGGAATCCTGGCGACGAACCCGCCTCTGCCAATCCCCAGATCGAGGTGAATGCCGGAGCGGGCATCCATTGCCTTCAAGAAGGTTGAACGGTCGATGACAGGGCTGCGCAGTCAGCGATCGCCCAGGTTGACCAAATGCACCAATTGCCCGAGGACCTTTCTTATCAACTCGGTCTGTCCCCCGCACACCATCTTGGCGCAAGCGTTCTTTGTATGCGCGCGTTTGGTCTCTACGCTGACATCGTCCCACAGGGCCGATTGCCGCTTGGACACGCCCGCCACCAACTGAAAAATGATCAGCTTCTCCGACGGCGTCAGGTTGGCCCGATGGTTGTAGACGTCCAGGACCTCATCGCAGACTTCCTTGCTCACCGAAATACCGCGCAGGTTACTGCGTGCAGGGTTTTGCGTGCTGCTATCGGTGACGGGGACGAACCACAGGAACCGGTTTCTGGCCGGCAGCAGGAAAATATCTCCAGGCGCCGCGTGTTCATCTTTAACGTATGACGCGATTACACTGATCTGGGGATTTCTGTCAGGCTGTGTTACGAGGCCGGTGGCCAAACCGGCGAGGCTGCCACTGCCAACACATCTGCCGCTGCGGTCAAAATCGGCCCAATGAAGCAGGCCATCATCGAGCAGCGGTTGCTGCTGTGACGTTCGCTCAAAGTGTTCGAGAGGCGCCGCGACAGCTCGCTCGTCATTCCTTCCCTTCAGCAACGTCTCTGGCCGAAAACAATCGAGTGCTTTCTGTCTCGCTACCATTGCGGCTGCCTCTCTTGCTGTTCCTCTGCAATACCCTCGCGGGCCTGTCTGCCAAATATGTTCGTGCAGTCGCCGCGGATGAGGCCGCACCCAGGCACATTTCCTCCCTTCTTGCGTCACCGTCCAACGCAAGTTCCAACTAGGCAAATTTGTGGTTCAGGATCGGTTTTTCACCCACAGGCAACCGACGATCTTGTTCCATAAATGCTATTAAAATCAGTATGATAGGTCAATCGGCATTGGCCTTTTCATTTTGAAAAAATGAACTGGTGCCAGGACAAAAAAAGCGCACTGAGAACAGCAATTTGCAGCCGACACAGATGCTGATTTTCCAGGATGCGCCCTTTCAATTCGAAAAACGTTTCTCAATTTCTGTTGCCTGGGCACAAATTTCTCATTTCTATGATGCGTATAGCGGGGATTTGGGAGCGATGAATGAATATGGATTCGAGTGAAGGCGATCTGACTCACGACAAGAAAACCCAGATCCTGAATGCCGCCACGAAGGTGCTCAGGGTCCAGGGCCTCCAGGCGCTTTCGTTTGAATCCATTGCGAACGAGGCGGGCCTGTCTCGTCAGCTGGTCCGGTACTACTATTCCGACCTGGATCTCCTGATGGTGGATTTGTGTGACCACCTGCAAAAGGTTTACCAGGACTTGATCGTCTCAGGGGTTGTGGATGTTGCCGGGGTCGAACGCCTCGGATTCTTCATTGATTTTCTTTTCGGTGTGGATAAGGGCCACCCGATGCCCGACAATCTTGAGACCTATGACGCATTGTTTGCGTACGCCGTGGGCTCAGACCCGGTAAAAGAGCGCTTGTGTGAAAAATACAGGACTCTCGGTCAGGTAATCGTTCATGAGCTGGCCATTGTGCATCCGACACTGGATCACATGGCGCGTGAGGAGTTGTCGTTTCTTATCGTCTCCATGATGCATGCGCACTGGAGCTATGTCGCGACCTTGGGCTTTTCCCCTCATCATAATCGTATTGCCCGCGGCGCAGTCGACCGCTTGATCGCATCCTACATCGACAATTCGCCTGCGGTTCCTTCAGGTGAGAAACCCTGGTCCCGCGATGGTTGAATCTCCTGGCCGTCGAGACCACAACGCGAACCGCGCCTCGTCAGGAGACGGCAGAGGTCGGTCAAACGCCTCAGAGTGAGCCGGACCTGTTCTAGCCCCCGATCTCCTGGCCGCTCAGCAGATTGCTCAACAGCTCCCGCCAATCCGGCAGTTCCTGGCCTGTCTTGCTGATCGCCTGTGCGCCGAAGTACATGTTCGTGAGGGCAATCGCTCTCTGTAAGGCGACGTCGGCGTCTCCGGTCTCGTTCTCCGTCAGGGCCTTGAGGAATGCGCTCTGCACGCGGCCGGTCATTACCGCAGCGAGCCTGGCGACATCTTCGTCCACTGGCGCAAGTTCGACCATGGCATTGCAGACAAAGCATCCCATTCGTTTCTCGGCCTGCCCGGAGAACACGGACGCGAACAGCTCGCGGATGCGGTCCAAGCCGCTCGCCCCTTGAGCGTTCTCCAGAAAACTGACGGCTGCCGTGATGTTCACCTGATTGTAGCGGCTGAGCGCTTCCAGATAGGCCCGGCGCTTGTCGCCAAAGGCCTTGTAGAAAGACCCGCGCGTCAGCCCCATCGCGTTCAAGAGATCCGGCAGATTGGTGGCGTGATAGCCCTGGCGCCAGAAGATCTGCATCGCGCCATCCACCGCGTTGTCGAAGTCAAATTCTCTCGGTCTCGCCATTGCAAATCCGCACTCAGCCCTCGCGCCTCACTATCACACATAATTCACAAAAGAGTGTTTTGTACCATTTGGTTCCTAACTATAGTTTCTCCTCATCGAACGGCAAGCCAGCGGTTCGCAATGTCCTCGAAGAGAGATCCCACCTCACTCACCCCAAAGGGAGAATTCAAATGATGAAAGCAGTCCGCACCACTTTCGCCGGCGCCCTTGTCGGCGTCGCCATGATGTCTTCGGCTCTTGCAGCCGGCGTCGATGTCAACGCAACGTCCACCGGTCTTGCCATTCGCGGCTACGATCCCGTCGCCTACTTCACCGAAAAGCAGCCGACACGCGGAAACTGGAAAATCACGGCCACCCACAACGGCGCCACCTACAGATTTGCCTCCGAAGCCAACAAGAAAAAGTTCCTGGCAGACCCCGCCAAGTTCGTTCCCGCATACGGCGGCTACTGCGCCTTCGGCACGGCAATGGGCTTCAAGTTCGACGGCGATCCGAATGTCTGGAAGGTTGTGAACAACAAACTCTATCTCAATCTTTCGACGGACATTCAGACCCGCTGGGAAGGCAAGGTGACGGAATTCATCTCCACGGCCAACACCAAGTGGAAGGCGATCAAGGACAAGGCCCCGGAATCCCTGCAGCAATAACACCGCACGAAAACGGAACAGGCTGGCCCAGCGCCAGCCTGTTCTTTCTCCGGGGCCAGAGCCTCACTGGTCCCGGACTAAGTTTGTGTCTGCCGATCGTGTCTGTCGGTAAGAAATGGTGCCCGGCTCAGGTCCGGGGTCTCTTTGTGGTTTTTCTGAATGCCGAGAGGTAATTCACGGCCGATGAACGGCCCAGTCCCCATTGCCACGTTGCCGGATTGAATGCGACGCCCTGCCGAACGAACTCGGTGAAGCCATCTGAGGACAGGTGCGAGATGAGCTCGCCCGGTTTGACAAACTTTTTCCATTCGTGGGTTCCCTTGGGCAACCAGCGCAGAACGTATTCCGCCCCCACGATGGCGAGCGCGTAGGACAAGGCAGTGCGATTGAGCGTGCCGATCACAAGCAGGCCGCCAGGCCTCACGAGCGACGCAGTCGCCGTGAGAAAAGCCGGCAGGTCCGCGACATGCTCGACCACCTCCAAAGACAGCACCGCGTCGAAGGGTTCTTGCGACGCGGAAAGCTCTTCCGGCGTTGCACAGTGGTAGTTGATCTCAAGGCCTGACGACAAGGCGTGCCGGCGGGCAATCGCGATGTTGTGGGCCGACGCATCGATGCCCGTCACTTCCGCGCCAAGGCGTGCGACCGGTTCGGAGACGAGGCCGGCGCCGCAGCCCGCATCGAGAATGCGAACGCCATTCAAGGGTGCATCCGCACGGTCAGCCGAACCAAGATGATTTGTCAGCAACCGACCGATGTAATCGACCCGAACGGCGTTGAACGCATGGACGGTTTTGAACTTACCGTCAGGCTTCCACCATTCAAGCGCCAGAGCGTCGAACTTCGCGATTTCGCACTCACTTGCGGTCCGCCGTCCTTCCTCAAGGGGCCTCACGATGTCCTTGCGCAGCATGTGCCTCTACCTTTGTTGCCACGAACGGCCGTTCACATCAGGTGGCCTTCGTAATGGTGCCGGAGCAGGCGATGGGTGCCCCCATCCTTCATCCGCCGGTCTTCCACGCGGTGGCGCTTACGGGTGCTCAATCTGCAATGCCCCGCAGTTTCTCTACGGAGTCACGGGCAAAAAGGATCAACGGACAAGGGCGGCGGCACAGCAATGCCCGCACCAACATCCGGCAAGCCTCAGCGGCTGACTATCTGTTTCGAAGATGCGGTTTTACCTGAAACTCAGCGCTTCCAAGCGCCTCCAGATTGGCCGACCCCGTACAGAAGCACGCAATACGCAGCTCTTCGATGACCGCCTCAAAATGCTCGACCAGCGCTTCCGGGCCATCCGCGACAGCCGGCAGCAGAGCCGCCGCCTGGCCGGCCATGTCGGCGCCGAGAAGGATTGCCTTCGCGACGTCAATACCGGTTCTTATCCCGCCTGACGCGACCACGGTCGCCGCGGGACAGGCCATCCGGACGTCGATTACCGCATCAGCCGTCGGAATTCCCCATTCGGTGAACGTATCCGCCACACGCGCGCGCACGGGATCGTCAATACGGGCAGCCTCGACAGCCGCCCAGCTCGTACCGCCTGCGCCTGCAACGTCAATGATCTTTATGCCGGCCTCGAAGAACCGCCGCGCCAGTTTTCCCGAGATGCCGCTGCCGACTTCCTTGACCGCCACGGGGACGTGCAATTCGTCCGCGACCTTCGCAATCTTGTCGAAGAGGCCTGACCAATCCCGGTCCCCTTCCGGCTGGACCGCCTCCTGCAGTGGATTGAGATGAATATACAGTCCGTCGGCATCGATCATCTCGACCGCCCGACGCGCCTCATCTATTCCGAAGCCAAGGTTGAACTGCGCCGCGCCGAGATTTCCCAGGATGGGCACAGAAGGTGCGAGAGTCCGCAGTTTTTTGCCCAGCCCGGCCGCGTCGTCTTCCTCGATCGCCACGCGCTGAGAACCGACCGAGAATGGCAATCCAAGCGCCTGACACGCTTGAGCGAGATTTTCATTGATCGACCGGGCACGTGACGGGCCCCCAGTCATTGAGCTTACCAATAGCGGCGCGCTAATCTGCTTTCCAAGAAATGACGTACTCAGATCTATGGTGTCCAGATTCAGCTCAGGTAATGCGCAATGAACGAATTCGATATCATCAAACCCGGTCGTGACCGTCGACTCTCTATGCCGATGCTCCAAGACCACCGACAAATGCTCGTCTTTTCGGTCTTTTAGCATAGTATCTAGCTCCCGCGTTTGACGGCAATTGCTTCTGCAATCGGTGGCTTAGTTCAACAGATTTACGGGTAAATTGGCCCGTCGGATTGCATGTGTAAATCGATTTGGGCGCATTGCCCGGCAACTGAGTGGATGAAAAGTGAATAAATCAGGCACGTGGTCCAATCCATACGCCGACTCCCTCGATCGGCTAGGCAGCGACGAGGCCTTTCCCTTTGTGTACGAACTCCGCAAAGAAGTGGATGTGCGAATCGATCAACTGCTGCCCGGCGAAGACCGGGATCCGACCAATCTTCATCAGGCCATGCGATACGCCTTGCTCGGCCCCGGAAAGCGGCTTCGTCCGTCACTGGCAGTCCTTGTCTGCGAGGCAGCGGGCGGTCAGGGCCGCGCTTTTGCGCTCGATGCAGGTTGCGCGCTGGAGATGGTACACGCCGCTTCCCTCATCCTTGATGACCTTCCCTGCATGGACGACGCAAGCATCAGGCGCGGCAAACCGGCGACACACAAGGAATTCGGACGGGCGACATCGATACTCGCTTCGATAGGCCTTATGAATAGAGCTTACGAAGTCATTGCCAGACATGATGGCATAGATTGCGATGTCCGCACAGAAGCGGTTCAGATATTGACGCGCGCCATTGGATCTGAAGGATTGATTGCCGGCCAGGAATACGATCTGCATGACAGAAATAAATTGAACGGCGCTTCGGCCATCGACAGACTGAACTGGCTGAAGACGGGCGTGCTGTTTGTCGCTGCTGTCGAGATGGGCGGCCTTGCAGCGAATCTGAGCCGAAATGCCACAGAGGTCCTGAAGGAATTTGCAAAGCATATCGGGCTCGCCTTTCAGACCGTGGACGATCTGATCGACAAGACCGCCGACGCCCAATCCGTCGGCAAGGACGTAGGAATGGACGCTGACAAACCGACACTTGTGTCGCTATCAGGCGCCGAGGCTGCTCGGCTTGCCTGCGAAGATCACCTTCGCCGGAGTCAGGACGCGCTCGACAGGTCCGGATTGGACGCTGCACAACTGCAGGCTCTGGTTGCAAGT
>CBDHYJ010000062.1:0-76665 GCA_965275905.1 Hyphomicrobiales bacterium | reverse complement strand
ACCAGAAACTGCTCAATCCGGAGGCCATTGTCGCGGACCGGATCAGCCGCGCAAAAGTCGAGGCTTGATTCAGGACAATGCGCCGAGTTGACAGAGCCCGATTCTGACGGCGGTTGCGGGCGGGGCTCCTAGAGCGGCTGCCCTGATTTTCCGAGGGGAAGGAGATCGGGCAAAATGACATTTCATCCATCCGAGGATCTCTCTGCCACGCCTCTGGTTTCCCTGCCCGGGATCGTTCTCGATACCGAGACCACCGGGCTGGAAACGGCGAAGGCGCGGATCGTCCAGATCGGCGCGATCAGGATCTCGGGCAGCAAGGTCGACACGGATGACCAATTCGATTCGCTCGTGGCCCCGGGAGAGCCCATTCCCGCATCCTCGACCGCAATTCACGGGATCTCAGACAGCGATGTGACCGCCGCAGATGACTTCCCTGTCGTCATGGCAAGACTTGTGTCCTGGGCAGGACCTGCCGTGGTCATCGGCTTTTCCATAGGGTTCGATCTTGCGGTGCTGCACGCCGAGCACAAGCGTGCGGGGCTGGGCTGGAAGGCGCCGCGCAGTCTGGACGTTCGGCATATCGTGCAGATCCTGTCCCCGAATCTCCCGGATCATTCCCTCGATACAGTTGCGGACTGGCTCGGCGTTACGATCAACAAACGGCACAGTGCTATCGGCGACGCGATAGCGACAGCGGATGTCTATGCGGCACTCGTTCCGAAAACTGCGCGCCAGAGGCATAAATACGCTGGCCGAAGCGGAACGCGCCTGCCGGAAGCTGGCGTCGCAGATCGATTCGGAGGCGCAGGCGGGGTGGCACTCCGTTTCGGGCGCGGACACGGCGGAGTCGCGCTCGGTCGCCGAATACGCCCGCATAGACAGCTATCCCTACCGCCACCAGGTCCGCGACATAATGCACACGCCGCCGCAAATCGTGGAGCACTCGACGGTGGTGCGGGACGCGCTTTCCCTGATGATGCGTACGCAGGTGAGTTCGGTTTTCGTAACGCCGGAACGCGAGGAAGAGGCCTTTGGAATTGTTACCGAACGGGACATCCTGAGGGCGATCGATACCGATCCGGAGAGTGCGCTCGGCCAGACGGTGGCCCCGATAACGAAACGGCCTCTGGTCTGCGTGGCACAGGACGAATTCCTCTATCGCGCCATCGGCATAATGAATGCTGGCAATTTCCGACACCTCGGCGTTTCCGGAGACGGCACCGCTCCAGTTGGCGCCCTCAGCGCCCGGGACCTGCTGAAACAGCGGGCGAGCGATGCACTGTCGCTTGGAGACAGTATCGAAACCGCACGGTCGGCCGAGGATCTGGGCCGGATCTGGGCGGATCTGACGACCGTGGCCCGCGGCCTCGTCTATGAAGAGGTGGATCCACGCGACATAGCGGCAGTGATCTCGCGTGAACTGCGCGCCCTGACCTCCAGAGCCTGCCACATCGCGGAACAGGAGATGGCGGAACAGGGCAAGGGATCGCCGCCTGTTCCCTACGCCATGCTGGTACTGGGCTCGGGCGGGCGCGGCGAAAGCCTGCTCGCCATGGATCAGGACAACGCAATCGTCTACACGGAAGGCGAGCACGACAGCGAAACCGACAAGTGGTTTGCCGCTCTCGGGAAGCGTGTAAGCGAAATCCTGAACATGGTCGGCGTGTCCTTCTGTGACGGCGGCATCATGGCCTCCAATGCCGAGTGGCGCATGCAGCGATCCGACTGGCTCGAGATGATCACGGGCTGGATTGGACGGTCGAAGCCGCAGGACATTATGAACTGCGACATCTTCTTCGATTCGATTCCCGTCCACGGCGAACTGGATCTCGGCGAAGCCCTGCGCCGCGAAGCCCTTTCGGTCGCATCCGGCCACCGCAATTTTCTCAAAATGCTGTCGATGAACACCGTCGACTTTCAGGTACCCCTGGGCTGGTTCGGACGGTTCCAGACCGAAGCGGGCCGCGTGGATCTGAAGAAGGGTGGAATACTGCCGATTTTTTCCGCCGCACGCGTGCTGGCGATTCAATCCGAGTTGCCGCAGCGCTCAACGCCGGAACGTCTCGAAGCGGCACGCGACAGGAACGACCTGCCGCGCAAGGTCATCGACAATCTGATCGACGCGCACCGTATCCTGCTGGGAGCGATCCTGGACCAGCAACTGCGCGACATCGATGCCGGCCTGTCGATTTCAAACAAGGTTGCCCCGGAAACGCTGTCTTCGAAACAGCGCGACGAACTGAAATGGGCCCTGGAGCAACTCGGCAGCATCGGCGATCTGGTCGGCAATCCGGTTCTCACATCCTGAGAAACAACAGTCCGGACCGGTGACAAGACATCGGTCACTGTGAAACCCTCCTATTGCGTCCATACGCAGTACGCAGGTTGCCTGTCCGCAATTCCACGCCGGGAGAAGCAAAATGAGCGAGATCCGAGTCGCCACATTCGAGGGTCCGGGCGCCTCGCCGGTCATTCAATCCGTCGAACGACCGGAGATACCCCGCAAAGCTGCCCTTGTGCAGATCGGGGCCTGCGGCGTCTGCGGAACGGACCTCCATATCCTCAAGGGGCACTGGCCGAAACCGCTGCCCTGGCCGTTCACACTGGGGCATGAGCTGGCCGGAATCATCGTCGAGAAAGGCGCTGACCTGACCGAGGATTTCATGGGAAAGCCGCTCGAGGTCGGATCCAGGCTGATGCTTCCGCCGCTGATGCCGTGCGGCGACTGTTACTACTGCGTCCATTACCCCGAAACCGCCAACAAATGCCTGACACCGGTCTACTACGGACGATATCTCGGCTTCGACAAGGCCCCCCATTTGTGGGGCGGGTTCGCGGAAATGGTCTACGTGGATCTCGACATGCTGCCGGGCACCAAGATCTACAAGTTGCCGGATGACATGCCGCTTCGTCTGGGCGCCCTTTCCGAACCTCTCACATCCTGCATCAGGGCCTTCAACCGGGCCCGCAAGATCGGCCAGTTCCCCTGGAACGCTACAGTCGTTATTCAGGGCACGGGGCCGATCGGCATTCTTGCGATCGCCGCAGCGAAGGAAATGGGTGCCGGCCGGGTAATCAGCGTCGGGGCCCCGGAAGAGCCGCGCCTGAAACTGGCCCGCGCGTTCGGTGCCGAAGCGACGGTCAACATCGATGAGCTGGCGCGGCCGGAGGACCGCATCGCCCGGGTGCGCGACATTGTCGGCGGCTTCGGCGCCGACCTTGTGATGGACTGCTCGGGACATCCGAGCGCCGGGCCGGAAGGAATCGAGTTTCTCCGCGACGGCGGCTGCTACGTGGAGATGGGCCAGTTTACCGATGCCGGATCGATCGATACCAACTGGCACCGGTTCTGCACCAAGGACCTCACGATCCTGGGGTCCTGGGCATTCACGGCGAATGACCTGCCGCTCGGCGTGGACATGCTCTACCAGGCGCGTGACAAGTACCCCTGGTATGACATGCAGACGCTCTACCCGTTCTCCGAGGCGGATCTCGGCGCCGCCATCAACGACGCCATGGCGATGAAGACGGTGAAATCGACCGTCATGCCCAATCCCGACCTTGCGGATGCCTGACAAACCGTTTCGGTAGCGAAACAAGGTCATTCACGTCGAGATTCAGCATAATATGCTGTCTGAGGGGGCGATTCGGCCGGATGCGCTGCCGGTCGCGCGATTTCGGGACCAAATCCCTTGATTTTCGCAGCATAATATCCTGAGTTATGCGCTCTCAGGGAACGACGACCATGAAACTCACCGACTTCACAACGCTTACGTTCGATTGCTACGGCACGTTGATCGATTGGGAAACCGGGATGATCGACGGCCTGAAACCTCTGGCCGAAAAAATCGGGACAGAGGTTTCGCGCGACCGGATTCTTGAAATTCACGCGCGTCACGAATCCTCGCAACAGGCCCAGACACCGGCCAAGCGCTACAGCGACCTGCTGGCCACCGTCTACCGGCGGATCGCCGAGGAATGGGGGGTTCCGGCATCCTGGGACGAGTGCCTTGCCTACGGCAACTCGGTGAAGAACTGGCCGGCCTTTTCGGACTCGGCCGGCGCCCTGCAGTACCTCAAGAAGCATTACAAGCTCGTCATTCTCTCGAATGTCGACAACGCCAGCTTCGCGGCCAGCAACGAAAAACTGCAGGTCGAGTTCGACGCGATCTACACGGCTGAGGATATCGGATCCTACAAGCCAGCGGACCGCAACTTTGATTACATGTTCGACAAGCTTGAAGGCCTGGGGGTGGAGAAAAGCGGCATCCTGCACACCGCAGAAAGCATGTTCCACGACCACGGCCCGGCAAACCGGCATGGCCTCGCGTCATGCTGGATCTACCGCCGGTATGACCAGGAAGGATTCGGCGCTACCATGAATCCGGGCGAGATGCCGAAGGTGGATTTCCAGTTCAACAGCATGGCCGATCTCGTAAAGGCCCACCAGGAGGAGCTTCGGGGCTGACTGCCCTTTCGCCCGCGATACCGACATCAACACAGCGAGCCATCAAAATGCAGGGCCTGCCGAAACTCGACCGGATCGATATCGCCATTCTGTCCCAGTTGCAGAGCGACGGCCGCGTCACGAACGTCGCTCTCGCAGAAGCCGTCGGCCTGACGACGAGCCCATGTCTGCAGAGGGTCAGGCGCCTGGAGCGGGCCGGTTACATCGAGCGCTACAGAGCGCATATCAATCTCGCCAAGATTACCGACGCCGTCACGGTCTTCACGGAAGTCACACTGACGGATCACAAGCGTGACGACTTCATCGCGTTCGAGAACGAGATCCGGCAGTTCGAGACCCTGCAGGAGTGTCATCTCATCAGTGGCGGTTACGATTATCTGCTGAAGTTCGTGGCCCGAAACGTCGCGCATTACCAGGAAATCATCGAAAACGTGCTGGAGCGCGATATCGGTGTCGAAAAATACTTCAGCTATATCGTCATCAAGTCGGTGGTGGTCCGGGACCAGGTGCCGGTCGAAGCCCTGCTGGACGGCCGCGCTGCCATTAGCAACACGTAAGCCTGTCCCATGTCAGAACGGCCGCCGCGCCTTCACGGCTGCCGCCAACGTGCCGTCGTCGAGATAATCAAGTTCACCGCCGACCGGTACGCCATGCGCCAGACGGGAAACCTTTACATTGCAGTCGCCGAGCCGGTCAGTGATGTAATGCGCTGTCGTCTGACCGTCGACGGTTGCGTTCATGGCAAGCACAACCTCCGCCACTTCTTCGCTCCTCGCGCGATCAATGAGCCCCGCGATGTTGAGATCGTCCGGGCCGATGCCATCCAGCGCGGAGAGCGTCCCTCCAATGACATGATACTGGCCTGAAATGGCCGTGGCGCGTTCAAGCGCCCAGAGATCGGCCACTTCCTCGACGACGCAGATGACCGAGCGGTCTCGGCGCAGATCCGCACAGATCGTGCACGGATCGCAACTGTCGACATTGCCGCAATTCGTGCACACGACCACATTCTCCAGCGCCTCGGACAGGGCCATGCTCAATGGCGCCATCAACTGGTCCTTGCGCTTGATCAGATGTAGTGCCGCGCGGCGCGCCGAACGCGGGCCCAGACCGGGCAGTTTGGCGAGCAACTGGATAAGGCGTTCGATTTCCGGACCGGCTATGCGTCGGCTCATGACAAACCGGCCCTACATTCCGAGATTGAATCCCGGCGGAATCGGCAGGTTACCGGTGACTTCCCTCATCTTGTCGGCAACGGTCTGTTCCATCCGCATCTTTGCGTCGGCATGAGCCGCGACGATCAGGTCTTCGAGAATCTCCTTCTCGTCTCCCTTGAACACGCCGGGGTCGATCGTCACCGCTTTCATGTCGCCCTTGCCGGACAGTGTCACGGTCACCACCCCTGCGCCGGCCTGTCCGGAAATTTCCAGAGACTCCAGCTCGGCCTGCATGTCAGCCATCTTGGTCTGCAGTTCCTGAGCCTGCTTCATAAGGTTCCCGAGGTTCTTCATAGTCGTTACAGCGCTCCTGAAAATGATCCGGCAGAGGGACGTGCCTGGATCTCAGATATCGTTTTCGTATTCATCCGGATCATAATCCGGTTCGCCTTCATCCGGCGTTCCGTCAAGATTGCCCGCCGAGAGTTCCGCATCGGCAGCCATGTCTTCAAGGTCACGAACCTTCGTGATCTCCGCGCCGGGAAACGTCTTCAATACCGCCTGGACCAACGGGTCAGACACGACTTCGCTCCTGCGGCGCTGTTCCTCTTCACGCGCCTGTTCCGCGATGGTCTTGCCGCCGTCTTCACGGGAGACGGAAATCACCCAGCGCACGCCGGTCCACTGACTGAGCTTGCGCCCAAGCTCATTCGCCAGCCCACTGTAGGCGCCGTCTTCGAGCCTCAGGTCGATGTGGCCCGGCTTGAACTGAACCAGCCGGACATGACGCTCAAGCGCCGTCTTGAGCCGGATGTCGCGTTTCGAGGCGACCAGTGCAACCACGGACTCGAAACTGGTGATGTCGGTTCCCGTGCTCATCGCCTGGCCATCCGGCTGGACGGCCGGAGCCTGAACGGTCTGTGCCTGACTTCTCAGGGCCGGTTCTCCCGTCGCGGCGGGCGCGGTTGTCCCAGGTGCCGGGCTGGCCGGTTGCGACGCCAGAGATGCGGTGGAACCGGTTGGTTCCGGCCTTTGCACCGCGGTGCCGGCATCCCCCGCCGAAGACGCCTGCGACCGTGCCGCCTTTATGGCCTCGTCGACGGTCGGAAGGTCGGCGGCATGGGCGATGCGGACAAGCACCATGTCGGCAGCGGCAAGCGCATTCGGCGCCCCCTGCACTTCCGAGATCCCCTTCAACAGCATCTGCCATGCGCGCGACAGCACCCTGACGCTCAGGCTCTCGCTCAGTTCCGCGCCGCGTTTCGCTTCGGCTTCCGACATGGTCGGGTCCTTCGCGGCATCAGGCACCAGACGGAGCCGCGTGACCCAGTGCACCAGTTCGGCCATATCGGACAGTACGACGGCCGGATCCGCACCTGCCGTGTACTGCTCCTTGAGCCCGTCCAGAGCCGCTGCAATGTCTCCGCGCATCACCTGTTCGAACAGGTCGATGACCCGCGCCCGATCGACCAGGCCCAGCATCAGGCGGACTTCATCGCCCGTGACCGTGCCGCTGCCGTGGGCAATTGCCTGATCAAGAAGGGAAAGGCCGTCACGCACCGATCCTTCCGAAGCACGCGCGATCTGCGCAAGCGCTTCCGACTCGACCGATACGCTCTCCTTCCCGGCAATGCCGCGGAAATGCTCAATCAGCACCGAAGAGTCGACCCGCCGGAGGTCAAAACGCTGACATCTGGACAGCACGGTGACCGGGACCTTGCGCACTTCCGTGGTGGCAAAGATGAACTTCACGTGCGGCGGCGGCTCTTCAAGCGTTTTCAGCAGACCGTTGAAGGCCGCTTTCGACAGCATGTGCACTTCATCGATGATGTAAACCTTGTAGCGTGCCGAAACCGGCCGGTAGCGGACGCTCTCGATGATCTCGCGTACGTCGTCGATACCGGTATTGGACGCAGCGTCCATTTCCAGCACATCGACATGACGCGACTCCATTATCGACTCGCAATGCTCACCGAGCTCAGGCATCGCGATGCTGGGTCCGTCTTCACCGCCCGGGCCGGTGTAGTTGAGCGCCCGCGCTATGAGACGCGCCGTCGTGGTCTTGCCGACGCCGCGAACGCCCGTGAGCATATAGGCCTGCGCAATCCTGCCGGTCTGGAACGCGTTCGAAAGCGTCCGGACCATCGCATCCTGACCAATCAGATCGTCAAATGTTCTGGGACGATACTTGCGGGCAAGAACCCGATAGCCGTTTTCCGAATCGGCTCCTGTCGTCGCTGTCTTGTCCTGATGTTCAGTCTGTGCCAAGGATCCGCCCTGTCCGGGAGCTGCCCCGTGCACCCGAGGAGACACTCATTTCACATGAGATTCCGTTCCGCGTGTGCCCCTGTTTTTGCCCCGGCTCGGCCCGAACGGACCGCTGGACCCGAGGGTGGGAGGCTGGACAGGCAACCCGTGCCGGACTCGTTAGGGCTGCTTCCTTCCGGACCTGACCCGGTTGGCGAGAGACTCGTCTGCCGCCAACCTCCCGAGGGCACTATATCAGACGCCAGCGGCACAAAAGCAAGCGGTGTATTGGTCCGGCACGATAATTCTCAGCGGAGTTCCGTATTGCATCCAGAGCATTTCCGCCAACAGTATTTGCGCTGAAAAGCGGCGCATGTCAGTGTGCGCGCCTTCCGTTCACCGGCTTGCCGTTTCCAAGTATCTTCCTGTCATGGCATTCGACCGCATCGTTCACGCCTTTGCCGGCAACACGCTTATCCGGGCCGCCGAAGACCGTCCGGATGCCGCGCGGCTGCGCGAAATCCTGATGAAGCCGGCGACGCGCGTCGCCGTCTTCCTGGGTGACCGGCCCCTTATCACGATTGCCGAAGACGGCAGCAGCATGGCCGTATGCTGGGTCAGCGGCGCGGAGGCAGACCGCCTGGCCGATGACAAGTTTCCAATGATTTTGCTGGGAACGGGCGCCGACGGGACCGCTCACTTTGCGTGCAAGCTGAAGACCGTGGACGATGAGACACCGCCCGGCGAACTCGACGGGCGCGGCAAATACATCGACCTGCGGAGCCTTGCCGTCCAGGGCCTCATCGACAGGGTCGAACTTTCCATGCTTGCGGAGGCGCGTTCACTCTCCGCCTGGCACGAACGCCACAGCTTCTGCGCCAACTGCGGCGCCCCTTCGGAGGCGGTCGACGGCGGTTACAAGCGTCTGTGCCCAACCTGCGGTGCTGAGCATTTTCCGCGCACCGATCCGGTTGCCATCATGCTGGTGCATCACGGTCGCGACATCCTGCTCGGCCGCCAGAGGCATTTTCCGCCGGGCAGCTATTCGGCGCTTGCCGGGTTCGTCGAGCCCGGAGAGTCCATCGAAGAGGCGGCCAGGCGCGAGATCTTCGAGGAATCGGGCGTCCGGGTCGGACGCGTTACCTATCACTCCAGTCAGCCGTGGCCGTTCCCGTCCAACCTGATGATCGGCCTCTTCGGCGAAGCGCTCGGCCGCGATCTGGATGTCGACCTTGAGGAACTCGAAGACTGCCGATGGTTCACCGAAGCGGAAGCACAGGCAATGGTCGACCGGACGCACGAGGACGGGCTCATTACGCCGCCGGATATCTCGATAGCCTATCAGCTGATCCGCAGCTTTCTCGCAGACGAGGCCTGACGTCCCTTACTCCTCGGCGACGACAGCCTTCGTATACAGGTGCCAGGTCGTGTGCCCGAGAACGGGGAGCACGATCAGCAGACCGAGAAATGCCGGCAGCATCGCGGCGATCGCCGCCGCCGTCACGACGAGTCCCCAACCAAGCATGACGACCGGGCTGGCGAATACAGCCCTGAAACTCGTGATGATGGCCGTGACGAAGTCCAGTTCCCGGTCGAGAAGCAGCGGAATCGAAACAACGGTCGACGTGAAGAGGATGAGGGCCAGTGCCGCGCCGACACAGGTCCCAACCGCCAGGAACAGCAGCCCGTCCTCGGTCGTTGTCACGATGGTGATGAACTCGCCTATCGTGGCAACAGAGATAAATCCCAGGAAGAGCGCCAGCAACAGGCGGACCTGGTAAATCCAGATCCAGAATATGAACAGCACAACGAATGCCATCCAGGACAGTTGCCGCTCGCGCTGCCGAAACATAAGGAGAAGAACTGAGCGCCAGTGCAACGGATCGCCCGCAGCCAATCTCCGACTCACCTCATAAAGACCTGCGGCAACGAACGGCCCGATCAGCGGGAAGCCGATCGCGAATGGAAAGATCATCCATGGAATATCGGATACGGTGAGGATGGCCAGGATTGCCAGGCCGCCCGCCGTGTAGACGCCGCCGAAGAACAGGCCAAACAGCGGCGCGCGCGCGAAGTCCGCCAATCCCGCCTTCAGGGCCGCTATGACGTCGTCAGTGCCGAGCGCTCTGACTTTTGGCATTTTCGGCGGCTGATAAGCTGTTGCGTCCTCGCTTCCGCTCATTTCAGATCCTCCCGTGCGTTCCCTGGACGCACCTCTTCCCCTGGATGCATCTCTTCAAGCATGCTCTCCGACAGACGCCGCGGCAACGCATTGATTCAGATCATTGCACTGAAGATGCAAAACTCCATGCGGTTGCCTGCCCCCTGGAACGGCCGGCGACGAAGCAGCATGGAAAGCCCCGGTTCAGTCGGGAATATTGGCACGCAGAGGGCTGGCCCGGTAAACGCCCAGGACTTTCAGATAATCCGTGAAGAAGCCCAGTTCCTCCATTGCCAGTTGCACCCGGTGCTCGTCCAGATGGCCCTCAATATCGGAATAGAACTGGGTCGCCGTGAAGCGGCCATCCAACTGGTAGGACTCAAGCTTCGTCATGTTGATGCTGTTCGTGGCGAAGCCGCCCATGGCCTTGTAGAGGGCAGCGGGCACGTTGCGCACGCGGAAGACAAATGTGGTGATCACGAGCCGGTCGTCTGATTCGTTCAGTTCGACCCTCTGGTCTTCGCGCGCGAGAATCAGGAAGCGGGTGGTGTTGTGTTCTGCATCTTCCACATCGCCGCGCAGCATCTTGAGGCCGTAGGTCTCCCCGGCGAGCTCCGTTGCGATCGCTGCTTCCCTAGGGTCATTGCGTTCCGCCACTTCCTGGGCAGCGCCAGCGGTGTCCGCCGCGGAAACCGCGTCGAGCCCGAGTTCGCGAATGACTTTCCGGCATTGACCGAGGGCCATCGGATGACTGTAGACCCGCTCGATCGTCTCGACCGACGCTGCCTCCGGGGCGAGCAACTGATGCCGCACCCGGACGAAGTGCTCACCCACAATGTGAAGGCCCGATTCCGGCAGCAGGTGGTGAATGTCGGCGACCCGGCCGGCTACCGTGTTCTCGACAGGGATCATGGCGAGAGCGGCGTGCCCCTCGCTCACCGACGCGAAGGCGTCTTCGAACGTCTTGCAGGGTACTGCCGACATTTCGGGATAGACCTGCTGGCAGGCGATATGCGAATTCGCGCCGGCAACGCCCTGATAGACGATGCAGTTATCCGGATTTTCAGACACGCGTGTTGTATCCTCCAACTATCAGCCTGCTGTGAGACGAAAAATCGGTCAGGTCCGGGTCAGAATGGCGCGGGCCTGTTCAAGATCGGCGGGAGTATCGACACCGAGTGGCACGGTGTCAACGCGCGCAACATCAATGCGCATTCCGGCGTCCAGCGCACGCAATTGCTCAAGCCGGTTGAGTTTTTCCCGCGGACTGGGCGGAAGCCGGACGAAGGCCTCGAGGGCGGTGCGCCGATAAGCGTAAATGCCGATGTGATGCAGATGCGGTCCCCTGTGATCTTCCGCGAGCAGTCTGCTGAAATCGTGTGCCCGCGCAATCGTCTCGCCCGGGTCGAACTCGGCAATCGCCTTGACGACGCTGGGATCGGCCTTTTCTTCGGCGTCGTCCACGACCGCCACCAGGCTTGCAATGTCGACAGCCGGATCGGCAAGCGGCTCGAGGCAGCGGGCAACGGAACTCGGATCAATTGTCGGCAGGTCTCCCTGAAGTGAGACGACAACATCGAACCGGCGGTGTGGGTCGAATCGCTCCAGAAGCTGCGCCGTGCGATCGGATCCGCTCGGCAGGTCCGGATCCGTCAGCATGGCATCACCACCCGCAGCAACGACCGCATCGTGTATCGGCCGGTCGGCGGCAGCGACCATCACCGGGCCGATGCCTGCCTCCATCCCACGGCGCCAAACATGCACTATCATCGGCTCCCCGGCGATGTCAGCGAGAGGCTTGTCCGGCAACCTTGTTGAGGCAAGTCGCGCCGGTATGACGATGATCGGATTGCCAGAGATGGTCACGTTGATTCAGCCCCGTTTTGCCGGTTTTAACAGCCGCGCGGCAAAACTGCACAGCCGGTCACTACGTGTTGCATGGCCCCCGAGAAACAATTAGTCTCCGCGCTAATAGCGGGCGAAAGGCTCTTGCCTTCGCGCGAGGGGAACAACTTTCCGAACATGATCGGTCCGGAGCCTTTTTCATAATGGACACATTCGAACTCAACAAGATTGCTGGTGCAGTTCTTTTCACCCTGCTGATCGTGCTCGGGCTGCAGAACCTTGCGGGCGTGGTCTACTACGCACCTGCTCCGGAAAAGCCCGGATACGCCGTTGAGATCGCCGAGGAGGCCGGCCCGGCGACGGAAACCGCCAAGGTGGACGCCGTTCCGCTGGCGACGCTTCTCGCGTCGGCAAGTGTTGAAAAGGGCGAGAGAGTCGCCAAGAAGTGCGGCGCATGCCACGCGTTCGAGAGCGGCGGAGCGAACAAGGTCGGACCGCCGCTGTACGGTATTGTGGGCAAAGCGAAAGCGGCTGCGAGCGGCTTTGGCTATTCAAGCGCCATCACCGAGAAGGGCGGCGAGTGGACATTTGACAATCTCGACGGGTTCCTGGCCGCACCGAAGAAGTGGCTGCCCGGAACGAGCATGGCCTTCGCCGGCATCAAGAAGCCGGAACAACGCGCCGACCTGATTGCCTACCTGCGCTCGCTGAGCGACAATCCGGTCCCACTACCCACAGCGGAACCGGCGGCGGAACCAGCAGCGGCGGAACCAGCCGAGCAACCAGCAGCGGATTCAGCAGCGCAGCCCGCGGCGGAGTCCACCGATCAGCCCGCAGCGGAGTCTACCGAGCAGCCTGCAACGGAACCGGCGGAGCAGCCTGCTGCGCAATAGCGAAGGCGCCGGCCGAAGCTGAGTTTGCGGCGCAACCAAATTTGCCATTATCACGTTATACTTATGCGCTGGCGACTTGCGTCGCCGGCGCTGCGGCATATGTGAATTCTGATGCGCGCACAGATGGCCGCGTGTTCAATTACAAAAGTTTCATGTGACAAACGTGATCCAGTCCGCCAAAACTCGCGCAAAATAGGGAGTTTCCAACGGTCGATGCCGTTGTCTGGATCTCACTCAAGCAAGGGATGACCATGTATCGAATGTTGAAATCGGGCATCGCCGCCTTCGCAGCCGTTCTTATCGTTTCAAGCAGCGCGGTCGCGGAAGAGCCGAAAGAACGACACGGCCTTTCGCTCATGGGCGATTTGAAATACGGCCCGGATTTCAAGCATTTCGACTACGTCAATCCCAATGCCCCGAAAGGCGGCAAGCTGCGCCTCAGTTCCACCGGGTCATTCGACAGTCTCAATCCGTTTATCGTCAAAGGTCAGCCGGCCGGTCTGGTGGGTTATATCTACGATACGCTCATGACCTCGACACAGGATGAGCCGAGCAGCGAATACGGGCTGATCGCAAAGAGTGTTTCCTACCCGGACGACTACTCGTCCGTTACCTACACTCTGCGTCCGGAGGCGCGTTGGCACGACGGCAAACCGATCACGCCGGAGGATGTCATCTTCAGTTTTGAAGCCCTCAAGAAAGGTCATCCACGCTACGCTTATTACTACGCCAATATCACGACGGCGGAGAAGATCGGCGACCACAAGGTCAAGTTCACGTTCAATCAAAAAGGCAATCGAGAGCTTCCGCAGATCACGGGACAGATTTACGTGATGCCCAAACACTACTGGGAGGGCACCGATGCGAGCGGGAAGAAACGTGATTTCTTCTCGACTACGCTGGAACCGCCCCTCGGCAGCGGTCCCTATCGCGTGAAGGAAGTGAAGCCCGGCAAGTCGATCTCCGTCGAGCGCGTCCCCGACTACTGGGGCAAGGACCTTCCGGTGAATGTCGGGCGCAACAATTTCGATGAGATCCAGGCGGAGTACTTCCGCGACACGACCGTCGCGCTCGAGGCTTTCAAGGCGGATCAGTTCGACGTGCGTGTCGAAAGCTCGGCCAAGAACTGGGCCACAGCCTACAATTTCCCGGCAATCAAGAATGGCGAAGTCATCAAGGACGTCTTGACGTCCAAGGGCGCAGAGCCGATGCAGTCCTTCGCGTTCAATACCAGGCGCGCGAAGTTCGCCGATCCGAAGGTGCGACTGGCCTTCAACCACGCGTTCAATTTCGAATGGGCCAACAAGAATCTCTTCTTCGGCCAGTACAACCGGGTCAACAGCTACTTCGCCAACTCCGAACTTGCCGCGACGGGGCTGCCCACCGGTCGCGAACTTGAGATGCTCGAAGCCGTTCGTAACCAGGTGCCGCCGGAAGTCTTCACAACCGAATACACGAACCCGGTCAACACCGATACAAGGGAAGTCCGGAAGAATCTGCGTACCGCCCGCAAGCTGCTTGAAGAGGCCGGCTGGTCCATCAAGGGCGGCAAGCTCGTCAACACGGAGAGCGGCGAGGCGATGGAAGTTGAATTCCTCCTTGTTTCACCGCTCTTTGAACGGATCGTACTTCCCTATACGCAAAGCCTGAAGCGTCTTGGAATCGAAACCAAGGTGCGCACCGTTGACAGCTCCCAGTATCAACGGCGGTTGGAGACGTTCGACTTTGACATCATCGTCGGAACCTGGGGGCAGTCGCTCTCGCCGGGCAACGAACAGCGCAACTACTGGGGTTCGAAGTCGGCCGACCGGAACGGCAGCCGTAACCTCATCGGCATAAAGAATCCGGCAATCGACAAGCTGATCGACAAGATCATTTTCGCCGAGAACCGCGACGATCTTGTGGCCGCGACCCGGGCCCTCGACAGGGTTCTGCTCTGGAATCACTACCTCGTGCCACAATGGTTCTTTAACGGCGTGCGAATCGCCAGATGGAACCGGTTCAGTTTTCCGGACAAGAGACCGACCTATGGCACGGGATATCCAGATACCTGGTGGTACGATCCGTCCAAAGCCGAGACAATAAAGGGCAAGCAGTGATGACGGCGCTCCGTCGTTCTCTGATCGGCACACTATGTGCCGTGGCTTTCACAGCGGCCGTTGCCGCAAACGCCAGCGCCGAACCGCGCCACGGTCTTTCGGCTTTCGGCGATCTGAAATACCCGGCAGACTTCGCCCATTTCGACTACGTCAATCCGGATGCGCCGAAGGGCGGCAAGCTGTCGATGATCGGCACAGGCGGAGTCACGACCTTCAACAACCTCAACGGATTCATCCTCAAAGGTGACGCGGCTCAGGGGCTCGGCTTTCTGTTCGACACGCTCATGGTGCGCGCAAACGACGAACCGGACGCCATGTACGGCCTCGTTGCCCAGACCGCCGAACTGGCGGAGGATCGATCAAGCGTGACATTTACGTTGCGGCCGGAAGCCCGGTTTTCGGATGGCAGCCCTGTCACGGCGGACGACGTCGTCAGCTCGTTCACGCTGATCAAGGAGAAGGGACATCCATCCCTGGCACTGCCGCTGCGCGATGTGGAGAAGGCGGAGGCGCTGGACAAGCACACGGTCCGCTATTCGTTCAGGGGCGATCAGACCCGCGACCTGCCTCTTGTGGTCGCAGGGTTGCCGATTCTGTCGAAAGCCTATTACGAAAAGAACGCGTTCGACGAAACAACGCTCGTACCTCCGCTCGGCAGCGGGCCCTACATCGTGGGAGATTTCAAGCAGGGAAGCTTCATCACCTACAAGCGCCGGGACGATTACTGGGCGAAAGACCTTCCGGTCAACCGCGGACGGTACAACTTCGACGAACTCAGATACGAGTATTTCCGCGACCGGACGGCCGGCTTCGAGGCCTTCAAGTCAGGCTCATTCGACCTGCGCGAGGAATTCACATCCAAGACCTGGGCCACCGAGTACAATTTTCCGGCGGTCAAGGAGGGCCGGGTCAAAACCGAGACCCTCCCGGACGGCAGCCCGTCCGGTGCACAGGGATTTTTCGTCAACATGCGCCGGGACAAGTTCGCCGATATCCGCGTGCGGCAGGCGCTCGCGATGGCATTCGATTTCGAATGGACCAACAAGAACCTGTTCTTCGGCGCCTACAAGCGAACCGAGAGCTTTTTTGAAAACGCCGACATGAAGGCCAACGGTGCACCTTCCGCCGAAGAAGTGGCCCTGCTCGAGCCCTACCGGGACAAGCTTCCGGACTCCGTATTCAAGAAGGTTACCGTGCCGCCCGTCTCGAACGGCTCCGGTCAGGACCGGAAGCTCCTGAGGCAGGCGGTCCGGCTGCTGAGACAGGCCGGCTGGTCGGTGAAGGACGGCAGTCTCAAAAACGCCAAGGGCGAAGTTCTGGACATCGAGTTCCTGACCTTCTCTCCAAGTTTCGAGCGGATTATCGCGCCTTACGTCAAAAACCTGAAGATCCTGGGGGTGAACGCCAGTATCCGCCGGGTGGACCCGGCGCAGTTCCAGCAACGCGTCAAGGAATTCGATTTCGATATCACGACCCGCCGGTACGTCCTGCGCAACACGCCGGGACCCGAGCTTCGGATCTACTGGGGCTCGGCTGCGGCGGATCTTGTCGGGAGCCAGAATCTTCCGGGCATTAAGAACCCGATTATCGACGCCATGATCGAAAAAGTCATCGGCGCCAAGACGCGGCAGGAGATGGTCACGGCGACGCGCGCGCTCGATCGAGTAATGCGGGCGGGACATTACTGGATCCCGCAGTGGTACAAGGCAAAACACACGATCGCCTATTGGGACAAATTTGCCCGCCCAACGATAAAGCCGACCTATAATCGGGGTATAATCGACACTTGGTGGTATGACGCCGAAAAGGCTGCCAAGCTCAAACAGCAATGATGCCAATGAGGTGATTCGACCCGATGGCCGCCTATATCCTGCGCCGACTCCTGCTGATGATCCCGACGATCTTCGGCATGCTTCTTCTGAGCTTCGTGATCATCCAGTTCGCGCCCGGCGGGCCGGTGGAGCGTGTTATCGCTCAGCTTACGGGTTCGGATGTCGGCGCAACGGCAAGGATCGGCGGCGGACAGGCCAGCGATTTTTCGGGCACCGCCGGCGATGTCACCAACGCCCCGGACGCCGGCGTCTCGTCGAAGTATCGCGGCGCGCAGGGCCTCGACCCCGAATTCATCAAGAAGCTGGAGCAGCAGTTCGGCTTCGACAAGCCGGCGCACGAACGGTTCTTCATAATGCTGAAGGACTACCTGTCGTTCGATTTCGGAGAGAGTTACTTCAGAGACGTCAGCGTCATCGAACTGATCAAGGAGAAGCTGCCGGTCTCGATAACGCTCGGACTGTGGATGACGCTCATTTCCTACGGAATATCCATCCCGCTGGGGGTTGCGAAGGCGGTAAGAGACGGCAGCCGTTTCGATATCTGGACAAGCAGCGTCATCATTATCGGCTACTCCATTCCCGGATTCCTGTTCGCCGTGCTTCTCATCATTCTGTTCGCCGGCGGCAGTTTCTTCGACATCTTCCCGTTGCGGGGCCTGACGTCCGACAATTTTGACGAGCTGCCGTGGTACAAGCAGGTGCTCGACTACCTGTGGCACATCACGCTGCCGATCACGGCCATGGCGGTCGGTGCGTTCGCGACAACGACTCTGCTGACGAAAAACTCGTTTCTCGACGAGATCAAGAAACAGTACGTCATGACGGCGCGCGCCAAGGGGCTCGCGGAGCGTGAGGTCCTTTACGGCCACGTCTTCCGCAACGCCATGCTCATCGTGGTCGCCGGATTCCCGGGCGCGTTCATCGGGGCATTCTTTGCCGGCTCGCTTCTGATAGAGCAGATCTTCTCGCTCGACGGTCTCGGTCTTCTGGGTTTCGAATCCATCGTCAACCGGGACTACCCGGTCGTTTTCGCAACGCTCTACATCTTCGGACTGATGGGTCTGATCCTCAATCTGATCAGCGACCTCACGTATACCTGGATCGATCCGCGGATCGATTTCGAGAGCCGGGAGGTCTAGGCGATGGACCAGCCCGTCAGGCAGATCTCCGAGTTTCAGCCGCCCGAGGCCGAGCTGGCGCCAAAGCAGGATCAGCAGCGGCAAAGCAGGCTCTCCCCGATCAACCAGCGTCGGCTGCAGAACTTCAAGAACAACCGCCGCGGTTACTGGAGCCTGTGGATCTTCCTGGTGCTGTTCGCCATCTCCCTGTGCTCGGACTTCATCGCCAACAGCAAACCGATCATCATTCAATATGACGGCGGCTATTACTTCCCGGTCTTCAAGGCTTATCCGGAAACGGCCTTCGGCGGAGAATTCGAAACCGAAGCAGACTATCGGGATCCGTTCGTCCAGGAGCTGATCGAGGAAAAGCAGGGATGGATGCTGTGGCCGCCCATCCGGTATTCCTACGACACCATCAATCTCAACCTGCCGGTACCCGCCCCGGCTCCACCGTCTGCCGAGAACTGGCTGGGCACTGACGACCAGGGCCGCGATGTCGTTGCGCGGATGCTCTACGGCTTTCGCATATCCGTCCTGTTCGGGCTCACCCTTACGATACTGTCCTCGATCATCGGCGTGACAGCCGGGGCGATTCAGGGTTATTTCGGCGGCTGGACGGATCTTCTGTTCCAGCGTTTCATAGAGATCTGGAACAGCATTCCGTCGCTCTTCCTGCTCATCATCATCGCCTCGGTCATACAACCCAGTTTCTGGATCCTGCTTACGATCCTGCTGCTGTTTTCCTGGGTCGCGCTGGTCGGCGTGGTCAGGGCCGAGTTCCTGCGAGGGCGCAACTTCGAATACATCAACGCCGCACGCGCGCTCGGTCTGGGCAACCGCGCGATCATGTTCAAGCACCTGCTGCCGAACGCGGTCGTCGCGACCATCACCTTCATGCCGTTCATTCTGAACGGTTCGATCACGGCCCTGACCGCGCTCGACTTTCTCGGTTTTGGACTGCCGCCGGGGTCGCCGTCGCTCGGCGAACTGCTCAACCAGGGCAAGGCCAACCTGCAGGCGCCATGGCTCGGGCTCTCCGGTTTCTTCACCATCGCCATAATGCTGTCGCTGCTGGTTTTCATCGGCGAAGCAGTCCGCGACGCACTCGACCCCAGGAAGACCTTCCAGTGACCGGCGAAAAACTGCTCGAAATCCGGGACCTGTCGGTCCTGTTCCGCTCAGGCGAAACCGAAACCCTTGCCGTCGACAAAGTGTCGTTCGAGATCAACAAGGGCGAGACCGTCGCCCTCGTCGGCGAGTCCGGCTCCGGCAAGTCCGTGACCGCTTTATCGGTAATGCAACTCCTGCCCTATCCTGCCGCGAGCCATCCTTCCGGTGTCGTCTCGTTCAATGGCGAGAGCCTTCTCGGCGCCGATCAATCCACCTTGCGACGGATCCGCGGCAACGAAATCTCGATCATCTTCCAGGAACCGATGACGTCGCTCAACCCGCTGCACACCATCGAGAAGCAGGTCGGCGAAATCCTGACCCTGCATCGCGGCCTGAGTGACCGGGCGGCCCGGGACCGGGTGATCGAACTGCTGACGAAGGTCGGCATCCAGGATCCGGAGAAGCGGCTGTCCAGCTACCCGCATCAGCTGTCAGGCGGCCAGCGCCAGCGGGTCATGATCGCCATGGCGCTCGCAAACGAGCCTGACCTCCTCATCGCCGACGAACCGACGACGGCGCTCGACGTCACCATCCAGGCACAGATCCTCAAACTGCTGAAAGAGCTGCAGCAGGAGATGGGCATGGCCATGCTGCTGATCACTCACGACCTCGGAATCGTGCGCAAGGTGTCCGAGCGGGTCTGTGTCATGACCCAGGGCAAGATCGTCGAGCAGGGCGCAACCGCGGATGTCTTCGATACACCTCAGCACGCCTACACCAGGCATCTGCTGGCCGCCGAGCCCAAGGGATCGCCGCCGGAGGCCAACGACTCCGCCCCGATCGTCATGGAAGCGGATGATCTGAAGGTCTGGTTCCCGATCAAACGCGGCCTGATGCGGCGGACAGTGGACCATGTCAAGGCCGTCGACGGGATCGACGTCAAGCTGCGGGCGGGTCAGACGCTCGGCATTGTCGGCGAATCCGGCTCCGGCAAGACCACGCTCGGTCTCGCTCTGTTGCGCCTGATCTCGAGCAAGGGACCGATCGCCTACATGGGCAAGCAGATCGACGGGTACAACTTCAAGCAGATGCGTCCCCTCAGGCGGGAGATCCAGATCGTTTTCCAGGATCCCTACGGCTCCCTCAGTCCGCGTCTGTCCATCAACCAGATTGTCGCCGAGGGCCTTCTGGTGCAGAACAAGTCGATGGGCGATGACGAGCTTCGCCACCGGGTCGGCGATGCGCTCAGCGAAGTGGGTCTCGATCCGGACGTCCAGGACCGGTACCCCCACGAGTTCTCGGGCGGCCAGCGGCAGCGGATCGCGATCGCACGCGCCATGGTGCTGGAGCCGAAATTCGTCATGCTCGACGAACCGACCAGCGCGCTCGACATGTCCGTGCAGGCCCAGATCGTCGACCTGCTGCGCGACCTGCAGGAACGGCATGACCTCGCCTATCTCTTCATCAGCCATGACCTGAAGGTCGTACGTGCGCTTGCCAATGATGTCGTCGTCATGCGCCATGGCAAGATCGTCGAACAGGGGCCGTCCGCAAAGATCTTCGAGGCCCCGGAAACCGACTACACAAAAGCGTTGATTGCCGCTGCATTCGACATCGAGGCAGCGCCCGAGGGTGTCGTGGCGACCTGATCGCCGGCAAAGAGCTTGTTTTCCCCAATTCGGTTCGGACTGGGGAAAATTTGATCAGTACGGATATTCTGCACATTTTTTTGCACCGCAATGCGATTTGAAGCGACCGAAGCGCCGCATCGCCTTGCACCTTCTCGGGAAATTATTCCTTATTTCAATGCTTTAATCTTCCGCCTGCAATCCCGTGTCGATCTGGCACGGCGATTGCGTCGTTAGCATTGTGCAGCGCATCTAGGGTTCCGATTTCACTCCTGAAATGCTGGTCCGAGAGATGCAAGCCGGCCCATCTTCAGCCACCGCGCCGGCCACACGGCGGGACAAAATCCCGGGAGATCACTGCACAGGTTTGCTGCGCGCAAACCTTCTCCCGGTGTGTGCGCAGAAACCTCCCTTTTAGCCCGGTCGAACCGTTCGACCGATGCGCGAGAAAACAAAGAGAGGTGATCATGATACGCAAATTCACAGCCGCGCTCTGCCTTGTTGCAGCGCTTGCCCTGACCGTCACGTCGTCACCGGCATTCGCAGCACCAAAGAAAGACTTCAAAGTCTGCTGGTCGATCTATGTCGGATGGATGCCGTGGGGATACCTGCAGGACTCCGGTATCATGAAGAAGTGGGCCGACAAGTACGGCATCTCGGTCGATATCGTGCAGATCAACGATTACGTCGAGAGCATCAATCAATACACCGCCGGCGCCTACGACGGGTGCTCGATGACCAACATGGACGCACTATCGATTCCCGCGGGCGGCGGGGTTGATACCACCGCGCTGATTGTCGGAGATTACTCGAACGGCAACGACGGGATCATCCTGAAAGACAAGAAGGCGCTCGCCGACATCAAGGGGCAACGCGTAAACCTGGTTGAGCTCTCGGTGTCTCATTACCTGCTGGCGAGAGCACTCGATTCTGTCGGTCTTACCGAGAAAAACGTAACGGTCGTCAACACATCGGATGCCGACATGATCGCGGCATACGCTACCGCCGACGTCACGTCAGTCGTCACGTGGAACCCGCTTCTGTCGGAGATCGAGGCAAACGCCAATGCAACCAAGGTGTTCGACAGTTCGGGCATTCCGGGCGAGATCATCGACGTCATGATGGTGAACACAAAAACGCTCGCGGAAAACCCCGACTTCGGCAAAGCCCTGGTCGGCGCATGGTTCGAGGTGACCGCACTGATGTCGTCCGATACGCCGGAAGGCAAGTCGGCACGGTCGCAGATGGCAAAGGCGTCCGGGACCGATCTCGCCGGCTATGACGCGCAACTTGCAACGACGCAGATGTTCTACCAGCCGGGCGAAGCCGTTGAATTCACGCAGTCTTCGGAACTGCCGAAGACGATGAAATTCGTTGCCGAATTCCTGTTTTCCAAAGGGATACTCGGCGAGGGCGCACCGGGACCGGATTTCGTCGGCGTGCAGTTTCCGGACGGTTCCGTCTACGGCGACAAGAAAAACGTCAAGCTGCGGTTTGATACGACGTACATGCAGATGGCTGCCGACAACAAACTCTAGGCGCAGATCCGGCGACTGAAAGTGGGGGGACCGTCCGCGTGGTGCCCCCACTCAGTCCCTGAAGACAGTCAGATGCGAATCATAAACCGTCAGCTCCACCTCCGCGAACGGCTGCTTCTGGGCGCTCTGCCGTTTGCGGCTCTGGTGATTTGTTACGCAATCGCCAGCCATTTGCGCCGGCTGGAGAACCCGTCAGACAAACTGCTGCCGTCACTCGATGCGATGGCGGAGACGTTCTGGAGGATGGCGTTTGAGGCGGATCGCAGGACAGGCAACTACCTGCTGTGGACTGACACGTATGACAGCCTGTGGCGGCTCGGCACGGGCATGACGATTTCCACGGGCCTGACGCTGGCATTGGGGCTTTCCATCGGTTTCATTCCGCATGTCCGCAGCGCACTGTCCCCCTTCGTTGCGTCGCTTTCACTGATTCCGCCCATTACGATCCTGCCGATCCTGTTCATCATGGTCGGCCTGGGCGAAGCGTCCAAGGTCATGCTGATCGTGGTCGGAACCGCACCAGTGATGATCCGGTCCCTGGCACAGGCGGTCGTGGAAATTCCCAAGGAACTCATCGTCAAGGCGGAGACGCTCGGCGCCTCGGTTTGGCAGATGACGCTGCGTGTCGTGTTGCCCCAGGTGTTGCCTCGCCTGATCACGGCAATGCGGCTCGGGCTCGTGCCAGCCTGGATCTTCCTCATCTCGGCGGAAGCGATCGCATCGACAAGCGGTCTGGGCTACCGGATCTTTCTGGTTCGCCGTTATCTCGCCATGGATCTGATCCTGCCTTACGTCTTCTGGATTACGCTGCTTGCGTTTCTGATCGACCGCATGTTGCTGCTACTGTCGCGCCGCATGTTCCGGTGGCATCACCTCTCAGGACAAAGCCTGTGAACGACGTAGCCCGGATCGAAGCCCGGAACCTGGGCATGAGTTACGGAAACATGCGCGTCCTGGAGCGGGTGAACATAACCGTACACCCGGGTGAGTTCTGCACGATTGTCGGCGCATCGGGTTGCGGCAAGTCCACTTTCCTCCGCCTCCTCCTGTCCCAGGAACGGCCGACGGCCGGTACACTTCTTTTGAATGGAGCACCGCTCCCCGGAGAACCGACGCCTGACAGGGGCATCGTGTTTCAGCGATACTCCGTGTTTCCCCATCTCAGCGTGGACGAGAACCTTATCCTCGCACAGGAATTCGAGACCGCGCCCTGGACCGGTCGCCTGTTCGGCGCCGCGCGCCGCCGCGCCGCCGCGGAAGTCGATGAGATCCTGGAGCACATAGGGCTCACCAAGGCGCGAAATCACTATCCGCCGCAGCTTTCCGGGGGCATGCAGCAACGCCTTGCCATTGCGCAAGCCCTGCTCAAGGGGCCGCAGATCCTGTTGCTGGACGAGCCGTTCGGCGCGCTCGATCCGGGAATCCGCATCGATATGCATGAGTTGCTCATCAAGCTCTGGCAGGAACGCAACATGACCCTTTTCATGGTCACCCATGACATCCACGAGGCCTTCAAGCTCGGGACGCGGTTGCTGGTTTTCGACAAAGTCAGAAACGACCCGGACGATCCGGATGCCTATGGTGCCACGATCACCTACGATCTGCCGCTTGACCGGAACGAGGGGGCTCAGGACCCTGAACTCATTTTCAAACCGACAAGACCCGCCGCCTAATCGAGGAAACAGAAATGCCGGATCGAATGTTTTGCCAACCAACAAGAACGCTGCGAATTGCCGGTGCCGTAACACGGACACCGCCGGAGCGCCGCCACCATCCCGACTTCGACAAGCTGCAGTTGCGCGGCTGGAAGGCCGCCGAGAAAGAAGGGACCCTGCCGTCCGCCGCCTGGGAAAAAGAAAAGCAGTGGGCATTGCGAATGGGGCTGACCGGTGCCGACAGTCTGGAGGACAAGTCGATCCCGACATTCGCCCGGGGCGAACTGCCTCATTATGCCGGCATTAACACATTCCTGAAGGCACCTTACGTGGAAGATGCGCAGGCGGTCGGTGCGTACGACGCAGCGATCATCGGAATTCCGTTCGACGGCGGAACAACCTACCGACCGGGGACACGCTTCGGCCCGCAGGGCGTTCGCAAGATCTCGGCACTCTACACACCCTACAACTATGAGATGGGCGTGGACTTGCGTGAACAGATGACGCTCTGTGATGTCGGCGACGTCTTCACCATCCCGGCCAATATCGAGAAGACGTTCGATCAGATCACGCGCGCCGTCAGCCACGTCGCTTCATCCGGTGCATTGCCGGTCATGATTGGCGGTGATCACTCCATCGGGTTCCCGTGCGTTCGCGGGATCGCTCAATGCACCTCGAAGCGGATCGGCATCGTGCATTTCGACCGTCATATCGACATACAGGAAAAGGACCTCGACGAGCGAATGCACACAACGCCGTGGTTCCACGCCACCGATCTGGCGAACGTCCCGGCGGTAAATCTCGTGCAGGTCGGCATCGGCGGCTGGCAGGTGCCGAGGGAGGGGGTTGAGGAAGCGCGCCGCCGCAATACCAATATCTTCACAATGCGCGACGTCGAGGAACTCGGCCTGGCGGAGACCGCTGCCCGCGCGCTTGAACTGGCATGGCACGATGCGGATGCGGTTTACATCTCATTCGACATTGACAGTGTCGATTGCGGGTTCGTGCCCGGTACGGGATGGCCGGAGCCGGGCGGATTCCTGCCGAGAGAGGCACTGGAACTGGTTTCTCTGGTTGCCAAGGAGGGCATTTGCGGTCTGGAAGTTGTCGAGGTTTCGCCACCTTACGATTGTTCCGATATCACGGCTCTGCTGGCCACCCGTGTCATCGTCGACGTCCTCGGCACGCTTGTCTCTCACGGGAAGATGGGCGCGCACAGGGACATAATCGACCAGCCGGTGACAATCCCCGCCGGCCCGGATGTTTGAGGAACAGATCATGAAGAGCCACAACCACAACGGCGAGGGCCACCATCATCATGGGCCGGGCCACAATCACGACGGCGCCGGACACCTGCATTCTCATGTCCATCAAGACTCAGACCGCGACCGTGACGATGAACTGAAAGTGCTGATGGAGGGTTTCATCGACGGCTTTCGCGCAGCCGCGGACAAGACGAGCTATCTGCGGATCGCCGGTGTGCCCTTCCATCGTCCGGGTTCCGACGGATTGACGCTCCGCCTGGTCGACGCACACATAGAGTCCAATTGGCAGATTGCCACCGCATCACCGGCATTCGGTTCACGAGAACTGGTCTACATGCCCTATCCCGGCGACATGGTGAGGGAGCGGGAAACGATGTCGTTCGTCTACGTTTCACTGACCGAGCGCGCGGATATCAGCCTCAACGAAATCCTTCAGGAAAGACTGTCAGACGATGATGCCTTCGAACGGGATTAGGGTCATACGCATTCGAACGCTTGGCTAAAGTCTCCGGATCGACGTAACGGGGCTGCCCGTGGCGGCAATGCGGTCGACAGCTTCGCGAACATCCTCGATGAAGACCCGCATATGGTGGGCGTTGCAGTGGATCATCCGGACCGCGTCGATCATGATTGCGACATGCCCTTTCCAGAACACGAGGTCGCCGCGCTGCAGGTTCTCGGGCCTTGTCGTGTCCAGGGCCGTTCCAAGTGCCGCTTCCTGCATGTCACTGTCGCGGGGGCAGTCCACGCCGCAAGCGGCGAGCGACAACTGGACCAGTGCGGAGCAGTCGAAGCCGAGCGTCTGGCGACCGCCCCAGAGATAGGGCGTGCCGATCAGGTCTTCCGCAACGCGGACAAAGTCCTCTTGGTGTTCATCCATCGTTGCCAGATGCTTGGAACACACATAGCCGCCGCTGCCCGCAAGCTTCGAGAAACCGTCACTTTCCGATTCAACGCCGACTTGCGCCATCAGGCTGATCAACCGGGGCGGTCCCGACTTGATGTCCGGCTCCGGGAAGATGTACGTGCGCGGCACGCAGACAAAATGAGACTGTTGCCAGGCGACGGGCGCAAGGGCCTGCTCGGGCAGATAGCCAACATAATTGTCCGTGCCGACCTGTCCCCAGGACCAGCCGTCAACGGTCTCGTAAACCGTCACGGTTTCGCCGAAGAGCGCTTCGGTTTCGAGGCGCGCGTCATGAGACGGCGACTTCATCACAGGCGCCGCCACGTCGGCGACCTGCCGCAATACCCCGTCCACATACCGGGACGCCGACACGACATCCTCAAGCCCGCGTGCCGCCAGATCCTGGCGATACGGAAACAGGCGGGGATCAGGGCGATCGTTCAAAATGACAACTCCGCTGCGCGACGACGGACCAGTTCCGACAGACTTTCGAGATACAATGAACCGGTTACCGTGCGCTGAACAAGGACATTCCTGCGGTCCTTCTCGTCGCGGCGCCGGTTCACCAGATCCTGCTGACCCATGGCATCCAGAGCCCGCGTGATGACGGGCTTCGACACATTCAGTTTGGCGGCGAGTCCCCGCACGGTATGTGGCGGCGCCTCCAGATAGACCGTAAGCAGGATCGTCATCTGACGGCTGGTCAGATCAGGATGATCGTCCCGAACAAGTCCGAGAGACACGTCGTGCCAAAGCTGCAAAGCCTGTGCCGTGGTCAGGTCCACGCCCATGCCCAATCCCCAGTCCCCATCGAATAAATTTCGTTACGGAACCGTTTTATTTTAGCGGATCGACGCCGGGGCGCAAGCGGAGTGCATCAGGTTCGGTATCTGTGAGCTATGAGGGCATACAAGGCCCGGATACCCTGTGCTTCTCCACCATAGGGCTTGCCGGGCCGCGCTCGCGGAGACCAAGCGAAGATATCGAAATGCACGTATGAGCGGGCTGTGGCGACGAACCGCCGCAAGAACAGAGCGGCCGTGATCGAACCGGCCATTCCGCCTTCAGAGATGTGGTTGATGTCGGCGATCTTGCTGTCAAGCATACCGTCGTAGGGATTCCAGAACGGCATGCGCCACACCGGATCGCAAACCTCATCCGCCTTTGCCGCCAGATCCGCTGCGAGGTTCTCATCGTCCGTGTAGAACGGCGGCAGATCCGGGCCGAGGGCGACGCGCGCCGCGCCGGTCAGCGTCGCCATATCGACGACCAGTTCCGGATCTTCCTCGTCAGCAAGCGTCAGTGCGTCGGCGAGAACAAGGCGCCCTTCGGCATCGGTGTTGCCGATCTCGACGGTCAGTCCCTTTCGGCTCGCCAACACGTCTCCGGGACGAAAAGCCGAGCCGGAAATGCTGTTCTCGACGGCTGGAATCAGAACCCTCAGCCGGACGCGGAGCTTGGCCGACATGATCATCGAAGCGAGGCCAAGAACGTTGGCCGCACCACCCATGTCCTTCTTCATCAGAGCCATCGAACCGCCCGGCTTGATGTTGAGCCCGCCGGTGTCGAAGCACACGCCCTTGCCCACGAGGGTGACCCGCGGGTCGCCATTGCGCCCCCAGGTCATGTCAATCAGCCGCGGAGCGCGGGTGCTTGCGCGTCCGACCGCGTGGATCATAGGGAAATTCTTCGTCAAGAGCGCGTCGCCCTTTATCACCTGAACCTTGGCCTTGTTCGCCTGGGCAAGCTTTCGGGCAGCCTTTTCCAGTTCATCCGGCCCCATGTCATTGGACGGCGTGTTGACGAGGTCGCGCGCGAGATAGACCCCGTCCTTGATCCGGCCAATGTGAGCGCCGTCAACGCCCTCCGGGATTCTCAATACCCGTTCACTCTGTTTCTTCTGGCGGTAGCGGTCGTAGCGGTAAGCGCCCAGATGCCATGCCAGCGTCGCCGTTTCCGGGTCTTCGATCGTATCGGAGAATTCATAGGCTCCTTCCGGCAGCACGGTCGGCAGCTTTCCCGCAGCGAGACGGTCAGCGTGAGTCGAAGACGCCCTGCCGATGCCGAATAGGACGCAGGCAAGCCGACCATTGTCGTCCGGGATTGTCTGGATCTTTCCGGCTGACGCATCAAATCCATTGGCTTCAGCCCAGGCTCGCTGCACCGGGTTAAGCCGGGAGAGGGAATCTTCCAGTGTTTCGGGCCTGACAAATCGGATCCCGACAACATCCGACAGCTGGTTTTTCCCTGTGGTCTTAGACGTTTTCATTTGCAGCGCCCCTGTGCAGATTCTCCCGGTCTGTCGCCGCCGAACTTAATGTGGTGCAAATTGGACCGCAATCGGCATATAACCTCGGCCTCCAGATTCTCAGTGATGCATGACCCATGACCGACAAGACTCTCACTCTCATTATCGGCGACAAGAACTATTCTTCGTGGAGCATGCGTCCGTGGCTTCTGCTGCACCACGCGGGCATCCCGTTCGACGAGATCAACGTCCGGCTTCGCGAACCCGGCAGGCGAGAGAACATCCTTGCGCATTCGCCGTCAGGCAAGGTACCGGCACTGAAGTGGAGCGAGGGACTGATCTGGGACTCGTTCGCGATCGCCGAGTTCGTGAACGAAATGGTGCCCGGCCGCGCACTCTGGCCGGCAGACCGCGGACAGCGCGCACTAGCGAGAGCGGCGGCGGCAGAGATGCACTCCGGTTTTCCGAACCTGCGGGAAGCGCTGCCGATGGACTGCTGCAGCACCCTTGACTGCCCTGCCGTCGACGAAAACCTTGACCAGGACATCCGCCGCATCGTCGACATCTGGCGAACATGCAGAGCCGCGGCAGGAGATGGACCATACCTTCTGGGGCCGTTCGGCATCGTCGACGCCATGTTTGCGCCTGTAGCAAGCCGCTTCATGACCTACGGCATTTTGCTTGAAGACTTCGGCGACGACGGCACGGCCGCCGACTATCGCGACGCGATTCTCGCACACCCGAGCGTGATGGCCTGGTTCGAGAGCGCCAGACAGGAGCTGGCGGAACGCTGCTGACGTCGGGGCATCAATCCGGCAGGGTGACTTTCAACTCGCGGTAAGCCGCACGGGCGCCCCTGTGCAGGGGTATCGGTATGCCCTTCAGGGCCGTACTCAACTGAATCTCAACCGCCTTGGGATGACCCCGGTCAAGCGCGACGCGATTGTCCTCGCTCCACAGCGCATGCGTCATTTTTCGCACGAGCTTCTTGCTGACGCCCGCATGCGTTACCCATAGAGCGCGAACCGAGACGGTGTTCACGCCGTCCGTCTCCGGGTAAGTGCCCGGTCCGATTATATGACGGACAAAGAATCCATTCTCGGACATGAGTTTTTCCGAGGATGGTCCATCGATCGGAACAAGTCGAACATCGCCTCTTTCCATCAGATCCGAAACCGCAAGTGACGGCGTTCCGGCTATGATGAAAAACGCATCCAGCGCTCCCCTCAGGATCATGTCGGATGCTTCGAGGGCATCAACCTCGACGATCGTTACATCGGTCTGCTCGATGTCGTAAGCCTTGAGAATCAACAAGGCGTCAGCGCGGGTTCCCGAACCCTGACGGCCAACCGATATCCGCTTGCCGCGCAGGTCGTCGACTTTTTCGATGCCGGATCCCTTGGTCGCAACCAATTGAACCGCTTCGGGGTACAGGCTCGCGATCGCGCGCAGATTGATTGCAAAACCTTCGCGGTCAAACATGCGTTCGCCGCCATAGGCCCAGGCGACAACGTCGGCCTGTGCAAGGGCGGAATCGACTTTTCCGGAGTTCACATTGCGCACGTTGGCAATCGAGCCGCGGGACGCCTTGGCGACGGCAATAAGTCCCGGTACACCGCACGGGCCGCCGTCCTGACAGGGTTCCGCGCCCGGCGGCTGACTGATAATCGACGCCAGCGTCTTGCCGATGGGGAAATAGGTGCCACCCGGCGAAGCGGTGCTGATCTGGAAGAACCTGGCCTCGGCTTCCGACTCCGGCGTGATCGACGGCCCCTGTGCAAATAGATAAGCGGCCACGGCGCCGAGTATCCCGCCGACCACAAGCAGATAACGGGGAATCAGTTGCCGGTTTCGCAGGACCGTGCGTCGCACCCGCGCAAGGTTAGCCGCCCCGGTTCGACCCAACCTGGGCCGCTTCTTGTGATTTCCATCGGGACCGCCATTTGCCATGGGCGCAGTATAGGTAGGCGCGGTCGCAAATCAACGTGACATCGCATCACCCGGGCGAGAGGAATTCGGGCATTTCAATGTCATGGTTAAATCTTTGTTGACCGGTTGCCGCCATTATGGCCGAGGGTTTGGGGGCAATTCGCTCCATGATCTCTGTGCGTTCGTAAATGTGTTCGAGGAGCACACAAAATGTCTGTGAGTGGAGTGAGGCGTACCACGCCCAAATTTCGGTTGGGACCTGTATCGCTGCTCGTGATCGCGGGATTCGCGTTGAGCGCCTGCCAGACCACGCAGCCACGGCAAAATTCCCTATTCGGGTCGGGAAGTCCGGATGTTACCGGAAGCCTCGGCACACAGGCCTCGCTCCGCGGAACTCAGAAAGCCGCGAAGCGCTGGGAAAAGGACCCCTCCAACGTGCCCGTGGCCATTCGGTACGCCAAGCAACTGCAAGCGATCGGCTCGCACGGGCACGCCCTGAGCGTCCTGCAGCAGACCCAGGCCAAGAACCCCAAGAATACGCAGATCGCGATCGCCTATGGCAAACAACTGGCCGGCATGAACCGGCTTGCCGAGGCCAGTCAGGTTCTCAAGCAGGCCCAGGGATCCGGAAAAACGGACTGGCGGCTGTATTCGATTCACGGCACCGTGCTCGACCGCATGGGCCATCACAAGAGCGCTCAGAAATTCTACCAGTACGCCCTCAAGCTGAATCCGAAGAGGGCTTCAATCATGAACAATCTCGGCATGTCCTATGCCCTTAGCGGCAATCTGAAGGAGGCCGAAAAGACGCTGAAAACAGCCCTTGCGAAAGCCCCGAAGAATACGAAAGTCCGGCAGAACCTTGCGCTCGTTACAGGGTTGCAGGGCCGCTTTTCAGAGGCCGAGAAGCTTGCGAGCACGGATCTGCCACCGAACCTCGTGGCGTCCAACATGCAATATCTCCGCAATATGCTCTCGCAGAGCAACACCTGGGACCTGATCAAAAAGCAGGGCAAGAAAAAGAAACCGCGGACGCACGGCTAAGAGCCGGCGGGGTTTCCCCAAAAACCTGAAACTGGAATTCACCGAGGCCGCTTCGGCCGCTGGCTTCCTGCTCATGCGGCGGATCTCGCCACCTTCATTCGCGATGGTGCGGAAGACGTGCCGTGTTGGTGCGAAGGCCTCGAAGGGCAGAGAGCCGCTCCGGCTTCTGAGATGAAATGCACTTGATGTGCTGAACCCACCGGCCGCCCTTGGCGCGCGCCGATGCCAACGGATCGCGTTCCCGCATTACAGCCGCCAGATGTGCCTGAGGCCAGGCGGCCTCGGATCCAACACGTAGCGGCTCTTGCTCTACTTATTAAACAACTGGCTTTCACCGAACTGCATCACCGCCGGTCCGAGAATAATCACGAACAGGACCGGGAGGAAAAAGGCAATCATCGGGACTGTCAGCTTCGGCGGGAGCCCTGCAGCCTTCTTCTCTGCCTCGGTCATCCGGTTGTCCCGATTCTCCTGGGCCATTACGCGCAGGGCCGTGCCCACCGGAGTACCGTATCGCTCGGCCTGAATAAGACTTGTCGCGACCGCCTTCACGATCGGCAGACCGGTCCGCTTGCCGATATTCTCAAAAGCCGTCCGCCGTTCCTGGAGATAGGACAATTCGGCTGCGGTGAGAGTCAACTCTTCAGCAAGCGGGATCGACTGACTGCCGACCTCCTCTGCGACGCGCGCGATGGCGGCCTCGATCGACATGCCGGACTCGACGCAGATGAGCAGCAAGTCCAGCGCATCGGAGAATGCGAGCCTGATGGACACCTGCCGGCGCGTAATCAGGTTCGTGACGAACAGGTTCGGCAAATAGAAGCCGATATATCCCAAAACGAGTGAGACGAGGAGGATCGCCGGCGTGGCAAGACCAAAACCGCCCAGCAGCTTGATATAGATGAAACTGACACCGAACATGACGAAGGGCAGGATCGCCCTGAAGAACAGGTAGGTCATGACGTGCGCTTCGCGACGCAGACCAGCCATCCGGAGTTTATCCCGGGTCTGTCCGGTCTCGAGCAGCTTGCGCAGGTTCAGCTGCTTGACAACATCCTGAATGAACCCGCCCTGCTGTTCACGTAGCGAGCCGGCGCCCTTCTCCTGGCCCAGGCGTTCGCGCTGCTGCGCCCTTAGGGCCGCCCGCTCTGTTGCGACGTATTTGATCCGCGCATCAAGCCTGTCCGCTTCCAGATACGGCATCGTGAACGTGATTATGGTCGCAAATACCGCAATCCCGACCAGGACCGTGACCATGAATTGTGGATCGCTAAGAAGTTCGAGCATCACTCAGTTGCCACTCAGAAGTCGAAGTTGATCATTTTTTTCATAACGAGCACGCCGATAATCATCCAGATCACCGACATGACCAGAAGGCCCTGACCTGTCGTGGTGGTCCACATCAGCGACATGTAGTCCGGATTGATCATGTACATGCCCCCCATCGCGAGAGGCGGCATCAAGGCAAGAATGCCGGCAGAGGCCTTGGCTTCCTGACTGAGAGCGATGATCTTGCCCTTCATTTTCTTGCGGTCACGCAGGACACGGGACAGATTTCCCAGGGCCTCGGCCAGGTTACCGCCGCTTTTCTGCTGAATTGAAATGACAATCGAAAGGAAGTTCACCTCGGCCAGCGGCATGCGCTCGAACATGCGTTCCATGGCCTGCTCGAGCGGGACACCCATTTTCTGCGCTTCGACCAGTTCCGCGAATTCCGGCCCGACAGGCTCCACGATCTCGGTTGAGATAATGCGCAGGCAATCATTGACCGGAAGGCCCGACTTGATGCCGCGCACAATGATGTCAATGGCGTTCGGGAATTCGGTCAGAAACGCGTTCTGGCGGCGCTGACACAATTTGTGCAGCGTCCAGCGCGGCAATCCGAAGAAGCCGACAAAAAACCCGGCCAGGCCGAGGTATGCCGCCGACGCGGCTGCATAAACGACGCCACCCAAGATCAGACCGGACACAAGGCTAATGATCCAGTATGCCGTCATCGACATTGAGAGACCGGCCTGACTGATACGCGTGCGGATCGGAACGCGCTTTCGTGATGCTTTCTGGCGCTCTTCGAGCTGCTGCATCGTGTCCTGGATCTGCTTGCGGCGCTGCTGCTGATTGACGTTGTCGCCTTTCTGACCGCCACGACCCTTGGCTTTTCCCTTTTTCTGCGAAACGTTGGCAATCCGCTTGCTGGTCTTGGACTTATTGGCGAGCTGCGGGAAAAACAGAGCGACCGCAGCCCCGACAATAGCCAGAGTCGCCATGAACACGACCGCAATCAAACTCATTGTGGGGGAAAACACAGTGGTCAATCCTTACACAGTGTCCATCGCCTCTTCAGTGGCGACCTCGGCAGATTCCAGAGCATTTGCCAAATTGACTTCTTCATTGAAGTACCGGGCCCGTTCCCAGAACTTCGGCCGGGCAATACCGGTAGAACGATGGTGACCGATAACCTTGCCGGATTTATCCTCACCCGTGATGTCATAGACAAACAGGTCCTGAGTCGTGATTACGTCACCCTCCGTGCCCAGCACCTCCGTGACATGCGTGATCCGCCGGGAGCCATCGCGCAGACGGGCTGCCTGAATGATCACGTCCACCGAACCGACGATCATGTCGCGAATGGTTTTTGACGGCAGTCCAAAGCCGCCCATCGTAATCATGCTCTCCAGACGGCTCAGACATTCGCGCGGGCTGTTGGCATGGAGTGTGCCCATGGAACCGTCGTGGCCGGTGTTCATCGCCTGCAGAAGGTCAAAGGCTTCCGGTCCGCGGACCTCGCCGACGATGATACGTTCCGGACGCATACGAAGACAGTTGCGGACCAGATCGCGCATTGTGATTTCGCCTTCGCCCTCGAGATTGGGCGGGCGCGTTTCCAAGCGAACGACGTGCGGTTGCTGAAGCTGCAGCTCGGCTGAGTCCTCGGCGGTGATCACGCGCTCATCATGTTCGATGAAACCTGTCAGACAGTTCAGAAGCGTGGTCTTGCCGGAACCGGTACCGCCGGAAATCAGTACGTTACAGCGGCACTTGCCGATGATGCCCAGAATTTGGGCACCGGCCGGCGTGATGGACCCGAAGCTGACCAGCTTTTCCATTGTCAGCTTGTCTTTCTTGAACTTACGAATTGTCAGGGTCGGACCGTCGATGGCCAGCGGCGGCGCGATCACGTTGACACGACTGCCGTCTGGCAAGCGCGCGTCGCATATGGGACTGGACTCGTCGACCCGGCGGCCGACCTGACTCACAATCCGTTGACAGATGTTCATCAGCTGATTGTTGTCGCGGAACCGGACACCGGTCTCGCGCACCTTTCCTTCGACCTCGATAAAGGTGCGGGCGGCGCCGTTGACCATGATGTCGGCAATGTCGTCGCGAGCCAGCAGAGGTTCGAGAGGGCCGTAACCCAGGACATCGTTGCAGATGTCCTCGAGCAGTTCTTCCTGCTCGGCGATGCTCATCACCACGTCCTTGATGGCGATGATTTCGTTGACGATGTCCCGGATTTCGTCGCGGGCCGCTTCCCGATCAAGCTGGGCAAGCTGCGTCAGGTCGATTGTATCGATCAGCGCATTGAAAATCGTCGTTTTGACCGCGTAATACTCTTCCGAGCGCACAGGACCGGCATGTTCCATGGCAGGCGGCGCGGCGGCAGGTTGCTCAGGCGGCGGCGGCGATTGAGCAACCGGCGGATCTGGAGGTGGCGGCTCGGACGGCTCCATTCCCGCCGGCGCCGGTTGAATGGGCGGCAGATCCGGAACTTCATGCTCTACAGTGACTGCCGGTTGAGCCGGAGCCTCTACCGCCGGCTCCGGTGGCGGCGTCGGCGCGCTGGGAGGAGCGCCGCCAGCGCCGTTGCGCTTCCCAAACATCAGCTGTCATCCCCCTTTTTCGAGAACCGGCCTAAAAGGGGACCCAGAAGCGACTTACGCGGCTTCGGCGCTTCGGCGCGACCGGTTATGCTCCGCGCGAGTTCATCAAAACCGACACTGATCTTCGCACTCTTTTCGGTTTCCTCGATCATCTGACCGTTGTTGGCGGCAGTGCCGAACAGCTGCGGCTCGTAGGGGATCAGCAGGCTCGGATCCAGGTCGACCGCGCCGGCAAAATCTTCCGGACTTATTTCCGGCCGCTTGGGAATGCCGACCTTGTTGAGGACCAGGTGCGGTTTGTGGTCGTTGTTCCGTGTCGCCGTCAGAAGATCGACCAGGTTTTTGCAATTGCGCAGATTGGCCAGTTCCGGCTCGGCGGTAATGACAATCTCGTCGGCGGCGATGAGCGTCTGTTTGGCCCAAGGCGTCCAGATATGAGGGATGTCGAGCACGAAGCAGGGCACCTGCCGGCGTACAGTGTCGATGACCGCGTCCAGTGACGCATCCTCCCACTCGAACTCGCGGTCGATTACCGCCGGCGCTGCAAACAGGCTGAGATGGTCGGTGCATTTCGTCAGCAGACGATCCAGAAAGACTTCGTCAAGGCGGTCCGGCGACGTCAGTGCTTCGGCAATTCCCTGTAGGGGATCCTGATTGAAATTCAGCCCGGCCGTGCCGAACGGAAGGTCCATGTCAGCGACGATCACGTCTTCGTTCAGGCCGTTGGAGATTGACCACGCCAGATTGTGCGCGATGGTGCTGGATCCGGAACCGCCTTTAGCGCCGACGAATGCAACGACGCGGCCGACCGGCGAAGCTTCCGGGTCATTGTAAAGGCTCGCGATCGTTTGAATGATCTGCAGCTGATTTATGGGAGCGACCACATATTCGCTAACGCCCTGGCTGACCAACTCACGATAAAGAATGACATCGTTCAGGTGGCCGATGACGATGACCTTGGTTCCGCTGTCGCAAACCTCTGCGAGTTGGCCGAGATGGGCCAGTACACCGTCCCGGTTCGCCCGGGTTTCCACCACCAGAAGATTTGGCGTGGGGGCACTCCGGAAGAAATCGGCTGCAGCCGGAATCCCTCCCATCTGAATGCTGACGTGCGCTTTCGACAGCCGCCGGTCTACGGCGGATTGCTGGAAGGTCTGTGCCGATTCGGGCGTCTCGAAAAATCCATGGATGGAAATTCTCGGAACCGTTACGACTTCCGGGACCGGATCCGCGTGGAAAGCCGGCTCTTCAACCTGATAGGCAGCTTCGCTCATCGTCTTGCTCCCTTACTCACCTTGTGACTGCTCACTGACCTTGCCGCTTTCATCAGCCGACCTTTCGCTGCCGGTGGTCTCGCCCTTGCGGTACGCCTCTATGACGACATCACGCCGAGCTGCGTCTGCCGGATCCATCGTCCGGGGGGCGACGAGATCGCGCGGATTGTCGATCATGGCGGCGAGATTCCGCTGCGTGGCGCAGCCGAAATTCGGATGCTGCTGGTTGGCGTAGGTAATAGCGAGGTTCTCGGACCAGTCTCCGCACTGCCGAACCGAGGCCTGATAGCGTGAATAGGTCAGGATCACTGACGCATGCTTCTGCCCCGGGCGCGGCTTGTAGACGCGATAGTTGACTGCGCTGCCCGGCAAGCCGGAATTGTGAAGAACGCGCTGGATCCGGGCTACCTTGCCGGCGGCGACGACATCACGGCCGCCACCGACCGGACGCGCGACGACGAGATGGCCATTGCCTTCGGCCTGAAATTCACGGGCGAACTGCGACACGCGCAGCCGGTCATCAGCCGACAGCCTGTCGTTTCGGCCGGCCACATTTATGTCAAGGCGTGCCGACCCTTCAGCAACCTTGATCGGAAAACGATCCTCGACCGTCGTGGCATAGCTGTATTTGTCGTCAGGATGGGTGTAGGTCATGCACCCTGCCAAAGACACACCGGCCACGGTTGCGATTGCTGTGGCACGCAAGACTTGGCGGTACACAGCCGCGTCTCGCAGGGCGGGTTTGTCCATGGGCCGCGCCCCACTCAAGTCGCACTTACTCATGTCACTCAACTCCCCACCCAACTACTCAACAATGAATCCATAACTGCCGTGATAGGTGCCCTTAGGAAGCGGGCGGCCCGATGCTCCATAGACCTTGTTCAGGCGACCAAAAAGGGCCGTCCCGACGTCATGGGCGAGATTGAGCCCCTGATCCGGCCGGGTAAGCTTGTTCCGTGCCACCGGCTTCACGATGTAAGGCGTGACGATCACCACAAGTTCGGTTTCATCGCGCTCGAAATCGCGGCTTCTGAACAAGGCACCCAGGATCGGCAGGTCCTTAACACCCGGAACACCATTCAGTTCCTGCTTCGCGCGGTCCTTGATGAGACCCGCCATGACCAGTGATCCGCCGCTTGGCATTTCAACCACTGTCTCCGCCCGGCGCGTTACGAGAGACGGAATTGTCAGGGAAGCGTTGGTGCTGTTCGATGTCAGCTGCAAGGCGTTGTCCGTCGACAGTTCACTGACCTCAGTCGAAACCTTGAGGCTGATCCGCCCCTCGGACAGAACGACCGGCGTAAACCCGAGTCCCACACCGAACGGCTTGTACTCGATTGTAATGCCATCATCGTCACCGCCGACCGGTACCGGGAATTCACCACCGGCCAAGAACTTCGCAGACTCGCCGGAAACAGCGGTAAGCGTTGGCTCGGCGAGCGTCCGGAGAAGTCCGTTGCGCTCCATGGCACGGACGGTCGAGGCGACACTGGTCCCGCCCGAAGAGTAGCTCCCAGCGAAAGATGTCGCGCTGAGAGCGCCTGTCGAACTCAGCGTGAAGGGATTAACAGTCGCCAGATTGAGCACCGTCCGGCTGATATCGAACTGGGCAGTAAGATCGACGCCCAACTGTTTCAGCACAGTGCGCTGCATTTCAACCACAGATACCTTGAGGGAGACCTGCTCCTTGCCGGCGATGCTGATCATGTTGAGAACCTGTTCAGGCTTGCCGGCGAACTTCGCCGCTATATCCGCTGCCCGCTTGGACTGCGATGCGCTTGAGACGGTGCCTGTAAGGATGACGTTGTCGTTCACGGCTTCCAGCTTGATACCGTTGCCCGGAATAATCCTGCGCAGCATCCGCTTGAGGATTGCCAGATCCCGCTCAACCTGAATTTCCAGGTTCAGGATCTCGCGGCCCTTTGAATCGAAAAAGAATGCGTTGGTCTGGCCCACCTTTTTGCCAATCAGGTAGGTCGTCCTCGACGTCCGCGTGACCGCGTCAACTTTCTCTGGATCGGAAACCAGGACATCGCGTGCCGCTCGCGGAAGACGGACAATCATGGACTTGCCAAGGCCAAGCTTTACGTATCGCTTGGAGCCGATGTCGTCGATGTAGAGATTGACGTCTGCAGCGACTGCCGGTGCCGTGGCGGTTGCAGACAGGCCTGCCGTCAGCGCAAAGCACGCCATGAAGGCAATAGCCAGCGACTTCAGACTGTGAGCGCCAAAGCGCGTTCCGGGCTGGTTCAACATCATACCGCCACCTATTTCTTCGCTGAAACCTGAGAGGACACGCCATACCTGACGATGGTGACGGTTCCCGCTTTCCTGAAATCTTCCAAATCATCATCGGTCTTGCGCGCGCCGGCATCGGCCATGCTGCGCAGTGCCAGGGAAATGTCGCCTCGTGCTTCTGCAAGTGCGAGCCGCTCGGCCTGCGCCGCACGCAAGGCGAGCGTCGCTGTCTTGCCTAATGCGACCTGACCGTCCTTCTTGTTCTTTTCGCCGTTAAGCGCCTGGTCGATGGCGAGCACGCGCACATCTGTCAAAACGGTCTCGGAAACATGGACATCACCGCCGGAACCGCGGTGGCGCTCACGCCGGGTGACAATTACGTCTACCCTGTCGTTAGGGAGAATAAAGCCGCCGGCGCCGGTCTCCGGCGAGATCTTCACGCTGATCGCGCGCATTCCCGAGGGCAGAATGGCCGCCATGAAGCCACCGTCGCCGGCCTTAACCAGTTTGCCGTCCAGAATGGGTTCGCCAGCGACGATCGTCGCACGGGCGGTTGCTCCGGTGAATTTGGTAAGGGCGTTCGGACGCTGCTTGTTCGTTATGTAACGCGACGAAATTGCCGTCTTGGGCCATTCCTGCCATTTGAGCGTCCCGCCCGAGACTCGGCCCCCGAGACCAATGTCAGCGGCGGCCACAAGAACCTTTTCCGTGATAATTTCGGGCTTCTTTTCGGCGACTTGCTTATTGCCGCCCAGAATGCCCTTTGCGAGCAGGGCTGCGCCTAGCGCTGCACCGACCGCGACAACAATAATTGCTATGCGCGCAAATTTCATGACCGTGTTCCCAAACGCTACTGACTTCGGGTATCGAGCCCGACTGCAGTCCATTTGAACGCGCAATGGTCAAATTATGGTTAATCGCCGACCTAAAATGCCGCACATCTTTCACATTGTCGGCGTACCGGTTCGCGCGGCCGGTCAATCGATCACAGGAGCAGCCCCATCCAGTCCGTCTTGGGATAAAGGATGAGGCCGGCGATGCCGAGCGCAATGCCGTATGGAACGCCGGTATCCGCGCGATGCAGTCTGGAGATCCAGTCAATGCGCTGCATCCAGTCCGGCAGTCGGATCCACCTGGCCGAGAGCAAGGCAATCGTTATCACGCCGCCGAAAATGCTTGCCAGAAACGCAAACGCGAAGAGATTGCTCCAGCCAAACCACAGCGCCGTTGCCGAGAAGAACTTGGCATCCCCGCCGCCAATCCAGCCGAATGCGAACATAGCGAAACAGATCGCCAGCATGGACAGGCCGACCGCAACATGGATCAGGAATGTCTCCAAATCCATGCCCGACCAAGCCGCAACGACTAAAAAGCTGAGCACAAGCACAATTGAGACCCAGTTCGAGATCTTCATGGTAAGGAGGTCGGATATGGCGGCGTAGATCATCGCCCCCGGGAAAACCAGTAGAATTAGCACTTCAAGCATTGATCCCCCTGCCTCCCCGACAGTGCTGGAATTGCGGTAATCGCATAACTGCGTTGAGCGTACGCAACCTTCGAAAAAAAACCGTTAAATGCCACAGGAACGGAAAGACCGCCGGCCGTTCTTGACGACGACCGACGGTCTTGTGCGTGACGCCTCCCTGGCTGTTCAGATGTACTGGTGACAGCCAAACGTCATAGGCTTCGCTTAGAGCGAGTCGCCGATTTCGCCAAACAGGCCCGAAATCGCCGTGCCCAGCGTGGCGGCAGCCGCACCAACAACAACAGCGATACCGACGGCGATCAGCGCATACTCAATAGCGGTTGCGCCCGACTCGTCCTTGGCAAAACGTGCAAAAAGCTTTTTCATTTGTCTAACTCCTAGGTACACAGGTTTGACAGCACCAGCCCAAGCCGCGAGCCAATTGACCCAATCCAGCTTGGAACTGCACCAACCCTACCGAACAGAAGTTACTGTCAAGTTAAACCGGTCAAAAATAACAGTTAAACGAAATTAGTTTTGTTCACTATTTCCGTAACTCCTCTTTAATCTCAATAATATTCATGAACTGAATCTGGTTTTTATGATTAATACGTGTTAATTACTCTATTTTAGAAGGAATTATATGGTTAATTTTCGATAATTGTCTCGAATATATGGGATTTTTCCGGATTTTTATTTGGAATCAGACCTCCATATAGCCGGTGTGTCAGCCATCGCGGGCCCGGCGGTGGCCGCGATGTTTGGGCAACCCCTTTCCTGTCCTCACAGAACCAGTAATTTGTCGCGCGTTGAAGCCGCCTGTGACTCGCAAGCCGCTCGCTTGCGAGCCTGCAATGCGCGGTTCATCCGGGCTTCGCCGCCAATCCTGCACGGCAAAACCCCGTCGAAGCCCCCGTTTTGACAAATGCAATTCGCTCCGGTCGGTGGTGTAAGGACTTCGTTCACCATTTTCCCATCTAATTTCGGTCTGTTGTGGAACTTGATCGAAGGAACACCCCCATGAAACGCGGCTCGGCGGCTGGCAGGTGGAATCGGGCACCGGCATCGGCACTTGTTGGTCTTGCAGCATTCCTCACTGCCCTCACCTCTGACGGCATCGGCAGCAAAATGGCTTCCGCCGCCGATCTCCTCGTAAACATTGACCAGGCGACGATCCACAAGTTGAGAACGGATGCATCCGCCATAATCATCGGCAATCCGTCAATCGCCGACGTCAACGTGCAGCGGGGGAACATGCTCGTGGTGCTCGGAAAAAGCTCCGGCACGACAAACATCATCGCGCTCGACCGTGACGGCGAAACAATCGACGAAGTCATGGTGCACGTGCGCAATTCGGGTACACGCAGCGTCACCCTGTATCTCGGCAGCGGACGGCATTCCTTCAACTGTGCGCCGCGCTGTGACCGGACCCTGAACGCGGGCGACAACAAGGACGGTTTCGAAACACTCGAATCGCAAATCACAAAGAAGCGCTCGATCGCGCGGGACACGGCGAGCGATTCCTCCGAGAACGAGTAGTTCAAGGACAAAAGTTTGATTGCCGGCACGAAAGTACCGAACCAAAAGAGAAAGGGCCGCGCGACGCGCGGCCCTTTTTTTGTCTGGTTGATCCGAAGCTATTTGCTGAGGCGCAGCTCGCTCAACTCACCGGCGATGGCCCTGAAATTCTGCTTCAGCACGGCGTTCGACGGCGAGTCGAAGTACTTTTCAGGATCGGTCGCGCAATTGCGCATAAGGTTCTTCGTCGCACCATCATTCAACTGAAAGGTGATCGTGTAAACGATGATGGGTTGATCGACGTTGGCGTTCTTGATGTTGTTGCAGACGTCGGCCGTGCGCTCATCCAGGCGCGTCTGGGCAACATTCTTGTTTGTCGTGCCCAGCCGACCATCCTTGACATAACCGTATGCGCCGTACCTGTTCTTGTTGTGATTGGTCTGCGTGCCGATCACGTTTTGACCGTCCGTCAGAAGGATGATCGCCTTGCGGAACTTCGGATCCGTGTAGGACGCGCCCTGAGTGAAGGGCGAACCGGGCGAGATCACCCGCCAGCCCCACGCCATGCCGAAGGGAATATTGGTCGTGCCCGTGGCATTCATCGCGTTGATGGCATTGACGATGGTTGTCTTGTTGTTGGTCAGCGGCGTGATCGGCTTGGTCTTGCAGTTGTAATGCGGACCGTCGCTGTAGATGTTCTTGTTGACGTACTTGTTCAGAGTTTCCTGGCGCTTTTGCAACGACCAGCTGTAGCTCGACGCATTATCGTTCAGATAGCTGTTGCCGTACCAGTAGTCATAGTCATCCGCCTTGTTGTCGTCGGGCTCATCCGGCGCGAAATAGGGAACCCAAAGCGTGTCGCCATTGACACTCGACGGCGGCGTGTCGAGGACGTCCATCGGCGAGGGCCGGGCCTCGACACAGCCGTTCCACGATTTGTTGTTGATCTGGTCGTACACGTCAAACCGGGTCTGCATTGATCCAGTGAACTTGAAATTCATGTCGTGGAAGCTGGAAAGTCCATTTGTGTCTATCCAACCACTGTTCTTGTTGTTGCTGCCGACATTGACCGCGGCTGCGAACGGCACCATCCCGATTTTCAGGTATTGTGGGCTCTGTTCATCGCCGAAAAGAATGTCCACAAGGTCTTTCGCCGCGGTTTTCAACGTGTCTATCTTCCCATTCCAGCTCATGGATCCTGTGTTGTCGAGCACCATGACGACCTCGAGCCCGGTTATCTGGCGGGTGACCTCGGTCGAAGCCGATACGGTCAAGTGGTTGTAGCCGACAATGCCCATCATGGCCGTGTCGACGCTCGCCGTGGCCGACAGCGAGATCACATCGCCGTTGACAGTCATGCTGAGATTGCCTGGGACGCCCAGTTCCTGAGCCGGATAGTTCGCATCAAAATAGCTTTGCGCCATTGTCTGAAGTTCGTTGACCGGCTTGTGGAGCGCGGTTCCGACCGCCAGCGCCGCGGCATCCAAGGCGACGGAAAGGCGGTTTTGTACCAGCATGCCACGCCCGTAATCGATGCCGGCGCCCGTGGCTGCCAGCATAGGAATCGCGGTAACGCCCAGAGCCATCATCACATTGCCCGCACGGTCGCGCAGGAAACGCTTCGACAAATCTGATGCCTTATTCCGCAACCGTGCCAGCAGTGCCCGTGATCCTGTCCTGTTGAATTTGTCTTGCCTGAACATCGCCCTAGTTCTCCACGCAGTGACGCAACACTGATCCATCAACCTGAACGGTGGTGACTTCACTCTTCTGGCTGGCAAGATACGCACCGCGCGTTAACAGGCGGCTTAATGGTTCGTTAGGATTTTAGCTTTGCTTTATTAAAAGCCTTGAGCCCAACGAAGCGCGGCCAGGCGGCATGACGCGAAATGGGCCGGATGCAGGTCCCGCGGACCGTCCAATTCGCAATCACGCAGCATGCCGTTCGCGCTATTTGCTGATCCGCAGTTCGCTCAGTTCTCCGGCGATTGCCTCGAAATGCTGCTTCAGAACCGCGTTGGAAACGGAGTCGAAGTACTTCTCCGGGTCCGTGGCGCAGTTGCGCATCAGATCCTTGGTATCGCCGTCGTCGAGTTGGAAGGTGATGGTATAGACCAGGATCGGCCGGTCGGCGCTCGCGTTCTTGATGTTGTTGCAAACATCCGCTGTCCGGCTGTCCAGCATAGCCTGAGCCTCCGACGAACTGCTGGTACCAAGGCGCTCGTCCTTGACGAAGCCGTAGGCACCGTAGCGCGACTCATTGTGGTTGTCCGCAGAGCCAATGACATTCTGTCCATCTGTCAGAAGGATCAGCACCTTTCGAAACTGGGTATTGTCGTAGGCCACGCCCTCGGTGAACGGCACGCCCGGAGAGAGAACACGCCAGCCCCAGGAAAGGCCGAACGGGATATTGGTCGTCCCGGTTGCGTTCATCGCATTGATGGCGTCGATCACCGTCGCCTTGGTGCTGGTCATCGGCGTGATCGGCTTGGTCTTGCAGTTGTAGTGCGGACCGTCCGAACTGACGGACTTGTTCTTGTACTTCTTCAGCTTCTCCTGGCGTTTCTGATTGGACCAGCCGCTCTTGGCCTTATCGTCGAGATAGCTGTTGTAATACTCGTCCTTGTCCGGCTCATCCGGCGCAAAATAGGGCACCCAGAGAGTATCGCCATCGGAGCTGTCCGGTGCCGTGTCCTCAATGTCCAGAGGCATCGGCCGGGCTTCGACACAGCCGTTCCAGCTCTTGTTTGTGAGCTGGCCGTAGAGATCGAAACGGTTCTCGATACTGTTGGTCCATTTGAAGTTGTAGCCATGAACGCTCGACAGGCCGGTCTTGTCGATCCAACCGCTGTTCTCATGCTCGGTGCCGACGTTGACGGCCGCTGCGAACGGAACCAGCCCCACCTTCAGATACTGATGGGTCCCACTGTCGCCGAACAGAACCTCCACGAGATCCTTGGCGGCTGTCTTCAGCGCATCGATCTTGCCGTTCGATGACATGGATCCGGTGTTGTCGAGAACCATGACCAGTTCGACACCGGTGATTTTCCTTGTGACCTCGGTGTCCGCGGACACGGTCACGTTGTGCGTGCCCACCAGGCCCATGAGTGTGGTGTCGACATTGGCCGTCGCGGCGATGCCCACGGTATCGTTGCCGAACGTGACATTGAGATTGCCAGGAACGCCGAGTTCCGCCGCCGGGTAGTTGGCATCGAAGTAGGATTGCGCGATCTGCGTGAGCTCGCCCTCGGTCTTGTTCTGGGCGGTGCCCACAGCCAGAGCGGCCGCGTCGATTGCATGGGTCAAACGCTGCTGAACGATATAGGCCCTGGAATAGTCGATGCCGACGCCGGCCATCGCCAGAACAGGGATGGCCGCAATGCTCATGGTTACAACGGCATTGCCCCGTACATCGCGCGCGAACCCGCGCAATTCGGATGAAATCCTCTCCAAACCGCGCTGGAATATCGAGAAACAGCGCGCGCCCGCAGAACTCGGTCGCTGAATCATAATGTTGCCTCTGTAAGGGTGGGCACTTTCCGGCCCACTCCCGCCACCCGGTTGAGTATTTCCAACTCGGGCATGATACGAGACATGTCCTAAGATCCAATTTTGGGTTTTCTTCAAATTTTATCGATTCCGGTAAACTCCACGAAACGCCGTACCGAAACCAAAAGGGCTGCGCACTGAAATCAGCCGCGGCCCTTTATCAAGACTTGTAAATTCGCCGGCTTATTTGCTCAGACGCAGTTCGCTCAATTCGCCGGCAATGGCTTCGAAGTGCTGCTTGAGAACCTCATTTGAAACCGAGTCGAAATACTTCTCCGGATCCGACGCACAGTTCCGCATCAGGTCCTTCGTCGGACCGTCATTCAACTGGAATGTGATCGTGTACACCACAATTGGACGATCAGAATTGGCATTCTTGATGTTGTCGCAAACCGAAGCCGTCCGGCTGTCGAGCATGTCCTGCGCCTCGGAGGCATTCGTGGTCCCGAGCCGGTCATCCTTGACGTAGCCGTAGGCGCCGTAACGGTTCCTGTTGTGATTGTCCTTTTCGCCAATCACGTTCTGGCCGTCCGTCAGAAGAATGATGACCTTGCGGTATTGCGTATCGTCATAGGCAGCGCCCTGGGTGAACGGTTCACCGGGTGAGATGACGCGCCAGCCCCAGGCCATGCCAAACGGAATGTTTGTGGTCCCGGTCGCGTTCATGCTCTCGATCGCTGACATGATCGCCGACTTGTTGTTGGTTAACGGGAGAATCGGCTTGGTCTTGCAGTTGTAGTGCGGACCATCTCCGTTGACAAACTCGCCTTCATACTTGGCCAGTGTTTCCTGACGCTTCTGGGCTTTCCAGCCAGGTCCCGCCTCGTCATTGAGGTAGCTGTTGTTGTAGTTGCCGTTATCAGGCTCGTCGGGAGCAAAATACGGCACCCACAAAGTGTCGCCGTTGGAACTGGTTGGTGCCGTATCCTCGATATCCATCGGCATCGGCCGTGCCTCGACGCAACCGTTCCAGGCCTTGTTCTCCAACTCGTTGAATACGTCGAACCGATTCTGCAGGCCTCCGGTGAACTTGAAGTTGTAGTCATGGACGCTGGAGAGACCGGTCTCGTCGATCCAGCCGCTGTTCCTGTATTCCGTGCCTACGTTCACGGCAGCAGCGAACGGAACAAGACCCACCTTGAGAAACTGCGGGTTGCTTTCATCGCCGAACAGGATATCGACAAGATCCTTGGCCGCCGTCTTCAGGGCGCCAATCTTGCCGTTCCGGCTCATTGAACCGGTGTTGTCCAGAACCATCACGACTTCGACACCCGCAATCTTGCGGGTTACTTCTGTGGCCGCATGGACATTCACATTATGCGTGCCGACGACGCCCATGAGCGTCGTCTCGACATTCGCTGTCGCCGTCATTGAAACGGTGTCGTCTCCGAATATGACGTTCAGATTCCCCGGTACACCCAGTTCCGCCGCGGGGTAATTGGCGTCGAAATAGCTCTGCGCAAGGACACGCAGTTCGCCTTCCGACTTGTTCAGCGAGGTGCCAACGGCCAGTGCCGCAGAGTCGATTGCATGGCTCAGGCGCTGCTGAACGATATAGGCTCTCCCGTAGTCAATGCCGGCACCGACAGCGACCAGCGCAGGAACGCTGACGAGGGCGAACAGCAGCGCCGCGTTGCCTTTCGCATCCTGAATAAATTTCGTCGCATTTTGCAGACCGGTCCGTATCGGGCCGACAATGCAGCCGCTGACCCGGGACATCAATTCGGAATTCCGCACCTTCATCACTTCCCTGTCTCCGCCTCAGCCGCATTGATTCTTTATTATTACGGCTTCGATTATAGTAATTTTCGCGCAAATCCACTGCGCGCGATATTAATGTTCTCTCTTTTCTTAAAATTATAATCAAGTACTTCCAGTATTTTACGTAAACGGAAAGTAAATATTTACCTTAAATTTCCACACGACGCATAACTGCTTGGAAACGAATGTCTGATAGCGTGCGCCGCGTAGAATTGGATCGCGTATGAAGGACGCTCAGATGGGCCGTTTCTCAACAGCAGAAAACTGTCAACGGAGCCGGATCGCACGGCGCAACCGCCGCCTGTGCAAGATTCTGCCGCGCCGGATCAACAGACTTCGGCGTAACGAAGACGGGGCAACAGCCGTTGAATTCGGATTGATTGCGCTGCCGTTCTTTGCCCTGCTCTACGGCATCATGCAGGTGAGCCTGCTTTACATGGCGCAGGAGGTCCTGGAAACCGGCGTGCACGAAGCGGCAAGGCTGATCCGGACAGGTCAGGCACAGGCCAACGGCCAGGACGAAGCCGCGCTACGCACGCTCATCTGTGCAAACACGTCCGGACTGATTCCCAACTGCCAGAGTGACCTTATCCTGGACGTCAGATCATTCCCGACGTTTCAGGCCGTTGCACTGCCGCCGCCGCTCGGTGGCGACGGCGAGATCAACAACGCAACGTCGTTCAGCCCGGGCGTGGGCAGCGAGGTCGTTATCTTTCGCGCGTTCTACGCCTATTCACTGCCGATTCCGGACGGCATCACGGGCTTGTCCAACATGACAGCGGGACGCCGGCTGCTGGCCGCGTCAGCGTCCTTCCGCAACGAACCGTTCTGATACCGCTCGACAGAGTCTCAGGGAGCAAACAGACAATGAAGTGGGCCTCATTGGGTAAAGACAGATACCGCGCTGCGGTTTCGAAGTACCGGAAATTCGTCGAAGATTGCCGGGGACTGGCTGCGATCGAGTTCGCATTCATCGCGCCCTTGATGATCGTCGTCTACATGGGCGCGGTCGAGGTCAGCCAGGTCCTGACCCTCGATCGCCGAATCACGGCAATTGCCAGTGCGACATCCGATCTGGTGGCCCAGGAACAGGAAATCGACACTCCGCTCATAACCGACATCTTCACGGCGGCAAGCTCGATGATCGTTCCCTACCCAGCCGCACCGGTCACCATCGTCGTCACCAGCATCCAGGCCGATCCGAATAACGGCAATACAACGGTCGCGTGGAGCGACGCCCTCAACACCGGCGCCCGTACACCTGATGCCGCCATTACGGTTCCGGCCGGTCTCCTGGCACCCGGCGAATGCGTCGTGATGACGGAAGTGTCCTACGCATATAACCCGATCATCGGCCATTTCATCCAGCAGGGATTCACCGTACAGGACCGGTTCTTCGTCAAACCGCGGCGTACGCTCTGCATCACCCGCACTTAGATTCCAGCCCGAAACAACCTGTCAGCGCGCCGCAGGGTCGAGGCAGTCGGCCCTGCGTTTGGCGCATGCAAGCCATGCGCCCACATTGTTGCTTCCCCTCATCATGTGGCGGACACTGTAACTCCTGCATTCTATAGAGTTCCGCGACCGGTCCAACGGCCGCTGACAATCCGGACGCCAAAATGACCACTGCCGACGCGGCTTCACACTCCTCGCCGGTCCCCGGCGGCGCCCGCGCCTGGACAATCTGGGTGCTCGGCGCAACGGCCTTCGCATTTGCATTCTTTCACCGCGTCGCTCCGAGCGTCATGGTTGGAGATCTTATGCGCGATTTTGCGGTCGGCGCCGCGGTGCTTGGCAATCTGTCTGCCATCTATTTCTACGCCTACGCTGGGCTGCAGGTCCCCATCGGAACCCTGCTCGACCATTGGGGTGCCCGCGTCATGCTGACCGTTTCGGTCGGAATTGCCGCTGCAGGCAGCCTGCTGTTCGGGCTGGCTGAAAACGTCCACGTCGCCTATCTGGGCAGGCTGCTGATCGGGGTCGGCTCAGCGGTCGGTTTTGTCGGGACCCTGACCCTGATCGGAAAATGGTTTCCGCCGGAGAGATTCGCATTCCTCTCCGGCATGACGATGCTGGTGGCGATGACCGGCGGAATTGGCGGACAGGCTCCGCTCGCGCTTGTTGTCGAGAGTCTCGGCTGGCGCAACACGATGTTTGCCGCCGCCTTATTCGGAGCAATGCTGTCCACGGCGATCTGGCTGATCGTGCGCAATGCTCCCGTTCGCGCCACTGCTGGCGAGACAAGCCAGGGACAGAGCTGGAAGCAGCTTGGCAGTAATCTGAAAAAGACGGCAACAGACCGCCGGGTCTGGGTCATTGCCGGCATGGCTGCGGCCATGTCCGGACCGATGCTCGCCTTTGGCGGGCTGTGGGGTGTGCCCTACCTGTCGGTCGAATACGGGCTGGACCGCCCGTCTGCCGCATTCTGCGCATCTCTCATGTTTATCGGCTGGGCCATCGGTGCTCCCGTAAGCGGATGGCTCTCGGACTATCTCAAGAGGCGCAAGATACCGCTCGTCATCTCCTCCGTAATGGCGCTGGGTTTGATGAGCATTCTGTTCCTCGCTCCAGATCTGCCGCTTCCCGTTGCCGCCGCCCTCATATTCGCGATCGGCCTGTCGTCTTCGATGATGGTCATCTGCTTTGCGCTGGTCCGCGAGCTGAGCGACCCGAAGGTGCACGGCGCCGCAACCGGACTGGTGAACTGTTTCACCGTCGGGTCGGGTGCCCTGCTGCAACCGGTCATCGGCATAATTCTCGACTTCGGATGGGACGGGACAATGGCGGACGGTGTCAGGGTCTATGCGACGGAAACCTATCGGCTGGCGTTCTGGACGCTGATTGCAAGCGGGCTCTTTGGCGTGTTGTGCGCCTCTCTTACCCGGGAAACGCGGTGCCGCTCTCTGGTTGAGAAGGCATAACAGGGTCACATGTCGCGCGTGATCGTAGGAAACGCCATTTCCGGGCGGTAGTTGGCGAAACTGTCGAGGTGCTGCCCGTTGCACTGGCGCTGCCATTCGCTGCCCGGCATTACAGCGGAAACGCACTTGTAGTCGTTCCGGTACCCGGCGGTACGTTCATTCTCCTCGATACAGATCGCCGCCATGCCGGCAACAGTTCCGGACTGCCGTTCAACCAAACGGATCGCGCCGTCCATTGTCCCTCCGGTCTCGACCCATTGATCGACAAGGAGGACGCGGGTTCCGGGTGCGAAGGCCGGGGTCCGCATTTCCATATCCTGATCGCGCCCGGAATAGTTCAGGAAACTCACGTGATCCGTGTCGACGCACAGCTTGCCAGCCTTTCTGATCGGCAGAAAACCCCGACCAAACCGGGCCGCCATGGCGGCACCCAGAACGAAACCCATGGCATCAATACCGCCAACCACGTCAATCTCGCTGCTGTCGAACGGTTCCGTGAGATCATCAAGCAGGTCATGAAACGCCCGCTCGTTTATGTAGATCGAGGTCGGATCAAGCCACGCAAACCGCTCCCCCTTCGTGTTGGGCGACATGATCGACAGATACCAGCGATCGTCTCTCGGGCCCTTTGAATTATCTGGTGCTGTCATGGCCGGCTCCACTTTTCCTTGCCACGCCCATCAGAGAAATCAGGCGCTCGGGATTGATATTGTAGAAGTCATTCTCGAAATTGATTCCTGTAGCAACGAGAAAGCAGTCGACGGTGCCACAGTAACTCGCCGCATTCTCAGGCGTAACACCGGACGCCACTGCAAGTGCCGTGTCGCCACAGCCTGCTCTGAATGCGGAAATCTTGTCCGACTCCGCCGCCACACCGGTTGCCGCGCCGGAAGTCGTCACCACGTCCATGTGGTCGGACGCCAGACGTGCCGCCGTCAAGTAATGCTGCGGCTCGACGGGCCTCTGTTTCTTGAAAGCGGTGCCGCCGAAGTAAAGCCCGCTCCAACCGCTTGATCTTCGCGCGGCATCAATCTCCTCGGCATCGCGTTGCCGGGATCGGGACACACGCTCGTCCACGCAGGCATCGTCCGCCCAATAGGCATTGATAAATGTTCCGCCTGCTTCCATTTCCCCCAGAACAGGGAATGCCTCGGCTCCGGTGATTCCGAGAAAATTGACGCCGATCCAGCTCTCGGGGTATCGGTTTCGTGTCTGCTCAATCAGCGGCAAAAACTGCGGGTACGGAAAGTCATGATTGATCAGGAATACTCCCGGCGCACCCGATCCGAAGGCAACAGAGACGTTTCGGTCAATCTGTTCCTGGTCCAGGACATGTATGACGGGGAGAACGGCAGGGCCGACTGATCCGAATGTTTTCTGGCACGTATAACGATCCATTATGCGACTCGCTTCCACGGGCTATGGTAGCTTTTTCGTCCTATAAATAAAATTGATATATATGATGGATGTATAATCGGGGTAAATATGGAACCAGGTCAGCACATCAATCTGCCGACAGATCTCCTGAGAACCTTTATAACGGTCATTGATCTGGGCGGCTTTACCCGTGCTGGTGATGCACTCAACCGGACTCAGCCGGCAATCAGCCTGCAGGTGCGTCGCCTCGAAGATCTTGTGGGGTCGAAACTGATCCTGCACGACGGCCGCGCTCTCAAGCTGTCCGATGCGGGCGTCGCCCTGGCTGCCTACGCGCGCCAGATTCTCCGGCTGAATGACGAGGCGGTGACAAGGTTTCACAAGGTCAATGCCCTCGGAGCTTTGCGCGTGGGCCTGCCGACCGACTACGTCACGGCATTCCTGCAGGACGGGCTGACAACGTTCATGCATGCCAATGCGGATGTCGAGGTCGAGATCCATTGCGACCTGTCGCGCAACCTTCTGGAGTTCCTGAACCGGGATCAACTCGATCTCGCCGTCGCTCTCATACGGGAAGGCGATCAGAATTATCTGGTCAAGGCCTGGGAAGAACGGCCCGTCTGGACAACCGCAGAGGGCGGAACATCCTACAGACGCGATCCGGTGCCGATCGTGGCGCATCCCGAAGGCTGCGAATACCGAAACCGCATGGTCTCAGCGCTGAACACGGCTGGCAAAGCCTGGCGGGTCGCGTATTCAAACCCCGGGATTGGCGGGCTGCAAAGCGCTGTGATCAACGATCTCGGAATCAGTGCCCTGACCCACAAGACGCTTTCGGAAGGCATGCGCGTTCTCTCCGAAGAAGATGGCTTCCCGAAGCTCGAGAAAATCCGCATCGGCATGTTTTACAAACATGCCCGGCTTTCGGATGCCGGCCTCATGCTGGTCAATCACCTGATCGAGTGTCTGGACGAGGCCAGCGATCAGCACTTCATGCCGTCAGCACATCCCGCAGCCTGAAAACCCTGCGCCAAATGGAGGATTTATCCTTTCATTAGAAGGATAAATTTTCCAAATGCAGCTTGAATAACTAGCGTACGATTCCGGTGCGCGGTCCTGCCGACATACGATCGACTGGACTCGCCTCATTGACGCGCGATACCGTACCTGCGTTACGGAGGGGGTGTTGCGTAGCCGTGCGCGTAAGCTCGCTGGCAAGTGCAGACACTGGGAGAGCATCTATGAAAATCCGGAAATCGAAAATTGCAACGCCGACCCGGCGCGAAATCCTGAAGTATTCGACGGCGGCTGCAGGAACCACGTTGTTCGCACCGTTCGTCAATCGGGCCTGGGCGCAAACGGTCGAGATCAACGTCCTGAGCTGGTTCGGCCTGTTCGAACCCGACATGGTCGAGGAGTTCGAAGCGCAGAACAACGTCAAGTTCAAACCCAAATATTACGCCGGTGGCGACAACATGCTTGCCGCGCTCGCGCAATCCGCACCCGGCACATTCGATATTATCCACACGGATGCCGAGTTTGCGCGCATTCTGGCCGACCGCGGTGACCTCATCGACGAAATGAATCCGGCCGACTATCCGTTCGACGATCTTCTCTATGACGACTTCGCGAAATTCCCCGGTCACTGGAAGGACGGGAAGCTCTATTCCGTCATCAACCGGTTCGGACATCTGGGCGTATCCTACAACAAGGACAAGGTCTCCGCAGAAGAAGCGATGAGCTACCGGGTCTTCTGGAAGCCCGAGCTCAAGGGCAAGGTCGGGCATTTCGACTGGCATCTGCCGAGTCTCGGCGAGATAAGCCTGCTCAACGGCAACACTGATCCTGGCCCGTTCGACATTTCCGACGACGCATGGAAGAAGGTCCAGGAGACGACGATGTCCCTGAAGCCTCAGGTCGGCGGCTATTTCGATTTCGGCGGCACATTCGCCGGCCTCAAGAACGCCGAAATGCTGGCCATGGTCGGTATCGGCGACTGGGTCACCGGCGTTCTCGAGCGCGACGGCGCGCCGGTGACGTCCGTGGTGCCCAAGGAAGGCGGCATCCAGTGGACAGAGTCCTATTCCATCGTGTCTTCATCGAAGCACAAGGAGATCGCCAAGAAGTACATTCAGTACGCGATGACGCCGGCCGGTCAGGTCCGGTCTGCCAACATGAAGGCCTATCCCGGCTTCTGCGTGACCAAGTCGGGCGTGAAGGCGCTCCGCGAGCAGACGCCCAAAGAGGCGGAGCGTACCGGCCAGATCGAAGGCGTGGCGAACAATCCGATCACGCTGATCAAGGAAGGCAAGATCCATTATCGCGACCTTCCCAAGCAGCAGAGCCTTGAAGACTGGAACGATTTCTGGTCCGAATACAAGAACGCGTAAGCGATACCAATTGACGGGCCGGCTTTGCGGCCGGCCCGTCATGCATTTGAGGGGACAGAACATCCGGGTGTGCTTCCGGCGGGGCGTACGGCCGCAGCCGCCACGAAAAAGCACTCGGGTGGAACGGCGCAGTTGAAGGGGTCACCGACAATGGGACAGGCGAGCCAGACGGCGAGGCGGCTCGGCGGCTACAGGCTGACCTGGACCGCGCCAATGCTCGTGTGGCAGTTCCTGTTTTTCATCGTTCCGCTCTGCTTTCTGGTCCTTATGACCTTCTGGCTGGTCAAGAACTACCGGATGGTTCCGGGCTTCGACACGATCAACTGGACGAAGATGTACAGCCGCGGATACTTCCGCGACGCCTATATTCTGACTTTTGGAATGGCACTGCTTTCGACTGCTGTCGCGAGCATTCTCGCCTTCCCGGCGTCCTACGCCCTGGCCTTCAAGGTTTCTCCGACGGTCAGGCGGTGGGCCGTGTTTCTGCTGATCATTCCGTTTTTCACCAGCTATCTCGTTCGGGTCTATGCCTGGCAGGTCATCCTTGCCGAACAGGGCGTGGTCAATGCCGTACTCGCCTATATCGGGCTCGGACCCTATACGATGCTGAACACCAAATTCGGCACGCTGGTCGGCTATATGACCCTTTCCCTGCCACTGGTCGTGATCCTGCAAACATTCTCTCTCGCGAGCGTCGACCGAAATTTGATCGAGGCCGCCCATAATCTCGGCTGCGGCCGGATCAGGACGGTGTTCACGGTAATCATACCGCTGGCCAAGGTGGGCCTCATCACCGGCGCCGTGTTCTGCTTTATTCTGTCATTCGGAGATTTCGTCAGCCCCTACTACCTCGGCGGATCAAAGCCGCCGACACTCTCGATCCTTATCATTGACACCACGAAGTCCGGTCAGCAGTGGCCGCGCGCGGCCGTCGTTGCCGTCACCATGATCGTAACGCTGCTTGCCGTCGCCTTCGCGGCTGTCGCCACGGCCTACAGGAGGCGCACATGAACTCTGACCGCGCCGTCGCCTGGTTCCTGCGCGCCTATGTCATCGTGGTGTTCTGCTTTGTTTTCGCCCCGATCACCGCAAGCTTCATCTTTTCTTTCAATTCCGACCGTTTCCCGACGATCCCGCTCGGTGGTTTCACGCTGCACTGGTATGAGACAATCTTCAGCGATCCGGACATCTGGGAGGCTTTCCGGACCTCGGCGATTGTCGCCGTTTGCACGGCGGTGATTTCGACGGCGATCGGATTCTGCACCGCCTATACGGACTTTCGCTATCGATTCGCAGGCAAGAACGCTTATCTGGCTCTCGCGCTCCTGCCGCCGACCATCCCGCTCGTCATCATGGGCCTGGCCATGCTGGCATGGCTGTCGCGCATCGGGATGTCCGGCCAGATCTGGTCCATCGTGATTGCCCACGTCGTTCTGTGCACGCCCTTCGCCATGGCCATTATCCGGCTGCGGCTGCAGCAGATGGATCCGAGCCTCGAAGCGGCGGCATGGAATCTTGGCGCCAGCGAGTGGCGCGCCATGCGCGAGGTCATCTTCCCGTTCGCCCGGCCGGCCGTCATCTCGGCCCTGTGCCTGACTGCCGCAGTGTCGTTCGACGAGTTCGCGGTTGCGTGGTTTGTTTCCGGACTCAACAAGACGGTTCCCGTCATCGTGCTTGAAGTCCTGCAGGGCAATGTCGACCCCCAGATCAATGCGATCGGCACATTCGTGTTTCTCACATCGATTACTCTGGTCGTGATAGCCCAGATCCTGTTCATGACACGTGAGCGCAAACAGGAGAGCGTCGCATGAGCGAGCCCCTGGTCGCATTCGACAGCGTCGTCAAGCGGTTCGGCGACTTTGTCGCCGTCGAAAAACTTGATCTCGAGATTCAAAAGGGCGAGTTCATCGCGGTCATGGGGCCGTCCGGTTGCGGCAAGACGACCACCCTCAGGATGCTGGCCGGTCTGGAAGTTCCGACCGGCGGCACGATCCGGCTGTCCGGCCGGGTCATGAACGACGTCAAACCGTCGGAGCGGGACACGCCGATGGTCTGGCAGTCACTGGCTCTGTTTCCTTTCCTTAATGCACGGCGCAATGTCGAGTTCGGTCTCAAGATGCGCGGTGTCGGAGCAGATGAACGCAAGGCCCGCGCCATGGAGTGGCTTGACCGGCTCGGCATCGGCGAGTTCGCCGACCGCGACGTGGCCCAGTTGTCCGGTGGACAGAGGCAGCGCGTGGCGCTCGCACGAGCTCTCGTCACGGAACCGGAAATTCTGTTGCTTGATGAACCCCTCTCCGCTCTGGATGCTCACCTGGTCATCCGGATGCAGGGCGTACTCAACCGCCTGCAGAAGGAACTCGGGATCACCTTCGTCTATGTCACGCACAGCCAGTCCGAGGCGTTCGCAATGGCGGACCGGGTCGTGATCATGAACCAGGGCCGCATTGAACAGATCGGCGCGCCCCGGGATATCTACCGGACCCCGGAAAGCCGTTTCGTCGCCGAGTTCGTCGGCCGGAACAACATCATCTCGGGCACGGTATCGGATGTGTCGCAGGACCGGGCCGTGATCACCACCCCGGCCGGAACGTTTCAGGCACCCGCCGGCGGCAGCCGTCACGTTGAGGCGGGCGAAGAGATCACCTTTGTCGTCAGCGCCGATCTTGTTAGCCTCAGTCTCGACAGACCGGACGCAGAAAACGCCGTTGAGTGCCAGGTGATATCCGAAGAGTTCGTCGGCTCCATAGTGACCCTCTTTCTCGAGACTGCCGACGGAACGGAACTGAAAGCGCAAGTGCAGCAAAGCACGCTTGACGCAGTCGAGCCGCGCCCCGGCAAGACACTCTGGGTGAGCTGGAGCGTAGACAGGGTGCACATCCTGCCGCGCTGATACTGTCGATGATGCACCGAGAGGAGGAAGACGGCCCGATGATCCGAGATCCCATTCCCTGGCCCAATGGTGCGAAATGCGCCTGCGCCATCACATTCGACATGGACGCCGACAGCCTGATTCATATTGCAAAACCGCAGGACAGCGCCAACCGGCTCTATCCCATTTCCATGGGAAGATACGGACCGGAAGTGGCGATCCCCCGTATTCTGGAGACCTACAGACGCCTCGGACTTCAGCAGAGCTTTTTCATACCGGGATGGTGCATCGAACAGTATCCCGCCGCTGTCGACGCCATACTCGAAGGCGGGCACGAAATCGGTCATCACGGCTACCTTCACGAGGACCCCTGTTCCGCCAGCAAGGCCGAGCAGGCGCACTGGCTCGACTTCGGCGTCGAAATCATCCAGGGCGCCACCGGCCGCAAGCCGCGCGGCTATCGCGCCCCGCTTTACAATCTCTCTGCCGACCTGCCGGCAATGCTGGCCGAACGCGGCTTCATCTATGACAGTTCGCTCATGGGCGACGACATCCCCTACGTGCTCGACACGGACGGCGGAGAACTTTACGAGATGCCCGTGCACTGGGGTACCGACGACTGGCCGCCGTTCGTGCACTACGCGGAGATCGACTATCACATGCCTGTGCGCGGTCCTCGCGCCGGGCAGGAAGGCTTCTGGGAGGAGTTCGAAGCGGCCTACGAATCCGGCGGGTTCTGGATTGCAATCTGGCATCCCTTTGTGACCGGACGTCTGGCGCGCTGGAAGGCCGTGGAGCGATGGCTCGAAGACACCCTTGAAAACCGGGATGTCTGGTTTGCGCCGCTTGAGGAAATCGCGGCCCACATCCAGAGCCTCCGCAACGACGGTACATACAGCCCACGCATTGACAGCGTCCCGTACTATGAAGGGCCGGTGCATCTATGAGCGTCGACCTGCTGGTCAAAGGTGGCAATCTGCCCGACGGGCGCGGGCCGGTCGATATCGCGATCGCCAACGGGCGGATCGCCGGGATCGAACCGGCGATCAATGCCGAGGCCGGCGAGGTGCTGGATGTTTCGGGCTGCCTTGTGTCACCACCGTTCGTCGACGCTCATTTCCACATGGACGCGACGCTGTCTTACGGTCAACCGAGGATCAATGCATCCGGAACGCTGCTTGAGGGCATCGCGCTGTGGGGAGAGCTCAAGCCTAAGCTGACGCAGGAGGCGGTGATCGAAAGGGCACTGGCCTATTGCGACTGGGCTGTGAGCCAGGGCCTTCTTGCGATTCGCAGCCATGTCGATATCTGCGACGACCGGCTGCTGGCCGTAGAGGCCCTTCTGGAGGTTCGGGAGAAGGTCAGGCCCTATCTCGACCTGCAGCTGGTGGCCTTTCCTCAGGACGGCTACTACCGTGATCCGACGGCACTCAACAACCTTGATCGCGCGCTCGACATGGGCGTCGATGTGGTCGGCGGCATCCCGCATTTCGAGCGAACGATGAACGAGGGCACCCGGTCGGTTGCCGCCCTTTGCCAGATCGCCGCGGACCGGGGCCTTCGGGTCGACATGCATTGCGACGAGACGGACGATCCGCTGTCGCGGCACGTGGAAGCACTGGCCTTTGAGACCCAGCGCCATGGTCTGCAGGGAAGGGTCGCCGGATCGCATCTCACGTCCATGCATTCGATGGATAACTACTACGTCTCGAAGTTGCTCGACCTCATGGTTGAGGCGGACGTCGCCGCAATCCCGAACCCGCTGATCAATATCGTGCTCCAGGGCCGTCACGACACCTATCCGAAACGACGCGGTCTCACACGCGTGCCTGAGATGCTCGAGCGCGGCATTACCGTTGCATTCGGACAGGATTGCGTGCTCGATCCCTGGTACTCGCTTGGCACCGCTGACATGCTCGACGTGGCTTTCATGGGGCTTCACGTCGCCCAGATGACCAGTCCTCAAGCCATGCGGCGCTGTTTCGATCTGGTCACGGAAGCGCCCGCGCGGATCATGGGGCTGGAAGACTACGGTCTGCACGAGGGAGCGGCTGCCAGCCTCGTCGTGCTGGAGGCCGGCGATCCCGTCGAAGCCATAAGGCTCCGCGCGACGCGGCTCCACGTCATCGCCAAAGGAAAAGTCGTGGCCAGCACGCCGGCGCGGCAGGCCCGGCTGTCACTTGACGGTCGTCCCGAAATGGTGGACCGGCGATTCAAAATCGGTAAGACTTGATCTTTTTTCGCAACCTTACGGCCCCTTCCGGAGGTCCCGATGAGCGAAACAAAGCATATCGTCCTGACCTCTCACCCGCCTCAGGGTGATGCAAAGCCGGTTGCCATAAACTGGGGCGCCGGGACTGCGAATGAACGCGGCCCGGTGATCGGAAGCTTCAACGATCCGACGCAGCGCAATGTCATCGGCGTGCATTCCGGCGCATACGGGCTCTATCGCGCACTTGCCATCGCGGCCGGCACCCTTGATCCGGTGCACCGTCCCGACCTGACAAACACCTCGCCAACGGCACATATCGGCCCGTTTCCGCAATGGGCCGATCCCGACCGGATCGTCTCGATCGATCCTTACGGACATATGGTCGCCGAGGCCTTCAAGGAGCATCTCGGGGCCGGGTTGGATGTGCGCCCCACGATCGCGATCACGCGGGCGCGTATCGGCTTGCCGGAGTTCAAGGAGGCGATTGAATCCGGACGCCTCAACCCTGACGGGACGGTCCTCACCGACAGCGGTGAGGCCAATGTCACGAAGGCTGCCATCGAACCGGTCTGGTATCTGCCCGGCATCGCCCATCGACTCCAGTTGAATGAAGCCGACCTGCGCCGTTCGCTGTTCGAGTATACCGGCGGCATGTTCCCCGAACTCGTGACGCGTTCGGATCTGAAAGTGTTCCTGCCGCCGATCGGCAACATTACCCTCTACATATGCGGCGACATCAACGCGTTCTGGGACAAGAACCGCGTGCTGGCGTGCCGTGTGCACGATGAATGCAACGGTTCGGACGTGTTCGGATCCGATATCTGCACCTGCCGGCCCTATCTCACCCATGGCATCGAGGAATGCGTGAAAACGGCCCAGGACGGCGGAGCCGGCCTGATTGTCTACAACCGGAAGGAAGGACGCGCGCTTGGGGAGGTCACCAAGTTCCTCGTCTACAACGCGCGCAAGCGCAACCCGGACGGTGACAGCGCGGCAGCCTATTTCGAACGCACCGAATGCGTCGCCGGCGTCCAGGACATGCGGTTCCAGGACCTTATGCCGGACGTGTTCCACTGGCTCGGAATCACCCGGATCGACCGGTTCATGTCGATGAGCAACATGAAATACGATGCACTGGCAAGCCAGGGTATCGAGGTTGGCGAGCGGGTGCCGATCCCGGATGACCTCATCCCGCCGGATGCCCAGGTCGAGATGGATGCCAAGAAGGCGGCCGGCTACTTCATTGACGAAACCGTCTCTGAACCGGACGACCTCTCTGAGCCCAAAGGACGCGGGCTTGACGAATACTGAAAGCGGGGCCTTGCCCGGGCTGGCAGCCGGCCTGCTGACGCCGGAGGCCGTCCGCGAGAGATGCGGTCAGGTGCTGGAGGCGGCTGAAAGAGGGGAACTGGATCACTTCAGTTTGGCTGCAGACCGGATCGAAACCGTCGCGGAATATGTTGTTGCAACGATCCGCGAAAACTATCCCGATCTCAAAATCCCGTTCCATTCGAGATGGCGGCACTTCGTGGTGGGCGGCGCCGACCGCTGGCAGACGCTTGGCGGCAATCTTGACGCAGACCCGCTTGAGCGCATACGGACACGGTTCGACCTCGCGGTCGTCAGCGTGTTGCTCGACGCGGGAGCCGGCGACATATGGCAGTACAGGGACCCCGAATCCGGAACGATCATGGCGCGGTCGGAAGGTCTTGCCATCGCCAGTCTCAACATGTTTGCGGCCGGAGTTTTCTCCAACGACCGGACGGCACCACTGCGTGCCGATGCCGATGCCCTGACGGCCCTTTCGGTCGACCAGATTGCCAGAGGCTTCCAGGCGTCGCTCGAGAACCCGCTGGCGGGACTCGAGGGCCGTGCAGCCCTCGTCCGACGTCTGGGCGAGGCTCTGGCGGCCAGACCGGACTATTTCGGCAGCGATCGCCCGCGGATAGGCAATCTGGCCGATTACCTGACCACGCGCGCGGACAGCAAAAGGATCGCCGCTCGCGATGTGCTTGTCGCGATACTCGACGGCCTCGGACCGATCTGGCCGGGCCGTGTCACATTGGAGGACATCAATCTCGGTGACACCTGGCACCATCCGGCTGTGACCGCTTCCGACGCAACGGAACATCTGATCCCGTTCCACAAGCTTTCACAATGGTTGACGTATTCACTTCTGGAACCGCTGCAGGAGGGTGGCTACGAGCTCACGGGGCTCGAGGCACTGACAGGCCTCGCGGAGTACCGCAACGGGGGCCTGATGGTCGATCTTGGCCTGTTGTCTCCCAAATCAACGGACATCACCGACCGTCCCCATGACGTCGGGTCGACCGTCATTGTCGAGTGGCGGGCGCTTACCGTGGCATTGCTCGACAGAATTGCAGATCACGTGCGAAGACTCCTTGATGTGGACAGCGAGCAGCTACCACTTGCCAGCGTTCTGGAAGGCGGTACATGGTCTTCGGGACGCAAGGCGGCACGCGAGCGGCGGGCCGACGGATCGCCACCGATCGCGATCATCAGCGACGGTTCGGTGTTCTGAAAGAGGGGATTTGAGGAAATACAGGTCATGACGCAGAATCTTACCGTGGTCGATCACCCGCTGATACAGCACAAACTCACGCTGATGCGCGACAAGGGAACGCCATCTGCTGTGTTCAGACAGCTATTGCGCGAGATCAGCCTCCTGCTGGCCTACGAAGTGCTGCGCGATCTCCCCACCACAACGAAAGCGATCGAGACGCCGCTCGGCCCCATGGATGCGCCGATCCTCAAGGGCAAGAAACTGGTGTTTGCGTCAATCCTGCGGGCCGGTAACGGGCTGCTGGACGGCATGCTGGACCTCGTGCCTTCGGCGCGCGTCGGCCATATCGGCCTTTACCGTGATCCCGCGACGCTTTCGGCCGTCGAATACTATCTCAAGATGCCGGAGGAACTGGGCGAACGCCGCGTCATCGCCGTTGACCCGATGCTGGCGACCGCCAACTCTGCTTCGGCGGCACTCGGCAGGCTCAAGGACGCCGGCGCCCGGGACATCAAGTTTGTCTGCCTGCTCGCGGCTCCTGAAGGAATCGAGGCCCTCAACACAGCCCACCCCGACGTGCATATCTATACGGCTGCGGTCGATGATCATCTGAATGAACACGGCTATATCGTTCCCGGTCTCGGCGACGCGGGTGACCGCATGTACGGCACCAAGTAGGAATTCGCCGGTCTGGCAGCGGTGGCAGTGGATCAGGCCTTGCTGCCGTCGCCATCCCTGATGATCGCGCCCAGAGCCCGCCGCAGGGCTGCGGCATCCGACGTGCCGATTGCGCGAAAGTAATCCTGCTCGATTTCCCGCTTGATTTCGTTGGCGTCCTTCAACGCGCGACGTCCACGCGTCGTAAAGCCGATCAGCTTGCGCCGGGCGTCGTCGGGATCCGCCTTTCGCTCAACAACGCCGTCGTTGACGAGTTCATCCAGCTGCTGCTGAACTGCCTGCTTGGTCATGCCCGCACGGTCGGTGAGGACAGACTGGGCGACGCCTTTCCGGTCGATATGCCGGATGAGTGCACCGCGGGCCTCGCCGTACCAGGCATGTCCTCTTTCCACCATTGCCCTCGTGAACCGGCGCTTCCAGGCATCCGTTGCCTGCCAAAGGTCCCAGCCGATGTGATCGATTAATTCCGGATCATCCTGCTTCACGATCATCCACCCTCAAAATCTTTCGTCAAGAAACTTGACTACATGACGAGCCGCATATATTAGTCAAGAAACTTGACTACATGATATTTCAGGCTCCCAGAATGAACAAGCGAGAATTTCTCACCGGAACACTCTCAGGACTCGGCGGCAGCATCCTTCTGGATAGCGCTTCCAACAGGGCGAGCGCAGAGACCTCGGGCTCAATTTCGGATGCCGGCGTGGCTCTCGGCTGGCGCCACGACGGCGGCAGGGTCCGCTTCAAACTTTCTGCTCCGACAAAAGGGTGGATTGCTGCCGGATTCAACGAAACACCGGCACTGCGCAATACCCGATTCATCATGGCTGCCGTGTCCATCACGCCGCTCCGCGTGTCGGAACGCATCGCCCAGGTTCCCGAACATCGCGAGATTACAGAGCATGGCGGAATTCCCGCGTTACGCGACGCCGGCGGATACTACGCGGACGGTCGCTCGAACCTCGTGTTCTCGCTGCCTCACCGTTTCGAGGATCGTCCGGCGTTGAGTCTGCGCCCCGGGTCACAAACCAATCTGATGCTCGCGTGGTCACACGAGACCGACTTTTTGCATCACTCCGCCTGGAGGCGGCATTTCACCATCACCCTCTGACTTCAAGCACAGGAGATAAACATGACCACACTCGAAGCCCAAATGCTCGCAATCCTGATGATCGGATCGACCCACTATGTGGACATCGGGAAAGATACGGACGCAGTCATCTATTATCCGTCCGAGACCGTTGCGCACATGACGCTGCCTAACGGACCGACCTGGCAGGGCACGATGAGCCTGAAAAAGGACGGCTACTACGTGAACTGGAAAGACGGACCGGATGGAGACTGGAAGATCGCCTATCAGCCCGGGACGTTCACCTATATCGGTCCCGACGGAAAGGCGGCCGGAACCATTACGAAGATCGTTCCCGGCAATCCCGAAAAGTTCTGATCAAAATCAAAAGCGCGAATGTGCAGGCCCGGTCCGCGCGCGACCGGGCTTGTGCCGTCTTCGTCCCGGACCCGCGACACCTCTTGTCAGGCCGCGGCGACCTTCTTCAGGAACCCGCCGACGGAAGCGCGCAAGCGCTGTGTCTGTTCAGCTACGTCCTGCGCCATCGCCAGGACCTGCGATGCTGACTGGGATGTTTCCTCGATCGATGACGTCACTGCGGAAATATCGGACGCCACTTCGCCCGTTCCTTTCGAGGCACGCTGGACATTGACACTGATTTCAGATGTTGCGGCGCTCTGCTCTTCGACAGCGGCGGCAATCGATGTCGTGAATTCGTCCACACGGGTCATCGTCGAGGCAATGGCTTCGATCGCCTCGACGGTCTGCTGTGTCGAACCCTGAATGCCGGAGATCTGTTCGGAGATTTCCTCAGTGGCCTGAGCCGTCTGTGTTGCCAGCGTTTTCACCTCCGAGGCAACGACGGCAAAGCCCTTGCCCATCTCGCCGGCCCGTGCCGCCTCGATGGTCGCATTGAGCGCCAGGAGATTGGTCTGTTCTGCGATGTCCTCGATCAGGTCGATGACGTCGCCAATCTTTTCCGCGGCCGCGTTTAGGCCTGCAACCCGCTCGTTAGCGGTGCGCGCGGTATTGCTCGCTCCCGACACCACCTCCTTGGTCTCGTCGACGCGCGAACCGATTTCATTGATCGACGAAGCAAGCTCTTCGGTTGCCGTCGCGACCGTATCAACGTTGCAAGAAGCGGTTTCCGAGGATTCCGCGGCCGACGAAGCCCTGCCGGAGGTACTCCGTGCGACCTCGCTCAATGCCTGAGCCGTCGTCTCCATCTGTTCGGAGTTGCGGTCGACCTCCTGAAGCATCGACTGCACTTCGATATCGAATGCCGAGATCAATTCGTCGATGCGCTTCTGCCGCTCCTGCCGCGCGGCCTGTTCTTGCTGGCTTTGCGATTCCAGCTCCTGTCGTGCAATGGCATTGTCCCGGAACACGGCCACGGCGCGCGTCATTTCGCCAATCTCGTCGGCCCGGTCGGCGCCGGTCAGGTCCACTGATGTATCGCCGTCTGCAAGCGCCTCCATCGCACCTGTCAGTCGGGTGAGCGGTGCAATCATTCTTCTGGAAACCAGAAATCCGGCCATTCCGATCAATGCCAGCACCAGCGCGGAAACCGCCAGTTGAAACTGCCCCATCTTGATGACCGGCTGCCGGATCTCGTTTTCGGCCATGACGGTGGCCACGACCCAGTTGCCAACGCCCGTGTCGACGGCTTCTCCGACGAGGCGGTAATTCTCCGCGTCAAAGCCAGGCACGGTTGCACTCACGGTCCCTTCGGTCGAGGCCTCGATGAATATGGACGGATCCACCTTCTGCGTTTCAGCGGTCGCGCCATTGGCGAAGGAGACCGCGTTGATGATGTCGCCGGAGCGGGCGACCATCAGCATGCGCCCGGTCTCGCCCAGGCCCGAACGGTCATCGAAAAGTCCGGACAGATAGGACTTGTCCAGCTCCGCGACGACAAAACCCCGCAGCCGTCCGAGTTGCATGAACGGCGCGACAAAGAAAGCCGAACGGTCGGAACCGGAGTCGCGGGTCGGGAAGTCGACAAAGCCGATGTTGAGATGATCGGTTGAACTGATCGTGCCCGAGGCACGCGCCTTTTCCGTCTCGACAACAGAGCCGATCGCCGCCGGAAGACCGGTCTTTGCCAGTGCCGTCCCGGAGATCGGCTTGCCATAGGGCAGGTCGCCATTGATCGAATAGGTCACATAGCCTTCGGCATTGATGAAGATGATCTCGGAGAAGTGGTAGGTGCTGGCGTACTTGACAATATTCTCGTGGTGCTTGTCATGAACGGAGCCGTAGTAGAGGCCCGAATTCTTGTTTTCCCCACGCGCCCTGACGTGCGCCGCAAGCGCCTCCTTCAGATCCGTTCCGGAACTTTGCGCCGTCTTCCATCCCGCGTACAGGCCGACAAATGCGCTTTCAGTGGCCTTGGACTTTGCAAATGTCGCGACGTGATCGCCGAGACTGGACAGGAAGAGTTCGATACGCTTGGCCTGCCCGTGTGCAGACGCCATCAGCGTCTGTTCGGTCTGGCGGCTGACTGCCGACGAGCCGGTCACGAAGCCTGTGGTTGCAACCGTGATGCCGAGAATAAGCGCACAAACGCAGATGAGAAGCGGGACTTTCGCCGCCAGGGACAGCCTGAGAAATCGCACACCAAGCTCCGATTTTGCTTAGTCAATACTGATTCCTAGCCGCCGCGGGCACTGTCTCATTCCAACGCTGAAGATTCGGTAAATGCTGTTTGAAGGTCCGACCCGTTCTGACACTCCAAACACTTGCCATCAACGCGGCTTCACCTGCCTACATGATGGCGCCGATCTGCCAGGGTACGAATTCGTTGTCCCCGAGACCGAGCGCCTCGCTCTTGGTCTTCTCGCCGGACGCCACTGCGATGATCCTGTCGAGAATCTCCTGTCCCTTCTGATTGATCGTGACATCGCCGTCAGCGATATCGCCGCAGTTGATGTCCATATCCTCGGTCATGTTCGCGAAGGTTCGCGAGTTGGTGCAGAGCTTGATCGAGGGCGACGGCTTGCAGCCGAATGCCGAACCGCGGCCCGTGGTGAAACACACGACGTTGGCGCCGGAGGCAACCTGTCCGGTCACCGAGGCCGGGTCGTAGCCCGGGCTGTCCATAAAGACGAAACCCCGACGGTCGACGGTCTCGCCATACCGGTACACGCCCATCAGCGGAGTGGTTCCGCCCTTTGCGGCAGCACCCAGTGATTTCTCGAGGATCGTCGTCAGGCCGCCGGCCTTGTTGCCGGGGGACGGGTTGTTGTTCATTTCGCCGCCCGTCCGTTGCGTGTAGTCCTCCCACCAGCGAATACGCTCGATGAGGTCCCTGCCGACCTCGGGTGAAATCGCGCGACGGGCAAGAAGATGTTCGGCGCCATAGATTTCCGGTGTTTCCGCCAGAATGGCCGTTCCGCCCTGCGCGACCAGAAGATCGGCGGCGTGACCGAGTGCGGGGTTCGCCGTGATACCGGAATAGCCGTCGGAACCGCCGCATTGAAGCGCCACGGAAATCTCGGAAACGGACACCGTCTCCCTCGATATCGCGTTGGCAGCGGGCAACATCTCCCGTATCCGCTCCACTGCCTGCTCAATAGTCGCGCGCGTGCCGCCAGTAGCCTGGATTGTCATTCGCTGGAATCGCGATTGATCCGAGAGATCATATTTTTCCGCCAGTCTCGGCAACTGGAACACTTCGCATCCCAATCCGATCATCAGCACGGCCGCGATATTGGGGTGCGTCGCATGTCCCCAGATCACGCGCTCCAGATTGTCATACGCGTCGCCCGAGGCGGCGATGCCGCAGCCCGTACCGTGCGTAAAGGCCACCACGCCGTCGACATTCGGATATGCGTCGAGAGCGCCCGTCCGGTTGAACGCGTCGGCGACGTAACGGGACACCGTTGCCGAGCAGTTCACGCTCGACACGATAGCAACATAGTTTCGCGTTCCCGCCCGGCCGTCCGACCGGCGATACCCTTCGAATGTGCGGCGACGGTGCGTGGCAACCGGCTCTACCTGCCGGATATCGGTGCCGAACTCATAGTCGTGGTCGACATCACCCATGGCGCAGTTGTGTTCATGAACGTGCTCGCCGGGGGCTATGGCCGTGCTGGCATAGCCGATGATCTGGCCGAACTTCCTGATTGCACTGCCCGGCGCGATGGCGGCCGTGGCTATCTTGTGGCCGGACGGAATGGCAGCCTGAGCGGCGATCCCGGGCTCAATCTCCCGGCCGCCGGACAGCCTCCCGATCGAGACCATAACGTTGTCTTCCGGGTGCAGCCTAATCGTCCGCGCCTCATTCGACATTCATTCTTCCTCAAGAACTTCAAACCTATCCCCTCATTTACCCCGGCTTGGCGGCGGCGTCGAGACCGGGACGCCCCGATACCAGCCGGCAATTCGCGACGGCGATCTTGGATGGGGGAGGGAATCCGACCATAGTGGCGCGATCATGGGTGTGAAAGACGATCAGGATGGGGAATTCGTCCAGGGACTGGCACGCGGCCTGTCGGTCATCCGGGCCTTTGACGCGCAACGGCCCCGGATGACGCTTTCCGAAGTTGCCGAGGTTACGGGGCTCAGCCGCGCGGCAGCGCGGCGCAGCCTGTTTACGCTCCGTGCGCTCGGATACGTGCAAAGCGAAGGGCGGCTTTTCACGCTCGCACCTAACATCCTCTCGCTTGGCTACAGCTTCCTCGCCGCTCAAGGTATCGGGACGAGGGTCAATCCGATCCTGAAGCAGACATCCGACATGCTGGGCGAGGCCTGCACGCTCGGCATGCTGCAAGACAACGACGTGGTCTGTGTCGCCCATTCTCCGGGAGAGCAGCGCGTCCTGACCATCGGACTGACGCCGGGAAGCCGCATGCCGCTGCTGACAACGGCAATCGGCCGAACGCTGCTTGCGATGCAGGATGACAGCCTGCGCGAGGAATTGCTCGGATCGGCACCGCTTGACGCACTGACACCCAGGACGGTCACTGATCGTGATGCATTGCGTGAACAGCTCGTGCAAATCCGCGAGGCCGGGTACGCAATCGTCGACGAAGAGTTTGAATTGGGCGTCCGATCCATAGCCGTGCCGGTGACAGGTAATCTCGGCGAGCCTCTTGCTGCCCTCAACGTGATCGCGTCCGTCGGCAGGGTCAGTAGAGAGACGATGGAAGAGAGCTATCTGCCGGTCATGCGCCGGGCCGCCGAGGCGGTTGCGCTTGCCCTGATCTGACTAGAGTGAATTCGGGTCAGATACACTCTAGGGAACCGCCAGGACCTTTTCTGCTTCGAGGCCGGCAAGGTATTCAGTCAACTGATCCCTGATCTCGACCAGGCCCTTGTATTCCAGTTGCGCCTCGGTGAGGCCTAGAATCTGTTCACGCAGTCCGCGCGCAAGGATGGCGCTGTCCGGATGGCGTCCAAGCTCCGAAATCTGGTCAACATGTATGCGGATCGTGAAAAGAATGTTGCCGCTCGCCGGCAACCGCCTCAGGGTCTGGCGCTCGACCCGCATGAAGAGCTGCTCACCCAGGTCGCGGCCAGGATCGAGTTCGTGCCGCTCCTCACCGGAATGCCGGGCCGGGTGATGGAGAACCGCGTCGTTCATGATCGCCCAGTTGAGCCTCCAGACCGGCTGGTCCACCTTCAGATTGTCGAAAATCCGGTCGATGCCCGCGGACATGCGGCCTTCGAGACCGGGAACCGGCGCATGAATCGTGCTCAAGGGACGGCCAAACTTCTCGGCGAGTGACCACGAGGAGGGAAAACAGACGACGGCCGCCACGAGGCGGTGGCCATCATCGTCTGCACGCATCAGGCAAAGGTCCTCCTGGACGAGACGGGCGGCAAGCTCGAGCGGCGGACCCTCCCAGGTCCGGTGTTCGTGGTCAGGTCCATCGGGCAGTACTCTTACCCGGTCATCGCTCACATCGTAGCGGTCAGGAAAATGTCGGCTCACGTGCTCGACAATGAGATCCAGCACCTCCTGCTGCGCGGCCTCGCTGCCGGGCTCAACGGCGACGACATCTTCGTACCGTTCGCGGAGGAGTCTTGCCTTCTCCTCAAGGTGAGCATGCAGATACTCGTCCGGCTCGATCCAGGTTTCAGGATCAAGGGGACTCAGGCCGATCGAGAACGGCGTCTTGCTTCCCCGGTATGGCGTATGTCGCAGTGGCATTGATGACCAACCAGCATCCGATCACTCACTGCTGCTATCGCATAAATCCGCGCAACAGCCAAACGGGAACACCGTTGTGATTCCGGCCTCCAGCCATTATCATTGATTTTGAACTTTTGTTCGATATTCGAACATGATTCTCAGCACTGCGGCAAAAATGGCGGTTTTCAAACAAAAACCGCCACACAAAAGGAGCGCCCTGCCATGATGAGTCAGGAGCAAAACGACCTCATTACCAGGATCGGACCGGGCAGGCCGGCAGGCGACGTCATGCGGCGCTACTGGCAACCGGCGGCATTGCTGGACGAACTGCCCGATGAGCGCCCGGTTCGGGCCGTCAGGCTGCTGGGCGAAAACCTGGTACTGTTCCGAAATGACGACGGCCAGTACGCTCTCATGGACCGTCATTGCCCGCATCGCGGCGCGGATCTCTGTTTCGGCAGACTGGAGGACAACGGTCTGCGCTGTCCTTTTCATGGCTGGCACTTCGACAGTACAGGCCAGTGCATGGAGCAACCCGCAGAACCGGAGGGCAGCCGGTTTCACGAGAAAATCCGACTGACCGCCTACCCGTGCGTTGAGCGCAACGGCATCATTTTCGCGTATATGGGCGAAGGCGAGCCGCCACCTTTCCCGGCCTTCGATTGCTTCGCGGCTCCGGACAGTCACGTGTTCGCCTTCAAGGGGCTGATAGAATGCAACTGGCTTCAGGCACTCGAGGTCGGCATCGACCCGGCGCACGCCTCCTTCCTGCACAGGTTTCTCGAAGACGAGGACCCCAGCAAAGGATACGGCAAACAGTTCCGCGACCAGGCCGCCGACACCGAAATCCCGATGACACGCATTCTGCGGGAGTTTCCCCGGCCGGATATACGGGTCGAAGAGACAGACTACGGTCTCCGCATCATCTCGCTGCGCGATCTCGGCAACCATGGCATGCATGTGCGCGTAACGAACCAGATCTTCCCGCATGCCATCCATATCCCGATGAGCAACGAGATGACGATCACCCAGTGGCATGTCCCGGTCGATGACGAGACCTGTTACTGGTATGCCCTGTTCACGAGTTTCGGCGAGCCGGTCGACAAGGCCGTGATGCGTGATCAGCGGCTTGAACTCTATGAATTGCCCGACTATCGGCCGCGCCTCAACAAGACCAACAACTACGGGTTCGACCCGTACGAGCAGGCCACGAAGACCTACACGGGCATGGGGCTGGACATCAATGTCCACGATCAGTGGGCCGTGGAATCGCCCGGTCCGATACAGGATCGGACGAAAGAGCATCTCGGCCATTCGGATATTGCCATCAGGACCTACAGGCGCATGTTGCGCAAGGCGATCGAGGCAGCCGGCGACGGCCGGTTCGGAGAATTGCCATTGTCCCTCGACAACGGAAAAGCCGCGCAGATCACCGGGCCGATCGCCGTGGACGCGATCGGTCCGCTGGATGCATGGGAAGAGTGCTGGACGTCCCGGGATCACGAACGCCGCGAGGCCTGCACCTGGACCAATGGCGGCTGATTGCCGTTCTCCGGGAATGCGCTTAGGCTTCGATCAGGGCAACGTGTTGAATTTGTGAGGGGATCTGCGGATGGTTTCGGCGGAGGGCAGCACCGGTCGCTCAGGATTTGTTGAGCAGCACGGCCTGTGGACCGAAGAACAGCACGATGCGGCCAAACGTGCTGCAGCATCGGCGGAGGAGGACGGCATCGAGACGCTGCGGCTGTCCTTCGTCGACCAGCACGGCATCCTGCGGGGCAAGACGCTCGTCGCAGGCGAGTTCGAATCCGCCATGCGCAACGGCTGTTCGATGACGTCGACGCTGCTGCTCAAGGACACCTCGCACAGGACCATCTACCCTGTCTGGCAATCAGGCGGCGGCCTCGGCACGGACGCACTCACCGGTGCCGGGGACTTTCTCATGGTTCCCGACCCCACGACCTATCGGACCCTTCCCTGGGCGCCGGGAACGGGATGGATGCTGTGCGACATCTATTTCGCCGACGGTATGCCCATCCCCTTCTCAACCAGGCAAATCATGCGCGAAGCGCTCGATAAGCTCTCATCAGCGGGATACGACTATGTGTCGGGGCTCGAGGTTGAGTTTCACGTGTTCGAGCTAGAAGACGCGAAGCTTGAGCCGCGCGAGTCGAAGCAGCCGGGTCCCGCACCGGACGTGAGTTTGCTTACTCACGGTTTCCAGTATCTCACCGAGAGCCGCGCCGACGAACTCGAGCCGGTCATGGAGCTCATTCACCAGAATGTCGCCGCACTAGGATTGCCGGTGCGGTCAATGGAGGTGGAATTCGGCCCCAGCCAGTTCGAATTCACATTCAATCCAATGGGCGGTCTCGACGCCGCCGACACCATGGTGCTGTTCCGCAGCGCGGTGAAACAGATCTGCCGCCGCAACGGACTGCACGCAACCTTCATGTGCAGGCCCGGGCTGGAGAACATTTTCTCAAGCGGCTGGCACCTGCACCAGTCTCTCGTGGAGCGCGGATCGGGACGCAACGCGTTCATGCCTTCCGCGGGAGGCGAACATCTTTCGGCGACAGGCCTCCATTTTGCCGGCGGCCTTCTTGCCCACGCCGAGGCTGCAACCATCTTTGCCGCGCCTACGATCAACGGCTACAAGCGTTATCGGCCGCATTCACTGGCGCCGGACCGGATTGCATGGGGACTGGACAACAAGGGTGCCATGATCCGCGCCATCGGCGGGCCGGAAGACCCGGCGACCCGAATCGAAAATCGTGTCGGTGAACCGGCGGCCAACCCCTATCTCTACATGGCAACGCAGATCCTCGCGGGTCTGGACGGCATCGATCGGAAGACCGATCCGGGCACTCCGACCGACGAGCCCTATTCGGTGGATGCGCCCAAGCTGCCGATGAGCCTCATCGAGGCGGCGGCGGCGCTCAGGGACGACAGCTTCTTTCGCGAGGCATTGGGCGAGGAATTCGTCGACTACCTGCTTACACTCAAAGAGGCCGAAATCGCCCGGTTCCTGTCCTTCGTGACCGACTGGGAACACCGCGAGTATTTCGACATCTACTGACGGACGCGCCAATAATCACCGCTTCCGGCCGTTCGCGGACCGGAAGCGGAAACCCAGCAATCGATGGCTTCACTTGGCCCTGAGCTGCTGCATGGCCTTGGCCCATTCCTCGACGTGGTAGGACGTAGTGATCCTGCCGTTTTCGACGGTGTGAATGTCGATCGTCATGATCTTGAAGCTTTTGCCCTGGGGTGGAATGCCGAACACCTTCTTGACCGGTGTGCCTGTCGCAATGCTGCGGACAATGTAACGGTTGCCGTCCTGCAGAATCTCCTGAACCGACCACTTGAGGTCGGGGATGGCCTTGCCGAAGCCCTTGAGCGTCTTGATGAAGCCGGCGGCATCCTTTCCGCCGCGCGGTGTCGGGATTGAAACCCAGTTATCAACCAGAACCTTGGCGACACGCTGCTCCATGTCCGGCGCATTGGGGGCGCTCAAGAGTTGGGTGTAGAAGGCTTCAACGACAGCCCTGTCGTCGGCTTTGGCCGGATTTGTACTGGCTATGGTGAAGGCGGCGAGAACCGCCGCGAGCAAGAGACGCATGGATCGAAACTCCTGAAATTCACGTTGCGAAATCGTTCGTCGCAAGCGGTGATCGCTTACGCCTTCAAAGGTAACGATTGGACGCTTGTTCGGTAGATCAGAATTTTCTAATTTATTGTTCGCTCTAAACTAACAATGATTCATGAGTGATTTGGCATGAATGCCAGCGATTTCAGACTGCTGACCTATTTCGTCGAGGTCGTGCGAGCCGGCTCGATCCGTGCAGGCGCGCGGAACCTGCGGCTGTCCCCGGCCGTGGTCAGCACCGCCATTCGCGATCTGGAGGCGGCCGTCGGTGTGAGCGTTCTCAGGCGGACAACCCGCTCGATGGCCCTGACGGATGCGGGGCAGAAGATCTACGACCGGGCCGTGAGGGCCGTCGAAGCAGCGGAAATCGCCATGCAACCTGACGCCGGCGCGCCTGTGCAGGTGGGCGGCGATCTGGGCATCACCCTTCCCGTTGAACTTGCCATTTCGCTGATGCCACCACTGCTGCGTGAGTTTGAAGCGATCTTCCCGGAGGTGAACGCGCATGTTCACGCTGAAGATTCCGCGATCAATCTTTCACAGAGCGAATTCGACGCCGCGCTTCGCGCCGGCTACAGAAAGTCGCCCGATGGCAGCGCGAACGTGCTTGCCAACCTGCCGCTTGAACTTGTTGCCTCGCCTCGATTTGCCATCAGGAATAACGAAGATCTCCAGGGGGCGCTCGACCGCACGGGCTTCATCGGAACTAAAGCCCAGATCAGCGCGAAAACACTGGTTACAATGGCAACAGACTCCGAACCGGAACGCCAATTCCGCATCCAGCCCAGAGTGATTATCAATAACCGGACCGTTGCCCGAGAGCTTGCGATTGAAGGTTTTGGTGCTGCGCTGCTGCTGTCGTCGACGGTGGACTCGGATATCGAATCCGGCCGCCTGATCCGGCTCACCGATCGTCATGACTTCGGCTATGTTGCCGTTCGCATCCTTATGCGTGACCGGTTTCCGTCCGCCGCCGCGACCGCATTCCGGGAGTTTGTTCTTGGCAGGAACAACGAAGCAGCGTGACCCACAAATCTGCTTTTTCGATCATCAGGAGTCGGATTCCGTCATTCTTTGGTCGTCAGAAAGGAATTTGGCCACCATACCGCATGGTAATACACCACCGCTTGAGATAGGGTGCGTCACTCAACTGAAACACTATCTCCTTAAACCGGCTGAAACAGCCATGTGCCGCCTTGGCGTGACTCCTCTCGACGCCCGGGCAGCAACAATCTGCGGCCTACCAATAGATTAAAGGAATTGCTCCCCATGAAGATTGAATCGGTGACCATCGGCGAACGTCTGATTGAGGCCCGTGAGTCAAAAGAACTCACGGTCAGCCAGCTTGCCCGCCGCCTTGGCGTGAAAACCGAAACACTCAAAAACTGGGAAGCTGGCCAGAGCGAGCCGCGGCCAAATCGCCTGGTCATGCTGGCCGGCCTTCTTGATGTCCCGGTCAGCTGGCTGATCGAAGGATCTCCGGAACATCGCCCGACGCATATTTCAGCGACCAAAGCGGACCTCGTGGCCCAGAAGCTTGAAAGGGCTGTGGCAATGCAGGCTGAACTCGGCAACCTGCTTGCCGAGATCGCCGACGATGTCGCCGCCATTCAGTGCATGGAAGCCGAACTGGAAGAACTTGCAGCCTGATAACGCCGGGCCAACCCCTATATCATCCGATCACGCGCTTTCCGCCAGCTTCAGGCTGCCTTCTTCGCGGAGCATGTAATCGCGCGTGATCGGAATCGCGTCGATGGATCGTGCGAGCTGCATCTGGAACACCATCTGCTTTCCGAACCGAAAGCCCATTTCACACGCAATCAGGTAAAACTCCCACATCCTGCAGAACTGTTCGTCGAACATCTCGGCGACTTCATCACGGCGTGCCTGAAAACGCGTGTCCCACGCCAGCAGCGTCTCCGCATAATGACGGCGAAGAATTTCAACATCCGTCAGCCACAAGCCCGACTGCTCGACCGCCGTAACCGCTTCAGAGAGCGCGGGTGCGTAACTGCCAGGGAAAATATACTTCCGGATCCAGGCTGACGTTGCGCCGGGGCGCCCCGACCGCCCGATCGAATGGACCAGGGCGACACCATCCGGTGACAGCATGTCCCGGATCTTCTGGAAATATTGCGGGTAAAACTGGACGCCGACATGTTCAAACATCCCGATCGAGACAATGCGGTCGAAGCTGTCTGAAACATCGCGGTAATCGACGAGATCGAACCGGACACGGTCGTGCAGGCCGCGCTGCTTCGCCCGTTCGGTCGCCAGCGCCTGCTGATCTTCGGACAGCGTGACGCCGACGACCTCGACGTCGGCGTTGTCGGCGAGATAGAGGGCCATGCCGCCCCAGCCTGACCCAATGTCGAGCACTCGATGGCCCGGTTTCAGCGCAAGCTTCGCCGCGATATGACGCAATTTGTTTTGCTGCGCGATTTCGATCGTGTCGTCGTCCGACATGAAATAGGCGCAGGAATAATTGAGATCCTCATCAAGAAACAGGCGGTAGAGGTCATTCGAAATGTCGTAGTGATGGGCGACGTTCGCCTTCGACCTGCTGGCCACATTGCGTTGCTGGAACTTGCGAAGCTTCTTGTAGATGCGGCGCAGCGACTTCTGCATCTTCTGGCCACGCAGATTCGATCTGTTGAGCGCGAAGATCAACAGGAGGTCCCGGATCGTGCCCTGTTCGACGACAAGGCGGCCATCGGTGTACGCCTCGCCGGCTCTCAGTTCAGGATTGAGCGCGAGCGCCTTGTAAAGGCCCGGATCGGTCAGGCGCACCGTGACCTCAGGCCCGTCATCACCGCGATGGACGTGCTCATTGCCCTCGGCATCGATTATCCGCAAAGTCCCTGTCTGAACAAACCGTCCCATCATCGCGTTGAGCAGACGCATGATATTCCTTTCCCTGGAGGGATTTGGCCCGACGGACTGCGGACCAGCAATGTGACGAGACCCCGATTGCCGGCAATCTTGATAGTGGAATAGCGCGGATCAGACAAATCATTGATGTTGGCGGCAACAACAATTCGCCATTGCACGGCGAATTTGGTATTGCGCACATATTGAAGATTCGCGCTAAATCGCCAAATTCAGATGCGACGCGGGAACTGTCTCCCAATCCAGGCCAGTATCTTCACTTACCGATTTCGACCCGATGACCGAACAGACCGAAAAAACCGCAACGGATCTCCGCAGCCGAGTTCAGGCTCTGGTCGAGGATGCCCGTTTCGGCACGTTCATCAGTGCCGTCATCGGCATCAACGCGGTCACGCTCGGGCTGGAGACCTCGCCGAAGGCGATGGAGATCGCGGGATCACTCCTCAAGGTCATAGACAAAGTGGCGCTGGCCATTTTCGTGATCGAGATTGCGCTCAAGCTCTTCGCCCACAGGCTCAGTTTCTTCCGCAACGGGTGGAACCTGTTCGACTTCGCGATTGTCGGCGTGGCCCTGATGCCGTCCAGCGGCGCGTTCTCCGTGCTGAGAGCGCTGCGAATACTGCGGGCGCTGCGCCTGCTGTCCGTCGTGCCGCAGATGCGCGCCGTCATACAGGCGCTACTCTCAGCCGTTCCGGGCATGGGCGCGATCGTGGCCGTCCTGTTTCTGGTCTTCTACATTGCTGCCGTCATGGCCACCAAGCTGTTCGGGGCGGACTTTCCGGACTGGTTCGGCGGCATCGGCGCGTCCATGTATTCCCTGTTCCAGATCATGACGCTCGAAAGCTGGTCCATGGGCATCGTTCGACCGGTCATGGAGGTCAAACCCTGGGCGTGGGCGTTTTTCGTTCCATTTATTGTCGTGACGAGCTTCGCGGTGCTTAACCTGTTTATCGCCCTGATCGTCAATTCCATGCAGATGCTGCACGAGGAAGAAGAGCGGCATCTTATGGAAGAGGCCGAGAATCTGGCCAAAAACGAACGCCAGATCCTGATGGACGAGCTGGCGCTGGTTCGCGAGGAAGTCAGCGCGCTGCGCCAGGAGCTTGTCCGGG
>CBDHYJ010000061.1:0-8307 GCA_965275905.1 Hyphomicrobiales bacterium | reverse complement strand
GACCTGCCCGAGGGCAGCCGGCTCGTGGCCGGGGCTACCGACCTGCTGCCCTGGGCACGCGAAGGCCGCGCGGGCGACGTCCATGTGCCGGCAATGCTCGACCTCAGCAGGACCCAGGAATTGCAGGGTTATGCGCTGGAGAGTGCAAGGGTGCGGCTTGGAGCGAATGTCGTCTATCAGGACTTCCTGACGGACGACACGCTCAAAGCCCACCTGCCCTGCATGCCCTATTGTGCCATCTGGTTTGCTGACGACCAGATCCGCGAACAGGCAACACTTGCGGGCAACATTGTCAATGCCTCACCGGCGGCCGACGGTACGCCGCCGGTCATCGCCCTGAACGGCACAATCGAGATCGCTGGTCTGGAGAACGGCACGGTCACACGCCGCACGCAGGCGGTCAGTGAATTCGTCACGGGTCCGGGCCGCACCACACTCGCGCCCGGTGAAATCGTGACGGCCGTCGAACTCGATTCCGCGCTCGGTTATGGCGGATCGTTCGAGAAAGTCGGTCAACGGCGTTCCCTGGTGATCTCGGTCGTCTGTGCGGCCTGCGTCGTCAAGCCATCGGCTGACGGCAGCACTTTCGAGGACGTGCGGCTGGCCATGGGCGGCATTGGCCCCGTGCCGGTCCGCCTGGGCGAGATCGAAGCATTCCTGAAAGACAAATCCATCACTGCCGATATTGTCCGGACAGCAGCGCGGATGAACGACGGCCTCGTCAACTCGCGGACGCGGCGTGAGTACCGTCGGGAGGTGGTGGAAGGATTTATACAACGCGCCCTCGAGGATGCGCTGGCGGATGCCGGCACACCCGTCGAGCCGGTCGCAATGAAAGAGGTCGTTGATGCCTGATCTCCAAATGGACGTAACCGTCAACGGACGTCGCCGTACTAAGCCGGCCGAGCCGCACATGCGTCTCCTGGACTACCTGCGTGACGACCTGAACCTGACAGGAACCAAGGAGGGCTGCGGAGCGGGCGAGTGCGGCACCTGTTCCGTCTTTGTCGACGGCAAGCTGGTCAAGTCCTGCCTGATGCCGGTCGCCAAGGCGAACGGGGCCGAGATCGAAACCATCGAGGGCATCGCCGCCAGGGGCGAGCTCACGCACCTCCAACAGGCGTTCCACAAGACCGGAGCCAGCCAGTGCGGATACTGCATTCCCGGCATGGTCATGGCGGCAACGTCTTGCCTGCGCGAGAACCCTCACGCGGACGTCGAGGAGATCAAGGAACGTCTCGGCGGCAACATCTGCCGCTGCACCGGATACACAAAGATCTTCGAGGCCGTGGAACTCGCACGCGATGTCATGAACGGTACACTGGCCGAGTCTGCGCTTGAAGCCCCTGGCGCCGGTGACTCCTTTATCGGCAACAACGTTCGCCGCCTCGATGCGCCGAGCAAGGTGACCGGCGCGCTGAAATATGCCGGTGACATGGTCATGCCGGACATGCTGCACATGCAGGTACTGCGCAGCCCGGTCGCACACGCCCGAATTGTCTCGATCGACACAAGCGCTGCCGAAGCCATGGACGGCGTCGAGTGCGTTATCACCGCCGACGATGTCCCGGGCGAGGACGGCTTCGGGGTCTTTGTTCACGACCAGCCGATCATGGCGCGCGGCAAGGTCCGGTATGTCGGCGAAGCGGTCGCCGCGGTGGCCGCCGAGGACATCCTGACCGCGAGGAAAGCGATCGAAGCCATCAAGGTCGAGTATGAGGACTTGCCGGCAATATTTGATCCGGAAGAGGCCATGGCAGACGGCGCGCCGGTACTGCACGATTACGCACCCGACAACCTGGTCAAGCACATTCCGATCCGCAAGGGCGACGTCGAAGCCGGGTTCGCTGCCGCCGATCTCATCGTCGAGAACACTTACGATACCCAGCAGGTCGAGCATGCCTACCTCGAACCGGAAGCCGGACTGGCCTATGTCGATCACGACGGCGTGGTGACTGTCGTCTCGCCCAGCCAGAACATCACCCATCACCGCCACATGCTGTCGACCATAATCGAGAAGCCGATCAACAAGGTGCGCTTCATCATGAGCCCGGTCGGCGGTGGCTTCGGCGGCAAGGAGGACATGATCTATCAGGGCATGCTGGCCCTTGCCGCCATGCAGACGGGCCGGCCCGTACGCCTTGTCTTCACGCGCGAGGAGTCGATCATTTCGACAGCCAAGCGCCATCCGGCCCTGATCAGTTACAAGATGGGTCTCAAGAGCGACGGTCGCATCACGGCCGTTGAGTTCAGGATGCTTTCGGACGGTGGTGCCTACGGCATGTCGACGGAGGGCGTCATGCGCAAGGCCGCGATCCTGTCCTGCGGACCCTATGACATTCCCAACGTCAAGATCGACACTTACGGCGTTTATACAAACAACACACCGTCCGGTGCGTTCCGCACATTCGGCGCCATGCAGGCGCAGTTCGCAACAGAGTCCCATCTCGACATCTGCGCGGAGAAGCTCGGGCTCGATCCGTTCGAAATCCGCCGGATCAACATGATGCGTAATGGCGCGCTGACGCATACGCAGCAGGAACTGGGATCGGTTTCGATCGCCCAGGCGCTGGATGCGGCGGAAAAAGCGTCAGGCTGGGAAGCGGGTGCTCCGTCGCACCGGGGCCCTGACCGCGGCGATCTGGGCGGACGCGGCAACCGCGAGCCCTGCACGCTCGGAGCACGGATCCGCTCGCAGGCCGATGGCGAAGTCAGGGAGAGCGCATGATGACCCGCAAGGTTCGCGGCCGCGGCATGGCGGCCTCCTGGTACGGCATAGCGCGCACGGCGACCATCGACCGCGCGGGCGCATGGGCCGAAATCGATGACGGCGGCACAGGAAAAATCGTGACCGGCGTGACAGAGATCGGCGAAGGCATTCTGACGGTTCTCGCTCAGATCGCCGCCGAGGAGCTCGGTGTACGCCCCGAGCAGATCACGATCGGTGACAACGACACGGCGCGGTCGCCGGAAGCCGCTCATGCCGGCGCGACCCGCCAGACCTACATGATCGGAAACTCCGTGGCCCTCGCCTGCCGCGAAGCGAGAAAGATGCTCGACGAGCAGATCGCCGATCACTGGGACGTCGATATCGACCTGATCGAGGCATTCGACGGCGAAATCTGGGCGCGCGGCACCAATCTCAAGATGACGATGGAAGAGGCTGTTGACCTCTGCAAGAAGCGCGGCGTCGTGCCGGTGGGATCCGGTTCGTTCACGGCGCACGGTACGGGGCTCGACCCGGAGGACGGTTCCGGCAGCCCCTGGCAGGCTTATGTCTTCGGCTGCCAGGTCGCCGAGATTGAAGTCGATACGCTCACGGGCGAGGTCCAGGTGCTCGGTATCTGGGCGGCGCATGACGTGGGCCGGGCGATCAATCCGCGCGGTGTCGAAGGGCAGATCGAGGGCGGTATCGTGCAGGGCCTGGGCCAGGCCCTGATGGAAGACTACAAGCTCGAGAACGGCCATACGTCGACCCACGGCTTCGCCAAGTACATCCTGCCGACATCGCTCGATGTGCCTGATGTGACGTCGATTATCATTGAGGATCCGGACCCGAAGAGCCCCCTGGGAGCAAAGGGAATCGGCGAGCCTTCTCTGGTGCCGACGGCGCCGGCCATAATGAACGCAATCTATGATGCGATTGGTGTCAGGATCACATCGCTGCCGGCGACGCCGGAAAAGATTCTTGCCGCGCTGCAGGCAAGACGGGCGGAAGAGGAGGCAACGCGTACTGCAGCCGAATAACCGGGGGGCCGAATGACTGTGCGGCCCGCACAATCATAATGACCAATGTATACGAGTAGTCAGTCTGGGAGGAGAAACCATGATCAAGATAACAAAAAGATCGATCCTTGCCGCATCAGCGGCGACGCTGATGACAGCGGGCCTGTTTGCCGCTCCGGCAAAGGCCGATTTCCCTGAAAAACCGGTGGAGATGACCATCCTGTTCGGCGGTACGGCAAAAGCGATCGGCCAGTTGCTGTCGGACCTGATGTCCAAGAACATGTCGCAACCCGTCGTGCCCGTAAGCCGCACGGGCGGCGGCGGTGCCGTCGGATACACGCACGTCCAGGGCACCAGCCCCGACGGATACAACATTGTCTGGAATTCCAACTCGATCAGCACGTCCCACCACAAGGGCAACATGCCGTTCGACTACAAGGCATTCAAGGCGATCGCCCGGATCTCGACCGAGGTGCCGGCGCTTGCGGTGCGTGCCGACAAGGGCTGGAACACGCTTCAGGACATGGCCAAGGCGGCCGGGTCCGGCAAGCTCAAGGTCGGTATCTCCGGCAAGGGATCGTTTACGCACCTGACCTCGGCCGCTCTGTTCGACGCCCTGGGTATTGCCGACAAGGTCGTCTACGTGCCTTACGGTCGCGGCAAGGCACCGGCTGAACTTCTTGGCGGACGTATTGACGCCGCACTGCAGTGGCCCGGACAGTTCGTGTCCCATGCCAAGGCCGGCAAGCTGAAGATCATTGCCGTCACGAGCGCGGACCGCATTCCGATCGTTCCGGACGTGCCCACCGCCAAGGAGCAGGGTGCCGATATCGACATCACCATGTGGCGCGGTCTGGCGGCACCGGCGGACACGCCGGATGACGTCATTATGAAACTCGAAGCCGCGGCGAAAAAGGCCGTGGACAGCAAGGAGTTTCAGGACGCCTCCAAGAAGATCGGCTTCAAGCCGGCCTTCCTCGGTCATGACGGCTTCAACCAGCAGATCGCGGACGATGACAAGCGTATCTCCGCGTTGATGGATCGTCTGGGCCTCAAGAAGTAAGTTCAGGCACCTGACCATGACCGCGGCCCGCCGTGATCGCTTTCTGGGCATGGCTTTGCTGGCCATAGCCCTGACATGGACCGGAATCGTCTATGCGACGATTCCGGGCGGTCAGGGTGAAGGCGACGTCGGGCCGCGGGCATTCCCGCTTCTTCTGGGGCTCATGCTTGCGGGATTTTCCGCCTATGTCATTTTCGGTTCGTTCCGGGCGGCGGCGGTGGAAAGCGAAGAAACCGAGGCCGACGGCGAAGCCGGGCAACCCTCCTCCGTTGACCGGATGGAAGTCGTGACGGTCGTTTCCGTCATTGCCCTGATCCTCGGCTACGGATTCTTCATGGAGAAGATCGGCTTTCTCCTGGCGACGCCGATTGCCGTCAGCATCGGCCTCTGGGGCCTGCTCGACGTCAGAAAGCCGGTGCTTGTGGGTTCGCTCGCCTTTGGCATCACGATCGGATGCTGGTTCATGTTCGGAAAGCTGCTGGGCGCCTATCTCCCGCCCGGCACCTGGATTTCGCTGTGACCCCGGGCCGCTGACATGGAAAGCCTGCTTGCAGCCCTGCCGCTTGCCTTCAGCCCCGAAGCCGTCATTGCGGTCGTGATCGGCACATTTGTCGGTTTGGTGTTCGGGTCGATCCCCGGACTGACCTTCACGGTCGCGCTCGCCCTGATCCTGCCGATCACGTTCGCGCTCGACCCCGCTCCGGCAATAGGGCTTTTGCTGGGCGCCTATATCGGCGGCATGACGGGCGGATCCGTCTCTGCGATCCTTGTCGGCATTCCAGGAACGCCGTCGGCGGCCGCAACCGTTATCGACGGCTATCAGATGACCCGCGCGGGCAAGGCGTCGCTTGCGCTCGGCACCGCCGTGATCGTGTCCGCTTTTGGCGGTCTGGTCAGCCTGTTCATCATGATTGTCTCGGTCGATCTTGTCGCCAAGCTCGCGATCCAGTTCGGCCCGGCGGAGATCTTTGCGCTGGTCCTGCTCGGCCTTTCGACAATCTGCGGTCTCGCCGAGAAGTCGCTGGTCCGCGGACTGATCGCCGGATGCATCGGGCTCATGCTGATGACCATCGGGCTCGATGAAATCGACAGCGTCCAGAGGCTCACCTTCGGCTTCACGACCATGCAGCAGGGCGTGAACCTCCTGGTCGCGATGATCGGTCTGTTCGCGGTCCCGCACGTGATCCAGGTGTTCATCACCTACCGCCGCGGCGAACAGCAGGGCCTCGACGCTTCCGACGTACGCGCCGAACTGCCGACTTTCAAACACCTCCGCAAGAATTTCTGGCTGATGTGCCGCTGCGCGGGCATCGGAACCGGCATCGGCGCCATTCCGGGAACCGGCGGTCCGATCGCGGCGTTTCTTGCCTATGATCACGCGCGCCGCTTCTCGAAGGACCGGGAGCGGTTCGGTCGCGGCTCCATGGAGGGCGTAGTCGCGCCGGAAACGGCGAACAATGCCGTCACCGGCGGCGCGATGATCCCTCTACTCTCGCTGGGCATCCCCGGTGATCCCGCGACGGCCGTCATGCTCTCGGGCCTGCTCATTCACGGCCTGATCCCCGGTCCGATGCTGTTCATCGAACACCAGACCCAGATCTACGTCATCTACATCGCGATCATCCTCGCCTATCTCTCCGTGCTGCTCATCCAGCTTTACGGCATCCGCTTCTTCATCCGCGTCCTCAAGGTGCCGGGCCATCTTCTCGGCATCGGTATCCTGGTGATGTGCGGACTGGGCGCATTCGCGATCCGGAACTCCGTATTCGATGTCTATTCAATGGCCGTCATCGGACTGATCGCTTATGTGCTGATGCGACTGCGGATCCCGCTGACTCCGATCATCCTCGGGCTCGTGCTTGGTCCCACGCTCGAGCGCGAGTTCCGCACCGCGATGACTCTTTCTGAAGGCAAGTTCGATATCTTCTATACTTCGATACCGGCGATGATCTTCTTCGCATTGACGCTGTTCATCGTCGGGTTGCAGGGGCTGAGCGCGACCAGAGCGAAAAATGGCAAGAGCAAAGAGGCGCAGGGGCAGGAGCATGCTCAAGAAAGCTGAAAACGAGACGAAATCCAGCCAGTCCGTGAGGAACCGGGCGCGCGCGATCGCGACCGCCGGCGGTCTGGTGGACGCGCTGTCCTCGGGCTCTCTTCCGCCGGTCCTCGAGATATCCATGTCCGAGGCGCTGGTGCTTGCGCTTCTCAGGCAGGGCGTGAGCAAATACTTCGCCATCTTCGGTCACGGCTCGACGGATCTGGGGGAGGTCCTCAGGGTCTACGAGGAAGAAGGCGTTACCCGCACCATAAACTGCCGCAACGAGGTCGAGATGGCCCATGCGGCAACCTGCCTGTCCTGGCAGTACGGCGAGGTTCCCGCAGTCGTTACGTCCATCGGTCCCGGCGCGCTGCAGGCCATGGCGGGCTCACTGGCGGCCGCGTCGAACGGCGTCGGCGTCTACCACATCTACGGCGACGAGACGACCTTCGGTGAAGGCTACAACATGCAGCAGGTTCCGAAGGAGGAACAGGGCCTGTTCGGACAGATCACGGCGCGCATGGGGCAGTCCTATGTGCTGCATACGCCCGAAGCGCTGCGCGATGCCATGCGGCGCGGCACACTGTGTGTCCATCATCCCTACAAGGCAGGTCCGTTCTATCTCCTGCTGCCGCTCAATACCCAGCCGCAGACGACAACGGTCAATCTGGAGGCAATGCCCGAGGAACCCTGCGCACCCAAGATGGTGACCGCGGAACGCGAGACCTTCGAGGAAGCTGCGGAACTGATCAATCATCAGTACGCGCGTATCGTACTGAAGGCCGGCGGCGGTTGCCGTGGTCACGACGACGCCATCCTGCGGATTGCCGAGGCCACGGGCGCGGCGGTGGTGCAATCGCCGGGATCGACCGGCGTGCTGCCGGATACTCATCCCCAGAACATGCATGTCGGCGGGTCGAAGGGATCGATCTCCGGCAATTACGCCATGGAGAACGCAGACCTCCTGATTGCCGTCGGCACCCGTGCCGTGTGCCAGTCCGACTGCTCGGGGATCGGCTATCCGAACGTCAAGGCCGTCATCAACATCAATGGCGATCTGGCCGACCTCAATCATTACGGCAACACGATCGGACTGGCCGGTGACATCGGCGTCGTGATCGACCGCCTTCTTGAAGCAATTGCCCGTGACAGCGGCACAACGCCCGAAGGGCGCGCCGACTGGCTGGCCGAGTGTCAGTCCAGCAAGGCGGAGTGGACGGCATTCAAGGCCGAGCGCTACGCTGCCGCGCCGATTCAAGATGACGCCTGGGGAAAGCCCGTGCTCACCCAGCCGGCGGCCATCAAGATCGTGGCCGACTTCGCGAAAACGATCGATGCCGCGAAATATTTCGACGCGGGCGACGTTCAGGCAAACGGCTTCCAGATTGTTGAAGACGACAGGACCGGCGACACCTTCACCGAGGCCGGCGCGTCCTATATGGGCTTCTCGGTGTCCGCCCTGCTCGCCTCGGCCGTCGCC
>CBDHYJ010000060.1:0-42539 GCA_965275905.1 Hyphomicrobiales bacterium | reverse complement strand
TTGGCGCGTGCCGTGTCGACACCGCCCGCCACCGTGTTGTCGTTCATGAAACGCTGCTGGTCGTAGTTGCTGAGACCGACCGTAAGCGCCGCATCGATAGCCACGTCACCGGCCTGATGGGCCGCGTAGACCCCGCCGAAGACAGAGCCGATCTCCGTGTCCTGGCTGCCGAACTCCACGTCCACCTTGCAGCCCGAACCGCCGATGAAGAAGCCTGCCCGCATGCCGTCCATGGCGGTGTCGGTCTCGATGCCGGCCACCGCCCGCCGAAGACATGGTCGGAGCCGAGCTGGTTGCCGTCGCTTTCCTCGCCGCGCCAGCCACCGAAGACCTCCGCCCAGGCGCGCAGGACCGGCCCGATACCGCCCGCGGGCGCGATCGTCATGGAGGTCCCGTTGGCCGACGCCACCGCGACACCGCCCCGTTCACGTCGCGGGCCGCATCGCCCTGGTTGGTCAGAACCCCTGAGATCCCGCCCGTGATGTCGGCGAGGATCGTGTCCGAGATTCCGAAGGACGACGGATCGATCACCACAATCTTTGTCGTCGCGTTGTCTGTATCCGTTGCCGCCGTCCTCAGGACCGCAAACGGCAGGCCGTTCGTGTCGATGGCAAACACGGTCGGCGGATCGCCCGCGTCTGAGTCATTGTCCGTAAAGGTCAGCGCGGAGGACGGCCCGGGCCGGTGGCGAACGTGTCGTCCAGGCCGTCCCAGTTGATGGAACCCTCGATGGTCGAGCGCCCCAGAACCGTCAGACTGTCAGTACCCGCCCCCTGGTAATCAATAGCCGCACCGGACGGTCCTGACCTGCTACGTATCCGGCCCGCGTTTGTCACGGAGCCGTCGCCGGCGCTGTCGCGGTGGATCACGATACCCGTTCGGCCCTCGATCAGGCCGGACCCCGCGTTGATCACAGTGCCGGAACTGATGGCAACGCCGGTATCGTACAAAAATGTCGAGCCGCCCCGGATCGTGCCGCTGTTAAAGAGGCTGTCTACCGAGCGCTCGACATGAATGCCCCTAAGGCTACCCGAGATCGTGCCAGTGTTCACGAGGCTGGTTACCGAGCCCCCGACAGAAATGCCGTGAATGCGGCCCGAGATCGTGCCGCTGTTCACGAGGCTGGTGATGGAGCCGGCCACGACGGCATCTTCGCCGGCCGAGATCAAGCCACTGCTGGTCAGATTGAGAGTAGCTCCAATGCGTGAATGGCATCTTCATCGGTCGAAACGATGATGCCGTCGTTTCTGATCGTAATGTTCGCGCCGGGTGTCGTGCTGTTGTCGTCGGTCACGGCAGCGGCGTCCGCTTCGCTCACCGCGCCGCCCGGCTCGACAATCAGCGTCTCGCCGTCATAAAGCATGATCTGGTCCAACGTCTGGCCGGCGCCGACGACAATCTCCTGGGACCGGCGGGAACACCCGCCGCAAGACACACGGCTGAGTGCGATCCCGCTCACCGCCGACAGGAACCATGTTCTGCCGCGCCGTCCACCCGGCGCTCTCCGCTCTTCAATCACAGTCAAGCCCTCAGCGAATCATTAAGACTTTCCCGCAGGACGGACCTAACAGCGCTTCCCAGCGCAGTCGTTGGACCGAGATCTCACGATGGCGGGCATGAGGAGCTGTGGTCGTACCGCAACACAGGATCGTTGCCCGATCGCCGCCTATAAGTTGTCGCCCTCGGGCTTGACCCGAGGGCCTGCCTCACGGACGCCAGATGCTCGTGTCAAGCCTGTGCCCGCGAAGGCGGGCGCACGGTCTGCCAAAAGCGGACCAGGGACCCAACGGTCCCCACCCACTTCAACAATCGCACATCCCGAATACACAGGGGCCCATTGGCATTTGCTGCGGTTTGAAGCACCGGTAAATAGGTCCCGGGTTACCCGCCTTCGCGGGTACAGGCTCAGCCCGGGAAACAGTCTTGTGTTCACCGGACGAGCGCGAGCGAGATCCGGGGCCGTACCAAGCACCAGCATGAGTATGGAACGGTCCCGGGTCAGCAGCGCATCACTTACGTGCTGCGCAGTGCCTGGGAAAAACCCTGTGCGTTCCCTGGACTCGATCCAGGGCCCATTGGCCTTTGCTGCAGCCTGAAGCACCGAAAAATGGATCCCTGAAGACGGCAGTTTTCTTCAATGTCATCCTTGCCGGAGCGAAGCGGAGGCGAGGATCCAATCATTCCCTCAACTGTCCGAAGCAAACGCCAATAGATCCTCGGCCTCGCTCACCGCTCGGCCAAGGATGACAGCAGTGCAATGAATACGAGACCGTATATTCGTTCCCCGAACGGGCGTGAGCGAGGTCCGGGGAATAAGCCTCCTTGTCTTGCCGGGCCTGACCCGGCATCCAGCCCAAAACGAGGTAAGCGCGCGTGACGCTGGACCCCGCGTCAAGCCTGTGCCCGCGAAGGCGGGTGCCCGGGAAACGCGAACGTTCAGACCTTCTCCACCTCGACGAAGGTCTCGTTGTAGCAGGCCCCGCGCTCGATATCGGTGCGGATGTCGGAGGGGATCAGTGCGTTGGACGTCAGCTCCGTCTCGCTGGTGGACCGCCATGTCCCCTTGGGCGAATAGAGCACGCCTTCGCGCGTGGCGTCGGTCACCACGAGCCGGAAGGTCACCCGCCCGCGCTCGTTCCGGACTACGACCTTGTCACCGTCCGCAAGTCCGCGCGCAGACGCGTCCGCCGGGTTCATTTCCACGATTTCCAATCCTTGAGATGCAGCGCTGGATCCGAATGTTGCGTTGGTGCGCTTGTCGGACGATGGCGTGATCAAGGCCAGCGGCAGGCTCTGTTCGACCGGTTCAAAGCGCGGCACGCCGTATCCGAAGCGGTCTTCCAGATCCTGCGAGAACAGCTCGATCCTGGCCGTCGGCGTCGCCGGCGTCACGGTCTTGCACATGATCAGGTCATCGCCGTTGGGGCGCTTCATCTCGATCGCCTCATCGAGCGCGATCCGGCTTGGACGCACGCCGCCGAAGCGCGGGTCGTCGCCGTCCATGGCCTCGTCCATGAGCTGCTCGTCGCTGGCGGCGAACATCGGGTCGTCATAGCCGAAGCGGGCCGCAAGCCTGCGGAAGATCTCCGTATTGGGCAGGGAGTCCCCGACGCAGGGGATCACAGGCGCCGCGCGCTGCACATAGTTCTGCCCGTAGGCGCCGTAAATGTCGTCGAACTCGAAATGGCTGGCCGCGGGCAGGATGACATCCGCGTAAGCCATACTGTCCGTCATCACCACATCGCTGCCGGCAATGAACAGGTCTTCGCGCATCAGCGCCTCGACCATGCGCGTCTGGTCCGGATGGGTCGCCACGGGATTGTGGTTGTAGATCATCGTTGCCATGACCGGAGGGTCCAGAGATTCGTCGAGCAGCATTTCCGGCACGTCCACGATGTTGAACGTCCGGGTGCCCTCGGGGACCAGGTCGGTGCGGTGCAGGCGGCCTTGCGTCTTGGGGGCGGCCACGCCCGACTTGGCGATGACGCCGGCGCCCAGCCGGCCATGGTTTCCGGTGAGCGCCTGCAAAGCCATGGCGGCGCGCAGGCCGGAGCCGCCGCTGCGGCCCCGCTCAATGCCGTTTCCGAACGACGCGGAAACCGTTTTCGACCGCACGTAGAGGTCTGCCAGTCGGTTGAACTGTTCGGCCGGAATGCGGCAACGCTGCTCCACGTCATCGATGGTGTATTTGCGCGCCTCATCCATGTAACGGTCAAAGCCGTGGGTCCACTCCGCGATGAACGCCATGTCGAGCGCTTCGCGCCGTTCGAGCTCCGCGGCCAGCGCCAGGGCGAGTATCACGTCGGTACCGGGATGGATCTGGATGAAAAGATCGCACTGTTCGGCGACCTTGGTGCGCTTCGGATCGACAATGACGAGCGTGGCGCCGTCGGCGCGCGCCGCTTTCAGCGCGCGCATCAGATGCAGGTTCGAGACCGTGACGTTGTTGCCCCAGACCACGATCAGGTCGGAGTGCACCGCCTGCGACGGAGGCATGCCCGGTGCGGCGCCGAACAGGCTGGCGTAGGCCGTGCCGCGCACCGCGCCGCAAAGCGGACCGCGGTTGAGAAGGGTCGCACCCATCTTGTGGAAGAACCGCCGGTCCATGGATCCACCGGCCAGTTCGCCGTGCGGACCGGCATAGTTGAACGGCATGACCGACTGGGGGCCGTAGGCGTCAATGGCCTTTGAGAATGCGTCCACGATCAGATCGAGCGCGTCGTCCCACGTCACTCGCTCAAACTGTCCCGAACCGCGCGGGCCGGTTCGCTTAAGCGGATGGGTCAGCCGGGCGTCGCCGTGCACGAAATCCGGATAGTACCGGGCGACCTTGTTGCAGATCACGCCTTCCGTGTAGGGGTTGGCGTGGCTGCCCTTCACGTCCACGACCTTGCCGTCGCTTACGGTGACATTGAGGCTGCAGGTGTCCGGGCAGTCCAGCGGACAGACGCTCGGCAGGATCTTTGTGTCGACATGCTCGTTCATGACGATCTCCGGCGCAGATGATCATTTCACTGCCGGAGAGGATCGGACAACGGAACGGTCTTGGAAACGTCCGAATTTCCGAATTTCGACAATACCAATTCGACGCGACCCCGCGCGCCGGGTTGATTCTATTGTGCGTTCAACTCGGACCGGACGTCCTTGCGTCTGAGACCCCTCAGGACCGTGTCGGACGGCTCGCCGGTTGTGGGCAGGCCGCGAGCCCTTTCGAAGGCGCGGATAGCCTCGCCGGTCTTGCGGTCGAGCCTGCCTTTGACCTTCAACTCGCCATAACCCTGCAGGACGAGGGCCTTCTGAATCAGGAGAAGCTGGAACTCCGCAAACCGCACGGAGGTCCGCGTAATGCCCGGCTTGGCGCTCCGCGCTGCGTCGAGGTCGGCTCTGGCCTCCTCGACGCGGCCCTGCTGCCAGTAGACGAATGCGCGGCTGTCGAGCGTGTTGGCCCGTCCCGGCTTGACCTTCAGCGATCTCTCGCAATAGTCCAGCGCCTCCCGGGTCCGCCCGGCGAGCGCGAGCTCCCAGCAATAGGTATTGTAGAGCGCGGCCTCTAGTTTGGGGCTGAGGCGGGCGATGTGTTGCAGGTCGGCCTCGGCCTGTTCCGAATGACCTGCGAGAAGGTGGGTCTTGCCGCGCTGGAAAAACGCGTCGACGGCTTTGCCGTCCAGTCGGATCGCCCGGTCGTAATCCGCGATCGCGGCCGCGTACTGCCCCAGATTTCTTCGGATGTCGCCCCTGCGCCTGAAGGCTGCGGCATGCCCGGGCGAAATCGCGATCACCCGGCTGTAATCATCGCCCGCCGCCCGAAAGGCCGCCATGCCTTCGAAGGCCATGCCCCGGTTGATGAGCAGCGCCGGCCGTTGGGGGTCGATCTCGATCGCGCGGCTGAGATCAGCCACCGCGCGGCTGTAGCGGCCTTTCTTGCGCCAGGCGACGCCCCGGTTGGCGAGCGCCTGCATGTGACCCGGATCGATCTCGATCGCTTTCGTCAGGTTGCGGATCGCGCGGTCATACGCACCGGTCCGGCGCAGCAGAAAGCCACGGCTGTTGTAGATGTCCGCCCGGCGCTCGATGTTCTGTTCGCCTTCGACGAGCCGGGTATCCGGATTGAAGTGAGCGTGCGCCGGGATCGTGAACCCCGGACAAAGCAGTGCGGTCGTGAGCATCAGAATTCGGGTGCGCGAACGCATAAACCAGGCCCCCCAGTGGTGTCCGCGTCATCATGAGCGCGGCGCTGCCGTGTCGGCAGACGGTCAAATGATCGCTGCCGGCGGGGCCTGCTTTTTTTGATTGCGTTTATTGGTGACCGCGCCCGGAACCGATGAAATGCGTCGGATCCGCGGCAGCATTGCGGCCAGTTTCGGGCAGGTATCCGGCGTCGGTCAAGCCGGTTGGCGCCGCTGCGCTCATGTTGGGCCGGGGGTGTGGCAAAGCTGCACCGGACCTGAGCGGCTGATGTTTGATTTTGCTTTCCTTTTTTCCTTGAAGCTTCGGCCCGGCATCGCAAATCAGACAAGCTGCGGCTGGCCGGATTGCCGCGTGCGCGCCGTGAGCCGGGTTCCGGCTCCGCGAATCACTGGAGCGACGTCGTTCCGCCGCAGGCAAAAAAGGGGGCGGCATGTATTCATGCCGCCCCCGGATTGAAGCGCCGTGAGATGCGGCGATGTTAGCCTGAGGTCGCCTCGGCATATTCCTTGGCGTCGAGCGCGCCATCGCCGTTCTTGTCGGCGGCCTTGAACTTGTCGGCCGACATGTCCGGCATCACGGCTTTTGCTTCTTCCATGGTGACCTTGCCGTCGGCGTCTGCGTCGACCTTTGCAAAGTCCTCGGCTGCGAAAGCCGCGCTGGTCACGAACATTGCTCCGAACGCAATCGCGATTGGTGTCAGCTTCATTTTGACAATCCTCCAAATTGGTTTTTGCAGGCCGCCCCATACATCCAATCTGGGGCGTTGGACGGGGACGGCGCACGGTATTGAGATAGGACCGAATCGCGGCGCGACTTTGCGGATCGCGGGGTCAAACGGTGATCAGACCGGGGTGTTTTTGTGGTGCGGAAATGAACGCATTGAGCGGCTCGGGCAATACGCCCGGATCAGTCGATGTCGAGACCCGCTTTGCGCCAGCCTTCGATGAGCTTTGCGGCGAGATCGTCCTGAAACCTCCAGATTCGCAGTTCACGCTGAGCGTGTTCACTGAACTCGGGAAAGACTTCCCGTAAGGCTTCGATTTCGTCTGCCGACTTTTGCCGGTCACCGCCTTCCGCGTAGATCGCTGCAGCAATCGCGTGGTACCAGAAGAAGCCGGGCATCTGAGCCTTTCGGACTTCCACAGTGGCCGCGGTCAGGTCGTTATTGATCAGATGGTGTATTGCCGGAGCCATATGATACCAGCCGGGATGGACGGGAGAGAGTTCGATCGCGCGCCGGATCAGGGTCAGCCCGCGGTCCCAGTTATCGCGCAGGCAGTAGCAATGGCCCATATCGGCCAGGACGTCGGCGTGTCCGGGATTGAGTGTGATGGCCCGTTCGGCGGCGACGTCAAAATCCGCAAACTCCCGGTTATGGAAGTAGACCATCGCCAGCGCCTGGTAGGCGAAGGCGTTCTCCGGGTCGACGCTTGTGGCGCGCAGGGCGTGCTGCAGCGCATCGTCGAGTGCCGGATATGACTGGCGCTCGTTAAGGTGAAATCTGAACTCGTCGAGGAGAATGATCGCCTGGGCCGCCCAGGCGTCGGACGAGTCCGGATCCCGTTCAAGCGCCTGTGCCAGACCGTCGCGGAGGTCCGCATGCGTTTGAGAGTCCGCGGAGCCGTAATACTCGTAGAACCGCAGGATCCATCGATAGGTGTTCCAGTCCCTGGGCTGTCCTGACCGGTATGCCCGGGCGGCATAACGGCCGAGCGGTCCGTATCGGTCGGCAACGCGCCCGGCGACCAGCATCGCGATCTCGTCCTGGATCTCGAACACCTCTTCGGGTGTGCAGGGCCGGTCGAAGCTCTCCGAGAAAACGTGTCCGTCGCTGGCCGCGTCAATCAGTTGCACCCTGACGCGGACGGCCGAGCCCGACTTGCGCACGCTGCCTTCGAGCACGAAATCGACGCCGAGCTCGTCGCGCAGTTGCCGCATGTCGGCTCCGTCCTGCGCAAGCTTCGCCGTGGTCAGTCGCGAAAACACGAACAGGTCCTTGAAGCGCGCCAGATTGGCGATGATCTCCTCGGTCAGCCCGTCGGCGAAGAACCGGTCTTCGGGATCGGCGCTGTAATTGTCGAACGGCAGCACCGCGATCGACGGACTCGCTGTCTCTGCGGCAGGCTGTTTGTCTTCGCTGACCTGCTCAGCGGCCTTCCCATTGGCCGATCCGGTTTCCCGGACGGCCGGCGCCGCGTGACGCTGCTCGAACCGGGGCACGTAGCCGCCTTTTGGAATGCTGATCGCGACCGGATCGCCGCTGCCGTCGGTCAGATAGTACATGTCCAGCCGCCGCCGCAGCCGCCCGGCCTGAACCCGCACGATCGTGTTGGTCTGCGGGTCGAAGGACTCGCTCTGTCCGAATACTGCGAGCGCGATCGAATATTCCTTCAACCGCTCACCGCGGCCCTCAAGCGTCTCATCGACCACATAGCGCAGAAATCCGATCAGGCGTTCCGAGCCTGTGAACACCGTGCTTCCGACAATGGCCTGAAACGCGCTTCGCACCGCGTCGTCCGGAACCTCGGCCTGAGCTGCGTCGTCAATGTCTGTCATGTTCCCGCAAACCAATGGGCATTGATCCAGTGCCCCGTACGCCCCTGCGGCATCGGAATGAACGCTTCCGTGCCGCGAAATCCTTTTGTTCTCAAAGGCTAACCGAAGGGTCGCGACGTGTCCATGACGGCTCGGCGCGCCGGAAAACGGCGGATCGCGTGCAGGTTGTCGCTGCGTTACGTGAAATCTGCCTCGCCGCTGCGTGACGCACCGTGACTCACTCCCGTTGAGCGGTGCAGGGGACCATCTTCATGAGCACCGGCCGGACCAACGATGCCGCCTCAGGAAAGGTCGCTCTGATGTTATTGCAATACCTTGACGGAGCAACATGATGAGCACGAACGGAACACTGAAATACGGACTTAGCCCTACGGTTAGGCTGGCCGAGAATGTGACACCTTTCGCGGCAGTCTTCACTCTGGCCCAGGGCGATCCCGATGGTCACGCCAAAGCCCTTGCCCAATTGATCGGATCGCCGGAATTCGGCGACGCCGTATCGGAGATGGCGCTTATTCACATTTTCAGCTTCTCCCGGATCAACAGGGATCAGGTCCTGTTCCAGACCAACTTCGATGCCGACGTGGTTGCCTATTTCGAGGCTTTCAAAGACCTGGAAGGTCCGCTGCGCGAAGTGCTGGGCCACTTTGAAAACGCGCCGGGACCCTACGCGGATTTCACCGCGCTCCTGGAATTCATTGCCGCCCACCAGGTCGAAGTCATCACCTACTTCTGTGCCTACCCGGAATTGACCGTCAATCAGATCCGGCGCGACGCCGACTGGCGCATGAAGGTGATGGACATGCAGAAGTCGCTGGCGCGGCCGGCCGACAAGGTGGCGTGGGGCCAGACGGTTTCTGCGCTCTAGGCCCCGTCTGCGAAAGCATGGGACCTGAAACGCGGCCAACGGGCGCCGCGACCTCAGGAGTTGCCGCGGATCGCCGTGAAACATGACGGGACGGAGAACGATGACTGACATCACGCTATCGGCACATGCCGCATTTCTCCGCCGGAGGCGTCACGCCGTTCTGCTGGCCGCGCTCATGAGCCTTGTCGTCGTCGGTCCGCTGTTCGGCGTCGACCACCACAGCGAGACGGACCTCGCGATTCTTTTTTCGCTGGTGATCCTGGGCATGACGGTCTCGGCCCGGCGAACGGCACCTGCGCTGGGTCTGGCCGTTATGTGGCTTGCACTGTTCTGGCTCCGCCCTCTGGGTGACGGTCCGGTGGGCGAAATCGCCTCCGGCCTCGTCCTCCTGGGCATCTGCCTGGTGGCGGCCGAGTGCGCTCTGCGCCGGGCGCTCGGCTCCGGCGTCGTCGACGCTGAGGAGTTGTGCGCGGCCATGTCGGCTTACGTCCTGCTCGGTGTCATGTGGGCCGCGGTCTATTCCGTGCTTCATGCCCTCGACCCCGGCGCGTTCAATTTGTCTCCACAGGACGCCGAAGCGCCGTGGAACGCCTTGCTCTATTTCAGCTTCGTCACGCTCACGACGCTGGGCTACGGCGACATCCTGCCGGTTTCGTCGCTGGCGAGGGCGTGGGCGGGGGTCGAGGCGATGACGGGCACAGTCTATCTGGCGGTTCTTGTCGCCCACCTCGTCGGCCGTTTCAAAAGCGGCGCCGCGTCACATGGCGGGGAAAACATCCCGTTACAGTGACTCACTCCCGGTCGCCGCCCATTCCGTCGATAGTGCGCCATACGTATACTGCGGGCTGTGTAAGTGGGTGCCTCCGGAGAAGGGCGCAATGGAACGGAAACTGATTGCGATCATGGTGGGTGATGTCGTCGGCTACAGCAGGCTGGCCGGCGCGTACGAGAGCGAGACGATCGAGGGACTCAAGGCCTGCTTCGACTTCATTCGCGAATGCGTTTCCGATCATCGTGGCAAGATATTCAATACCGCCGGAGACAGTGTCCTCGCCGAGTTCGGCAGCGTCGTGGACGCCGCCCGGTGCGCGCTCGACATTCAGTCCTTCTTCGACGAGATCAACGAGGGCATGGCGCGGGAGCGCCGGTTCCTGATGCGCTTCGGCATTCACATGGGCGAGGTGGTCGTCGACGGCGACAATTACCTGGGCGACGGCGTGAATATCGCCGCGCGGCTGGAGCCGTTGGCGGAGCCGGGCGGGGTTTGCGTCTCGGCCAGCGTATTTCACAATCTCAAGGGCCGGATCGATGCCGAATTCTCCGACATGGGCGAGTGCGACCTGAAGAACATCGGCAGGGCCGTGCGGGCTTATCACACGCCGCCGCGGTCCGATCCCGAGGAAGACGTCGCGGCGCCTGAAACCGGTACCGCATCCGCTTTGGAAAGTTCTGCGAATGCGCCTGCGGTGGCCGTGCTGCCGTTCGATAACCTGGGCGGCAATCCCGCGGACGACTTCTTCGCCGACGGCCTGACCGAGGACATCATTACCGCACTTGCCGCCTGGCGCAGCTTCCCGGTGATCGCGCGCAATTCCACGTTTGCCTACAAGGGCAAGTCGCCGGACGTGCGCACCGTCGCCGAGGAACTCAAGGCGCGATACGTGCTGGAAGGCAGCGTGCGGAAGTCCGGCAACCGGGTCCGCGTGAACGCCCAGCTGATCGATGCGGTGACCGGCCACCACATCTGGGCGGAAAAGTTCGACCGTGAGGTCGAGGACCTGTTCGCGCTGCAGGACGAAATCACGCGCTACCTCGCCTCGATCGTCGAACCGGAGATCGGCAAGAACGAGCAGAACCGTATCGCGCCGGCGCGACCCAGTTCGCTTGGAGCCTGGGAACTCTTCCAGCAGGGCATGGCGTTTCTCAACCGCTGGACCAGGGAGGGAAATGCCGAGGCGCGGGAGATTTTCCAGCGCGCGCTCGAGCTTGACCCGCGCTATTCGCAGGCGTGGACCGGTCTCGCCTATACCCATCACCGGGACATCTGGTTCGGCTATGCCGAGGACCGGCAGGCGTCGATCGACGCCCAGATTGAAAGCGCCCGGCAGGCTGTTGCATTTGACGAGACGGATTCCCGGGCACATTGCCAGCTCGGCTTCGGCTACACGTGGGCGCGCAAGTTCGATCTGGCCATCGCCGAAGGAGAACGCGCGGTCGAGCTCAACCCGAGCAACTTTGTCGCCCTGGCACAGCTCGGCATCGCACTGAGTTATGCGGGCCGGCCGGCCGAAGGCGTTCCGATGCTCGAGCGCGCAATCGGCATCAATCCGCGCAATCCCCGCATTCAATTCGCTCTGTCGGCGCTGGCGCGCGCGCGGCTGAATGCCCGGGAGCCCGAGAAGGCGGCTGAGGTCGCCAGGCGCGCCCTCACGCACAAGGCCGATTACCCGCTGGCGCTCCTGATCCTTGCATCCGCGCTCGGGCATATGGGCCGGGCGGAAGAGGGTGCCGCCGCACTTGCCGAGTGCCGCCGCCTGCAGCCCGGCTTCGCCACGGAATGGGTGTCGACCCCCATGTACGAGAATCCGGCCGACGACCGGTACCTGCTGGAGGGTCTGCAGAAGTCGGGCTACGACGGCGCGAGTGCGCCTGCCGAGGAGCCGATCCTCGCGGATTGATCAGCCACAACTACGTCGATTGCGTCCGCGATAATGGTTTTCGACCAGCCGGCTCGATTGCGTCCGCTCACGGTACCGCGGCAGTGATGATAGGCTCGCCGGATGAGACTTATTCTTAATGTGTTCCTTGCCGGCACCGCGGCCCTTGCGACCGCGTTGATTGGCAATCTGGCACTCGCGCCGAAGGCCGAAGCTCTCGGAGCGTCATGCACGCAGCAGACGACGTTTGCCCTCGCGCTTCACGGCGGGGCGGTCTGGGGCAGGTCCGCGCATCCGAAACAGGAATCCTTCGTCCGCGCTCAACTTGAGGCCGGGCACACCAGGCTGTCCTCCGGCGACAAGGCGGTCGACGTTGTTGCCGCCATGGTCACGGCCATGGAGGACTCCGGCCTGTTCAACGCCGGCAAGGGCAGCGTGGCCAACCGGGACGGCGATGTGGAGATGGATGCCTCGATCATGGACGGCCGCCACTTGCGGGCGGGCGCGGTTGCCGGCGTCCGGCACCTCAAGAATCCGGTCGCGGCGGCCCGGATTGTCATGGATGACACGCCCCAGGTGATGATGATCGGGCCGTCGGCAGACACCCGTCTTGCCGAGCTTGGCGCGGCGCGTGTCGGACAGGACTATTTCTTGCACGCAGGCCGGAATTTCTCCGATGTCGTATTGCCCGAAGGGCTCAAACTCGAGGCGCCGGACCCGGCAGCGCCGCAGGGGCTCTCAGGCTTTGCGGGGGTCTGGGCCGGTGTTCTCGCCGGCAGGCTCAATCATGTGCTGATCGTGCAGAGAATCGACACCAAGGGCGGCGAAGCTCTCGTGGCCTTCGGCGTCAATGAGAGCCTCGGCCTTTCCGAACCTTCAACGATTCGCGCCCGGGCCAAGTTCAGGAACGGTTTTCTCATTGTCCAGACCGAAGACTTCCGGATGACCTACAGGATGAATGAGCGGGGCAGGGTGGAGGTGAGGATTGCGGTCGCCGACGGACCCCGGGCAACGGGTGTTCTGCAGAGCCGGCCGGATCTGCTGAAGCGCGGCGGGACCGTCGGCGCGGTGGCTCTCGACCGGTGCGGGAACCTCGCGGCGGCGACGTCGACGGGCGGTTTCGGATCGAAGCCGCCGGGACGCGTCGGCGACTCGCCGGTCATCGGTGCAGGAACCTATGCAGACAACCGCAGTGCCGCCGTCTCGGCGACCGGACATGGCGAGTACTTCATCCGGCATGCCGTAGCCCACGACATCGCCGCGCGCATCCGGCACGGCGGCCAGTCCCTCGCAGAGGCGGCCAGGCAGGTTATCTTCGAGGGCCTGAAACCGGCCGGCGGCAAAGGCGGGATCATCGCGATCGACGGGACCGGCAATATCGTGATGCTCTTTAACACCGCCGGCATGGTACGCGGTTCGACGACGGACAAGCGGCCTCCACAGGTGGCGACCTTCGCTGACGAATGAATGCCTGCGGCTCATCGCGCACTGTTCCGGTTAAGGGTCGACGTGACGCGCCCAGGTGCGCGACCAGTTGGCGATCGGTGTCATCATGGCGTGGAGTTCCGCGCCGAGCGTCGTTGCCGCATAGCCTGCATCTGTCCGCTCGACGAGCTTGGCCTGCCGCAGTTCCTTGAGCCGCGTATTCAGTACGGTTGGGGATATTCCCTCGCACCGGGCCTGTAGATCCCGGAACGTCGCGGGTCCGTTTTCGCACAGTTGCCAGAGCGCACCCATCGCCCAGGACCGTCCGAGGAGATCGAATAGGGCCATGAGCGGAACACCGCTCTTCGAGCCTCTGACCGGCTTGCCAGGTGTAGGAAATTTCGACATCGCCACGGTGCCCATCTGCTACGTATTGCGTAGCACTTAGGATTGATCGATACTGTTTGCTACGAAATACGTAGCGCGTGCTGACGTGCACGCAAAGTGGAAAGTTCAGGAGCGCCGCCATGACAGAGACGGAACAGGAATTTCAGCAAAGGCTGTGCACGGTGATTGCGCAGGCCGACACCAGGATTTTCGAAGAGGAATATGTGTGGCGCATCTTGGAGGCCGGCACGCCGCCTTCGCCCGAAGCTCTGGCTTGTGTGAAAGACGGGGAAGACTGGTTCGAGTTTGTGTCGGCCCGGCCGGAAGACGGATCCGGCAGGTTCCGTGTCGTGCGCTTCCGGTTCGCGGAGGACGGCCCCAGCGCGATCGGATTCGTTGCCTGGCTCCATGCGCATCTCAGGCACATGGGCCGGACGGGCGCGATCGTCATTTGCGGCAAGGATGCCCGCGGATCGGCGAAACTGTTCGAGATCTGCCAGGGCGCCATGGACTACTGGGCCTGTCCCGCCGGGCCGGCTGGTGACCGGTTTCTGGATGTTATCCGGACATTGATCGAACGGGGCAAGGCCGATGCTGTCTAGGCGCGCAAGCCCTCCCAGACCGTGTCGAGCGCGGTCTTGAGCCGAGACACGGCCTCGTCGATCTCGCTTTCGCTGATGATCAGCGGCGGCATGAAACTGATGCGGTCGACCGGGATGGACCTGAGATAGAGCCCGTTCTCATGTGCTGCATCCTGAACCCGGACACCGACTTTCAGCGCCGGGTCGTACTGCTCCCGCGTCGCCTTGTCCTTGACCAGCTCGAACCCGCAGAACAGGCCGATGCCGCGCACGTCGCCGACCAGCGGATGATCTCGCAACGCGTAACAGCGTTCGAGAAAACGTGCCGAAACCGTGCGGACATGTCCGACCAGATCGGTCTCGTCGTAGATGTCGAGCGCCCTCCAGGGCCACCGCCGCACCGACCGGATGGCCGGCATAGGTGAATCCGTGACCGAGCACACCGACCTCGTCGGAGTTCTTCGTCATGTCGCGGTAGAAGTCTTCCTTGAACATCAGCGCGGACATGGGAAAGAAGGCGGCGGTGAGGGCCTTCGCGCAGGACGTCGAATCTGGCTCGAGCCCGAAAGCCTGCGCCCCCCACATGTGCCCGGTCCGGCCGAAGCCGCACACTACCTCGTCGACATGGAAGTGGATGTCGTATTTCCGGATCACCGCCTGCATCGCCTCCCAGTATCCTTGCGGAGGACGGATCGCCCCGCCGCCGGACTGCATCGGTTCGGCGAAGAAGGCGGCGATGGTGTCCGGCCCTTCCGCCAGGACCAGGTCCTCGAACTCCCCGGCCATGCGGGCCGAGAATTCCTCTTCTGACTCCCCGTCGATGTGGAAGCGGTAATAGTTGGGCGTCGAGAGCTTGAGGAAGCCGGGCAGGGGAAGGCCGAAATTGGCGTGCATGTGCGGCTGGCCGGACAGGCTGACGGCGACGACCGTGTTGCCGTAATAGCCGCGCCACCGGGAGATCAGCTTGCGGCGCTCGGGCTGGCCGCGCGCGATGTTGCGGTACCAGAGGAACTTGATCATGGCGTCATTGGCCTCGGAGCCGGAGCACTGGAACATGACCCGGTCCATGGGCACCGCCGCCATCGATGTCAGCCGTTCCGCCAGCTCCGCCACCTTGACGTGCGAGCGGCCGTAGAAGGTCGGCGCATAGGGCAGTTCGTCCATCTGCCGCTTGGCGGCCTCCGCCAGTCGGTCGTTGTGATAGCCGAGCGAGACGCAGCCCAATCCGGAAAATCCGTCGATAAGCCGCCGTCCGTCGTCTGTCGTAACGTAAATGCCATCGCCGCTCTGGATCATGACCTCGGGGCCATGTTCACTCTGCCGGCGAAGGTTGGTCTGTCCGTGGACATGGTGGTCGCGGTCATAGGCATGAAGGGCATTGGACAGGGACATTGTCGTTCTCCCGGGTTTTCGATTGATCTTGAATTCTCCGAGGCTTTAAATGAATTTCAATCGCGAAATTCTGCATGTTTCGTGAAATCCTCTCAGCAATGGGGCGCTAAATGAAACCTCCGGTGCTTGACCTGCGACACCTGCAGATGATCGCGCAACTTTCGGAAACGCCCCGGGTGACGGACGCGGCGGAGCGCCTCGGGCTGACTCCGTCGGCACTCTCACACCGCATCCGGGAAGCCGAGCGCAGGCTTGACGTCGAGCTTTTCACGCGGATCAACAAGCGCCTGCGCATGACGCCCGCGGCCGAACACCTGGCGGAGACGGCACGCCGGATTCTCGCTGACATGTCGCGCGCCGAAGAAGATGTCGGCCGCATGAACAGCGGCGTGCATCACGTGGTCCGGCTGGCGGTCGAGGCCTACAGTTCCTATCACTGGTTGCCGTCGTTCCTGACGTTCCTGCGCGAAGCCGACAGCGGCATCGGTCTCCAGGTCGTTTCGGCGGCGGCGCGCAATCCGCTTGAGAGCCTGTTCGACAAGACCGTCGATCTGGCCATTGTCTCCGGCGAGAACGCGCGCTCCCGCGCCCATCTCGATCACCTGTTTGACGACGAACTGCTTTTCATCATGCCGCCGGACCACAGGCTCGCTGGAAAGAGCTTCATCGTCGGCTCGGATATCGTCGGCGAGGACTTCATTACCTACACGCGCATCCCCGAACCGGATCGGGAATATGCCAAGCTGTTTCGCCCCGCGGGCACCTATCCGAACTGGACGGAGACGGTCGAACTCCCCGAAGCCATCGTCGAGATGGTGGCCGCGGGGCTCGGGACGTCCGTGCTCGCCGGCTGGGCGGTCCGAAGCTCGATCGACAGCGGGCGCATCGTCGGTGCGCGCGTGGGCGAGGCCGGGCTGACCATTCCCTGGCATGTGGCGACCCGGCCTGAGGACGAGGACGGCAACGACGTCAGCCGCCGCGTCGCGGCACTGTTGGCGGAATGGTCGCACAAGACCGGCGGTTTCAGGCCGGGCGGCTGATTGCGGATCTCAGCTTTTCAGCCGGGCGTTATCGAGATTGTAGAATGGCATCGGACTGACGGTCGCGCGGCAGCGTTTGCCGAGAATCTCGATCTCGAACACCCGGCCGGTCTCGTTGAGGCCGTGCCGGAGATAACCGAGCGCCAGTCGTTGACCGAGTCGGAATCCGGTGCCTGCGGACGTCACGTAGCCGACCAACTCCCCGCCGTCGAAGATCGGGTCGCTCGGCAGGGCGTCGGCATCGGCGCTGTCGACAACGAAACCGGCGAAGCACCAATCTGCGGCGGATTCTCTTTGTTCGAGAACGGCGTCGCACCCGGTAAAGCCGGGTTTGTCGAGCCGCACGAAACGCTCAAGCCCGCTGTCGAACACCGTGTATTCGGTTCCGAAATCGGCGCCCCAGCCGTGATAGCCCTTTTCGAGACGCATCGCGTTCAAGGCATAGGAGCCGAAGTCGACGAGTCCCAGCGGCCGGCCGGCTTCAGAGATAGCCTCGTAGACCGCAATCAGATCGTCCGAGGCCAGGTGCAACTCCCAGCCGAGCTCGCCCGCATAGGAGACGCGCATGGCGGTCACGTCCCGGCCGGCGACCGCGATTTCGGCGACGGACATCCACGGCGCGGCAGAACTTGAAAGATCGGCGTCCGTCAGCGCCGCGAGCAAGTCGCGGGCCTTCGGTCCCATGACCATGAGAGCCGCGTCGCGCGCGCTGCCGAGTGTAAGCGTCACCGTTCCGTCGCCGGGCAGATGGCGGCGCAGCCAGTCATGGTCGCGCAGCACGGCGAGCGTCGGGCCGCAGAGGAGATAGCGGTCCTCCGCAAGTCGCGCGATCGTGGCCTCGCTCCAGATCCTTCCCTTCGGCGTCAGCATGTAGGAGAGTTTGACGCGGCCGGCCGCCGGCATCGATCCGCAGAACACGGAATCGAGGAACGCCGTGGCACCCGGGCCGTCGACCTCGTATTTGGTGAATCCGCCGTGGTCCATTACCCCGACGGCATCCCGGACCGCCGCGCACTCCCGTGCCACCGCCGCGCGCCACGGCTCATCATCCCGGTAGCTCAATGCGTCGGGGTCGTTCCGGCCATCCGCGTCGAACCAGAAGGCACGCTCCCAGCCGCCGATCTGGCCAAACACGGCGCCTTTCGCTTCAAGAGTCTCGTAAAGCGGCGTCGTCTGAACGGGGCGTGCCGAGTCGAGAATGCGGTGCGGGTAGGGGATGGCGTACTGAAGGTCGTAGAGCTGGGTCGTTCGCGCGACCGCGTAGTCCTGGGTTGCCCAGTCGCCGAACCGTCGCGGGTCCCAGGCCGCGAGATCCCATTCCGTCTCGCCTTCCGTCACCCATTCGGCGATCGCCTTGCCGATGGCGGCCGACTGGGTGATGCCGACCTGGACACCGCAGGCATGATAGAAATTCTCAAGCCGGTAAGCGGGCCCGCACAGTGGCAGCGCGTCAGGCGAATAGGCGATCGGCCCGTTCACGAACCGCTGGACGCCGGCCTCGCCGAGCAGGGGCACGTGTTCCATCGCGCCTTCGAGCACTTCGGCGATGTCGTCGACCGAGTCCGGGAAAAGCTGATGCGCAAAATCTTCCGGCAGCCCGTCCGTGAAGGCGGGCCGGCCCGGGTGACCGTAGGAGCCGAACAGGAAGCTCGCCCGCTCGCGCCTCAGATAGAACCGGATGTCGGGATCGCGAACCAGCGGAAAGATATCCGTGTTTTCTTCGAGCGCCGGGATGGCTTCGGTCACCAGGTACTGGTGTTCAAGCGTCGCCACCGGCACGCGGGATCCGGCCAGCCCGGCGACACCAGCGCCATAGAATCCGGTGGCATTGACGATGACCTCGGCGGCAACGTCGCCCTTGCCGGTCCGGACCAGCCATTCCCCTGAAGGCTTCTGCTCCAGACCCGTGACGCAGGTGAAGCGAGCCACCTCCGCGCCGCTATCGCGTGCGCCCTTCGCCAGCGCCTGGGTCAGCTGGCTCGGATCGATGTCGCCTTCGAAAGGATCGTGGATGGCACCGATGACGCTCTCGCCTGCCCGGTAGAACGGATGCATCTCCTCCATCTCTTCGGGCGCGAGAATGCCAAGCTCGAACCCGGCCGACTTCGAGATGCCGACCAGATGATGATAGAGGTCCATGCGGTCCGCGGTATGCGCCGGCCAGAACGCGCCGGTATGGCGGTAGGTGATCGGCGATCCCACCCGGTCGCCCAGGTCCTTGTAGAGCCTCCAGCCGTAGTTGCCGGCACGCATGCCGAGCCAGCTGTTGGCGTAGGTCGGAATATTGCCGGCGGCGTGCCAGGTCGAGCCGGACGTCAGCTCATCCTTTTCGATCAGCAGGCAGTCGCCGACACCTGCCTCGGCGAGATGATAGAGGCAGGACGCCCCAACGGCGCCGCCGCCGATGACAACGACACGGGCATGCGTTTTCACGGTCTAGTGCTCTCTGAACAGACGTCCGAAACCGTCGAGCGTGTCTTCGATCCCCGCCGCGCGCAGCGTCTGCCAGTAGACCGCAGCGTTGCAGGCCACCACAGGCTTGCCGAACTCCTGCTCCAGATCCTCGATCAGGGCGACGACGGGAAGAGCTGTGCCGACCTGGAGAATGGCCTCGCAGTCCGACTCCGCCACTACTGCGAAGACCCGCCGGATGTCCTCGATGGAGGTCTCGCAGATGGCGGGCAGGGACGGTGCCTCCGTGCCCTTGATCGCCACCACCTCGAAGCCCGCTTCTTCCACGTTGGCTTTCACGTTCTGGTCCACCTCCGCGTTGAACGGGGTCACGACCGCGACGCGGCTGGCGCCAAAGGCACGCAGGGCTGCATGGTCCGCCTCGGACGCGTTAACGACCGGAATCTGGAGATGATCGGCGAGTTCGGAGCACCGCGCGGCAAGCTTTGCCACACCGCCGGGTCCTGCGTCCGTCGTCAGCCCGATGGCGAGTGCCTTCGGATTGCAGTCCATGAGTTTCTCCGCCTCGTCCTGCAGGTCGTCCGAGATCCTGTCACCGCCGAGCCGGAACCGCTGCATCTGGTTGGTGACGCCGTCCGGCCGCAGCAGTTCCAGTTCGGGCTGAACCACCGTGTTCATGGCCGGTGTCATGACGCCGATGACGCCCCGGGGTGCGAGTGTGTCCGCCATTATCCGTTCTCCTTCAGGTAAGCATTCAGGCCGCGCATGCCGTCGCGGTAAATCATGTCGCCGACGGTTGTCTCGAGGCTCTCTTCGTCCTCGGGCGTACAGTCGAACTCGCCCTCCCAGATGCCGAGCGTCTTCTCACCCTCCGTGATCCGGACGAAGCGATGGGTCGAGACGTAGTTCGTGCAGGGCAGCGGTCCCTCGACGATGTCATAGGTGTAGAAGTGCTCGCGGTCCGAATGGGCGAGCAGCGTTTCGCGGAACACCGTGCCGTCGGCAATGTCGAGATGCCTGATGGAGCCGACGGCGGTCGAGCTGCCGGATTCCATGCGCGCGCCAACGACACCCGGGTTCCAGTTGACGACGCCGTCGAAGGCGCGCACGTCTGCCCAGACGGCTTCTATGGGGGCGTCGAGGATGACGCTTCTGTAAACCTTCATGCCGGTTCTCCCGTGTCTGAATGATCGAGCCTGATCGGAAAGCGTTCCCGGATCAGCGCATCCGCCTGCTGCGGCAGGTGACCGGGCGTATCTTCGGCGAGAATCTGCCGGACCCGCGCTTTCGCCCGGTCCCAGATCGTCTGTTCCCCGTCCGCAACCCAGTCGCTGACGCTCTGCCGGTCGCCGAGCGCGGGGTAGACGTATTCGGACTTCATCAGCGCAAGCGTCTGCGCCTCGCCCAGATAGTGACCTTCGCCGGTGACGACTCGCTCGATCGCCGCGAGATCGATCAGGTCCCGGGAAACCTCGACGCCGCGCACCGCCCGCAGGATGGCGCCGCACATGTCATCGTCGATCACGAGCGCTTCCGGCGACGCCACCATGATGGAGCCGAGCATGCCGACGGAGAGGTTGATCATGTCGGCACCCGCCTGAGCGGCGAGCGACACGGTGTAGCCCTTCTCGTAGCCGGCCTGCGCGTCCGCCACCTTGGCGTCCGTCATGCCGGCGGACACGGTCGAGGGCAGCCCGAGGTGAAGCAGGAGCTGGGCCGCCGCGGCATTGGCGACGGCCGCCTCGCCGCCGCCGCCCGACATGGCTCCGGTGCGCAGGTCCGAGATGAACGGCATGAACGCGTAGATGCAAGCGTGTCCGGGCCGGATCGCGTCGACCACCATCATGCCGGCGAGGCTTTCCGCCAGCCCCTGTGCCAGCGCACCCGCCAGCGATGCCGGGCTTGTCGCTCCGGCCTGGCCGGCTGAGCAGATCTGAAGGGGCATTCCGTGTCCGATGGCCACGCGCATCATCTCCACGCCCTCTCCGGCGAACCGGAGCGGCGGCACGACATGGACGATGATGCCCATGGCGAAGGGCTGCGACCGGAAGGAGCCTTCACCGCCGAGTGCGGTGTCGAACAGACCGGTCACCGGCGCAACGTTCTCCGCACTGTCGAAGCTGATCCCGATCGGCTTGGTCGTGGCCTTGAGGCAGGCGTAGGCCGTGTTGATGTCGAGCTCGAACGGCGACGGCATGTCCCGCGCGACAAGTGGCCTGACGCCGTAATGGATATTCGGGCAGGCGTTAAGAACGCGCATCATCCCGTAGAGGTCGGCCAGCGTCGAATCCCGGAAGCTGTCGGTGTCCGTGTCGAGCACCTGAACCGCGGCACCGCCGGTGCCGATGTGAACGCGGCCGCCGCCGATCTCGAGCCCGTCGTCTTCGAAGAGTCCGGGCAGTGCCACGCGCTTGCAGGCGCGCGCGAGTGCCCGTTCCACCTGCGTTCGCGGAAAGAGAAGCCGCCCGTCGGTCCGCCGGCGTGCGCCGCCGTCTTCCAGGGCCGTTGTCAGCCAGTCCGGTGCATCGGCAATGCCGATCGTCTCCAGGATGTCGAACGCCTTGTCGATGATGAGGTCGCGGTCCTTGTCGGACAGGGGCGCGAACCGGCCGCCCATCGGCCGGACGGCCTGCCGCTCCGGTGCGTTTTGGGTCTGCCGCGCTCGCCGGGCCGCTCTCGCCACCGCATGTCCTCCCTACTCGACGGGACGAGTATGCGGCCTGCTTTGACGAAAAATGATCGCTTAATTCACGCGATTTGATGAATTTGATTCATCGATAATGCGCCTCTGCCTCACTCGGTCACGCCGAACGGAGCGCCATTCGGGCCGAGCCGGAGTCCGGGCCGGAGCCGCCGGTAGGTCACATCCGCAAGCTGGCAGGGAAACGCACCGGGGGCTGCGACCGACAGCACAGCGGCCGCTATCGGCTCGAAATCGGCCCGGTAGTGAACCGTACTCTTGACGCAGACGATGCGCGCGCGGCGCGGATCAATCCCGATATGCGTGAACAGGGCCAGATCAAGACACTGGCTTCGCAGGCTGCTGACAACAACGCGCACCTCGGCCGCCGTGTCCAGGACCCTGAGCACGGCACAGGGACCGAGCACCGCCGTCGCTCCGCCATACATCTCGCCGGTGAAGTCGCAATTGCCGTCGCCAAGGGTTTCGACGCGGAATCTGCTCCGGAACGGCCGGTCGCCGGCGATCCCCGAACGCCCGCCGAGCGCCCCCTCGATCTCGGCACCGACACCCTGAGCGTGCGCAAGACCTGCCATCTCCGGATCGCACATGAGGCCGAGCACGGCGCCTTGCGCATGCCCCCCGACCAGCGCCGCGAGCAGGCCCGTCGTATCCGACGTGGCACCGGCACCCGGGTTGTCCTGGACATCGGCAATGACGACCGGGCGTCCGGTGTCGATGGACATGGCTTCGCGGACGGCCTCCTCCGGTGCGGGCAGGCGGCAGTCGAATTCGGCCTCGGCCGCGGCCAGCTCTGCCGCAAGTCTGTCAGCGAGCGCATCGGCCAGATCCTGGTCCGGCGCATAGGCCAGGACCGACGGTCCCGCGTCGGCGATGTCGGCAGCGGTGAAGCCGAGCGAAATGTCGGCGGTCACGTCTGGCGCAGCCGCGATCCGCTCAAGCGCGCCGTAGAGCGTCCTGCACGGTTCGGCGCCGGTGTACTGCGCGGAAAGCGGAATGAGAAACTGCCCCTGCCGGAACGCCTTGCAGGGTCTTGCTCCCGCGATCTGGGACATCAGCAGCGGAAAGCACCGTGCACCCGTTGCCGCCATGTCGAGATGCGGGTAGGTGCGGAAGATGGCGAAGGTGGTTGCCAGTTCGACCATCTGTGCGGTGATGTTGGCATGCAGGTCGAGGCTTGCCGCGATCGGCAGGTCGTCGCCGAAACGGGCACGCAGCCGGCGCAGAAGCTCGCCTTCACCGTCGTCGAAGGACTCCGTGACCATGGCGCCGTGCAGGTCGAGATAGATGCCGTCGAGCGGGCCCGCCTGCTGCAGGCCGTCGATCAGCATGCCACTGATCCGCTCAAACGCATCGTCAGTGACATAAGAGCAGGGTTCGGCGGCGCACCAGAGAATGGGGACGAGTTCGACGGATGGGTCGGCACCGGCGGCGGCCGCAAATCCGGCGATCGGCAGATTGATCCCGGCGGTCCCGGAGATCACGTCCCCGCCGGTCAGCAGAGGCGGCCAGGAATCCGCGACCTCGAAGTCACGGAATGCGGCTCTGGTCAGGCCAAATGTATTCGTCTCGTGCTGAAAGCCTGCAATAGCGATCCTGGGCACGCGGCACCTCCCGATTTGGGGAGAGCCTAACGCCACGCCGCGGCTTTGTCCCGGCTGCTCACCCGTCAGGTCAAGGTTTGTCGGCGCGCCCGATCTGGAACCATTGAAAGGTTTCGGCGACACCCTGGAGGCACCGAAGAGTGATGGCCGTGGCCAGGTCGGCGGCGCGGCGGTCCAGGTGGCGGCCGGTGTGAATGTAGACGTTCCGCTCGATCGGCGGATCGATGATCAGCCGGCCGGTCACGTCGCCACGTGCCGCCTCCGCGTAGAAATTGCTGAGGGGAAGGATGGTGGCGCCTTCACCTTCGGACGCGAAGGCAAGCAGGCCCTCCGCGGTCTCGATCTCCCGGGCCACATTCAGTCTGTGCCCGGCGGCGGCAAAGACGCTTTCGACCAGCCGGCGGTACGGACTCGCCTGCTGGTTCAGCAGGATCGGCAGTCCGGCGACCTCGGCGAGCGCTATGGGGGTATCGCCGGCAAATGCGGCCGCCTTGCCTTCCACAAGGTACAGCCTCTCGCGAAAGGCCGGGATGCCGTCGCCCGATCCCGGAACCGTCGCCAGGAAGGATACGATCAGATCGAAGCGGCCGGCGTTCAGCCCCTCCGCCAGTTCCGCGGTGTAGGCCTCCGTCGCTGTGACGCCTATGTCGGGGAATTCGAGCATGAACCGGCGGTAGAGGTCCGGGAAGACGGCAGCGCCCAACCGCGTCGGAATGCCGATCCGGAGCTTTTCGGGCATGGCGCCCGACATTTCCCTTGTCCGCCGCCGGACAACCACCAGCGCCTCAAGGCTGGATCTCGCGAACTTGAGGAACTCCGCCCCTGCGGGAGTCAGTTCCACGCCCCGGCCGGTTCGGCGCAGCAGCGTCGCCTGCATGCTCGTTTCCAGATCCCGGATCGTCCGGCTGAGACCCGGTTGCGACACGCCTTTGACGGCCGCCGCCTGGGTCATGCCGCCGGCTTCGACCACGTCGACAAACGCTTGCAGATCCGCAAATCGCATATCATCCCATGCAAATTAGTTATTTCTGAAATTATATCTTAGCAGGTGAACGGCGGGTCCGGGAGCCTTAGACTTTGCCGGTGTCATAGCGGGAAGAAAGCCATGTCGACCCGACGCCAGAGGCGCAGGGCGGCGCAGTCAGCGCACGCCCAAGAGCAGGCCTTCAAGCCGATCACGCGGCCCTATCGGCCCATCGACGTCCTCACTGAGGACGAGGAAGAGCGGGTGCACGTCCTGTCGCTTCAGGTCCTGCAGAGCATCGGCCTCAAGTTCATGTCGCCGCAGTCATGGCCCATTCTGGAGGCGAACGGCTGCGCGGTCGACCGCGAAACCGGGATCGCCCGGTTCCCGCCTGAGGTCGCGGAACACTTTCTGAGCCTTGCCCCGGGCACGTTCGTAATGAAGGCGCGCAATCCGGCGCATGATCTCCACTTCGGCGGAGACCACATTCATTTCGGCTCCGCGTCCTCGGCGCCGAATGCGCTCGACATGGACCGGGGCCGGCGCCCGGGCACCCAGGCGGACTTCGAGGACCTGGTGAAGCTCAACCAGTTGATCCCGACCTGCGCCTTTCATTCCGGTCATCCGGTCGAGCCCATCGACACGCCCGTCAACACGCGTCACCTGACCAGCATGCGGGCGTGGCAGACGCTCTCCGACAAGGTCGCCCGCGTCTACGCCATCGGCGCGACCCGCGTCCGGGACAGTCTGGATATGGTCGCGATCGCCCACGGCATCGACCGGGATGAAATCCCGGCAGCGCCCCGCCTGCACGCCAGCATTTCCGTAAACTCCCCGCTGGTTGTCGACGAGCCTCTGCTGGAAGGGGCGATGGAACTGGCGCGCAATGGCCAGGTCAACGTCATTTCCCCCGTCGCCTTCGCCGGCGCGATGTCGCCCATCACGCTTTCCGGCAGCCTCATTCAATGCAACGCCGAGGCGATCGGTGTCATCGCCTTCCTGCAGATGGTCCGGGCCGGCGCACCCTGCTTCTACGGCGTCCTGACGACGCCCGTGGACATGAAATCCGGCGCGCCCGCCATGGGCGTCCCGGAGACGGTGACCGGCACGCTCTCCAACGGCCAGATGGCCCGGCGTTACGGCCTGCCGCAGCGCCTGATGCTGGGTTCGAGCTCCACAGCGCCCGACGCGCAAGGGGCTTACGAGACCATGTTCTCGCTCTGGGCGGCCATGCTGTGCGGTGCCCACTGCGTCTATCACGCCCATGGCTGGATGGAAGCGGGGCTGACGACCGGCTTCGAGAAGACGGTCATCGATGCCGAAATGATCGGCATGATGGGGGCGCTCCGGGGCCGGATCGACCTCGGTGATGCGGAGGAGGCGATCGAGGCCATTCGCGAGGTCGGGCCGGGCGGGCACTTCCTCGGATCGCCTCACACTCTGGCCCGCTACCAGGATGCCTTCCATGCGCCGACCCTGTCGGACTGGCGGCCCTACGAGTTCTGGGAAGCGGCCGGGTCGCCCGACACGGCGCGGCGCGCCAACGGCAGGTGGAAGGAGATGCTGGCGGCCTACGAGCCTCCGCCCATCGACCCGGGCATTGCCGAGGCACTGGACGACTACGTCGAGCGACGTGCGCGTGAGATCGGCGATGACGAGATCTGATCACGTCCGGCGGCGGGGTTGTCGGAACACGATCCGGAGGCCCCGATGAGCGCCTACAGGACCCTGTTGTCGCCCCTGACCATAAGAGGCCGGACCTTCAGGAACCGCGTGCTGTCGACGGCGCATGCGCCGGGCTACGCGGAAGCCGGCAGGCCGGGCGAGCGATACCAGGCCTATCACGAGGCAAAGGCCCGCGGCGGCATCGGCCTCACCATGTTCGGCGGCTCGTCCAACATCAGCCGCGATTCCGGCTCGATTTACGGCCAGATCTATGTTGGCGATGACGCAATCATCCCGGTTTTTCGTGATTTCGCCCGGCGCATTCACGCACACGGCGCCGGACTGATGTGCCAGATCACGCACATGGGACGCCGCACCGGCTGGGCGGCGGGAGACTGGCTGCCGACCATGGGGCCGAGTGTCGTCCGCGATCCGGCGCATCATTCGGTGCCGCGGGAAATGTCGCCGCGGGACGTCGCGCGAATTGTCCGTGCCTTCGCCGATGCCGCATGGCGCTGCCGGGAAGGGGGACTGGACGGCTGCGAGATCCTGGCGACCACCCATCTGCTCGGCCAGTTCCTGTCGCCGTTGTCCAATCTGCGGACGGACGCCTATGGCGGTGAACTGGAGAATCGGGCGCGGTTCCTGCTGGAGGTCATGGAAGCCGTGCGCGACCGGGTCGGCGACGACTTCATCGTCGGCGTCCGCTTTGCCGCTGACGAAAGTAACGAGAACGGCATGCCGGCGGAGGAGGGGATTGCGCTTGCAAGGCTCATCGGCGCTTCTGGCACAATGGACTTTCTGAATGTCAACGGTGCCTATGGCGGGTCGCTCCATGGTCTCGCCGAAACATTCCCGGGCATGGCCTTCAGGGCGGCGCCCTACATCGAGCTTGCGCGCAGAGTGAAGGACGCGAGTGGCCTGCCGGTCTTCCAGGCCGCACGGCTTTCGGACCCGGCAACCGCCGACTGGGCGATCGCCGAGGGTCACGTGGACATGGCCGGACTGACGCGGCCGCACATCGCCGACCCTGACATTGTCGCCAAGTTGTCCAGGGGCGAAGAGGCGCGCATTCGCCCCTGCGTGGGCGCCGGCTACTGCATCGACCGGATCTACGGCGGCAAGGACACGTTCTGCGTCCACAATGTCTCGACCGGTCGGGAGCAGCAGCTGTCGCATGAGATTGAGCTTGCCGAAACGCAGAAACGGATTGCCGTCATCGGCGGCGGTCCTGCCGGCATGGAAGCCGCGCGTGTTTCCGCCCTGCGGGGTCACAGGGTCTCTCTCTTCGAGGCGGGAAACCGTCTCGGCGGGCAGGTCCTTCTGGCGGCGCGCGCCGGATGGCGCAAGGAAATGATCGGCATCGCCGACTGGCTCGCGGCGGAGCTGGAGATCCTCGGCGTCGAAACCCGTTTGAATGCGTTTGTCGAGGGCCCGGAAGTCCTGAGCGAAACGCCCGACATTGTCCTGGTTGCCACCGGCGGTGTGCCGGACGCCGCACTCGAAGACGGCGGCGGCGACCTCACCGTCTCCACTTGGGAACTGCTTTCAGGCGAATCCGGTCCGGCCGGGAATATTCTGGTCTATGACGAAACGGGCGGACACGGGGCCATTGCCACCGCTGACTGGCTGGCCGCAGGCGGGGCGTTGGTCGAGATGGTGACGCCCGATCTGCATGTCGGCCGCAATATCGGCGGACAGAATATCCCGGTCTATCTCCGCAATCTCTATGCGGCGGGTGCGCAACTGACCCCGAACCACCGCCTCAAGAGCGTCCGCCGGGACGGCAACGCGCTGGTGGCGACCCTGTGGAACGATTTCTCGCGGGCTCCCGTCGAGCGTCGGATCGACCAGGTCGTGGTCGACGCCTGCACCGTCCCCGCCGACGGTCCGTTCCACGCGCTGGCGGCGAAGTCCCGGAACCTGGGTGACACGGATGTGGACGCGCTCGTCCGGCTCGATCCCCAGCCGGCGGACGCCAACCCGGACGGCGGCTACATGCTGTTTCGTATCGGCGATGCCGTGGCGCAGCGGGACATCCATGCCGCGATGCTGGACGCCAACCGGCTCTGCCGCGTGCTGTGACGGGTGGTGAGACGTGCCGCGAACCGCCATCGAGACCCTGGCCGAATTCATCGCCGGCGTACCGCGCGAACGGCATCCGGCAGCAGCCATTGAGCGCGCGGAAAATGCGTTCCTGGACACGATCGGATGCATGTATCTGGGCGCCGGTTCGGCCGCCACCCGGGCAGCGCTCGGCGCGGCGGAAGGATGGGGCGAGGGAACCGCACCAGTCCTCGGCGTGGGCCGGACCCTGCCGCCGCCCTGGGCCGCCATGGCCAACGGTGCTTCGGCGCACGCCTTCGATCTCGATGACTACACGCTCCAGGCGAACGACCACCCCAGCGCCGTCATGGTGCCCGCCATCCTGGCGGCATCGCACAGACCCGGTGCAGACGTCTCGGGTATGGATCTTCTGGACGCCTATCTGGTCGGGCTTGAGGTCATCTTCCGGCTCGGTGAGGCCGTCAACATGGAGCACTACAAACTCGGCTGGCACACGACCAGCACGCTCGACAGTCTCGGCGCGACGGCCGCGGTCTGCCGGCTCTGGCGCCTTGATGCTCCGGCGACGGCGGTGGCACTGTCGCTCACCACGTCGCTCGGATCCGGTTATGTCAGTCAGTTCGGCACGGCGGCGAAGCCGCTCCATGCCGGCTTCTCGGCCAAAACGGGGCTGGTTGCCGCTGGGCTCGGCCGGTCCGGCGCGACAGCCTATGCCGGGGCGCTCGACGGCGACGTCAGTTTCCGCACTCTGCTGGTTCCTCCGGGCGAGGTCCGGTTCGAGAGCGTTCTCGCAAAGCTTGGCGATCCCTGGGGGATTGAGGAATTCGGCCTTGGCGCCAAGGTCTATCCGTCCTGCGGCTACACCCACCGGTCGGTCGACTGCGCGATTGAACTCAACCAAATGATGGACATCCGCTCGGCCGACGAGGTCGAGAGTGCCACCGCCTCACTGCCGGATTTCCACCTGGCGATTCTGCCCTTCGGCGTGCCGCGTGACCGGTCCGAAGCGCTTTTCAGCACCGCCTACTGCGTCGCTCTGGGGCTTGCCACCGGCGCCAACCGCATTGCCGATTTCTTCGATGACGCCGTCAGCCGCGAGGACATCGGGAGCCTGGCCGCCCGCATTGATGTTGCGCCCAGGGTCCCCCGCCGGCCCGGGATCAATGTCGACCCGGATGATCCCGATGTCGTCGAGGTCGTCATGCGGGACGGCCGCCGGGAACGAGCCTCCGTCGGCATCTGGACCGGAGCACCCGGCCGCGATCTCAACCGGCTGCAGTTCGAGGCGAAGTTCCGGGATTGCATGGCGCTCAGTCATGCTGCGTCGCCGGACCGCGCAGATCGCATTGTCGAGGCGGTTTTCGGACTGCATAAGGGAGCTGAGACTGGCGAACTTCACGAGGCTCTGCGCGAACCACCTTCCGGCAGGCTTGCACCCGAATGATCCCTTATCTTGCGCCATTTGATGAATTTGCTTCATCGATCCGTCTGTCGGATGGATGAAAAAGGAAACGTCCGGGCGAAAAACCGCCCGGACGCTCCTCCCGCAGTGCCTAGCTCTGCGATCAGTTCGCTGCCTTACGCCGATCTGGTCATTCCTGCGCTGGAATGGGTGCAATAAACACCTAGTATTCCAAATGAGACCAGCGGAAATTTTCGTATTTCACAAATTTAATATTGATCATATTGCAATCATGATTCGCAAGAAAATAATTCTTATTTATTTAGGATGAGAAAATAAATAATGAGTTGATAAATATGGAAAAATGTCAGATTTTTTTATGTGTATTTGTAATAATTGCAGTTTATCAAATTCAAATTTTCGGGGAAACCGCAATATGGAGATGCGAGAGCAGCGTAACGTTGAGAATAAATCATTCAAGAAGATAATTTTGCTGTCGGATGGTACGGGGAATAGTCGGGCGAAGATCTGGAAGAGCAATGTCTGGCGCTTGTACAAGGCCCTGGATCTGAGCGCGGAACACGAGCAGGTGGCGTTCTACGACGACGGGGTCGGCACATCGTCCACCAAAGTGCTGGCCGCGCTTGGCGGCATCTTCGGATTCGGCCTCGCTCGAAATGTCCGCGAGTTGTATTCCTTCCTTTGCCGCACCTACAGCGACGGAGACGAGATTTACATTTTCGGATTCAGCCGTGGTGCCTTCACGGCGCGCGTATTGGCCGGGTTCATCTGCAGCCAGGGCATCGTCAAATATACGGGCAATGACAAAGAACTCAGAAAGTCCGTCCACTCCGCGTACAAGGCTTTTCGCCGGGCGGCGTTCGGCAGGGCATTGCTCCAGCGCCCAATACAATGGCTCTCAGATGGGTGGGACTACGTTACCAGGAAGACGGACCCCAATTACAAGCTGAAGGACAACCTCAGGCGGCCGAAGAAGTGCCAACCCGACGATAAACTGATCCATTTCATGGGGCTGTGGGATACCGTCGACGCCTATGGCGGACCCATAGACGAACTGACGAGCGCGTTTAACCGGCTGGTCTGGCCGCTCCGTGCCGCCGACCGGGATATCAGCCCGCGTATCCGCCGCGTCTGTCAGGCCCTTGCACTGGACGAGCAGCGGCAGTCGTTCGAACCGATGCTGATCAATGAAAAGGTCGACAATTGCAACGGTGAAGAGCACGAGAATATCGATAAGGAACGCATCACCCAGGTCTGGTTTAACGGCGTGCACTCCGACGTCGGCGGCGGTTATCCCGATAACGGACTTTCGCTGGTCACGCTGAAATGGATGATGGAGCGGTGCAATCGCAAAGCAGGCAACGAACTTGCGTTTATTGAGGAGGAGCGTGAGCGATTGTTTGCCGGCGCTGACTATACGGCGAAGCTGAATGACTCCAGAGCCGGTTTCGGCGTCTTCTACCGATACGACCCGCGTGACCTCGACAAACTATGCTGCGACAAGCGGTATGGTTGGCGCGGTCGCATCCTGAAGATGTTCGGAAGCAAAGACGTAATGCCGGACGAAGTGTGCGTTGATCTGCCCAAGATCCATCATACGGTATTTGACCGGATCCGGAGCAGATCCAGCCTCTTCGTGCCGTTCAATGTACCCAGAGAATATGCTGTGGTAGGCCAAAGTGGAGACATCTTCCCTGTGCGAAAAGCCGAGTCGGTTCAGAGTTCCGCAGGAAATGCTGAAGGTGTCGACGAAGCCTCTTCCGGAACCGCAGAGAGGGATTGGCCATTTGAAACACCCAAACAGGCCAAGAAGCGCGAAAAGCATCAGAAGGTGCTCTGGAACAAGGTCTGGTTGGGGCGGGTTCTCTATTATCTGACCGTGCTGACGATTGCGGCGTTCCTGGCGGTTCCTTTTGTGAACCTGGACTCCGGCCGGATTGCAAAACTTGAACAGAGCGTGACCGCGGGTTTGGGGACGTCGACCAAAGTCCTGGAGAAGATCCCGGGAGCGGTTCAGCAACTGGTGTCCGTTCTCCCTGGCTCAGACAATCTGTCACCGCTCTTCGACTATTACTCCGGCGCGCCGTTCTTCTTCGTGGCATTTTTCATCGTCATTGGCGCGTTTCTCGTTCTTGGAGGTCTTCAGCGGCGAGCGTTATACAACCAGATGGGACTGGTTTGGAGCACCCTGAGGCATCCAGACAGAACCAAAAAGTTTTCGCCAGCCTGCTGGCGGCAGACGGTTGCCCGTTGGCATTGGTCACCGACATATCGTCGTATCAAGGAGTTGTTGCGTTTTCTTGCGGAGAGCCTTGCAGGCGCCTTTGTTATCTACATTGTCATTGTGCTCGTAAGCCGTGTTTTCCTGTTCGTCACGGATGCATTGGGCGGGGTTTGCGACCCGACGGCTGAAGCCAAACTCAAGGTGGTCAATACAGAGCCAGAGGTGTTCGAATTTTGGCCAGCGGATCCCTGTCTCGCTACAGGCCTGAAATTGTCCAAGGATAATACCTATCGGGTCGTTCTGGAAACGAAAGTGGCGTCGACGAAGGAACAGCAGTCACTTCTGCCGCCACCGCCGAAGAAGAGCGAAGTGGACAATAAGGTCGGCAAGATCGTGAAAAAACCAGGATCAAAACTGGACAAGATCAAAGAAAACAATTTTTGGAGTGACGCAACGATCATTTCCGACCTGACGGGCTGGAGGGAAAGTCGATGGTACATGCCCTTCTTCGTTCCACTCAGGCGTCATCTGTTTGTCGACTGGTATCAGCCGATGGCCCGGATTGGGCACAGGTGGCTCTTCAGGGGATCGCTGATTTCGCCGCAATCCGAGCGGAAACAGATTTCCGAGTACGCGCGTCTCGGACCCCGACCCGGAGGCGAGCACACCGCGCCGGTCGGTCTGACATTGACGCAACGCGTGGAGGCCACGTTGACGGCGTCGAGGGACGGGGAACTGTATTTGTATCTCAACGACGCCGTGGTCCTGCACCCCAGGTGGATACCGAACTTCTACGACAACAATCTTGGTGTAGCGCGGGTGACGATCAACAGAGTGGAACAACAGGCAGATCCGGTGAATTGACGGATTTGCGCGGACCGTGGCGCACGCCCTGCCGATCACGGAATTACGCGGCGCCCATCTACGGCTTTGACGTTCTGGAGATAATCGTTTTTTGCGATTTCAACGCCGTGATCGACCGGCGTCTTCGGTGCCTTCCCGAAGTCGTAATGGTCGGGCGAGAACGTTGAAACCATCTGGTCGAACATCTTTTCGTCCAATTCGCGGGTGCCCATTGAAGCGCAGAGTTCCAGCGCATCTGTGCGGGCGTTATAAAATGCCGCGAGGCGCATGTTGTACGGTGATCGCCAGATGGATCCCCGCCGTACCGGAGATAACTCCCCCGCCAGTCAGCAGATGGGTCAGGAATCCGCCATGCAGTCGTTCAAATCGACTTCAGCCGATATTCTGTCGGTGATCTCTCGTAAAGGGCGGCAAAAGCGGCATTGAAACGCCGGACGCTGCCGAAGCCTGCCCGGTAAGCGATCTCGATCATCGACAGATCGCTGGAGTCCATCAATCGCTTCGCGCGCTGGATTCGGCAGGTCATGGCCATCTGGCTCGGGCTGGCGCCGACATGGCGGCTGAACAGACGCGACAGCTGTCTTGATCCGATGCCGAGCCGCAGCGCCAGGTTCTCCACGCTGTCTCCATCGAGTGCGCCGTCCTCGATCATGCGCAGCGCCCGCGCGACGGTCGTCTTGGTGCCGTTCCAGGCCGGACAGAACGGCGCGGTTTCCGGCCGGCATCTGAGGCAGGGCCTGTAGCCGGCCCGTTCCGCTGCGGCGGCCGTCGGGTAGTAACTCACGTTCTTGGTCAGAGGCTGCTTCACCGGACAGACAGGCCGGCAGTAGATTTTTGTCGTCCTGACGGCGGTGAAGAACAAGCCGTCGAACGCCGGGTCCCGTGCCAGTCGTGCGGTGTTGCATGTCTCGAAGTCCAGCATTCCGATCACTTACCAGTTGCCAGCCGAGCGGACCAGAAGACGGCGATGATGGAGTCCGAAAACGGCGAGCCACCGCGCAACATCCTGTCTAAGTCAGGCCGGTCAGGAATTGGACCAGGTGACAAGCAATGCAGATGAATGTCCGGAGCTGGTCTCTGCTCTTCGTCCTTTCGATGTTGTGGGGCGGAACGTTCTTCTTTACCGCCGTTGCCGTGCGGGAGATCCCGCCGCTGACTCTCGTCTGGATCCGAGTCAGCATCGCATCGGCGATTCTTTACGTTTACGTTCGCGTGAATCTGCATGACTTGCCTGAGGAAATGCGGGCGCTGCGAGCGCTTTTCACCATGGGTGTGTTGAACGTGGTGATCCCATTCAGTCTGTTTTTCTGGGCGCAAACAAGGATTTCGGGCAGTCTGGCGTCCATTCTCAATGCCGCCACTCCGATCTTCTCCATCCTGGCCGCCCATGCGCTGCTCGCCGACGAAAGGCTGACGGTCCGGAAATCAGCGGGCGTGTTCCTGGGGTTGATCGGCGTTGTCGTCCTTCTCGGCGGCAATCTGCTCGCGGGCGTGTCCGCGTCGACGGCGGGTGTCGTCGCCTGCCTGTGCGCGGCCGCATTTCAGGGCCTGGCCGTGACTTACGGGCGCCGCTTCAGGACCATGGGCCTTTCCGGCGCGACTGTCGCGCTGGGTCAACTGGCCGCCGCGACGATGGTGCTGCTGCCGGTCGCGATCATCGTCGATCGGCCGTGGCAGTTGTCCATGCCGGGCACGGCAGCGATGGCTGCGAGCCTCGCCCTGGCCGTCTTTTCCACCGCTCTCGCCTACGTTATTTTCTTTCACCTGCTTGCCTCGGCAGGCGCAGTGAATGCTTCCCTCGTCACGCTGCTGATCCCGCTGAGCGCGACGCTCCTCGGAATGACGTTTCTGGGCGAAATGCTGGAAGCCAGGCACATTCTGGGAATGGGGTTCATCGCCGTCGGACTGATGGCCGTCGACGGCCGGCCGATTGCCTGGCTGGCGCGAATAACGCGACGCGGCAGGCCCGGCATTCCCGGCTAGCGTTCAGGGCCGCTGCCGTTCGCTCGCGCCCTCAGGCCATCCGCCTGATCTGGCAGAGATACGCGCGCATGGGCACGGAGCCGCTCACCGGATCGACGTCGTCGTGGCTTATGACGATGTTGAAGTTCGCGCTGTCCGGACCGAATGGCTCGAAGCCGGGCGCGTCGATTTCCGGACAGGCCTGCCACCATCCGTGCTGACCGCAGACCACCTCCGGGTCCAGCGACTCATCGAAACGGGCGCGGGCGCGCACCCGCGCATTGGGTGTTTCGATGATGACCCAGTCACCGGCCTCGATGTCGCGCGCCGCCGCGGCTTGCGGGTGAAGGTCGACCTGGGGGTCGGGCGCCCGCTTCCGCAGGCTCGGCAGACCGCGATGCTGGCTTTCGCAATAGAGCGAGTCCTTCGTACAGGTCAGGATCAGAGGGAAGCGTGCGGCAAGATCCGGTCTGGTATGGGGACTCACCAGCGGCTCCTCGTAGTCAGGCAGCGGAGAATACCCCTGGTCCAGCAGCGTCTCGGAGTAGAATTCGACCTTGCGCGACGGCGTGTCGAAACCGTGCGGAACGCCATCCGTGCGCTCGGCATATTTCAAGTGGCGCGTTTCAAGCGGCACGCGCACGCCTTCCGGCGTCTCCCGCAAGGCCTCGAGCGTGACGCCGCTCGGCTCCAGCTGGTGCCGGTAGGCGGCATCGATGTCGCCGTCCCAGAAGTCAGCACCCAGGTCGAGACGGCAGGCGAGATCGAACACGATCCGGACATCGGAACGGGCTTCACCGCGTGGCTCGACAAGCCGCTTCCGCAACTGGATCAGGGAATTGGCCGCCTCGCTGGTTTCGAACCCGACCTTCAGGCCCTCGGACTCGAACGGACTGGTTGTCGGCAGGACAATGTCCGCCGTCTCGGCGCTCGGGTTCATGAACAGGTCGACGTGAACGTGAAAATCGAGGGCGTTCAAGGCGTCGCGTCCGCGTTCGCCGTCCGCGTGGGCGACCAGCAAGTTGGAGCCGAAGCTGACAAGACCGCGGACGGCATAGGGCTCGTGCTCCAGGATCGCCCGGTAGATGCCCGCCGAAGCGACGTGATCGAACCGCGAAGGTCCGAGCGGCCGTTCGGAAAGCCCGAGCGTTCTTGCCCGCTGTTCATCGGAAAGAAACTCGTCGCCCTGAATATTATTGCCGGGCGCGGCGGGAAACTGGACGTTGCCGCCCTTGGCGTCGAAGTTGCCGGTCAGGGCGTAGAGCTGGCCGATCGCCCGCGCGACCTGCGTGGCGTTGGATTGCTGTTCGAGCCCGCTCCACGCCATGTAGGCGACCGGCCGCGACTCCCACAGCATGTTCGCGGTCTCAACGACCTGATCCGCGCCGACGCCGGTAAGGCGCTCGACTTCCTCCGGACTATAGCGGGCGCAAAGGTCTGTTGTGAGCTGAAAGGCAGGCCGGCACGTTACGGTTCCCTGCGGCGTCTCAATGTCGAAGCTGCCGAAGAGCGCAAGGCTCGCGCTGGCGCTTTCGTAGCTGCCCCGGCCCGGGTCGTAGGCGACCGCCCGTCCCGAGCTTTCATCCCAGGCCACGTAGTGTCCAGCCGTGCCGGAAGGCTCGATATCCGCTTCTCGCAGAAACCGCCCGGTGTCGGTACGCACCAGCAACGGACCGTTGGTCCAGTCGCGCACGAAGTCCCGGTCGTACCACCCCCGTTCGATCATCACGTGCGCCAGGCCGAGCGCGAGGGCGCCGTCGCTTCCGGGCCGCACCCGCAGCCATTGGTCGGCCCTGCGCGCCAGCCCGGCATGGCGCGGATCGATGACGATCAGGCGCGCGCCGGCCTTCTGAGCGGCGACGGTGGCGGTGGCATGGGCGATCCGGGAAACGGTCGGATTGTATCCCCAGAACAGAATGCAGCCGGCATTCTCGAGATCGGGCATGCAGTCGGCGGGAAGTCCGGCGCCGAACGTGTACATGTTGGCGAGGTACCGGCCCCATCCGCACAGTTCCATGGAGACCGACTGGTTGGGGCTGCCGAACGCCCGTCTCAGGCGACGCACCCAGCCGATCGAATCCGAGAGTGCCGATGTCGATGGCGACGCGGTATTGAAGACCACGGTTTCCGGTCCGTGGCTGTCGGCCAGGGCCTTCAGCTTCGCCGCGACCGTATCGAGCGCCTCGTCCCAGGTGATCCTCTGCCAGCCGGGATCGGGATCGCCCTTCGGCCGGGTCCGCTTTAGGGGATAGAGCAGCCGATCGGGGTGATAGACCAGTTCCGGCGCGACCTTGCCCTTGATGCACAGCGCCTGTCCCGTCGGGTGCGACGGATCAGCCTTCAGTTCGACGAACCGGCCGTCCTCGACCTTTGCGATCGCGCCGCAGCGCGAAATGCACAGCGCGCAGAAGCTCGGCACTTCCTCGGTTACTGAATCGCTATCCGCCACAGTCGGCCAACTCCCTTTCTGTGGGTGCGGCTCCTCGGATCGGCCGCAGGATTTCAGTCTTGCACAGATTCCCTGCCGGGCAACGCGATTATCGGACGCCGCCAACAGGTGGGCACCGTCCTATGGCCCATTGGCAAGATGGACACCGGCGGCTGCGCTGGCTTACGCTTCATCTGTTGCCGCCATCATTGATGTCCATCTCCCAGGGCTGGGATTCGGGAATTGGAGCTGGATGATTGAAAGTCCGCCATCTGTTCATGCCGCAACCCGGGCCGGGTAGGGGCGGTATCATCGGCGCGCTCGGCTGGTTGCTTTACGCGATCGGGCTGGTCTGCGCCGCGGTGGGACTCGTGGGGATCGTCTCCGGCATCGCGATCTTTCTCGCCTTCATATTCATTCCGCTTTTCTTTTTCTGCCGCCTCCTGTTCTTCCTGCTGGCGCAGCGGTGACCCGGATTCACCCTAGAGGTCGAAAAGCGCGTCAGGCGGGTCCGCCGGGTCGAATGTGGCGGCCCTGAAGGCGCGAAACCGCTTGAAGGACGTCCAGGACAGGTATGCCGTCAGCAGGCCGCCCGCGAGAAGGTCGGCTCTGAAGCCCTCGCCTATCAGAGCAAGACCGAGGGCGAGACTGACCAGCCCGACCAGTACCGCTATGACGAGCCACAAGGTTCTCAGCCCCGACGATCCCGAAACGAAGTGCGCCTCCGGATTCGCTGCCGCGGCGCGTCGGCACAGTTCACGCACGAACGGCACGTAGGTCGCACTCCGGTTGTCGAAGGAACCCAGTCCCTTCAGATGATGAGATCTCAGCTTGAGGGTTGGCCCGGTCCTGGTCCTGATGATCAACTGGCCATGGATGGCGGCCGGATCGGCGGCATCCGCGCCGTAGGTGATGAGATTGAGATGTTCGATATCCTGATAGGGAATTGATCCCTGTTCGCCGCCGTTGTCCCAGGTCAGCGCGTCATCACCGAGCCTGAACGCGGTCTCCCTGTCCCTGAGACTGTTGCGGACGCTGTGCGCGGGATTTGAATCCATCGGCACACCCTCCAATGCCACTCCGGAATCACACGATAACTGATTTGGGGAGGCCTTACGCGTCAGCACTCGCCGCGGCGGGCATAGCTGGTCTGCAGCAACCGCTCGAAACGGACGTAGACGGGCAGCGCATTGTGCCATCGGGCAAATCGGCCTGCGATCCACCAGCAAGGCAGGGCAACGGCAAATCCGAGATAGCCGTCGACTGCGTAGTGCCAGCCGAGATGGATCGAACCGATGAAGATGACAAAAGCGAATGCCGCCATCGCCATGCCCAGGCGCCGGCTGACGGGCCAGGTGACCAGCACAAAGAGTAACGCCGTCGCGTTATGCATGCTCGGCATCGCCGAGATGCCGGCAACCAGGCTCACCTTGCCGGTATGGGCGTCCCAGAGCACGTCCTGAACGAACAGCGAGTCGATGGCGAAGGTTTCGTTGGCGTCGCGCAGATAGTTGAACAGGCCAATGAACGGATCCGGGGATAACCCGAGGTTGCTGTAGTAAACCGGCCCGGCGGAAGAGAACACGATCGCCAGCAGTCCGCCGCCGATCATCCAGGTCAGGAAAAACGCCGCGAAGAACTGCGTGCGCAACAGACTCAGCCGCTTGTCGAATGCCAGCCACATCCAGGTTATCCACATGATCCCGAGCCAGACCGAATAGAGCTTGGCAATCAGGAAGGTGACGAACGGATGGCCGACCAGAGGCTGCAGGAGTTCCCAGGGGTGATTTCCGAAGTGAAGCCAGTAATCCAGCTTCATGAACGCCTCGTCCCAGGAAAACGGATTCACGAGGGTAATGTTCGCCTTGATCTGGCTGAAGATGTTCATGAAGACAAACATCGCGATGAACACCGGCAAGCCGATTATGTAGCGCCGCGGATCCAGCACATCGGCCTTCATTGCCTGGTACAGCGCCTGCGCAGGACGCTCAGGCCGCACGACCGTCGCAATCCGGAAAAAGTGGAAGATAGCCAGCGCAAGCAAGGCTGAACCGAATATCGCCGGAATTGCAGCCATGACGAACATCTCTGACATCTCTCCGATGCTCTTGAGATTTACGCCGGGGAGACGAAAGACGAACAGCGCTCCGACGAGGCCGTAGATGATATTGGTGACAAAGTAGAACCAGTGAGCGGCAAAGCTGACCGCGACAAGTCTGATGAATGTCAGAAAATTCGGACTGAGAAACTGCCGGTATCGTTCGGACGATTGAGCTCTAACAAGACTCATTGATACTGCGCCCTCTTCCCTGTCGAGATCCGCATTACTAGTTCTCTCGTCGTCGCTGAAGACGCCAACATCCACTCTAAGCGTTACAATTCCGTAAAATCCGGCTGCCGAATGAAGTGCAGGAGTGGCGCTCCACGGCATCGCGAGCGGAGCGCTGCGAAGGGACCGCCCGCCTTTGCCCCGGGTCAGCCATCGCCGGGCCGGATCCCGGTTCCGGTGTCGCTGAGACCGTTGCAGACGCTGTGTGCGGGATTTGAATCCGACGGTTTCCTCAGGCAGCATGTAAAGTGGCATCGGGGGGTGATGCGAATTCACGGAGTGACGGACGGGTGGGATGTCATGGCTGCGGTACGCCTGAGTGACGATGTGCTGCGCGAGCTTGAGCAGATCTGCGAGCGGCGCCAGTTCAATCTAGGAGAGACCATCACGGTCAAGGGGGAGAAGCACAGGAGCATGTTCTTCATCCTGACCGGGTGGGTCCAGATCGAGTTTCTTGATGATAGGAGCGAAGCGTGCAGCCTGCGCGTGGGGGAACGGTCCATCCTGGGCGAGATGGGGTTCCTCTCCGGCGACGATGCCGTGGCGACGGCCGAGGTCGTGAGCCCCGTCACGGCGCTTGAACTCAACCAGGACACGCTCGACGAGCTGGAGGCACGAAATCCGCAGGCCGCGACGGAGCTCTCGCAATACCTTGCGAACACCATCGACCGGCGGCTTCGGTCCTAGGATGGCTGCATGATCAGACGCATCTAATCCGCGAGCTTGCCCGTGGAGACAACGGTTTCGAATGGCGGCACGTAAGCGAAAAGTACCAATACAGGACGTAACGCAAGCCCGTCAGAGCGCCTTCGCGGTCACGACAACCTCGATCAGGTCGCCGTCTTCGAGCTGCGCCCCGATACAGGCGCGCTGCGGCCAGTTTTCCTCCGGACCGATCCATTCGATCCACACGGAATCCATTTCAGGCTTGTACGAGATGTCGCTGAGGTAGACGGTCGCCTGCAGCAATCCGGCCTTGCCGCTTCCGGCCTCCTGGAGCACCCGGTCCATCTCCTGCAGCGTGTTGCGGGTCTGCGCGACAATGCCGTCCGCACGAACCGGATCGGTCGCGACGGCATAGACATATCCGTCCGATGCGACCGCGCTGCACCGGCCTTTGCCCTCCACCGGAAATCGTTTCATGACCTCATATCCTCGGCTGATGAATGGAATTCAGTTGAATACAGTCCCTGTTTTTGTGCAACTCGGTTTCGCCGGGCCTGTCGTCGCCCGCACTTCGAACGCGAAGATGCAGGCCTTGTGATGTCGACCCCTGGGGAAAGTTGGAGCGGAAGGAGAAGTCCGATGAGCTACAGGCTCTACTATGCGCCGGGCAGCGCGTCGATGGGGGTCCGCGTGATGCTGGAGGAAATCGGCGCGCCCTACGAGCTGATCGATACAACGATCGACATGGAAAAGCCGCGCCCGGCGGAGCAACTGGCGCTGAACCCCAACGGCTGGATACCCGTTCTGCTCTGGGACGACCGTGCGATGTATGAATGTGCGGCGATCACCATCTTCCTCTGCGACCGCCATCCGGAGGCAAAGCTGGCGCCGGGCGTCAGCGATCCCGACCGCAGCCTGTTCCTGCAGACCCTGGTCTATTTCTCAAGCTCGGTGCAGAACGCCTTCCAGCTTGATTATTACCCCAACCGCTTTGCCGAGGAGGCCGCCGGCGAGCCGGGCGCCCGGCGCCGGGGCCAGCGCCGCCTGCGCGAGACCTGGAAAGTGATCGACGACCAGATCGGCGACAGGGCGTGGCTGCTCGGGGACCGCTTCGGTGCCGCAGACATCTATCTCTTCATGCTGACCACCTGGTTCAGCCCGTCGCGCGGCCAGCCGTCAGTCGACGAGTTCCCGAACGTGAAGCGCATCGCCGGTGCCGTGATGCAGCGTCCGAGCGTGCAGCGCGTCTATGCGCAGTGGATCGAGGAATACGGTGCAGGCGGGTCCTGACGGCCCGGTCAGACCCTCTGGCTTTCCGACCAGTCCTTGAGTTCTTCGAGAACGCGGAGCGCCGAACGGCCGAACGGCGTGATTTCGTAGGTCACGGCGACGGGGCGGGAGCTCAGGACCTTGCGCTCGAGCAGTCCGGTTTCTTCCATCTCGCTCAGGCGCTGGGAGATCATCTTCTTGCTTGCCCCGCCGAGCATGCGGGCGAGATCGTTGAACCTGACGGGCCCGTCCTTGAGATGCCAGAGGATCGAGCCCTTCCACTTGCCGCCGATGATCCGCATGCCGCGCTCGATGGGGCAGGGTTCGAGACAGGCCTCAAGGACCCGCTTCTTCCCCGACTGTGTCTGTTCGACGCGTGCGCGCATGAGTCCGGTCCAAAGGTTACAAAAAGTATACTGGTTGACATATGATACCGTTGCCGCCAAATGCCTGCAATACGCAAAGCGACAGGGATCACAGCCATGACCGGCACACCGGATATCCACCTCTACACCGCATCCACCATGAACGGATGGAAACCGACCATTTTCCTGGAAGAGGCGGAGGTCGATTACGACCTGACCTTCATAGATTTTTCGAAATCCGAGCAGAAGTCCGACTGGTACATGAAGCTCAATCCAAACGGCCGCATCCCCACCATTGTCGACAGGAGCAATGACGACTTCGTCGTCTTCGAGTCCGGCGCCATTCTCTGGTACCTGGCCGAGAAGTACGACAAGTTCCTGCCGCATGATCCGGACCGGCGGTCGGAGACCCTGCAATGGGTGATGTTCCAGATGGGCGGTATCGGCCCGATGATGGGACAGGCCATGTACTTCCAGCGGATAGCCGCGCCGAACGGACAGGAGGAGCCCTTCTCCATCAAACGCTATGTGGACGAGAGCCGCCGCCTGCTGGAAGTGCTCGACAGCCGTCTGGAGGGCCGGCCTTACCTCGCCGGCGACGATTATACGATTGCCGACATGATCACCTACCCCTGGGCGCGCGCCTACCCCTGGGCGAAAGTGTCTGTCGAAGGGCTCGACAATCTGAAAGACTGGTTCGGCCGGATCGATGCCCGCCCGGCGGTACAGCGGGCGCTCAAGAAACCGAAGCCTGTGCCGGCGTTCTGGGGCGATGCCGATGAGGCACAGTTCCTGGCCGAGAATGCCGCGCGGTTCGCAGGCGACGTGAAAGCGGAATGAGTGGGGAGACCGGAGATATGGACAACGACACGACGATGAAGGACGGGTCGGGCGTGCGCATCAGCATCGTGTCGGATGTCGTCTGCCCGTGGTGCATCATCGGCTACAAGCAACTCGAACGGGCCCTGGAGATTACGGGGGTCGAGGCTGAAATCCGGTGGCACC
>CBDHYJ010000059.1:0-133417 GCA_965275905.1 Hyphomicrobiales bacterium | reverse complement strand
CGCGCCATTATTTCAGACGCGGTCTTCTGATCCAGATGACCAACCCGAAAGCCGCGCTGACCTGGATCGCGATCATGTCCCTGGCGATGGATGCCAACGCGCCGTTCTGGGTCGGCGCTGCGATCGTCATCGGAAACCGGCATCCTTTTCCGTCGCCGGACATGTCCAGCTATGCCCTGACATTCTCAACACAACCCATTGTCGCCGCGTACGGGCGCGCCCGACGCTGGATCGAACTGGCGCTGGGGGGCTTCTTCTGTTTTGCCGGCGTAAAAACTGCTTACCAGCCGGACCTGATCCAGTGCACGGTTCCGCGCACATGCAACCGGAACTCTCGGATCGGGACCGCGCCCTGCTCCGGGGCGACCATGGCGAAGCCATGCAGTTCGCGATGCAGGTCATTGTCAGGGCGGCGGAGATCATGAAGGCGCCGGCATCTGATCGACATCAGCTTCGTGCACGTGGGACGCCTGCCACTATTACGGCCGCGCTCACCTCGACTTCGCCCGGTTTTTTCGTCGATCGCGGCGTCAGGTTTCGATCTTCCGGCCTGGACCAATACCGTCCCGGTCAACCTGAAAGCACCAGAGATACGTGAAGACCCGGACAGCGAAGCGCTTCAGGAGGCAAGAGAAACTGGCAAGGCTCTACGTGGAGCTGGGCTTGCAGGCCGGTGTGGACCTGCGCACCCTACCAGTTGCCCGGCGGTCCGGAACTCGGCGATCAGATCGTCGGTTCGGAATCCAATGCGGTCGCCTATTACAACTCCGTCGTCGGCGCGCGAACCAACAAGTACGGGGACTTTCTGGACGCGTGCACCGGCCTCGTTGGCCGCGTGCCATTCGCCGGCCTGCACACGGACGAGGGCCGGCGCGGCGAACGTGTTTTCGATGTCAGCGCGCTGCCGGAACGCCTCCGCGAAACGGAGGTCTTCTGTCATGTGCTCGGGCACCTGGTCGGTTCGATGACGGGCGCAGATGTTCCCGTCATCGTCGGACTACCGGAATCCACGACACTGGACAGCCTCAAAGGCATAAGCGCGGCGAGTGCGGCGTCAGGAGGCGTCGGTCTGTTCCACGCGGTCGGCGTGACGCCGGAGGCCCCCACGCTCGAGGCGGCCTGTCAGGATCAGGCTCCGAAAGAGATTGTATCCGTGACGGCCGGCATGATTGAAACGGCCCGGGATTCGCTGTCCTCCGCCAAGCCCGGGCCGCTGGAGATGGTGGCGCTCGGAACGCCGCACTTCTCCTACACCGAGTTCGAGCGTCTGGTTTCCCTAATGGACAGCCGCAAGGTCCACCCTGACCTCACGGTCTATGTCTCGACCAGCCGCCACGTGGCCGCCCTGGCAGAGGAAAAGGGATGGCTGGCCGAGCTGGATTTGTCGGGGGTCACCGTTACGGTGGACACGTGCACATATTTCGCGCCTGCGGTGAAAGCCGCGCGCGGGCGGGTCATGACGAATTCCGCCAAATGGGCGTATTACGCGCCGGGAATGCTGCCGGTCGAGGTTGCGTTTGGCAGTCTTGAGGATTGTGTGGAGTCGGCCATCCACGGAGAGGTCCGGCGCGACGACAAAGTCTGGAGCATGGGTCCATGAGCCGGATGACGTTCAAGACGACCGTTCTCAATCCCGCTGAAGCGACGGCGGACGCCCTCGTGCTCGATGATCCGCTCAGTTTCTGGGGCGGTTTCAACCCCAGGACCGGCGAGATCATCGACAGGCTTCATCCGCAGGTGGGTGCCTCGATCGCCGGAGTAGCCATGGTCATTCCGGCGAGCCGCGGCTCGGCCGGAACGCCGGCAGGCGTCGCCGAAGCCATACGCCGGGGATCGGGGCCGTCTGCCATCCTGCTCGGCCGCCCCGACGTCAACATTACGATTGGCGCCATGGTTGCAGACCGGCTCTACGGGACGTCCACTCCGGTGTTTGTTCTCGATCCGGCAGACTATGCAACGATCCGAACCGGTGATACGGCCGAAATGCAAGAAGACGGCACCGTGACGGTGACGCCCGCTCCCGGAGAATCAGAATGATCGATCACGTGTCGATGATTGAGGTGTCCTGATCGCCGCCTACTCCGCCGCTGCTTCCTGCGCGAGGAAACCGCCGGACTGGCGGGCCCAGAGCTCAGCGTAAAGACCACCCTGCTCCAGCAGTTCGTCGTGCGTCCCCTGTTCGACGATGCGGCCCGCATCCATCACAACAAGTCGGTCCATGGCGGCAATGGTCGACAGACGGTGCGCGATCGCGATCACGGTCTTGCCGTCCATGAGCTGCTGCAGGTTCTCCTGGATCGCCGCCTCGACTTCGGAGTCGAGGGCGCTCGTGGCTTCGTCCAGAACTAGGATCGGCGCGTCCTTGAGCAACACGCGCGCGATGGCAACACGCTGACGCTGGCCGCCCGAGAGCTTGACCCCGCGCTCGCCCACGTGCGCCTCGTAGCCCTGCCGGCTGCGCACGTCTTCCAGGTCCTCGATGAAATCATGGGCCCTGGCCATCTCGGCAGACGCAATGATGTCGCCGCGGTTCGCCTCGGGCCGGCCGTAGCGGATATTGTCGGCAACGGAGCGGTGAAGAAGCGACGTGTCCTGGGTGACCGTACCGACCGCCGCCCGGAGACTGTCCTGCGTCACATGCGCAATGTCCTGTCCGTCGATCGTGATGCGCCCGCCCTCAAGGTCGTAGAACCGCAGGAGCAGACTGACCAGGGTCGACTTTCCGGCGCCCGAACGGCCGACGAGACCGATCTTCTCGCCCGGCTCGATCGCAAGCGAAAGGCCGTTGATGACCCCCTCGTCGATGTCCTTGCGCCGCTTGCCGTAATTGAAGTCGATGCTCTCGTACCGGATCCCGCCGCTCTCCACTTCCAGGGGGCTCGCATCCGGCGCGTCGAGCACATCGCGGTCGACCGAAATCGTCTCGATGCCGTCCTGAACCGTTCCGATGTTCTCGAACAGGGCCCAGACTTCCCAGAGCACCCATTGCGAAATGCCATGCAGACGGAGCACCAGCGCAATCGCAAAAGCGATGGCGCCGACCGTTACCGCGCCGATCGACCACAGCCAGATCGAGGTTGCGGCCACGGAGAACAGCAACAGGCAGTTCAGAGTGACCAGGCTTACCGTCAGCAGCGTTGAAAGCCGCATCTGGGCATACACATTGTCCAGGAAACCCTGCATGCCCTCCCGCGCGAAGTCGTCTTCGCGTTCGGCGTGCGCGAACATCTTGACCGTGGCGATGTTGGTGTAGCTGTCGACGATGCGGCCGGTGACGACCGAACGGTGATCCGCCTGCTCCATCGAGATCTGCCGCAGCTTGGGAACGAAGTATCTCAGGATTGCCAGATAACCGAGCAGCCAGAGGATCATTGGCGCGGTAAGGCGCAGGTCGCTCGACGCGAACAGCACGACAGCGGCGGTGAAATAGACCGCAACGTAGAGGAAAACCTCCAGCATCTTGAGAACCGCATCGCGCACGCCAAGCGCGGTCTGCATGACCTTGGTCGCTACGCGGCCGGCAAAATCGTTCTGGAAGAAGGCCATCGACTGGCGCAGCAGGTAGCGATGCGCCTGCCAGCGCGTGCGCATGGCAAAGTTGCCGAGCAGCCCCTGATGTACGGCGGTCTGATAGAAAAACTCCAGCACGGGCAGAACGACAACAATGACGAAGCCCGCGAAAAGGAGCCACGGTGCGTGCTCCTGCCAGAAGGTCTCCTTGTCCGTTCCGGTCAGCCAGTCGACGAGATCGCCGACGACCGCGAACAGCCAGACTTCGATGAGAGCGATAACGACGGAAAGCACACCGCTGAACACAAGGACCGGCGTAAAGGGCCTGGCATAGTGCAGGACGAATCCGGACAGCGTCGTCGGCGGGCGTTCCGGCTGGCGTTCGGGGAACACCTCGGAAGTCCGCTCGAACCACTGAAAGATCCTCGAGATCACCGGATCCGCTCCCTGACAATTCTGGTGACGGGCCTCGTCGGCGCGGCCCGGAACACCTATTTATAGTATCGTCCGCGAATGACAATGATGCCGCGGGCCAAGCGCGGCAATCCAGGGCGTGCGGGAGCGCGTAAACAGAGGAAATCCACAGTTGAAACGGAGAGGGAAATTGCGCCCGTCACTTTTGAATATGACCGTCGCCGTCTTCGTCACACTGATCGTGAGTGCGGCGGCAATCGGGCTGGCACGCGCCTCTTCCGGCGGCCACGGCTTCACGTTTGACGGATTCGACGGAGAACCCCTGCCGCTTGCCCAATTTGCCGGAAAGCCGGTGCTTGTGGTCAATACCGCGACCGAATGCGGGTTTACACCCCAGTTCGAAGGCCTCGAGGCGCTCTGGCAGCGCTACAAGGACAAGGGCCTGGTGATTGTCGGCGTGCCCTCGAATGATTTTGGCAGCCAGGAACCCCGCAAGGGCGCCGACATCAAGCATTTCTGCAAGATCAACTACGGCGTCAGTTTCCCGCTCGCCGACCGGACCCGCGTGCGGGGCGATGACGCCCATCCGTTTTATCGCTGGGCTCTCGAACAGGCCGGCGACGATGCCCGTCCGCGCTGGAACTTTCATAAATATCTCATCGATTCCGACGGCAAACTCGCCGCCTGGTTCCCCACACAAACCGATCCGATGTCCAGAACGGTAATCGATGCGGTGGAATCGGCTATCCGGGTTATGCGCTAACCGCCGCCTTTGCGCCGGCGTCGCGACAGTTCGCGATACATCGCCTCGGGGGACACACCAATTTCGCGCGCAAGAAGGTGCCAGGACCCGCGCTCGGGTACTTTTCGCGAATTCGCTGCAAGCCAGGCATCGAGCCTTTCTCTTACCGTCCGGAGCGTCAGTATGTGTGCCTGGGTTCGCGCCTTCTGAAGTTTCGTCGCCATGTACGCAAAGTATGCCGCGGACAAGACCGGGTCGTGGTTTAACGCATCTATTGCGGACCTTCGGGGCACCAGCGCCACGCTACCGGCCACCGGTGCGACACCATCGCAGTGATATCGGTCCGCAAACATTGACGCCTCGGCGAGGATCTCTCCTGATCCTGCGCTTTGCAGAATGACGAGGCGCCCTTCCTGATCGATTCTCAACAGATCGACGCTTCCTTCGATCACCAGGAACAGTGTTTCGACCTTGTCACCGGCCGTGAATAAATGCTGCCCCGCCGTGAACCGGCGGCACCGGGTCGCGAGCGACCTCAATATTGCAAATGCGGCTTCAGACATGATTCCTATCATGTTCATTTGAACTGGTGCCTGACAACCTGTCTTGACCAAACGCGCTTCAAATCGAGAGTCAAATGAAACGCCAACGATTTTTGATTGTCTTGTCGCTCTCGGCGCTTGCACTGGTCGGAACAATTGGGCGACAGTCGCTTCTTGCCGGGAATGAGCACGGTGGCCACGGGCCCTATGCAGAGTTCAAGCACCGTGCGGTGAAGGCAATGTCGCAGAAGGAGATCGACGATCTTAAAGCCGGCAACGGGATGGGGTTTGCCCTTCCGGCGGAACTCAATGGTTATCCGGGCCCGGTACATATGCTCGATTTCAGCGAGCCATTGGAACTCACACCGGCCCAGCGCAAAACGACCGAACGTATTCATTCATTTATGCGCGTGGAAGCCATTCGCCTTGGCCACGAAGTGATTTCGGCCGAGGCGGCTCTTGAGCAATTGTTCAGGGACAAGACTGCAACGATCGAAAGAATCGAGCGTCACACGTCGGAGATTGCACGAATTCGCGGCAGACTGCGTGCTGTACATCTGTCTGCCCATCTCGAGATGAGAGGCATACTCACGGAACACCAGATCGAACGCTACAGCCAAAAGCGTGGGTACCGTTGACTGCGCACTGGAAGCCGCAGTTATTTTACCGCAACCCCAGCCAGTCGCGTTGCCAGCGGGGCAGTACGAACGATGCACGGTGGATATCCGGATCGTAGTGCCGTCCGAAATGCTCATTCACGGGCTCCCTCAAGGAAACGCCGTCACGGCTATACAGAAAGAAACCGAAGTCGGCACCGGGATAGAGCGGCACCTTTGCCCGGTAAACGTCGATATGCGGCAGCAGTCGCGCGCGACGCATGACGCTGACCAGATTTTCTCCGCCGCCGCTCGTCTCCTGAAGGAACTTACCCCCGCCCTTCGCAATATAGATGCTGTCGGAATCGACGATGACTCCGGTCGGCGACACGAGATCGACGATTTCGGCGCAAAACGCCTCGGTAAACAGACTCGCGGACGGACCGACAGGCTCGGTCAGGTCAAGCACGACAACGTCATAGGTGACGCCTTTTGACCGCTCCCGCGCGACGAAATCCGCAGCATTCTCGACAGCGAGTGTGACGCGCGGGTCTTCGTAGTTCCCCTGAACGCCGAGAAATTCATTGGACAGCGCAATGACACGCTCGTCGATTTCGACCATGGTCACGGTGGTGACGAAGTCGTGGACAAGGGCTTCGCGCAGCGCGCCGCCGTCTCCGCCGCCAATAATCAGCACCGACGTGTCGCAGCGGGGACGGCCCAGGAGCGGCACGTGCAGTGCCATTTCGTGGTAGATGAACTCGTCCGCCTGGCTCGCCTGAATATAGCCGTCAAGCACGAGAATGCGGCCGAACGCGCCGTGCTCCAGCACTTCGATGAGCTGGAATTCACTCTCCTCGCGATGAAGGAGTTCCGCTTCGAGCGAAAGCGCAGCACCAATCCCGTCGGAGCGCTCCCGCCACCACATGGTCCCTGCCGTCCCCTGCCCGCTCTTGTCGTCGCTCATCGTCGCGCCCCGAAAGATCACCGGAGGCGCTTCTTAGAGCAATTGCCAACAGCCCGCCACTGTCATTCCCGCGAAGGCGGGAATCCAGCCCAACAGGGCAAGCGCCGCGAGCAAATCCCTGGATGCCCGCCTTCGCGGGCATGACGGCAGGAGTTATCGGAATTCTATCGACTTCGCGCAACGACCCATGCGGCCTCGTAGGATCAACGCTCGACGCCCCAAAAAATCTCGAATCCGGGGTCGAAGACGGTCACCGGCCCGGCACCGGTTTCAATTTTATCGGGAAATTTCAGCGCTTCGTCATGGCGTACAAGCGTGATCGTGTCGGTGTTTGGCGCAAGATCGTAAAAGGCCGGACCGTTCAGCGACGCAAAGGCTTCCAGCGTGTCGAGTGAATCTTCTTCCTCGAATACATGAGCAAGACAGCTCATCGTGTTGATTGAAGTGAATATTCCGGCACAACCGCAAGCCGATTCCTTCGCATCCGTGGCATGGGGTGCACTGTCGGTCCCGAGAAAGATGCGACCATCGCCGGACGTCGCGGCACGGCGCAAAGCCAATCTGTGGTTCTCGCGTTTTGCGACCGGCAGGCAGTAATAATGCGGGCGAATGCCGCCGGCCAGAATATCGTTCCGGTTTATGATCAGGTGATGGGTGGTGATCGTCGCTCCCAGATCCGCCTCGGCATCGAGGACATAGTTCACCCCGTCTTCGGTCGTGATGTGTTCCATCACCACGCGCAATCCCGGCACCTGGCGGCGCAGCGGATCAAGCACCCGGTCAATGAAAACCGCCTCGCGATCGAAAATGTCGACATTGCTGTCCGTGACTTCGCCATGCACGCAAAGCGGCAGGTCGACTTCCGCCATGCGTTCCAGAACCGGAATGACGGTCTGGATGTCTCTGACACCGGAGTCGGAGTTGGTCGTCGCCCCGGCAGGATAGAGTTTGACCGCTTTGATCAAACCCGCCTCCGCGGACGCGGCCACATCATCCGGATCCGTCGTCTCCGTCAGATAAAGCGTCATCAAAGGTTCGAAGTCGCTGCCTTCGGGCAACGCCGCCAGAATCCTGTCGCGATAGGCCCGTGCATCGTCTCCCCGCACAACAGGCGGCACCAGATTGGGCATGATGATGGCGCGGCCGAAATCCGCAGCAGTATAAGGCAGCACCCCCTTCAACATCTCTCCGTCGCGAAGATGCAGGTGCCAGTCGTCCGGTCGCTTGAGTGTCAACCTGTTGGTCATTTGCCGTGTTCCTCTATGTGACGATAGACCAGACGCGGTGCACCAAGTAGCGTCGTTTCTTTTTCCAGCGTCGCACCGAGACGTTCGGCCACGGCGATCGACGCTGCATTTTCCGGATGAATGAAACTCATCAGTGGCGGCAAGCCCTTCTCGGCGTAAGCCCAGTCGCGGGCTGCCGCAGCGGCTTCCGTAGCATAGCCCTTACCCTCGTTGCCAGGGAACAGCGACCAGCACAATTCAGGCTCGTCAATGTAAACCGGAAACCAGAAGCCCGCGAAGCCGATCGCAAGATCTGACTCGATGTCGGCGACGAGGAAGACGCCGAGCCCCCGAACCGCCCACTCCCCGGGCGCGGCACAGAATGACTCCCAAGCCTGTTCCCGGGTCACCGGGCCACTTGGCGTATACGTCTGAAGTTCCACGCTGGTCTTGAGAGCGGCATAGGGCTCAAAATCCCCAATTTGCCAATGGCGCAAACGCAGTCTCTCGGTCGTGAGAGTCGGGATCATCGCAGATTTCCGGTTTTCCTCGCGGAAGACATGAGAGGCGGCAGTATCAATGTCAGAATCGAACACGCAGGTCGAGTACCGACAGTGACTTATTCGTTGTCTAACACGTGATTGCGCGCGCCAATTGTCTGTTTTGACGTGCGATGTCGGCTTTCAGTCTGGCTAACGGCATGGCGTCGTTTCGGACGAAGACCGTGAACATCATGTTCATGTTGTTGAAGAACATCTCGCCGGCGGAATCGGCGTCGACATCACCGCGTACGACCCCTCGTTCCTCAAGTCGCACGATCAGATCACAGATCTGCTCCATGAGGCGGCGGTCGAGCGCTATGTAAGCCCGGCCGTATTGGGTCTCGGGCCGGCGCGTCGTATTCGCCATGGCCTCACGCCACATTTCCTTGCTCAGGTAGACAAGGGAATGATCCAGATAGATCGACATGAGTCCGTTGACGGCCTCCTCAATGTCGTCGGGCGGCGCTTTCAGCAGATCCGCGCCGGCGTTCAGCACCTCGTTCACCTCCATCGACACAATGGCGACGAGCAGATCCCCCTTGTCTTCGTAGTAGTTGTAGACCGTGCCGACCGACACTTCCGCCAGTGCCGCAATAGTCTCCAGCTTGCTGCGCGCATAACCGTCCTCGCGGAAAAGCTGCGTTGCCGCGTCGACAATGCGCTGGTTCCGGTCGGCCTTCTGTCTTGCGCGCAAACCTGTCATGTTCTCAAATCTCTCATGTGAACTGAATTGACTCAAATAATGAATTGGTTCAACTTTTTAATTTCATGGCCGAAAAGAGCCGCGGCTAGGGGAAACTCCACCGGGTGCACCACGAACGACAGGGGATAAATGCCAATGTTCACGAGATTGATTGAAAACGGATCACGCCGCTGGTTCCTGCATAGCCTTGCAGCAGCCGGCGCCTTGGTCGCCTTTGCACAGGCGCCATCGTCGAAGGCTGCGGAGGAACTGAACGCGCTTGTCTGGTGCGATCACACGGATCCGGCGCTGATAAAGCCGTTCGAAGAAGCCAACAACGTCAAGGTGAACCTCAAGGAGTATGAAGGCACGGGAACCGCGCTGTCCCTTATCGAACAATCGCAACCCGGCGACTGGGATGTGTTCGTCGTCGATGGCGTTGACGTGCCGCGGGTGGTCGAAGCCGGAATTCTTGCGCCCTTGCCGGCAGACAAGCTGCCCACGGGCGACCTGTTCCCGGCGCTGGTGATGGCGGAGAACCACACCAAGGACGGCAAAACCTACGCGATATCCGAGAAGTTCGGCTACAACACCATTTCCTACAACAAGACCAAGGTCGATCCCGCCGACATGAAGGACATGTCGATCATCTGGAGCGACAAGTACAAGGGCAAGATCGCCATCTACGACTACTACCTGCCTGTCATCGGCATGGTGGCGCTTGGCCTTGGCAAGAAGACATCCGAGTTGACGGAAGCCGACCTGCCGGCAATCAAGGAAAAACTGTTCGCCATGAAGGCAGTGTCCAAGCAGGTCGGCGAGGTTGTCTCAAGCCAGACGGCAATCGCCACCGGCGAAGTCGATATTCTGGTGGGCGGCGGCGAGTGGGTGACAGCCGGCCTGACAGCCGAAAAGCCCGAGCTGGACTGGGTGCTTCCTGATCAGGGTGGTGTCCGCTGGTCGCAGTCGATTGGTGTGTTCGCAACATCGAAGAAGAAGGACCTTGCTCTCAAGTTCGTTCAGTACATCCTCAGCCCCGAGGGACAGGCGCGGCTGGCGACATCCGCATGCTACTGGGCAATGCCCGCCAATTCCAAGGCCGGCGCAAAGCTTACCGACCAGCAGAAAGCCGCACTACGCTGGAACGATCAGGCGGACTACCTGAAGCGCTCCCAGCTCTATCCGGCTCCGAGTGCCGAGCTTGACGCAAAGATGCAGGACATCTGGACGCAAATGCTGCAGAAGTAAGCGAGGACAGTCCCGCAAAAAAGAGGCAAGACGCGATGGCGTCCACGGACACGGTTGCAGCGCGCGACCGCCGCAAGGCGATTGGTTTTGTGCTGCCGACCGTTCTGTGGACGCTGGCGTTCTTCGTCGTGCCATTCGCGTTCATGGTCGTGATGAGCCTGTGGCAGCGGATCGGGACCAAGATCGTCCAGACCTGGACACTCGACAACTACTGGTCGGTCTTCGCCAAATCGCATTTCCTCGCCGGGCTTGTGAATTCGCTGGAGATCACACTGGTCGTCACAGCGATTTCCGTCGTGCTTGCCTATCCGCTCGCCTGGATTATCGCGGAACGCGTACCGGAGCGCTGGCAGCGGGCGGCATTGATCCTGGCAATCCTGCCGTTCTGGACGTCATACGTGGTGCGGTCCTATGCCTGGGTCCTGGTGCTGGCCAAGAACGGCATCGTCAACCAGGCCTTGCTGGGCATCGGAATTGTCGACGAACCGCTTGAGATCGCATCGACGCGTACGGCAACGATCATCGGCTTCGTCCACTTCTTCGTAATGCTGCTGACGCTGACGATCTATGCCAATCTCAAGCAACTGTCGCCCAACTACGCCCGGGCCGCGGCGGACCTTGGCGCCAGCCCTGTCCAGACCTTTATCCATGTGATCCTGCCCCTGACGATTCCGGGGATAATGGTCGGAGCGTTCCTGACGTTCGTTCTGTGTATCGGCGACTACATCACGCCGCAGATCCTTGGCGGCAACAACGAACTGGTCATGCCGCAGATCATCATGTTGCAGATCGGACGACGAGCCGATTTCCCCACCGCGTCGGCTCTCTCCATCGTGCTGATGCTGGTCGTCACGGTGGTCTACGTTCTGTGCGCACGCTGGCTCAAACTGGAACGGGCCTGAGCGATGAGAAGGTTCACATCCTGGGCAGGTGCTCTGTATGCCGCGCTTATCTACGGGTTCATCTTCCTTCCCGTCGCTGTCCTCGTGCTGTTCTCGTTCCAGGGCGGACGGTTCCCGATCCCTCCGTTCAACGGGCCGTCGCTGAAGTGGTATGAGGCGGTACTGGCAGACAGCAAATTGACCCAGGCCCTCGTCAACTCGCTCGGCGTGGCCGTCGTGTCCTCGGCCTTCGCGTGTCTTCTGGGTTTCATCGCGGCTTACGGCCTCGCGCGTTACAAGCTCCCCGCTTCCACTGTGCAGCGCGCACTCATCACTGCGCCATTGACAGTGAGTTATCTCATCATCGGCCTCGGCTTGCTGATCATGTTCAACACCTTCGGGATATCGCGATCCCTGCTCACGGTCGGAATCGGCCATACCGTAATCAATACACCGCTGTGTTTCGCCATCATCTACAGCCAGATGGGCGCGCATCAGGTGAACATCGAGCGCGCCGCGCGCGACCTCGGCGCTTCGGATCTGAAGGTCATGTGGCTCGTCACCGCGCCGATGCTGATGCCGGCAATCATGGCCAGCTACTTCCTGTCCGTCACCTTCTCGTGGGATGAATTCATCATCGCATTCCTGCTTTCGCGGTTCGATGTCACCCTTCCCGTGGAGATCTGGAGTCTCCTGCGTTCGGGTCTCAATCCGAAGACCAATGCAGTCGGATCGATCGTTTTCCTCGTCTCGATTTTGCTGGTGGTCATTCTGGAGCTGACGGTGTTCCGCAAGGCGGCGCGGCGATGACGGCGAATGTCGAGATATCCGGGGTCACTCACCGCTTTGGTGCGTTCACGGCGCTCGACTGGGTGAACCTCACGATCGACGCAGGAAAGTTCGCCGTTCTGCTCGGACCGTCCGGCTGTGGCAAGACCACCCTGCTCTCGATCCTCGGCGGATTTATCACGCCGACCGAAGGCGCCGTGCGGATCGGCGGCCAGGACGTGACGACATTGCCGCCGGCCAAACGTCCGACGACGACCATGTTTCAGGACTACGCGCTGTTTCCGCACATGACGCTTGGCGACAATGTCGGTTTCGGACTGCGGATGCGCGGGATAGGCAGAACCGAACGCGGCGACCGCGCCGCCGATCTGCTCCGTCTCGTTGGTCTGGAGGACGCCTTCCACAAGAAGCCCCATGAGCTTTCCGGTGGCCAGCGCCAGCGGGTGGCACTCGCCCGATCTCTCGCTGTTGAGCCAGACGTGTTGCTGCTCGACGAACCGCTCGGCGCGCTGGATCTGAAACTGCGGCGACAGATGCAGGACGAACTCAAGGCTATTCAGAAGCGTGTCGGCACGACCTTCATCCACGTCACGCACGACCAGGAAGAGGCCATGGCCATTGCCGATACGATCATCGTGATGAACGAAGGCCGGGTTCAGGACTCAGGCGATCCGGAATCCATATATCTGCGGCCGAAGAACACCTTCACCGCGGCATTCATGGGTGAGGCAAACTTCCTCGACGGAGTCATTGCCGATGTCACCGACGATACGGTTATTGTCATGACCGTGTTTGGAAATCACAGCATCCCCCGCACCTCGGCGATTGGCGTCGATTTCAGTGAAACGCGGGCGGTCTCCCTGTGTTTCCGGCCCGAACACGTGCAGATGCAGGCGGATGGCGGTGACCGGATCGAACTGGGCGAAATGGAGGTTCAGGACGCCTCGTTTTTTGGCACGCATCACCGCTGCCATTTTACGTCGGATAAACTGCCGGACGGAGCGCAGGTTACCGCCCACTTGCCGCAGACAATCAGAATCGGCCAGGGCGATCGCGTGGAGCTTGGCGTGCCACTGGAACACGCGCTGCTTCTGACACGCGAAACGGAGTAACGACGATGGATCGGGAGACACCCGGGAACTGGTACCGTATTCGCAAGCTGGAAGATGACGTCACTCATATCGACGAACCGTTCATCGAGGCGTTCTACCGCTGCAACATGTGGCATGTGCGCGGCCGTGACCGCGACATGCTCGTCGACAGCGGAATGGGCGTCGTGAGCCTGCGTGAATACGTACCGCTGGTGACGGAACGGTCATGCATCGCGGTTGCGAGCCACACCCATTTCGACCACATCGGTTGTCACCATGAATTCGAGGACCGGGTTATCCATTCCGCCGAAGCGGACCTGCTGGCGCACCCGACACGTGCCAACACGCTGGCAGACCCTTACGTGACGGATGACATCTTCACGCGCCTGCCGCCGCAGCCCTACGTTTCGAGCGAATATGCCGTCAAAGGCGCGCCGGCGACACGGATTGTCAAGGACGGCGACGTCATCGATCTGGGAGACCGGCACTTCGAGGTGGTCCATACTCCGGGGCATTCACCCGGCGGCATTGCACTCTGGGAGGCGGCCACGCAGATCCTGTTTTCAGGCGATATCGTCTATGACGGCCCGCTGATCGAGGACACCTACCACGCAGACCCGCGCGACTATTATGCCAGCATGAAGCGGCTGCTCGACTTTCCCGTCCGGCTCGTCCACGGCGGCCACTTCGCGAGCTATGGCGGCGAGCGTCATCGGGAGATCATCCGGGCATGGCTGGAGGCGAAGGACCGGGGTTAGGCGTGCTCCGGAAAATCCTCCGCAAAGGCCGAAGCCGGCTGACCGGCTCCAGCGATTGACCTAGGAGGCCTTGGCGAGTTTCATCTCCGTTTCACGGGGGATCTCGATGTCGATGACCAGCGTCGAGACGGAGTCGCCGCAGTTCATCTTCATCTCCACCTTGTCCGGCTCGACACTGACATGCTTGCCGATCGCGGCGATGACCTCATCGCGCAGCACCGTGATGAGGTCGTCTCCCTGGGCGAGCGCCCGTTCGTGAGACAGGAGGATCTGCAGGCGTTCACGCGCGACAGGCGCGGAAGCCCGTTTCTTCCTCATGAAGCTGAAGATGCTCATGCGGCCCTCCCGCCGAAGAACCGCCCGAAGAAGTTCTTGCGGTCCGTCGGGATGGTCATCGGGACCTTCTCGCCTTTCAGTCTGCGCGCTGCATCCTGATAGGCCCGGCCAGGGGCGCTGAGCGGATTGTGCAACGTTACCGGAGACCCGACGTTCGAGGCCCGCAGGACTTCCTGGCTTTCGGGAATGACCCCGACAAGCTTGAGCGAGAGGATCTCGAGAACGTCATCGATCGAAAGCATGTCCGATCGCGCAGCGCGATCCTGATCGTAGCGGTCGATGAGCAGGTGCTTTTCGACTTCCTCACCCTTTTCGGCCCGTACGGTCTTGGCATCGAGCAATCCGATGATCCGGTCGGAGTCGCGGACTGACGAGACTTCCGGATTGGTGACGATGACCGCCATATCGGCGTGGCGCATCGCGAGCATGGCGCCGCGTTCGATGCCGGCCGGACTGTCGCAGATCACCCAGTCGAACTGCTCGCGCAATTCGTTCATGACCTTCTCGACGCCCTCTTCGGTGAGCGCATCCTTGTCGCGGGTCTGTGAGGCCGGCAACAGCGACAGGGTGTCTATGCGCTTGTCGCGGATCAGCGCCTGAGCGAGCTTCGCATCGCCCTGCACCACGTTGATGAGGTCGTAGACGACACGTCTCTCCGCACCCATCACCAGATCAAGGTTGCGCAGGCCGACGTCGAAATCGACGACGACGACGCGTTCGCCGGACTGCGCCAGCGATGCGCCGAGCGCCGCCGTGGTCGTGGTCTTGCCCACGCCTCCCTTGCCTGATGTCACCACTAGAACCTTGGCCATGTCGGAATCTCCTCCCTCAAATCAACCCTGGGATTTCAGCATCATTACTTCGCCTTCGAGCCAGGCCTGAACGGCCTGCCCGCGCAAGGCGGTATCCATGTCATCGGCGGTCTTGTAGAGGCCGTCTATGGCCACCAGTTCGGCTTCGAGCTTGCCGCAGAACACGCGCGCCTTCGAATTGCCGTTCGATCCGGCGATGGCGCGGCCGCGCAGTGCGCCGTAGACGTGGATCGAGCCGCCCGCCACGATCTCGGCACCGGAGGCGACCGAGCCGACGACCGTGACATCGCCGTTCGGAAAGAACACCGACTGGCCCGAGCGGACCGATGTCTCAAGCAGGAGCGAGCTGGCGCCCGGGTCCGGTGCAAGATCGGCAAGACGCTCCGATGTTGTGGCACAGATGGCGGCGGCCGGCGCGTCGGCCTCTCCTCCGCTGTCCCGATCCGCATCGCTCGGCGAAGGATCGACGGGCGGCATGGGCGCGGTCCCGGCACTATCGGTCCGGGACCGCGCGTCATCCGTCTCAGCATTGGCGCTGGCCTGCCGGCTCATTGCCTCGGGAGCCGGCTGCTGCGACGGTATGGGTATGCCTCCGGTCGGCGGCGCACTGTCGATGTCGGTCTGACTGTCTCCCGCATGCGGCGCGGGCGGTTCGGGAAATTCGATCACGTTGGCGGAACGGCCCCCGTTGCCCAGCGGCGCATGGCTGGGATCGCGCCAGGACGGGTCAACGCCTTCGACGGAAATGACGCGAATCTTGCGGATCTCGAGCTCGGTCATCAGCCCGATGTAATCGAGCTGGGTCAGCGATAACCGCGAAAGATCAAGGACGACGGGCTTCTCGGAGAAGAACCCTGTAGACCGGACAAGCCACGCATCCAGCTCCTCTAACCAGTCACTGAGAGGCGGCTCCGGAGCAAATACAAGGGCCAAAAATGTTCGGCCCAGGAATCTGAACGTACTGGCGGAACGAACTGCACTCGACACCTACAACCCACTTTCTCCCACCAGCTTTCGAATAGGACGTGAGAATTCGTTAACAAATGGTTAATGACTCATGAGCGCGCGCCTGATGCCGACACGGATCGCGTGACCGGCGCCGCCCCCGTTGCGTAACATTCTGTTCTTATTCAATTTTCTGAACGCAAAGGAGAACCGGAAATCCGCCAGGCCTCACGCACGCAACGGCAACCCGTCAGGGTGATCGCAAACAGCGCCTTGGCAAAAATGCCACAAGCGATTCGAAATCAGGCCCGGACCAGCGGATGGAGATACCCTGCAGGCCTTGCAAATATGGCGACAAGAAAGCAAAATTGCGGCCAATAAAAGACGCGCCACGCAAGGCGCGCACGAGGAGGTGCCAACAGAATGCGGGGGCGTGATCGCCATGATGATCACGGATGACTCTCTTTACTGCCCGCCGCTGCCGCTTATCTGGGCCCACAAACCCGGAGACGGCACGCCGGCAAGCGTCATACACAAGACTTACGTGCGGGAGCTCTGGCGGGAGCGGAGCGCATCGCAGCGGGCGATGCTGGTCGCGCGCTTCCTGTCGTGGCCGGTCATCGTGCTCTGCGCAACGGCGTATTTCACCTATCACAACGGCGCGAAGATAAGGGAGCGCACGGGGAAATCCGTGTTGCGCCAGGCCCGTGATCAACTCGCTATCGCGGCACGGCACGGCATATTGCCGCCGTGGTACTACATGTTCGAGTTGTACCGGGAGGACAACCTCGCACGGGCCGGCGATTACCTGCATCGCTTCGAGACCAAGAATAATCTTTTCTTCCTGCTCAAGAGGAGGGTCGAGAAAACCAACGGCCGCACCCTGGGCAACAAGGCCCTTTATGCATCGATCTGTGCCGAACACGGCATCGTGACGCCCCCGCTGGTCGCCATAGCGCGCGACGGACGGCTGGATCCGCCCGAGGACTGGAATGGAACCGCGCCGCTGTCAGAAGAACCGGCGCTGCCCGATTGCGATCTGTTCATCAAACCCCTGCGCGGAAAGGGCGGTCGCAATACCCTGCGCGCAAGCTTCCTGCAGAACGGAGTGTTCGAGACCAGTGACGGACATACGCTGAACCGCGAAGAACTGTCTGAGCATCTCAAACAATTGTCGGCAAAACAGCCTCTGATCATTCAAAGGCGGCTGACCAACCACCGGTATATCCTCGATCTCTGCGCCAACGCCCTGTGCTGCGTCCGGACGGTGACCTGCAAGACACGGTCGGGCGGTTTCGAAGTGACAAATGCCGCCTTCCGCATGGCGCTGCGAGACGACACCACAGTGGACGGATTGCATAGAGGCGGTCTGGTCTCCAGGGTCGACCTGGACACCGGCGAACTGGGTCCGGCAACGGATCTCGGCTTCAAGCCGCACATCGGCTGGCGCGACACCAACCCGAATACTGGCGCTCAGATTCAGGGCCGTGTTCTGCCCTACTGGAAAGAATTGAAGGCCATTGCACTGGACGCTCATGCGGCATTTCCATACAAGGTGGCCGTCGGCTGGGACATCGCCATTACCGACCGTGGTCCGGTGGTCGTCGAAGGCAACGGAGCGCCCTGTGTCGACATCATCCAGCGGGTTGACGGGCCGCTTGGTGCGGAACGTTTCGGCGAGTTGCTCGCCTACCATGTCGAGCACGCCCTCGAAGCCTGAGAATTCGATTCAGCACCGGCCTGTTACGCTTTGATTTGTGGCAAATTTCGCACGTCACCGGCAAACGTCCATTTCCGGGCGAACGTGCCTTGCGCACACCACTTGCGCGGCGTTAAATTTGCGCCGTTGCGCTAAAGGCGACCAATGGAAACTTCGCAACACGGCCGCTTCTAGACCGCGAGGCAGCAGCATTCATGAGAATTACCGACGATTCACTCTACTGTCCGCCGTTGCCGCTGCTGTGGGCGCACCAGCCCGGCGACGGGTCGCCGGCCAGTGCCATCCACAAGGCCTATCTCCGAGAGCTCTGGGGAGAGCGGGATACCACGAAGCGGTTGAAACTGGCAGCGCGGTATGCCGCTTGGCCGGCCATCGTTCTCGGCGCTACGGGTTACTTCACCTATTTCAACGGGTTCGCGATAAAGAAGAGGATGGGCAAGGGTGTCGTCCGCCAGATACTGGACCAGATCAGCCTCGCCGCCCGCCACGGAGTACTGCCGCCCTGGTACTACATGTTCGAACTCTATCATCCGGCCAACTACGACCGCGCGGCCGATTATCTCAACCGCTTCGAGACCAAATACAACATCTACGAGTTGTTGAAGCGGACCGTCGAGAGGACGGACAGACACCGTTCAAACGGCCATCGTTTGAACAACAAAGCCATGTTTGCGGAGATCTGCGGTCAGAAAGGCGTACCGACGGCGCCGGTCGTTGGCATCGCGCGAGACGGCCTGATCCGGGACTTGCAAGACTGGTCCGCAGACGGCGCGCCGCAGAAAGAAGCGGAATTGCCGGACCGCGACTTGTTCGTCAAACCCATGCAGGGCAAAGGCGGTCGAGGCACGCTGCGCGCTCGCTATGCCGGCGACGGCAACTATGACCTGAGCGACGGCCGCACCGTGTCGCGCGATGAGCTTGCGCAGCATCTGAGAGACCTTTCGGCAGAGCGTCCGTTCATCATTCAGCATTGCCTCGTCAATCATCCCGAGTTGACCGACCTTTGCGCAGGCGCGTTGTCCTGCGTGCGGACGGTGACATGCCGCAATGCCGAGGGAGGCTTCGAGGTCACCAACGCCGCCTTTCGCATGGCCATGCGCAACGATACAACCGTTGACGGGCTGCATCGCGGCGGCCTGGTCTCCAAGGTGGACCTCGAGACAGGTGCCCTCGGCAAGGCAACCGATCTCGGCTTCAGACCGCAGATCGGCTGGCGCGAGACCAATCCTCATTCGGGCGTACAGATCGAGGGGCGTGTGCTGCCGCTGTGGGAAGACCTGAAGGCGCTTGCCGAGCAGGCGCACGCCGCCTTTCCCTACAAGGTGACTGTCGGTTGGGACATAGCGATTACCGCAGATGGTCCGGTCATTGTCGAGGGCAACGGTTCGCCATGCGTCGACATTATCCAGCGGGTAGACCAGCCCATGGGATCGGCGCGGTTCGGCGAGCTTCTGGCCTATCACGTCGAACAGGCGCTCGAAGCCCAAAAGCCGCTGGCGGGCGAACCCGTGACCGCGTAGGCTCTGGTTCTGGGGATCACCGGAAGGCAAAATCCAATGACAACGGTACACCTGTCGCTCGATGAGGTTCATCGGCTTGCGACCGAAAAGCTCATTGCACATGGGTGCGACGATCAGAACGCTGCGGCTGTCGCCGACACCATCACCACGGCCGAGCGTGACCTGGCCCACTCTCACGGGCTGTTTCGCCTCCCCGGATACGTCAAGTCGCTGAAATCCGGAAAGGTCAACGGCAAGGCGCGGGCAACGGCCGAGCGTCTTGCGCCTTCTGCGATCCGTGTTGACGGAGACGGCGGCTTCGCACCGCCGGCGCTCCAGTGCGGATACGACCCGCTGGCGGAAGCGGCCCGTGAAACCGGGATTGCGGCACTTGCCATCGTCGACATCTACCATTTCGCGGCCCTCTGGCCGGAGGTCACGGCACTGGCGGAACGCGGCCTCGTCGGCTTCGCCTTCACGGCTGCCTTTCCCTATGTCGCGCCGGCCGGCGGCATAAAGCCGTTGTTCGGAACCAACCCGATGGCCTTTGCGTGGCCGCGCAGGGACAAACCGCCGATGGTCTTCGATCAGGCGTCCTCCGCAATGGCCCGCGGCGAGGTGATGATTGCGGCCCGTGAAAAGCACAGCGTGCCGGACGGTGTCGGCATCGCACCCGACGGCATGCCCACAAGGGATCCTGAGGAGATTCTCAAGGGCGCCCAGCTCGCATTTGGCGGCTACAAGGGCGCGTCACTTGCGCTCATGATCGAACTGCTTGCCGGCCCGCTGATCGGCGAGCATCTGAGCTTCGAAGCCAAGGAGGTCGACAATGGTGACGGCGGGCCTCCTGTCGGCGGCGAATTTCTTATCGCCATCGATCCGGCGCGCTTCGGTGACCCGGAAAAGTCACTCAATCACGCGGAAAAGCTGTTCGAACGCCTGCTCTCTGAAGACGGCACGCGCCTTCCTGGCGACCGGCGTTACACAAACCGGTCGATCACGCCGGAAAAAGGCATCGAGGTCCCCCAGAGCCTGTACGACCAGATCATGGCTCTGGACTGAGAGTTGTCGGAGCCGCCCTCCCCGACTGCCCACACGGCGAACCGCCGAGCCATAATGCTGATGGCGGTCGCCATGAGCTGTCTTTCCACAAATGATGCGATTGTCCGCTATGTCAGCGACGACGTGCCGGTCGGACAGATCATGTTTCTGCGCGGTGCCGTGCTCTGCCTCGTCCTGATCATCGGCTGCAAGCTGGCCGGTCAGGCCATCAGCGTGAGGGATCTCGGCGAACGCTGGAGCCTGATCCGGGCTCTGGGCGAGGTTGTTGCCACCTATCTGTTCCTGACGAGCCTGCTCTACGTCCCCATCGCCGTCGCCACGACGTTGGTGTTTTCGTCGCCGCTCTTTCTGACCGCGCTGTCCGGCCCGCTGTTCGGGGAACGCGTGGGCAAATGGCGCTGGCTTGCCGTCCTCATCGGATTCTTCGGTGTGCTGCTCATCACTGCCCCCGGCACCGGGCTTTGGCAACCGGCCATGGCTCTGCCGCTGGCCGCCGCCGGCGCCGTCGTCGTGCGGGACATATCGACCCGTTACGTACCGGAACATGTCTCTTCAGGCTCCGTCACGTTGACCACGGCCATCGCGGTCACGATCGGCGGATTGATCAGCCTTCCATTTGCACGCGTGTCAGTGGGCGCCGCGGATATGGCCTGGCTCAGTCTGGCGGCAGTCATCATCGCCGCGTCGTTCTTCAGTTATGTCGTCGCGCTCAGGATCGGCGAACTATCGCTGATCGCACCCGTGCAATACCTCTCGATCCTCTGGGCCGTGTTCTATGGCGCCGTCATCTGGGGCGAGGTTCCGGGCCCGCGTGAGATCGTGGGCGGGCTGATCGTCATCGCCGCGGGTCTGCTGATCCTCTACCGCGAGCGCGTCAACCGCACCCGCCAGGAGGCGCAGCGCCACTTCCACGGCGGTGCGGATGCCTGAACCAAGGGTCGAAGCGGTTCCTATCATCAGGAAGGAGCCTGCAACTCACTCCATCGTCATCCCCGCGAAGGCGGGGATCCAGAAACCAAAATGCAAAGCCGTGCAATGTCGCACTGGATCCCCGCCGGAGCCGGTCCCCGACGTGATCGGGGACGGGGACGACGGATGTATAAGGCAGCGGGCATCAGGTGCTGTTTCAAGATCACTTCGTCCCGCCAGCCAGAAAACGCACCCGAACCGCATTGGTCTGAACCGGCGTCTCGGCTACTCTCCTGCCAACGGGAAACTTAAAGAAAAAGGGAAACAGCAATGGACCTCCACCGCTCCGGCAGCCGCCCCACCAAGAAAGCCAACCCTGACTGGTTCACCGGCACGGTGTGGCAGGACCCGATCGTGGAAACCCCGGAGCCCGCGCGGGCCCGCGCCGTCGTCGTGACCTTCGAGCCGGGCGCGCGAACGAACTGGCACACTCACCCCCTCGGCCAGACGCTCTATGTTACTTCAGGTGTCGGCCGCGTGCAGAAGCTGGGCGAACCGGTCCAGGAGATCAGGGCCGGCGACACGGTGTGGATCGCGCCCGATGAGAAACACTGGCACGGCGCCGCGCCGGACACCGGTATGGTGCATATCGCCATCCACGAGGCGCTCGACGGCAAGCACATCGACTGGTTGGAACCGGTGTCGGACGAGGATTTCTCCCGCTCACCCGGCACCTGAGGGATTAACCAAATTTGCCCACAAAGCCGCCATTTTTCATTCAGCTACTGTTCAGGCGGCCCGGGCTTCAATGACACTTTAGAAATTTGGGTGAGCGCGATCCTGCATCACCAAGGTGAATTTCTGGAGTGGAGTCCCATGTCTGTGCGTATCCTCAAGCCCCTGGCTCTTTCCGCAATTATTGCGACAGCAGCCTTTACGGCGCCAACGACGGCGAAAGCCGGCGACGGCGACGACATCCTGGCCGGTGCCATTATCGGCGCCACGGCGGGCCTCATTATCGGCAGCATTGCCGCGGAGTCCCACCGTCATTCTCATAGCTACGGCTACTACGAACCGCCGCCCTATCGCCCATACCGGCGTCCGGCCCGGGTCTACGAGAAGCATATCTACTATGAGGACGCAGAAGACTACGGCGACGAATACGAGGCTCCCGCCTACGCGTATCGGGAGCGGCGCTACTACCGCAATCACCGCCGTGCGTCCTATGGCAATGGCGCACCTCGGCCGTGGACCAAGGCCTGGTATCGCTACTGCTCGAACAAGTACCGGTCATTCGACCCCGGCGACGGCACCTTCCAGCCTTACGAAGGCCCGCGCCGCCTGTGCCGTTGAGGCACGCCAGCACACCTCCCTAGCCTGGCACGAGAACACCCCCGCCCAGTCCTCTGAGCGGGGGTGTTTGTTTGTATGTCGCTCCGAGCTCCGAGCCCGGACCGAATTCTCAGATCACTTCGGCAGCTTGCCCTGGACGCCCTCGACGTACCAGTTGAAGCCGAGCATGTCCTTGTCGGACATGGTCTCGCCGGCCTTGATCCGTTCCTTGCCTTCATTGTCTTTGACCGGTCCTGCAAACGGATGCAGCGTACCGGCGACAATCGCGGCCTGTTTCTCCTTCACCAGCGCCTTGACGTCGTCCGGGACCGCGGGGCCGAAGGATGAAAGCTCGATCATGCCGTCCGAAATGCCGCCCCAGGTATTGTCGGCTTTCCACTTGCCGTCGAGCGCTTCCTGGACCTTGGCCACGTAGTACTTGTCCCAGACATGCGTTGCCGCCGTCAGGTGAGCCTTCGGGCCGTATTTGGACATGTCCGAATGGTATCCGACGGCGAACACACCGCGGTCCTGAGCCGCCTGAACCGGGGCGGTCGAGTCCGTGTGCTGCGTGACAACATCGGCGCCCTGACTGATCAGGGTTTCGGCCGCCTCACGCTCCTTGCCGGGATCGTACCAGGACGACACCCAGATCACGCGCACTTCGGCCTTCGGATTGACCGAGCGCAATCCCCGTGTGAACGCGTTAATGCCGCGGACAACCTCCGGGATCGGGAACGCCGCGACATAGCCGATCGTGTTCGACTTGGTCACCTTGCCCGCAACGATACCCGTGAGATAGCGAGCTTCGTAGAACCGGGCCAGATAGGTCGAGACATTCTTGGACCGCTTGTACCCGGTTGCGTGTTCGAAGTGCGTCTTCGGGAACTGCTTGGCGACCTTGATGGTCGGGTTCATGTAGCCGAACGACGTGGTGAAGATGATCTGGTTGCCGTTGGCCGCCATTTCGCGAATGACGCGCTCGGCATCGGCGCCTTCCGGCACGCTTTCGACGAAAGTGGTCTTCACCTTGTCGCCGAACGCCTTCTCGACCGCAAGCCGGCCCAGATCATGCTGATAGGTCCAGCCGGCGTCACCGATCGGGCTGACATAGACGAAACCCACTTTCAGCGGCTCCGCCTTGGCGCCCCCCACGCCCAGCGCGGCAGCCAGACGTGCCCGCAGCAAGCGCGCCGAGCACCGCTAATCGTTTCAATGACATGTTCACTCCTTCCCTGTTGAACAATGATCTCCTACTCACTCGTACTGGCGCCAAATCCATCCCTGTGCACCCTCATGCAACCGGATGGAACGGCCTGCCGAGGCAGGCCGGCGCATTCAGCCTTATCTTCGTGGCGTCACGCGAAATCATCGCAAGCACGACGATCGTTGCGATATAGGGCAATGTGGCAATCAAGTGGGACGAAACGTCAAGTCCCATCGCCTGCACATGCAGGCCAATGATGGTTATTCCACCGAAAATATAGGCCCCGATCAGCACCCTGGCCGGGCGCCATGTCGCGAAGACAACGAGCGCAAGCGCTATCCAGCCGCGGCCGGCTGTCATGTTCTCGGCCCATTGCGGCGTGTAGACCAGCGACAGATACGCGCCCGCGAGGCCCGCCATGGCGCCGCCGAACATGACTGTCAGATACCGGATCAGGATGACCGAATAACCGAGCGCATGGGCGGCATCGTGGGACTCGCCGACCGCTCTGAGAATGAGACCGCCCCGCGACTTGTAGAGAAAAAGGCTGACGGCAACAAAAAGGGCGATCGAGAAGTAGACCAGTGCGTCATGGTTGAACAGCAGGGGGCCGAGGACCGGAATCTCGGACAGGACCGGGATCGCGATCGGCTTCAGGCCCTCGATCGGCGTTCCGATGTAGCTCAGGCCGATGAAGGCCGACAGGCCGATGCCGAAGATTGTCAGCGCAAGGCCGGTCGCCACCTGGTTGGTCATGAGACTCAGTGTGAGAAATCCGAAAATCAGCGCCATCAGCATACCGGCAACCATTGCCGCCATGATGCCGATGAATGTCGAACCGGTCAGCACCGTGAAGATGAATCCGGTCACCGCGCCGATCAGCATCATGCCCTCGACGCCGAGGTTGAGGACACCGGCCTTCTCGGTCAGGAGTTCGCCGAGCGCCGCGAACACCAGCGGCGTTCCGGCACGGATCGTGGCGACCAGCACCACGATGACTGCATCGAGACCATCCATCAGCCGGCCATCCTTTCCGCAGCCGTGCCGAACCGGATGCGATAACGGATAAGCACATCCGAACCGAGCACGTAGAACAACAGGAGCCCCTGGAACACGCCGGTGACGGCGAGAGGCAGGTTGAGATTGATCTGAAGCGACTCGCCGCCGAGATACATGAGCGACATCAGCAGGCTGGCGAGCAGAACGCCAAACGGGTGCAACCGGCCGAGGAAGGCGACAATGATCGCAGCAAAGCCGTAGCCGGGGGATATGACCGGCTGCAACTGGTTGATCGTTCCGGAGACTTCCGTGATGCCGGCAAGCCCGGCGAGGCCGCCGCCGATCAGGAAGCTCATCAGCACGACTTTCTTCTGACTGAATCCTGCGTATGCCGCCGCCGCGGGCGCCTGCCCGACCACGGAGATCTTGAAGCCCGAGAATGTTCTGGACATGAAGACCCAGACAGCGATCAGGGCGATCACGGCCAGTATTGACCCCGCATTGAGACGCGTTCCTTCAAGGATTACCGGCAGGATGCCCTGGTCACCGAAGATCCGGGATTCCGGAAAATTGAAGCCGTCAGGATCGCGCCACGGGCCGTGCACCAGATATCCGAGAATCTGGATCGCCACGTAAGTCAGCATGAGGCTGGTCAGGATCTCATTGGCGTTGAAACGGTTCTTGAGCAACGCCGGAATTGCGCCGTAGGCCATGCCGCCGAGCGTGCCGGCAATCAGCATGACCGGCAGCAGCCATGGCCCCTCGTCACCGTAGGCCGCGAGCGCGACCCCGCTGCCGCAGATCGCACCGACCGTGAGCTGACCCTCTGCTCCAATGTTCCAGACATTGCCCCTGAAGCCGACAGACAGACCGATCGCGCAAAGCAGAAGCGGCGTCGCCTTGAGCAGCCACTCCGCAACGCCATAGAGGCTTGTCAGCGGACGCACGAAGAATGTGTAGAGCGCAACGAACGGGTCGGTGCCGAGTGCGGAGAACAGGATAATTCCGGTCACGGCGGTCAGGACGGCAGCGATCAGTGGCGATGCATACCGCATCGTGGCTGACGTCTCGGGCCGCGCTTCAAGTCTCACGAACATGACCAGCCTCCACTGAATTCGCTCATGCCGGTTCCCTTCGGCAACGGCTCCGCGAGGGCGCCCTGACCGGGCGGGTCGCCTTGCTCCCTGGTCATCGGATTTGCCATGCTGTGTTTCGTCATTACCGCGCCCCTCGTCGCCGCACCCCTCTCCGTCATTCCCGCATTCCCCTTCGTCATTCCCGCGCAGGCGGGAATCCAGCGAGAAACATCAAAGCCTTCCGTGTTTGCTCCCGGATGTTCGCCTGCTCGGGCATGGCGACGATAAGTCGGTTCACGCCGCATCGATCTTCACCACATCGTCGGCCGGCGGGTCGTCCGGGAACTGACCGCTCATCCAGAGGCCGACTTCCTCGACGCTCGTGTCGCGGGTGGCTCTTGCCGGCGACAATCGTCCTTCCGCGATCACGGCGATCGTGTCGCAGATCTCGAACAGTTCATCGAGATCTTCGGACACCACAACGATGGACGCCCCCTCGCCTGCCAGATCGATCAGCGCCTGATGAATCGTCGTCGCCGCGCCGACGTCGACGCCCCACGTCGGATGCCCGAGGACAAGCAGTTCCGGTCCCTGCATGATCTCCCGTCCGATGATGAACTTCTGAAGATTGCCGCCGGACAGGCTGCGCGCTTCCGCCTCGATTCCCGAAGACCGGACATCGAAGCGTTCGCGAATGCGGGTTGCAAATCCGTCGGCCTCGCCGAAGTTGATGAACCCGTTCCTGAGCAACCCCTTGAGGTAACCCGTAAGGATCGTATTGCGGGCAAGAGACATTTCCGGAACCGTGCCGCGGCCGAGGCGTTCCTCCGGAACGAATGCCAGCCCTTTTGTCCTGCGCTCGGCGGGTCCAAGCGTTCCTATCTCGCTGCCGTTCAGCCTGATCATCCCGGAGGCCGACGCGATCAGCTCGCCATTCAGCGCAGCCAGCAGTTCCTTCTGGCCGTTGCCGGCGACACCGGCGATGCCGAAAATCTCGCCCTTCCGAACGGTCATGTGCATGTCGACCAGATCGGTTCCGTGCGGATCGGGCGAACTGAGATGAAGCCCGGCCACTTCGAGCCTCGGTGCCCCGAGGTCTGCGTCCCCGTCGCGCTTGCAGACCGGGAGTTCGCTGCCGATCATCATCTCCGCCAGGCTCTTCGGCGTCTCCTTGCGTGGGTCGCAGCGGGCGGTGACCTTCCCCAGCCGCAGCACGGTGGCCGCGTCGCAGAGTTCCTGAATCTCATCGAGCTTGTGGCTGATATAGAGGATGCTGCAGCCTTCGGACGACAGCCGCTTCAACGTCTCGAACAGCTTGGCCACCTCCTGAGGCGTCAGGACCGAGGTCGGCTCGTCCATGATGAGGACCTTCGGGTTCTGGACCAGGCAGCGGATGATCTCGACGCGCTGGCGCTCGCCGACCGAGAGCGAATGGATATGCTGGTTGGGGTTGATGGGAAGGCCGTAGCGCTCCGAAATCTCCGCGATCTCGGACGTCAGTTTCCGGAGATCATGACCATCATCGAGCCCGAGCGAAATGTTCTCCGCAACCGTCAGCGTCTCGAACAGATTGAAGTGCTGGAACACCATGCCGATACCGAGGTTGCGCGCCTCGCCCGGATTGGCGATCTGTGCAGGTTTGCCGTTCCAGAGCATCTCGCCGGCATCGGCCTTGACGACGCCGTAGATGATCTTGACGAGCGTGCTCTTGCCCGCCCCGTTTTCGCCCAGCAGTGCATGGACCTCGCCCGGCATGACCGCGAGGTCGACATTGTCGTTCGCCAGACAGCCGGGATACTGCTTTGTAATCCCCTTCAGTTCCAGTTGCGGCACTGTCACGGTTCTTGTCTCCCCTCCGACCGCGCGTCATTCAGGCCCCCTCAGGCCAGCGCGGACTCGAATTGTGACGTCCTACGGCACTTCAGTACATCACCTTGTCAGGCATCAACCGCCATTCCTCGAAAACCGCCCTCGCCTCGTCGAGCGCCAGATGTCTTGTCGGAATGTCGCGTTCGTTGATCGGTTTCGGAATCTCTCGATAAAGATGCTCGTCATCAAAGCCAATGAGGGCGGCATCCTCACGCGTGTTCGCGAAATAGATGGCGTCGATCCGGGCCCAGTAGATTGCCGCCAGACACATGGGACAGGGCTCACAGCTTGAATAGATCTCGCAGCCCTCGAGAGAGAACGTGCCGAGTTTCTCGCAAGCCCGGCGGATCGCAACGATCTCGGCATGGGCCGTGGGATCGTTGGTGCTCGTGACCTGATTGAAGCCTTCCGCAATGACCTCCCCGTCACGCACGATGACCGCGCCGAACGGACCGCCCATCCCCGCACGCATTTTTTCGGCGGAAAGCGCCACGGCGTGGCCCATGTGCTTTGCGTGATGTTGGCACATTATTTGTCTTCCTCGTCAACGTGGTGCCGTTCCAGAGCCTCGGCAACGCCGAGCCGGGTCAGCAGATCCGCCGCGATCGACGCCGCGACAACGGCAGGCGCCTTGCCGGTTATCTGCGGCAAGCCTACCGGACATGTCAGGGCCTCCAGCGCTTCACCCGAATGGCCGCGCCCCCGAAGGCGGCTCAGAAACCGGACATGCTTCGTGCGTGAGCCGATAAGGCCCAGATATCCCGCATCGCCGCGCTCGAGCACCGCATTGCAGACTTCCTCGTCGAGGGGGTGGCTGTGAGTCATCACCAGGTAGAACGTTCCGGGCAACGCCTGATCAACCAGAAGTTCCGGCATTGCCGATGCAAATGTCTGAACGCCGTCCGGCGTGTCCGCCGGGAACATGTCCTCCCGGCCGTCGATCCAGGTGATGTCGAATGGCAATGGCTCCAGCGCGCGCACCACGGCCTGCCCGACGTGTCCGGCGCCGAACAGCCACAGCGGCTGGACGACGCGGTTGATCCGTTCGACGATATGAAGGTGCCCGCGTTCGGCATCATAGGCCGACACGAACTTGCATCTCGTGTCCTGAACCATCGCCGCAATTGCGTTATGCGCCCAATCCGGGACAGCGTCTTCGGTGTCCCGATCGCTGACAAACGAGCGGTATTCGGGGCCTGCGGCGGAAAGCTGCGCAATCCGGAATGACCGGACCGGCGAGGCTGTCAGTTCAGCCATGCGGTCAAGCCAGGCCAGATCGGCCGGCGCAAGGGCCTCGAACGACAAGGTCACCGCACCGCCGCAACACTGGCCGAGTTCCGGTCCGAGCGACCAGTTCACGATCGCCTCGCCGCCCTTTCCTGCCAGCATGCGGCGCGCATGCTTCTGAGCATCGAACTCGAGCTGCCCGCCTCCGATCGTGCCGGCAAACGCGTCCGCCGCCACGACCATCGCGGCACCGGCTTCGCGCGGCGCGGAACCGCGGATCGCGGCAACGTGCACAACCACGGCCGGCTTGCCGGCGCGCAGCATGGCGAGCGCATCCCTGATCCAGGCAGCCATTACACGCCTCCCCCGGCAACACGCGCCTTAAGGTCCTCGATTGCAAGAAGCACACGCTCGGGCGTCGCCGGCGCGTCGAGGTCCGGCAGGATGCTGTGGCCGGCGACACTGGCGACCGCGTCGGTCAGTGCGGAAAAGACGGATATGGCGAGCATCAGCGGCGGCTCGCCGACCGCCTTCGACCTGTAGATCGTATCCTCGCGGTTGCGTCCCTTGTCCCAGATCCGGATGTTGAAATCGTCCGGCCGGTCGCCGCAGGTCGGAATCTTGTAGGTCGATGGCGCGTGGGTGCGCAGATGGCCCTCGTCGTCCCACCACAGTTCCTCGGTCGTCAGCCAGCCCATGCCCTGAATGAAACCACCCTCGATCTGGCCGAGGTCGATCGCCGGGTTCAGGGACTCGCCGCAGTCATGCAGGATGTCGACACGCGTCACGCGGTATTCGCCGGTCAGCACATCGACGACGACCTCGCTGACCGCCGCGCCATAGGCGAAATAGAAGAACGGACGGCCCCTCGCCTTCTCGCGGTCGTAGTGGATTTTCGGCGTCCTGTAGAAACCGGTGGCCGAGAGCTGGACCCGGGCCATGTAGGCGTCCAGAACCAGTTCCGCAAAGCTCATCTCCAGATTGCCGATCCGGACACGGTTCGGAAGGAAGACGACATTATCAGGGGAAACATTGTGGGTTTCCGCGGCGTGAGCGATCAGCTGATCCTTGATCTTGCGCGCCGCCGCGCGTGCGGCCATGCCGTTCATGTCGCTGCCGGACGATGCCGCGGTCGGAGAGGTGTTCGGCACTTTCGCCGTCGTCGTCGCCGTGATCTTCACCTGCTCGATGTCGATCTGAAACTCCTCGGCCACGACCTGGGCGACCTTGACGAACAGGCCCTGGCCCATCTCGGTGCCGCCGTGGTTCAGGTGCACGCTGCCGTCCTTGTAGACATGCACCAGCGCGCCGGCCTGATTGAGATGGGTGGCGGTGAAGGAGATGCCGAACTTCACCGGTGTCAGCGCGAGCCCCTTCCTGATCCACGCGTTCGCCGTGTTGAACGCCCGGATGGCTTCCCGGCGGGATCGATAATCGCTCGTCTCTTCCAGGTCGGCGACCAGTTCGCCGATCACGTTGTCCTCGACGGTCATGTGGTAAGGCGTGACGTTGCGGTCGGTCGTGCCGTAGAAATTCGCCTTGCGGATGTCGAGCGGATCGCGCCCGGTGGCAATCGCGATGGCATCGATCATACGCTCGCAGGCGACCATGCCCTGCGGGCCGCCGAACCCGCGGAACGCGGTGTTCGAGACCGTGTTGGTCTTGCAGCGGTGCGAGGTGATGCGCGCATTGCCGAGGTAGTAGCAGTTGTCGGCGTGGAACATGGCGCGGTCGCAGATCGACGCGGACAAATCCGCCGACATGCCGCAGCGCGCCGCCATGTCGTAGGTCACCGCCTCGATGCGGCCGTCATCGTCGTAGCCCGCCGCATAGTCCATGCGGAAATCGTGGCGCTTGCCGGTCATGATCATGTCGTCGTCGCGGTCGAGCCGGACCTTGGTCGGACGGCCGGTCAGCCGCGCCGCCAGTGCCGCGGCGGCGCCCATAAGTGCCGGCTGGCTCTCCTTGCCGCCGAACCCGCCGCCCATGCGCCGCACTTCCACGGTCACCGCGTGGTCGGGCACGCCCAGCACCTTGGCCGCGTTGTGCTGGACCTCGCTCGGGTGCTGGGTCGAGGAATAGATCAGCATGTCGTCGTCCTCGCCGGGGACGGCGAGCGCGATCTGGCCTTCGAGATAGAAATGGTCCTGCCCGCCGATGCGGATCCTTCCCTCAAGGCTGTTTGGCGCCTTCCCGAGCGCCGCACCGGCATCGCCGAGCGTCATCTCGTGCGACGGCAGGACGAAGGACTCCTTCGTCATGGCCTGGTCGATGGTGATGACCGGCTCGAGATCGCGGTACTCGACCCGCGCCAGCGCCGCCGCCGCGCGGGCTTCAGCGATCGTTTCGGCGGCAACGCCGAACAGCGACTGGCCGGCATATTCGACTACACGTTCTGCGAACAGCGGATCGTCGCCCATGATCGGGCTGACATCATTTTCGCCCGGCACATCGGCGGCGGTCATGACACGGACGACGCCGGGTGCCGCGCGGACCGCGTCGAGGTCCATGCGCGCGATCTCGGCATGAGCGCGCGCGCTCATGGCGAGGTAGACATGGAGCAGGCGCGGCGGCTCGGGGATGTCGTCGATATAGACCGCCCGGCCGGTGACATGCTTGCCGCCGGAATCGTGAACGCGGGGGTCGCGGACCGCGCCGGATATTTTTTCGGCCAGAGCCTTCATGCCGAAACGACCTCTTCCCCACGCGCGATCTCAAAACCGGAAACCGATTTTGAATCAATGGTTTGCAGATAAAATTTCAGAACAAGATTCCGTGCCGACGCGGCGCGGTAGCGGGCCGAGCCGCGCATGTCGTCGAGGGCCGTGAAATCGCCGTCGAGAGCCGCCATGGCGGAGCGCACCGTGTCTTCGGTCCACTGCCTGCCGACGAGCGCCGCTTCGGCACCGGACGCCCGTTTCGGCACACCGGCCATGCCGCCGAAGGCGAACCGCGCGGCGGTGACCGTCGCCCCTTCGCGCGCGGTTCCGTCAAACGCGACGCTGAATGCCGCGCAGACTGCGGATATGTCCTGTTCGAAACGCTTTGAAATCTTCCAGCAGGCGTAATGCACGCCTTCATCCGGCAGCGGCACGAGGACGCGCTCGACAAATTCCGACGGGCCCCGGTCCTGGCGCCCGTATTCAATGAAGAAGTCCTCGAGATCGATCTCGCGCGCGCCTTCCGGACCGCGCAGCACAAGCCGCGCGCCGGCCGCGATCAGGGCGGGCGCCAGGTCGCCGATCGGCGAGCCGTTGGCGATATTGCCGCCGACGGTGGCGACGTTGCGGATCTGGACCGAGGCGAAGCGGCGGATGAGTTCGTCCAGCGCCGGATAGGCCGCGCCCAGCGGCGCCTGCACGGCCGTGAGGGTGGCGCCAGCACCGATGTCGATCCAGCCCGGGCGGCCCGGGGCATCGACAGCGATCGCCTTCAGTTCGTCGATGCGGCCGATGGAAATGAGCGTGTCGAGCCGGCGGTGCATCTTGGTGACCCAGAGGCCGACGTCGGTCAGGCCGGCGATGATGTGAGCGCCCGGATGCCGGGCGAGCAGGCCGGTGAGCGCGTCGATCGTGCGCGGGGCGTAGAACCGGCGGGCATTGTCGCCCTCGCCCCGCTGAAAGCCGAGGGTCTCGCCGTCGTCGAGCGTGGCTAGTGCGGTCAGCGCGGCGCACGCGCCGCGTGTCCCCATTTGCGCCTCATCGGTCGTAGCGCCCGCGCCGGATGCGGTTTGGCGATCAGGAGCCGCCTTCGCACCGTTTTCGGAGCCGCCGGCTGTTCCGCGGGCGGTGCCGGCCGATCCGTTCAGGGCATCCTGTGCGGCCAGCGCGCCGTCGACGATGGGCCCGTAACCGGTACACCGGCAGAGGTTGCCGGCGAGCACGGTCTTGATGTCTTCGCGCGATAGCGGAGCGCCTCCCCTGTCGCTGCCGCCATGGTTGTCCGCGAAGGCGCCGTAGAGCGACATGACGAAGCCGGGCGTACAGAAGCCGCACTGCGAGGCGTGGGCTGTTGCGAGGGCCTGCTGCACGGGATGAAGATCAACAACGCCCGTCGCCGGGTCGGTCTCGCTCAGGTCCTCGACCGTGATCAGTTCCTTGCCGTCGAGCACGGGCACGAACTGGATGCAGGCGTTGACCGCCCGGTAGCGCACGGCCGGCCCGGCACCGTCGCCGCCACCATCAAGCTCGCCGAGCACGACGGTGCAGGCGCCGCAGTCGCCCTCGGCACAGCCTTCCTTGGTACCCGGCCGGCAGGCCGGCCCGCGCAGGTATTCCAGCACCGTCATTGTCGGATCGGGTCTTTCGATCTCGCGGACCTCGCCGCCCATGAGGAATCTGACCGTCTCCCGCATCAGCGTCAGCTCCCCCGATAGGTCGAATAGCCAAAGCGCGAGAGCAGCAGCGGGACGTGATAGTGCTGGTCGGGATGTGCGATGCCGAAACGGAGAATGACGGTATCAAGGAACTTCGGCCCGGCCCCGCCTGATGTCAGGCCGGCGGCGTCGAAATAGGCACCCGCCTCGAAGGCGAGCTCATAGGTTCCGGCCACGAAAGCGTCGCCGTCAAGCAGCGGCGCATCGACCCGGCCGTCCGCGTTGGTCGTCGCGCGGGCCACGGGTTCCGGCCCGCGTGCGCCGTCCGCGCCGACCGTCCACAGCGTGATCGCGATGCCCTCGGCGGGGCATCCGCGCGCCGTGTCGAGCACATGGGTTGTCAGGCGTCCCACGTCCGGTATCCCTCCTCATGTCGCGCGCCCTGGCCCCGTTTCCCGCGCATTTGCCTTGCGCACGCCCTCCGGCCCGGTTTGCCACGGGCTCCTTTATGGTCTTTTCGAGGTTCTGGTTGCGCCAGCCCACGCTACGGTGTCACCGCGCCGGCTGTTTGAGAAGGCCAAAGCTGAACAAGGTACTTTCAAAATAATTTTGACAATCGAGGCGATTGTCAAGATTGCGTCGAGTCCGACGGCCGGAACAGTGAAAAAAGAACGACATCTGATTTCAGCGTCATAATTCGATTGCCGCGTAGCTCGAACAAGAACCGGAACTCGGCCCCATGAGCGGCCAGCCAATGCGGATGGCCGTCAGCTCCGCTGGATCACTCCGTCAGCTGGCAGCAGATCCCTCACCTTCCACAGCCGAAAGGCCGTAGGCGCCATTCGCGGACGATGTTCTGGATTTTCGCGGCGAAATTCAAAAAAAGTACTTGAGATGCGTAATGTCATAACGTAACGATCATCCCAGATTGGCGCACAACGCTCTCCCGGGTGAGCGACAGACGTGATCATTCGAATCGCCGATGCAGCCGATGGCGCACGGAGCACGACCCGCCACGAGATGCACGGCGCACACGACACCAAAGGCGCATTGAAGAAGCCCCCACCAACGAGGTCTTAATGATAACGGCAGAACACCGACTCCCCGTCACTGTCCTCTCCGGTTTCCTCGGCGCGGGCAAGACGACGCTGTTGAACCGCGTCCTGAACAATCGTGAAGGACGCCGCGTCGCGGTCATCGTCAACGATATGTCCGAAGTGAACATCGACGCCGATCTGGTTCGCGCGGACACGGAACTCAGCCGCACCGACGAGACGCTGGTCGAGATGTCCAACGGGTGCATCTGCTGCACGCTGCGCGACGATCTCCTGGCCGAAGTCCGGCGGCTCGCGGCCGAGGGCCGCTTCGATTATCTGCTGATTGAGTCGACCGGTATCTCGGAGCCCCTGCCTGTCGCGGCAACCTTTGAATTCCGGGACGAGGATGGAGAAAGCCTGTCCGATGTCGCCCGCCTCGACACAATGGTCACGGTCGTCGATGCGGTAAACCTGCTCAATGATTATGTCAGCAGCGACTTCCTGCACGATCGTGGAGAAACCCTGGGCGAGGAAGATGACCGCAAGCTGGTGCATCTGCTGACCGAGCAGATCGAGTTCGCGGATGTGGTGATCCTGAACAAGGTTGCCGATGCCGAGCCGGATCAGGTCGATGCCGCGCGCAAGATCATCCGCAGCCTGAACGCCGATGCGAAGATCATCGAGACCAATCATTCGGACGTGCCGGCGGACCGTGTGCTGGACACCGGACTGTTCGACTTCGAGAAAGCGCACGAGCACCCGATGTGGGCGAAGGAACTCTACGGCTTCGCCGATCACGTGCCGGAGACCGAGGAATACGGCGTCACGAGTTTTGTGTACCGGGCGCGTCAGCCGTTCAATCCGGAGAAGGTCCACGCCCTGCTGAACGCCGAGTTACCTGGCGTGATCCGCGCCAAGGGGCATTTCTGGATCGCCACGCAGCCGGACCTGGCCCTGGAATTTTCCCTTGCGGGCAAGCTGTCCTCGGTCCAGCCGCTGGGCCCCTGGTGGGCCGCGGTGCCGAAGGAACACTGGCCGGACAACGAGAGTGCGCGGGCCTATATGGCCGATCGCTGGCGGGAGCCCTGGGGCGATCGGCGGCAGGAAATCGTCTTCATCGGCGCCGGGATCAACTGGCCGCTTCTGAAGGCGCAGCTGGATGAGGCGCTTGTCCCGGAGGATCAGGCCGACGGCCCCGCTTCACTCCCTGACCTGCCTGACCTGCCGGACCCGTTTCCGCTCTGGCGCCGGGTCGAGGCCGCGGAATGACGCTTGTTCAAAAGGTGAAACCGGAGGACGCGATCGCCGTCGCGATGTCGCCTGAGGGCCTGTCCGCGATCCACAGTCTGGACTGCGCCGCCGCAATCTGGCCGCGCGAGCCATTGCACAGCTTTCAGTCCTGGATCGACAGACTGGCGCCCGAGCAGCTTCCGAAGGCACGCGTGATCCTCCGGCCCGAGCATGTGCGCGACGCGGCTTCCCAGATCTGCGACCTGTGTGGAACCCCGGATTGCGCCGAGCGCGGACTGCTGGTCGACGACGTCGCCGCCCTTGCCCACATCTTCGCCGAGTTGATGCGTGTGCAGTTCGTGCTCATGCACTTCGACGTCGTTGCGACCGACACCTGCCGGAAGTTCGATACCGGCGCAGTCGCGGCGCGCCTGATCTGCACCTACAGGGGGACCGGCACGCAATACCGCCTCTCAAGCGAGGCAGACGTCGCGGAACGGATTTTCACCGTGCCGACAGGGTCTCCAATCTTGCTGCGTGGCGCGCTTTGCCCCAAAAGCCCGGAATCGGGCCTTTTGCACCGCTCACCACCGATCGAGGGCACCGGCGAAACACGGCTGGTGGTGAGCCTCGATCCGGTCACCGATCCTGCGGAAGACCCGGGTCAGGGGACCATTCACTAAACGTTCAATCAAAATGGGAGAGATCCGCCATGAAGACGCGCGCCGCAATCGCCTGGGAGCCGAACCGCCCGCTGGAGATCGAGGAAATCGACCTTGAAGGTCCGAAGGACGGAGAGGTTCTCGTCCGGATCGTGACGACCAGTCTGTGCCACACGGATGTCTTCACGCTGTCAGGCGAAGACCCGGAGGGACTGTTTCCCTGTATCCTGGGCCACGAAGGCTGCGGGGTGGTCGAGGAGGTCGGCAAGGGCGTTACCTCCGTGGCGCCGGGCGACCATGTCATCCCGCTTTACGTCCCCGAGGATCCGGACTGCCCGTACATCAAGTCGGGCAAGACCAATCTCTGTCAGACCATCCGCCAGACCCAGGGCGCCGGGCTGATGCCCGACGGCACATCCCGCTTTTCTCACAAGGGCAAGCAGATCCTGCATTACATGGGTACCAGCACATTCAGCGAATACACCGTGCTGCCCGAGATTTCGGTCGCCAAGATCTCCAACGAGGCGCCGCTCTCCAAGGCTTCGGTCATGGGCTGCGCGGTGCCCACCGGCATGGGCGCGGTGCGCAACACTGCAAAGGTCGAGGCCGGTGCCAGCGTAGCCGTCTTCGGTCTGGGCGCTGTCGGCATGGCTGTCATCCAGGGAGCCGTGATGAACGGCGCCTCCACGATCTACGGTATCGATATCAATCCGGACAAATTCCCTCTGGCCAAGGCGCTGGGCGCCACAGAATGCATCAATCCCAACGACCATGACGCCCCGATCCAGGATGTGCTGGTCGAGATGACCGGCGGCGGCCTGGACTACACATTCGAGGCGGTCGGCAATGTCGGTCTGATGCGTGCAGCGCTCGAGGCCTGCCACAAGGGCTGGGGCGAATGCACCGTCATCGGCGTTGCCGGAGCCGGCCAGGAAATCTCCACACGGCCCTTCCAACTGGTCACTGGACGGGTCTGGCGCGGCACGGCTTTCGGCGGTGTGCTGGGTCGCAGCGAACTGCCCGGAATGGTCGACGAGTGGCTGCGCGGTGACTTCAGCGTCGATCCCTACATCACGCACCATATGAAACACGAGCAGATAAACACGGCCTTCGATCTGCTGAAGGCCGGAAAATCGATCCGATCCGTCGTCCACTTCCAGCCCGGTGAAACCATGACGGTCAACTCCCTTCCCGGTGAAATCGTGCCGGAATAGCAGGAGCCTCGGCAAAACACGAAGATCAGGCCGCGCGCTGGCGGGTCGAAGCCGTTACAGGCTTTGTCCGCCGGGTTCGAGTACGAACAGAAACGCGGCCTGACAATCATACCCGCGCATCCCGTCCGGGCAGCACGCCGCAGATACGGATGCCGGCCTGAATTCTGTGGGCGAACAAATTCTGTGGGCGAAGACGAACCACTATTGGAGAATTTGAAATGAGAATATCCCAGGATCGGAAGTTCAACCACAAGGCGGCATGCCGGCAGGCTCTTGCTGTCGCTGCAATCGTTCTTTTTGCGTCGGCGCCGGCATTTGCCCACATGGAGACCGGAGCACTTGGCGGATTTCAGAGTGGCTTCATCCATCCGATTGTCGGCGCTGACCACCTCCTCGCAATGCTCGCCGTCGGTATCTGGGGCGCACAGATGGGAGGGCGCAGCGTCTGGACGCTGCCCGTCACATTCCCGCTCATCATGGCAGCGGGCGCCATTCTCGGCACGAGCGGATTTGCCCTGCCAAATGTCGAGCTTGGCATCGCCCTGTCGGTCTTTGTCCTCGGGCTCGCAATAGCGTTCGCGTGGAAGGCTCCCGAATGGGCCGCGCTGTTGCTGATTGCCGGTTTCGCGGTCTTTCACGGTTATGCGCATGGCGCCGAACTGCCGACGGCTGTCGATCCCGCGTCTTACGCCGTCGGATTCGTCGTCGCCACCGGTCTGATCCATGTCATCGGCATCGGCATTGGACTGATGCTTGACCGGCCATGGCAGGGGCGCCTTGGGCAGGCTCTTGGCGGCGTCATCGCTTTGACGGGCATCTACTTCGCGATTCCTCCGCTCGTCTCGTGAACGCTCAGGCTGCAGGCCGCCGGCAAGGCGGCCTCTACGCTGTTTACGCCGCCTCCGCTGTGATCGTCTGCGGCATTGCGGCCGGCCTGCACCTGACGGTTCCCGAGGTCGTCGGTGACTACGTCACCAATGGACTCACGTTTCCGGTCTTCCGGTACGGACTTCTCCTGTCCTTGATTGCATGCGGGATCGCTCTTTCCGGCGGGCGGCATCCGCTGGCCGTCGCAGCGAACCTTGCGATTCTTGCGGCGGCCACCTGGTTCGGACTGCATCAGGCCGAGGCGATTGTCCTCGAGTATGAAGCCCTGGCCGAGCTCATCGGCGGATACCCTGTCGTGGCGGCGACAATGAGTGTGGCCGCGGGCAGCGCTCTTCTGCTTCCGCCTTCGGCACGGAAATGGTTCCTGCCTGTCCTGTCCGTGATCTGCGGCGTTGGCCTTGGCCTGACGGTGATCTTGTACAGCCCGCTCGACTACTTCGCCGAGTGGTTTTTCTGGGCAGGCGGTACAGGCGGTCTGGCCGTGGTTCTCGCATCGATTGTCCTGGCAGACGGCGTGTGGAAAAACTTTGCCGGCTCCTGGCTCACCATCGCAGAACGGATCCTCGGAAGCTGGCTGATTGCCGCAAGTCTCATGCTCACGGCACTCGCCTTTCTGACACCGCTCCCGCTCGAGGATGAATCGCTGCCGCCGGAGACACCTGAAGAAACCGACTCGCTGCAGCCTTCATCCTGCAATCGTTGGTTTCCGCAAGACTGCGGCGGATCTTTCGGAATGCCACCGCCCTCTCACTTCCGTACAGCAATGACCCCGGCCGCGACAACCAGCGCCATTCCGGCCACCGACACGGCATCCGGAATCTCCGCGAAGAACAGCAGTCCCCAGATCACGGCAAAGCCGACATAGGCAAAGTCGAATGTGGCAATGACCGAAGGCGGTCCCATCTGGTAGGCGATGGCAGCACCGACCGCGCCCAGCATGGCGAGAATGCCGAGAACAATAACGGCCATGTATTCCTTGCCGGCCATCGGCGCCCAGGCCGCGGACAGGAAGGACGAAGACATGTCCGGGCCGATTGCAAGCGCCCCTGACAGGGTCGCCGCGGCACCGACGGCGACGAAGGCCACATTGAGCGCGACCGCCAATACCAACGGGTGTTCGTCACGGCATTTGGTGCGCGTGAGGATCATCGCGAGCGCATAGAGGATTGCCGATACGATCGGCAACAGAGCGTAAAGATTGAAATCGGCGGCGGCGGGCTTGAGGATCAGGAGAATGCCCGCAAACCCGAGCATGACCGCAAACCACCCTGCGCGCCCGACCCTTTCGCCGACGAACAAGGCTGAGAACAGGGAGATGAGGATCGGCGCCGTATAATAGGCCGCCGCGGCTATCGAGAGCTGCAAATGCGGCAGTGATGCGTAATAGGCGACCCACATGAAGGTGAGCATCAGGCTTCTCGCGGCTGTCCAACCGATGGCCTTTGGCACCAGCGTGACGCTGGCGAATTTCGCCCGCAGGATGACGAACAGCACCGGCAGGGCGACCATCGATCTGAGCACGAAAATCTGCCACAGAACCATATCGGCGCTGATCGCCTTGATCACCGCATCGCCGAGCGAGAGCGCCAGCACGGTGCCGATGATGACCACAACCGCCAGTGCGACGTTGTCGGTGCGTGTTGCCGTATGCGATGTCATGGTCAACCCGTTTCCATTGATCCTGGGTTGAAGATAATCGCGCCGGAACGCCGGTTAAATTTACTTCTCGGCGCAAATGCATTACCTTGAGTTATGCAAAACCTCAGAAGACGACTGCCGCCCCTGTCGAGCCTCCTGCCCTTCGAGGCGACCGCAAGGCTTGGCAGCATCACCAGGGCCGGCGATGAACTCGGCCTCACGCAGGCTGCGGTGAGCAAGCAGATCCGGTCACTGGAAACCGATATCGGCCTGCAGCTGTTCGAGCGGCGAAACCGGGCCATCTATCCGACCGAAGCGGGCGTTGAGTTCGCGCGCATCGTGACCGGGGCGCTTCAGGCCATCGGCAACCATGCCCAGGACCTGCGCCAGCAGCACCGGGACGGTGAAGTGGTCCTCCGGTCACAGCTTTGCGAGGGCCTCTACTGGCTGATGCCGCGCCTGTCACGGTTTTACCAGGAGCACCCGGACATTCCGGTCAGGGTCTCCGTTTCGACCGAGCCGATCGCAAAGTCGAACGAGCGGTTCGATCTCGCCCTGCAGACGGCAGGACGGGACCGCGGAACAGCAAGACTTGTTCACACGGTGTCGGATGACGTGTTTCCCGTCTGCAGCCCCGCCTATCTCGACGGCATGGACATACCAGTGCCGATCGAGAGGCTGGAACACCTGCAGGTTCTGCATCACAAGGTCGATCCCCAGGACTGGATCGACTGGGATACATGGCTCGAGCGGCTCGGCATGGAACTCCGGATCGGCGATCGCGGCATCGTCTATGACAGCTATCCGATGATGATGCAGGCCGTGCTGGAGGGCCACGGGATCGCCCTCGGCTGGCGGCGAACCGTGGAACACTACATCGCATCGGGCGCCCTCGTGCAGCCCTTCAGGGAGCAGCTTCAGCTTCCCGACGGCCTTTCCATCTATGAACCGACCGGCTGGCAGGTTCGGCGCGGTTCGGACGTGCTGCTTGACTGGCTGAAAAAGGAATTGTCGACGCACAAGCCGTGACGGCAGGTTTCATTCCGGCGGAGTCCGCGTGCCACGCGGCCATGAATGCGCGTTGAACCGTCCGCCCCTCGCCCACTACGATCAAAGAGCAAGTGAGACTGAGGGAGGACAAGACGCATGACCGCAGACGCCAACCACATCCTGCTGACCATCATGCTCAAGCACCAGCAGGACAAGAACCTGGCCGAGATCAACGCAAAGCTCGACGCCACCGGCTTCTGGAAGACGTTCCCGCCGGAAGGCTGCGAGATCGTGTCCTGGTACGTGATGATGGGCATCGGCCAGGTGGTCACGCTGTCGGTGCCGGCTGACATGCTGCGCGACGTGAATCTCGCGATCGAGCAGAACGCCTGGGGCGCGTTCGAAACGGAGTTCTACCCGACCTACGACTTCCGGCCCGTGTTCGAGCGGATCCGGGCGGAGCTGAAATGACGCAATTCAGTCGCGTTCCCCGGCCTTCGAGCCGGGGTCCATTGGCTTTTGCTGCGGATCGCTGAGCAGATGAATAGGCCCCGGGTCAAAGCCCGGGAAACACGGTATGGAGATTGCCTGCACCTCGTCGATTGTCATGCCGGACAAGCGAAGCGTGATCCGGCATCCAGCCAGAAGACCCGCTTGCTGCCTATGCCGCCGGATCCCGGCTCAGCAGCGCACCGCTTACGCGCTGCGCAGCGTCCGGGATGACACTAAGGAGAACAGGTTGCACCTGAATGTCCGGCAGCAATTCGGAAAGCTCGTTTCCCGGAAGCCCGGCAGGGCTGTCCGGGATCGTTCCAAACTCCGCCCTGCGTCCGGAACGGCCCCGGATCCCGCTTGCGCTCGTCCGGGGAACGGTCGGCGCTCGGGACACGCAGTTCAGAGAACAGCGCCGCCTTCGCCCGCGGCTGGATGCTCGTGTCAAGCGCGAGCATGACATGAGATGATGGCTTTCGACCTTACATATTGTCACCCTCGGGCACCCGCCTTCGCGGGCACAGGCTTGACCCGAGGGTCCAGCGGCATCCTCCAGAGGTCCGCTTCAGGACGCCTGCGGCACGCTCTCAGGCTGCTGTCCGGACAGATCGAACACCGGACAGATTTCATCGATTTCGACAGGCGGCCCCATCCGCAGGTCAACCGCAATGCTCGGAACGATCGATGCCGGCACCCCGCCGACACTGCCGACCGAGGCACGGTGACTGTGACCGCAATAGATATGCTGCACGTTCCCATGCCGCGACACGATGTCCGCAAACTCCACCAGACAGTCCCGGTCCTCAAACTGAAACCGGAAGCGTTCATCCGCTTCGGTGACATCGTATGGCGGATGATGCATGAAGATCACGACCCGCCGGTCGCCGGCCCGACGCAGGAGTTCCCGGACATGGTCAAGCCGGGCCGCGCACAACTGTCCCTTGTTGCTCTCCGTGCTGACCGTATCCAGCATGACCGCATGAAGGCTGTCGCTGAACGGCACCGCGTACTGGATGAATTCGGGGTGGCAGTCTTCGGGAAGGAAGCGCGCGAAGGCCGAACGCAGGTTGTTGCGATGGTCGCGATTGCCCGGAATAACGAAGAGCCGCGACCGGATGGTCTCGAGAATTCCGGAGGCCTCAACATACTCGAGCCGGGTTCCGTTGTGCGCCACGTCGCCGGTGTGGACGACAATCTCGGGCGGCCGGTCCAGACACATGATGTGATTCACGCAGCGCAGCAAATCATCAATCCGGCGGCCGCCGTCGGCGTCAGCGGGAAGGATGTGACTGTCGGAGATCTGTACGATTTGCATGGATGACAAGCATCGTGTTTCTGCGGGAAAAGGGAAAGGACTCGCGAAAGCGTTCCGGGACTGCCGTCATTTCGGTGTTGCGGACAAATGACTATTGAACTTAGATGGAGTCAATGGTCTCGTTGCAAGATATCCGAGACGTCACCACAGACCTGCCGGCATCGGAGATGCTGCGCTATCTGCTGAAGGACCGTTTTCCGAACGATGTGGTCGTGACGGCGTCGCTCAAGTCGTCCAGCATCGTGGTGCTGAAGCTGGTCTCCGAGATCGACCCGACGACGCCGGTGGTCTTCTGCCATCCCACACCGGTCTTTCCGGAAAGCGAGCAATACCGGTCCGAGATTATCGGGCTGCTGGGTCTGACCGATATCAAGGTGGTGACGGAAAGCGACCCTCTGACCGGGAGGACCCCATTCACCTTTACCGAGCGTCTCTGGAACGACGCGTCCGGCGGGATGGGCAAGGTTCAGGAAACGATACACCTGCACGACACCATCGGTCCCTACAGCTGCTGGATCAAGGCCGCCTACCACGACCGGCCCGACGGTGTTTCCGCACAGCGGGTGGACATCTACGGCCGCAAGGTGATCGTCGATCCCCTTCGCCGGCGCACAATCAAGGCAATCGACCAGTTCATGCTGAGCCAGGGGCTGCCCTATCACCCGAGGATCAGCCACAAGAAGAAGAAGCTTGAACCCATCGGCACGGACGGCCAGGACATCGGCTGCCATTTCTGAGACCTGTCGCGGCCACCGGTTCGTCACCGTTTCATCCCCCCGGACACGCCCTTGCTTCGCAAACACGCAGATCTGACGCTAGACTGCCGCCCGGGAGCAGGGTCAGACCAGGAACGGGAGGGACATCAGGATGACGGAGCTCGTTCGGCCGCATGGCAGCGACACGCTCAAACCACTCTATGTGGATGATCCGGGCACGCGAAGCGTCCTGGAACAGGAGGCGTCGGACCTTCCTGCGTTGACCATCAGTTCCGCAGCGGCAGCCAATGCCGTAATGCTTGCCGGAGGCTATTTCACGCCCCTGACCGGTTTCATGGACAAGGCGGACGCCCTGTCGGTGGCCGAGACGATGCACACGCGCGGCGGCCTGTTCTGGCCGACCCCGGTGCTGAACCTGGTCGAGTCGGTCGACGCAATTGGCGACGCAAAGCGAATTGCCCTGCGTGATCCGAACGTCGACGGCCACCCGGTCATCGCGATCATGGACATCACCGCCATCGAGGATCTCGACGACGCGGAATCCGAGATCATCATCCGGCAGACCTACGGCACCACCAGCTCCGAACATCCCGGCGTCGCCGCCTTCGTCGGCGGGGGACGCCTCGTCGTTTCAGGTCCGATCCAGGTGCTCAACTACAGCTATTTCGCAACCGACTTCCCCGGCACGTTCATGACCGCGGTCGAGATCCGCGATCAGATCGCCGCCAACGGGTGGCACAAGGTGGTTGCCTTCCAGACGCGCAATCCGATGCACCGGGCCCATGAGGAGCTTTGCCGCATGGCAATGGAGCGGCTCAATGCCGACGGCCTCGTCATCCATATGCTTCTGGGCAAGCTGAAGCCCGGCGACATTCCCGCTCATGTGCGCGACGCGGCCATCCGCAAAATGGTCGAGCTCTATTTCCCCGCCAACAGCGCGATTGTCTCGGGCTACGGTTTCGACATGCTCTATGCGGGTCCGCGCGAAGCCCTGCTGCACGCCATCTTCCGCCAGAACATGGGGGCGACGCATCTCATCGTCGGACGCGATCACGCCGGTGTCGGCGACTACTACGGAGCATTCGACGCCCAGACGATCTTCGACGAGATCCCACCGGATGCGCTGGAGATCGAGATCTTCCGCGCCGACCACACGGCCTATTCGAAGAAACTGGACAAAGTGGTGATGATGCGCGAAGCGCCGGATCACACGCAGGACGACTTCGTCATCCTGTCCGGGACCAGGGTGCGCGAGATGCTCGGCGACGGCATTGCACCGCCGGTGGAGTTCTCGCGGCCGGAAGTCGCGCAGATCCTGATCGAGCACTACCGGTCAGCCGACGCGCCGGCAGACTAGCGTCAGAGATCGGTGTACTTGGTTGCACTGCCGCGCGATTTTTCGACCGGGTACTTCACCTCATTGGACCCGATCTTCTCGGCAGCGGCCTGTTTCAGGTCGATGCCCGCCCGCTCGGCGATCAGCAGCAGATAGAGGAACACATCGGCGCACTCCTCGGCCAGCCTTTGCCGTATCGCACCGCTTTCGACTTCCGCTTCGAAGTCCGCTTCCTTCTTCCACTGCGCCAGTTCCAGCAACTCGCTGGCTTCAAGGTTCAGCGACAGGATCAGGTCCTTCATGGAATGAAACTGCCGCCAGTCGCGCGCGTCGCGAAACGCGATCAGGCGTTGCGTCAGGCTTTCAATCGTAATCTCGCCGCTGGCCACGATCATTCCCTCCTGCCGGTTCTGTCCGGCGCCGAGCGTAGCAACAACGATTCAAGGGTGTCACGGCTCGAGATTTATCGTAGGCTGTCGCTGCAACTATGCTCGTACGGGTCGACGGTGGGGCCGTGGGGAGCCTTTAGTGCCGTTGGCGCCGTCGATTCTGCTCGAGCCCGAAGTGGTCGAGGGGATTTCATGTTCGCCAGCAATCCGTTTGCCGAACTGTCGGCAACCATATCGCCATCCATCATGCAGACCTACGTGATCATCATGATCCTGCTGGTTGCCGGCGGAACGATTTACGACATTCTTCACAAACGCAGCGCCACCTACTTCTTCAACAACTGGCGCAAGGTCCAGGCAAAGGGCGGCAAGGAAATTGGCGGCGGACAGGTCGCCGGACTCGCGGTGCAGACCCTCGCATCGGAGGTCCTGACGTCTTCGGAATTCTGCAATCCGCATCGCCGCATCGCCCATCTTCTCGGCATGTACGGATTTCTTGCCTATGTCATCACGACGGTCATCATGGTGTTCGGCTATGCCTCCCCAGGTGCGGCGACACCGGGTCTCGTTACATTCCTGTGGTGGCTCGGCGCGATCTGCGTGTGCGTCGGCGGCTATTGGTTCTGGTTTTTCATCCGGGCCGACGTATCGGCGGAGGGTAATTTACCGTTCCGGATCATCCGGGCGGATCTTTTCATCCTGTCGCTTCTGGGCAGCGTGACATTCGGCCTGCTCTGGGCGCTGCTGCAGGGCGCAGGCGGTGCGTTGGCGACGATCTTCCTCGGACTCTATCTCATCGCGACGACCGTGCTTTTCGGTTCCGTGCCCTGGTCGAAGTTCTCCCACATGTTCTTCAAACCGGCGGCCGCCCTGCAGAAGCGCGTCGAAGAGGAGAACGGCACGCGGCGCAACCTGCCCGGGCCGGCAGACAAGCCCGCAACACTCGGCAGCGCCCGGCGCCTGCCGCAGCACTACTGAACATCACTACAGAATGAACGAAGCACAGACTTCGACTCAGGAGGGAAAATAGCAACATGCCCACTTTCGTCTACATGACCAGTTGCGATGGCTGCGGACACTGCGTCGACATTTGCCCGTCGGATATCATGCACATCGACAAGACTTACCGCCGTGCCTACAACATCGAACCCAACATGTGCTGGGAATGTTATTCCTGCGTGAAGGCCTGCCCGCAGAACGCGATCGATGCCCGCGGCTACGCCGACTTCGCCCCCCTCGGTCACAGCGTCCGCGCGCTTCGCGAAGAGGAAAAGGGCACGATTTCCTGGCGTGTCCAGTTCCGCGACGGCCGCGAGAAGAACTTTGTCTCCCCGATCCGCACCACGCCATGGGGATCGATCAAATCGGCAGAGGAATATGACGCGCCGAGCGCGGACGATTTGAAGTCCCAGGAACTGGCTCATGAACCGGACGCCCTCAATATAGAAGGCGGCCTGCCGGCGCTGCGGCCCGACCAGCTCAAACAGGGCGTGGTCTGATGGGGCTGTTCTCGCAGAGGAAAACCCACCTCGTCGACTCCGACATCCTGGTGATCGGCGGCGGCATGGCCGGGTGCGGCGCCACCTATGAGTCCCGCTACTGGGGACGCGACCTGAAAATCGTTTGCGTCGAGAAGGCAAACATCGAGCGCAGCGGGGCCGTCGCACAGGGGCTCTACGCCATCAACTGCTACATGGGCATGCAGTGGGGCGAGAACCAGCCCGAGGATCACGTGCGCTATGCCCGCAACGACCTCATGGGACTGGTGCGCGAGGATCTCGGCTACGACATCGCCCGACACGTGGATTCGACCGTGCACAAGTTCGAGGAATGGGGCCTGCCGATCATGCGCGACCCGGAGACCGGGCCGCTACCAGCGCGAGGGCAAGTGGCAGATCATGATCCACGGCGAGAGCTACAAGCCGATCGTCGCCGAGGCCGCGCGCAAGGCGGCAACCGAAGTCTACAACCGGATCATGGTGACCCACCTCCTGCGGGACAAGACCAAGGCCAACCGTGTCGCCGGCGCAGTCGGCTTCAACGTCCGGACCGGCGACTTCTACGTGTTCCGCGGCAAGGCGGTGATCGTCTGCGCCGGCGGCGCCTCACACATCTTCAAGCCGCGCGCCGTCGGCGAGGGCATGGGGCGGACCTGGTATGCGCCCGTGGAGCAGCGCGTCCGCCTACGCGCTGCCGATCCGCCTCGGCGCGAAGATGACCCAGATGGAAAACCGGATCGTGCTGACCCGGTTCAAGGACGGCTACGGGCCGGTCGGCGCGTACTTCCTGCATCTCAAGACCTACACGGAGAACGTGAACGGCGAGGAATACGAGTCGACCTGGTACGAGCACACCAAGAACCTGGTGGGCGACTACATCGACCGGCATCCGGTACCGACCTGCCTGCGCAATCACGCCATCCTTGAAGAGGTGAAGGCCGGACGCGGCCCGATCCGCATGGTGACCAAGGAGGCATTCCAGGATCCGCACAAGGAAACCGTGGGCTGGGAGAACTTCCTCGGCATGACCATCGGCCAGGCGGTCGTGTGGGCGTCTCAGAATATCGACCCGAAGCACATCAACCCGGAACTGACCACGTCGGAGCCTTACGTCATGGGCTCGCACGCTACGTGCTCCGGCGCATGGGCCAGCGGTCCCTCCGACTACGCGCCCGACGAATACCAGTGGGGCTACAACCGGATGATGACCGTCGACGGCCTGTTCGGCGCCGGCGACACCATCGGCGGCACGGCGCACAAGTTCTCGTCCGGGTCGTTTACCGAGGGCCGGATCGCCGGCAAGGCGGCGGTCAACTACGTCAACGACCTCGGCACCAACGTGCCCGAAGTCAGCGAGGCGGAATACGAGGACCTCAAGAAGGTCGTCTACCAGCCCATCGAGAACTACGAGGTCGGTCGCAATGAGATCGTGGCGGGCACGGTTTCGCCGAGCTATATCCTGCCGATCCACGGCCTGCAGCGACTCGAGAAGCTGATGGACGAATATGTCGGCGGGATCAGTTCGCACTACACGACCAACACGTGGATGCTCAACCGCGGGCTCGAACTGATCGGCATGCTCAAGGAAGACCTCAACAACCTTGCGGCCGAGGATCTTCACCAGTTGCAGCGGGCGTGGGAACTGCATCACCGTGTCATGGCCTCGGAATCGGTGACACATCACACCATGTTCCGGGAGGAAACACGGTGGCCGGGCTATTATTACCGGGCCGACCATCCGAAGCTCGACGACGACGACTGGCACTGCTTCACCGTGTCCCAATACGACGAGGAGTCGGACAGCTGGGAGCTGGAGAAGGCGCCTGTCTATCACATCATCGACTGACCGGACGGCATTCCGCTAGGCCACCTTCCTGACCGGATCAAAGGTCTTGACCATGTCGATCGCGGGCAGCACGACGCCGTTCGCCAGATTCATCGCTGTGTTCCCGGTCTTGGTGTAGGCAAGCGAGCGGTAGAACGGAACGCCGGACAGCATGGCCGTCAGCGCAACGCTGCGGTGGCCCGCACTCAGGATGGCGCATTCTATATGAGCCATGATCGTGCGGCCGATACCCTGACGTGCCCTGTCGGGATCGACAAAGAAACCGCGTATGCGCGGAATCGCGTGAACGGCTGCGGGCGAAGCGTGGTCATAGTGCGGGGTCCGGACGCTCCAGCCGCCGCATCCGACGATCATGCCGTCGTCCACGGCGACGTAATATGTCCCGTCGGCGATGACCGCCAGGTCGAGCGTGCCGATCTCGAAGATATAGCTCTCGATCTCGTGCTCGGTGTAAAAGCCCCGGCCCAGTTCCCAGACACAGCGGACCTGAAGGGCCTCGATCGCGTCCGCTTCCTCGGTTCTTGCCTGCCGGCATCTCCATCTGGTCATTGAATCGCTCCAGGCTGATTGAACAGTGTCGCAATGCTCTCCGGCCAAATGTCCACAATCCGGAGTTGTGCATGTATGCAGAGTCGGCGCACCGTTCAATGGCGTCCGCGATCGCTACGGGCGACGGCCGGTCCGGCAATTCAATGGCAAATGAGTTGTTCAGTCCGGCGGGATACTGCCGACGAGTTCGGGCCGGCTGTTGCCGTCGAGCCGGAAGATCTTGGCCTCGCCCGACTCGACCCATCCGCCCGTCATGGCGGAAATGGTCACCTGATGGGTGACGAGGATCACCGGCCGGTCCGTGCCCTTGCCGAGCCGCTTGATGAATTCTTCCAGCGCGGCGAGGTTGCCGGCCCGGTCCTGGGGACGCTGGAAAAACGAATTCAGCGCCGGCAGTTCACGCACAGGGCCGAGCCCCAAGAGTTCGGCCGTCTCCATGCACCGGCACCACTGGCTGGAATAGACGGCCGCCCGCTCTATCCCGGCCTGACGCAGACGCTCGCCAAAACGCCGGGCCTGCGCCCTGCCCTCGTCATCGAGATTGCGCTGTGTCGCGCAGTCGCCAATCCGGAACTCCGGGGGATCGCCGGTGCCGGGTGCCCGTGCATGGCGCATGACGACCAGATAATCGCCGGACTTAAGCCGTTCGACCGGGAAAGGCGCCGTTTCGGCGGAAACAGGCACAGCGAACAATGTGACCAGCGCCACAAGCACGGTGACCGTGCGCCAAAACGGGCGGATCTTCAGTGTTTTTGCTCCCATGAACCCACGTTATCAGATTTGTTCGGACCGGCTTCAGCTTGAACATGTGTCAATTCGAAACATACCAGCGCAGCGGGCAATGTCGATTGGCGCATTCCGCCACACCTTTGCCGTAATTGCCGCCTAAACCGCGCGCTCACACACACGCACCCGATCCCGTTTTTCCCGGAAAACAGCTAATTTTCCAGCATGCCGAGGCTCTGGCCCTCTTCTTGCGTAATGGGACAGGGCAACCTGAACGACCCCGGAGAGGCCAATGTTCAAGCATCTTAAAGCGGTGGGGGCCGCACTTTTCTTCATTTCATTCGCTGGCGCGGCGCCAGCATCGGCAGAAACGCTTTCGGCGGGGGCCATCAAGAAACTCTTTCCCGGCACCTATCAGGCCCGGGTCGACGGCCACAGCGTCACGATCCGCGCGCGCGCTAACGGCACGATGACCGGTTCGGTCATGATCGCGAGCGACAAGGGCCGCTGGTGGGTCAAGGGCAACGCGCTCTGCGTGAAGTTCTCAAGCTGGGGCGACGGCAAGACGCGCTGCGGCGCGATCAGGCGGTCGGGCAGCTGGTACCAGGCCATCAAGGGCGGCAAGGTTGCCCTCAAGTTCCGTCCCTATGCACAGAAGGTCGCGGCCCATACGCCAGGCGGCTGACCGTATACCCGCTAAACGACAGCACCACGGATCAACCCCGGGCCCGGCCCCGGGGTTTTCTGTATGTCCGGGCAACAAAAAAGCCCCGGCGGGTTACGCCGGGGCAATGCCGCTAGAGGGGAATTTAGCGGGCTTAGTAGACTTAGTACCAGTACTTTTCAGCACTGGAGAAACGGTAGCCGTCCCAGCGGCGGTCACGCGGATCGCCGAACTTGCTGGAGCGGAAGCCGTGGCGCGCAGGCGCGGCGGCAGGAGCCACCGAGTGGGTCTTGCGGGCCGAGCGGTGATGCTTGCGCGCCTTGCTTGCGGCCTTGCGCGGCTTCGGCAGAAGCACCGAGTCGATGACGTGGATGACGCCGTTGGATGCGTTCACGTCCGCGGCCACGACATTGGCGCCGTCAACCGTGACGCCACCGGCGGACTTGACCACCTTGAGCGTGCGTGCCGACGAATTCAGGGTCCGGACCGGCGTACGTCCGCCGGGAATCATGTTGGCGGTCAGCTTCCTCGGCAGGACGTGGTAGGTCAGGATCGCGACCAGCTTGTCCTTGTTTTCAGGCTTCAGTAGGCTCTCGATTGTACCCTCCGGAAGTTTCGCGAAAGCCGCATCCGTCGGCGCGAAGACCGTGAGCGGGCCCTCGCCCTTCAGCGCGCCTGCAAGGCCGGCGGCCTGCGCGGCGGCGAGCAACGTGTTGAACTGGCCGGCGGTCACGGCCGTGTCGACGATGTCGGCGGCCTTTGACGATGCTGTGCTCAGGCCGATGGCCACTGCCGCAGCAGCAATGATCCTGGTGAATTTCATGAATTAGCTCCCAGTTGCAATTTGAATTCGTGGATGTTTACGAAAGCAATTGGAAGCCGGCTTCCCAATGCTCGTGTCCGGGGTTACGCCGCATGATCGCCGCCGGATCATTTTTTTTGCACGAGGGCTTGGTGGGACCCGCATATTGTCGTGTGTCGCCTGCGTGCCGGAGGCGCGGCGACGGCCTCCCGGCTTGCAGTCAGCCGAAGTTGTCGGGCATATAGAGTTAGGCCGGTTCGCCTTGGACCGCCATCGACACGCTCTCACGCTTCGGGTGACCGATTTCATTCAAAGGCCGCCGCTCAAGATGGCCAATCAGCCCGCTCAACGCGCCTTTCCTCTGCTCGCTATCGCCATGGCACTCGCCATCGGCGCAGGCGGCGGGGCGCTCGCCTCGATCATGGGCGTTCCCTTGCCCTGGATGCTCGGCTCGATGGGCGCCTGCGTTGCCGCCACCCTGTGCAACCTTCGCCTCACCGTGCCGATCCAGGTGATCAACCCTATGCGCGTCATCCTGGGTGTCCTGCTCGGCAGTACGCTCACTCCGGAACTGCTGTCGCAGGCCCGGGAGATGGCGATCAGCGTGGCGCTTCTGGTCCCCTACATCGTGGCCGCCTCGCTGGTCGGCTTCTACTACTTCACGCGGGTCGGCGGCGTGGACCGCAGCACGGCCTTCTTCTCGGCCACCCCGGGCGGCATGTACACCATGACCGCCTATGCCGACGATATCGGCGCGGACGCCTCCCGCGTTGCGCTGATGCAGGCGGCGCGGGTCGTCATCGTCGTCATGACGCTGCCCTTCGCGATCAGATGGCTTGCCGGCGGCGACAGCGGCGCCGTGGCCCCGCTGATGCAGGGGCGGATCGCCGATGTGGCACCGCTCGATGCCGCCGTACTCGCGGTCTCGGCGCTTGCCGGCTGGGCCGCCGCCTCCGCCGCGCGGCTGCCGGGTGCGGCCATCGTCGGCCCGATGTTCGCCAGCTCCGTCCTCCACATCACGGGCCTCAGCCAGATCTATCCGCCCGCGATCCTCGTCATCATTGCGCAGGTGGTCCTCGGCGCCTCGATCGGTGCGCGTTTTTCGGGGATCGGCCCCTCCGAAATCCTGCGCGCAATAGTGATTTCCTCGGGCTTCGTTGCCCTGATGATGATCATCACGGTCGTCATCGCGCTATGCGCGCTGTGGCTTACCGACGTGCCCCTGTTCGCCGGTATCCTGGCTTACGCGCCGGGCGGGCTCACGGAGATGAGCCTTGTCGCATTCGGGCTCGGATTCAATGTGGGTTACGTCGCGACTTTGCATTTCCTGAGGATCATGCTCATTACCTTTGCGGCCCCTGTCCTGTTCCGAATACTCAGGATTCAGAAACCGGCAGTGTCGGAAAACACGGAAAAGAGCGGATGAAGATCGACCATTTCGTACTCACGGTCGCCTCGATCGAGGCCACCTGCACATTTTACGAACAAGCGCTCGGCATGAAGGCCGTCACCTTCGGCGAAGGGCGCACCGCACTCTGTTTCGGGGAACACAAGATCAACCTGCACGAAGCGGGGCGCGAATTCGAGCCGAAATCGCGTGTGCCGACGCCGGGATCGGGAGACTTCTGCCTGACGACCGACACGCCGCTCGGTGAAGTTGTCTCGCACCTCGCCGCCCGTGGCATCGCAATCGAGGAAGGCCCCGTGCCGCGCACGGGCGCCACTGGTCCGCTGACATCAATCTATATCCGCGACCCGGACGGCAATCTCGTGGAAATAGCCAACCAGACGTAGTCCGGCGTGGCAGCTAACTCCCGGCGGCTTCCGTCGCGATCTTCAGAAACAAGTCGTCCAGTTCCGTTGCCAGCGCCTTCAGCTTCTCGCCGCCCTCGTCCATGTAGGGCGCAAAGACCGACGACGGGGTCTTGTAGGACAGTATCGCCTTCCCGTCGGCCTTTTCGGTCACGTAAAGCCGGATCGGCGCTTCGATCCCGGCGGCAATGCTGGCGTCGAGCATGCGCACGGCGAAGCGCGGATGGTAGAGCCCGATCACCATGTTGCCCGGGATCGTCTTGTTCAGAACACGCTTGGCGCCGACCGTGGCGGATGCGCGCGTGACAATTCCGATCTTGTTCGCCTTAGCGGCGGCGTCGATGCGCTTTATGAGATCGGCATAGGAGTGGCCGGTCTCCTTGACAACCCAGCCTTCGCGGACGAACCCGTCCGCCGGCGCCGTCGCCACGGCCAGAAAAAGAGCGAAAAGGCAGGCGCCTAGACAATTGGGAAGAGTGCGCATGACTATATTGTCCCCTGCTGAATGTCGGTGAAGCCGCTGCGGTGAAGTCCGCACAGGCATCGTTGACGGGACGCTGCCTTGCGTCAAGTCACGAGCCGGTGACAGCCCGCCAAAAATAATTCTCGCCGATCTGCGGTTTGATTGAACCATTTTCCGCGCCGCCGCGACAAACCCCACAAGAGCACCGTTGGTCACGGTTCTCCTCCTCGTATCCCGATGGCGGGATAGGTCAATCAAGGGCGCGGCATATTCGTTTGCGTTGGATGCCGAATGCCCCCCGGCGGCATGCAACCTGCTGCATGTGTCGCCGCCGCCAAAGCCGCCGGCCGCGCCCGGCAGCCGTGGCAGGCCATCCCGTCCGCGTCACCCCCGGAGCGCTGCCCTCCGGGGGTGATTGCCCTTCAGGCTTCCAGTTCGGTCTTCAACGTCAGGAATTTCAGGAGATCGGACAAGGATAGGACGCCGACAAGCTCGTTGTGCGATACGACCATGAGTTTCCTGTTGCCGGTCCGCGCCATCATGCGGAGCGCCTCGTGCGCATCCGCGGGCGGAATTGTCGTGTTGTCCGTGCTGACCGGCTCGGCAAGGTTCCGGACCGGAATGTCCGGCCACTGTTCGCGCGGCAGGAACTTGGCCTTGCTGGCCGTGATGAAACCGATCAGCCCCTTTTCGTCGACGACGGGAAATCCGCTGTGGTGGCGGCCGAGAACATAGTCCTCGACAAACCGCTCCACGGAAGTGTCCGCCGGCACCGTGATCGGATTGGTGGTCATGAAGCGGCTGACCGGCAATCCGGACAACGCGCGACGTGTCACGAACTGGCTGCGCGCCGCCGATGCCGCGCCACGCAGGAACAGGCCCAGCACGATCTGCCACAGCCCGGCGGTGGGGTTACCCGTCGCCACAAGCAGGATGCCGAGGCCGACCATCACCCAGCCGAATACCTCGCCCGAGCGCACGGCGAGCCGGGTGGCGACATCCAGATCGTCCTTCAGCCACCAGACCGCCGAGCGAAACATGCGGCCGCCGTCGAGAGGAAAGGCCGGCACGAGGTTGAATACCGCCAGCAGGAGGTTGACCATGGCGAGGTAGCGCAGCACGGCGATCAGGGGCGCGGATTCCGAAATCACGCCGACACCGAGGGCGAGGAACCAGAAGGCCGCCGCGAGAACGAAGCTTGCAGCGGGACCGGCCGCGGCCATCCAGAACTCGGCGGCCGCATTGCCGGGCTCTTCCTCGAGTTCGGCCACACCACCGAACAGAAAGAGCGTGATGCCGCGTATGGGCAGTCCGTAGCGGCGGGCAACCAGCGAATGGGACAGCTCATGCAGGATCAGGGAAAGAAACAGGCCCGCCGCACCGGCAACGCCCATCTGCCAGTAGACAGACACCGAAAGTCCGGGCGCTGCATCCGGAAAATAGTTGGCTGACAGCGACCACAGCACGAGCAGCGCCAGGGGAATCCAGGTCACATCTGCCTGGATCCTGAAACCGCCGAGGGTTCCAAGGGTGAATTTCGCGCCGAACATGCCTTGCTCCTTGGTGCCGGTCCCGGGTGCCGCTCAGACCGGCGAGGCATTTGTTGCAGGGTAATTTGAACAGATTGTGGCGCGTGTATACTTTGACCTGAATCAACCGGAGCGTGTTGTGTTATTTCGCTGCTGTGCTGCGGAATGGTGACCATTCAGCTGTCATCCTTGCGGCGGACAGAAGACCCTCGGGTCAAGCCCGAGGGTGACACCTGAGGAGTCGGCAGTGAGCCGAGGATGCGCATCCCCGTTTCCCGGACCTGATCCGGGACCCATTGGCGACTGCTGCGGTTTGCCGAGAGGATAAATAGGCCCCGGCTCGGTGGCCGGGGAACACACCAGTTATAACTGGAGATCTTCAAACAGGTCGCGCCATTCTGGGTTGTCGCGTTCGATGAGTTCGATCTTCCAGGCACGCTTCCAGCCTTTCAGTGCCTTCTCCCGCCGTCGCGCGGTCGCGATGTCGTCGAATGGCTCCGCGTGGACGAGGCGGTGGACCTTGTACTTGGCAGCGAAGCCGCCCGCCTGACCGTTCCGGTGCTGCACTATGCGTCGGGCGAGGTCCGTGGTCACACCCACATAGAGGGTTCCGTTTCTCCGGCTGGCGAGAATGTAGATGTAAGCCTCAGCCATGACGTGTCCTTGTTCTGTTTGGCAAGGATACGAATGCGTGGACTACTTTCCGTCGGCTATGACATCGCCCCGTTTCCCGGACTTGATCCGGCAACTGTATTTATGTCTGTGTCGAGAATGGCGTTCTGGTTTTCATGATGGCATTGGCCGTGACCAGCATCTTTCGCGCTACGGCGATGAGCGCGAGCTTGGCCGGTGCACCTCTGGATTTCAGCTTGCGATAGAATCTGGCGAAGCGATTGTCCCCTCTGATTGCAACGACGGCGGCCATGTAGAGCGCCTGTCGCACTCGTCGCCTGCCGCCTTTGATGGATCTATGACCACGCTTGAGGCCACTGTCATTGTTGAGTGGAGCAAGACCTGCCAGTGCGGCCACGGCTCTGCGTGTGATCTGTCCCAGTTCGGGCATGAGGCCGAGCAAGACGGTGGCCGTGACCGGGCCGATGCCCGGGATCGACGACACCAGTTGGTAGTCGTCCTTGAGGCCGGTGTCGGTCTCGATCAGCGCTGCGATGGTCTGTTCAAGGTGTTTGATGCGCCGTGTGAGCGCATCGATGTGATCGTTGATGTCGTCCGCGATGTCCCCCTCTGCGGTCTGCTTGAGCCGGGTCTTTTCCTGCTTTCGCATCTCGACCAACTGGTCTCGGCGGCGCAACAGGCTGTAGAGCCTGCATTTTCGGGGACAGGAGGCGGGTGCGGGTTCAAGCTCGAGGCGGCAGCCCATCTCCGCCAGCATGCGGGCATCGACGGTGTCGGTCTTGGCCAGATAGCCCGCGGCACGGGCGAAGTCCCGGGCCCTGGCCGGATTGACCCGGGCAAAGGCAATGCCCGCATCTTCGAGCATCCCGCTCAGCAGAGCATCGTATCCGCCAGTGGCTTCGAACACCACGAACACGTCACGCCGGTCAAGACCGTCGAGCCAGGTGGCAATGGCTTCGCGGTCATTGGCAATGCGGTGGGCTTTGCCCTGTCCGGTATCGAACAGATCGAGGTGAGCTTTGGAGATGTCGCAACCGATCACAATGTGGGGTAAAGTCATGAGGCCTGTCCCTGTGGTGCGGGGTCGTAGGTAAGACGCCCCGTGCAACTGTTCAGGTTATTGATCCAAGACGGGTGGGGAACCGCGCCGGCTCACGGTCTTGCCAAAAGCGGACCAGGGACCCAACGGTCTCCCACCCACTTCAACAATCGCACATCACGAATACACAGGGACCCATTGGCGAATGCTGCGGTTTGCCGAGGGGATAAATTGGCCCCGGCTCGGTGGCCGGGGAACGGATGACGTTGGTTACGCCGCGGACAATTCCTTGGAGATCCGCTTGGCCGGCGCGGCGAGCGTGGCCTCGTAGGCCTCGACCAGTCCGGGAACGGCCATATCGAGACGGTCCTTGCGCCACATCAGCCGGCGGCACAGGCCTCCGACCATCGGCAACTGTCCCGTGTTGGCCTGGAGGTAGGCGCGGGCGGCGCGTTCGACGCGGGCCGCAAGGTCCGGCCTGATCATGCGGAGCGTCTTCTGCGCGGCCGCAAGGTCGCGGCAAAACGACGGCGGAGAGTCCAACTGCTCACGCCGATCCCCGGTCAGGAGGTTCGACAGCGCCATCATCGGAAGGTCCGGATTGGAGACGTTGTCCTCCATGTAGGCCAGCAGGATCCGATGTTCCGGAAACAGGTCTTCGGACGCCATGAGCGGACCGATCGAGGCGTGAAACTCGTTGCGGTAGCGGTCGACCATTTCCAGACGGCCGGCGGGTCCGGCAAGCGCCTTTGCAAGGCACCAGATGGCGACAAAGGCAACCGCAGCGTATACGAAAATCATCATCAATCCCCCATTTCCACAGTGCGCCGGTTACAGCGATCCCTGCATCGCCTGACGCTCGGGATCCATGCTTGGCGAATATGGTTAACGGGTCGTTACCGGATGCTTTGCGAAAGCCGTCGGACCCCATATTGTTGCGCTCCTGCAACGCCGGTCGCAGGCAGACCGCCGCAACCGTCTCCAAGCACAGGACAATTCACATGGATTTCGAAGAGTTCCGCAGCCAGGGCCACGCATTTGTCGACTGGATGGCCGATTATCTGGAGAACGTCGAAGACTACCCGGTTCGCGCCCAGGTCAAGCCCGGCGAAATCGCCTCCAGGATCCCCGACGCACCTCCCCTCGCCGGCGAATCGATGACCGCGATCTTCGAGGATTTCAAACAGGATGTACTGCCCGGCATGACGCACTGGCAGCATCCGAACTTCTTCGCCTATTTCACCGCCAATGCAAGCCCGCCGTCCGTGCTCGCCGAGATGCTCACCGCAACGCTCGGCGCCCAATGCATGCTGTGGCAGACCTCACCTGCCGCAACCGAAATGGAAACCAAGGTGCTGGACTGGGTCCGGCAGATGATCGGCCTGCCTGCGGGCTTTCACGGCGTGATTCAGGATTCGGCCTCCGGCGCCATCCTGTGCGCCATCCTCACGGCGCGCGAGAAGGCCACCGGCTGGGCAGCCAATGCGAGGGGCCTGAAGGCCACCGCTCCGCTGGCCGTCTATACGTCCGGCGAAACCCATTCGGCGACGGAGAAAGGTGTCAAGATCGCGGGGCTCGGCGCGGAACACCTGCGCAAGATCCCGGTGCGGGAGGACTTCTCTCTCGACCCGGAAGCCCTCAGCTCCGCGATCGAAGCGGACATTGCGAACGGCGTCGTGCCGGCTTGCGTGATCGCGTCAGTCGGTGCCACCGGTGTCGGCGCGGTCGACCCGCTGCGCGAGATCGGCGAAATATGCCGCACACACAACGTTTTTCTGCATGTGGACGCGGCCTGGGCCGGAAGCGCGCTGATCCTTCCTGAAGAGCGCTGGATGATCGACGGCATCGAGCATGTCGACAGTTTCGTCTTCAATCCCCACAAATGGCTGTTCACGAATTTCGACTGTGCGGCCCACTTCGTGCGCGACCCCGACGCCCTGGTGCGCACCCTGTCGATTCTGCCGGAGTTCCTGAAGTCCCGCGAAGCCGGGCAGGTCATCGACTACCGGGACTGGTCGGTGCCGCTCGGCCGCCGTTTCCGGGCGCTCAAGCTGTGGTTCGTCATCCGGTCGTACGGCGTCGAGCGGCTGCAGGAGATGGTGCGCGCCCATATCGCCTGGACTGAAGAGCTCGAGGGCTGGGTCAAAGCCGCACCGGACTTCGAGCTGACGTCGCCGCGGCGGCTGGCGCTGCTGTCGTTCCGGTACAAGCCGGAAGGGATCGATCACGAGGAGACGCTCGACGCACTCAATGAACGCCTGTTGCACACGCTCAATGACGGCGGCCGCGTGTATCTGACCCAGACTCGCGTCAACGGGCAGTACGTGATCCGCTTCAATATCGGCCAGACGTACACGACGTACGATCATATCGAGAAAGCGTGGGCCCATATCACGGAGACGGCGAGGACGCTGAGCGCAGAGGGAGACAATGCCGGTGGCTGACCGCTGGGCCAATGAGCTGAAGTTCGCCTATCTGATCGAGCCGCCGTTCTGCTGTCGAACCGCGGATGGCCGGGTCACGGGCTGCGATGTCGAAGTTGCGCGCCACGTGCTGGAGTGTATCGGCGCCGGTCCGTTCGTGCCGGTCGAAACGGAATTCGCGGAACTGATCCCCGGTCTTGTCGACGGCCGCTGGACGATGACGACCGGTCTGTTTGCCACGGCCGAGCGACGAGAAACCGTGGACTTCAGCCGGCCTGTCTGGGCTCTCGGTGACGGGCTGCTGGTGCAGGCCGGCAATCCGAACGGCATTCAGGGTTACCGGTCACTGGGTGCCGGTTCGGCGCTCAGGCTCGCCGTAATCTCCGATCAGGTCCAGCACCTCACCGCACTCGCCCACGGGGTTCCGGACGCCCGCATCACCCGTTTCGATACCTATGAAGATGCGGCCCGGGCCGTGTTGTCAGGCGCTGTGGACGCCTATGCCAGCGTCGCCCGTGCGCATCGCGGCTACCTGGAGCGGCACCCCGACCTTGCGCTCGCCGTCGCCGACGTGCCGTCCGAGGAAAAGCCGCCGGAATACGGTGCATTTGCGTTTGCCAAATCGGACAATGCACTCAAAGATGCGGTCGATGGCGTTCTGGAGACCTACCTCGGGTCGCCGGCTCACCGGACACTTGTCAAAGAATTCGGCTTTACCGATGCAGATATCGACCTGGTCGCGAAATGACCGGTTCGAATGCCATAACACTCTGACGTTGCAGGGCTGTTTCGCCTCAATGACCGTTAACGCCGGACGGCCGGTGAAACCGCAACAAAATAATCACAGGTCGTCTACATTAATCCAATTGTAGTAAACGCGTCCGGCGTCGCACACCCCTCAAATCACATTTTACATATATATTTCAGTAATTTAAGTGAATTTTCTCAATAAAAATGGCGCTTTACGGCTACTGCCCAATCTCAAATAAAGCACGGAAATTAACTTAAACTGTTTAGGTTACTATTCAGTCTACGTAGCATCACCGGCACCGATATGCATCATTCGCCTCCGGTACAAAAGAATACCGATCATATTGAGTACGTGAGTTTAGGAGGCGAAAATGACCACACTCAACCTTGGTATCGATATTGCGGGATTTGATCTCGACCACGTCAGCCTGGTGCTGTCTGTTCGCGACAGCGACTCCGGAAAGGTCTCGTCCGCATCGACCCTGCACATGACGCTGCCGGAACTCGATGCATTCGTGAAGGCTCTGGGCGCAGACAAGGCCGACATCGACCTCAGCACTGTTCAGCGCAACGGTATTGAAGTCGACCCGTCGCAGGCGAATGACGATCGCGCATTCGACGGCGAGAAGTCGAACGGCCGCCGGGATGCCGAAATCATCGAGCACTCCGAAGCGGTCCGCAAGCGTCAGGCAGCCGGCTGATCCAGCCGGCACAGCCGAATGGATGACCGGGCGCACCAGCCCCGCCGCCATTTCCCAACCCCCTAGGGAAAGATGGCGGGTCGGGTTGCGCACCGGCAACCAAGTTCAAGAAGCAGCAATCGCTCGAACCAAATACCAGGACACGGGCCATCCCCGGTGCAGGTGTCGGAGCGTCAAATGGCCAAACAGAAATTTGAACTGAATATATCCGAGTTCGACCTGGACAAGGTCGGAGTCAATCTCACTGTCGGCGAGCCTGACGAAGGCCGTGGATCCGAATCTTCACTGAAGATGACGGCCACGCAGCTTTCCGTGCTCGCGAAAGCGCTCGGCGCGAAAAAGTCGGACGTTCAGATCATCACCGGCCTCGCTGGTGGTGAAAAATTCGAAGCGCCGGAAGACACCGATGCCGAAAGCGATACGCCGGTGTGTGCCGACAACGAGCGTCCAGTAGAGGACGACGAGGCTGTCGAGGAAGACGCCGCTGTCGAGGAAGCCGTCGATCCGGACCATGCCGATGACGACGACTCCGCAGAAGAGTCCTCTGCGGACGATATTGCGGATGACGAAGATCTTGTGGTTGCCGAGTCCGCGGACGACGAGCCTGTGGACATTCCGGAGGACGATGACGAAGGCCGTGACCGGGGATACGACGACGACGATCATGGCCCCGAATACGACGACGAAGAGTATCCGGAAGAGGACTATGCCGGCGACATCGAAGCCGAAGAAGAATTCGCCGCGGCAGCCGGTTACAAAGGCGACCGCAACAGCGACATCTTTGACGATCCGGACATCGATCTGACCGACCTGCAGGATCTCGAAGAGCGCTATCTGGCCGCCCGCCTGCGCGACGGTGAAGGCCCAGCGCCCAGCACCAGCGGTCTCCTGGGCGGCTTGCGGCAGAGCCTCGAGTCGGCCCTCAACATGGGCAATGACTCCGATGAGCCCCGCCCCAAAGTGCGCCGGGGCAGCAAAAATCCGCTCGTCCGGGACCTCATCCGGCGCCACATCCGCAACCGCGGCTGGGAATAAAATCCGACAGTCCTGCGTCAGTACTCAAGACGACCGTATAGCTCGTCGAACGGCACCATGACATTCTTCCGGAACGCCGGTCGCTGCTGAAGCCGTTCGTACCAAGCTTCGACATGCGGCACGTCCGGGCGATCGATCTCCAGGTTGAAATACCGGTAAAGGTGCGTGCCTATGGGGATGTCCGCGAGCGAAAGAGAGTCGCCCAGCAGATAGGCCCTGTTCGTGAGCAGCGCATTCAGCAACCGGAAATGCCCAGCGCAACGCCCGACGCAGCGCCTGATCGCCTGCGGATTGCGGCGGTCTTCCGGTGTCCGGTAGAAGCCCCAGAATATTCCCATGAGAAAGTCCGGCTGCAATACGGTCTGAGACCAGTCCATCCACTGGTCGGACAGCGCGCGGGCTGACGGATCATCCGGCCAGAACCTGCTCGCGGAATACCGCGCCGCCAGATACCTCAGGATGGCATGGGATTCCCAGACCACGGTGTTGCCGTCCCGGATGACGGGGACCTTCCGGTGCGGGTTCATCGCCCCGAATTCCGGCGTGTTCAAACCGCCGAAGCGTCCGCCCACCTCGATATGCTGATGCGGAATGCCGAGTTCGTCGACCAGCCACATCACTTTCTGCAGGTTGAACGAACTGCGCCTGCCCCAGATGGTCAGCATCGTTTTCCACGCTTCCTGCGCATGTCGCTAAGGACTTTCGCCTGGAATCCCCCCGTGCTTTGATTATCGGTCAATTTGGCGTCACACCACAACGATTGAGGGGAATCGATGAAGGTCCTGAATTCTCTGCGCCTGATCGCCGTATCAGGCCTGCTTGCCCTTGCGCTCGGAACAACAACGACGAAACCGGCCTCCGCAGTTGAATGCATGCTTGGCGAAGTCCGCTGGTTCGCGAGCAATTTCGCACCACGCGGCTGGGCGTTCGCGCATGGCCAGACGATTCCGATTGCGCAGAACTCGGCGCTGTTTTCGCTGCTCGGGACCTACTATGGCGGCGACGGCCGGACGACTTTCCGGCTTCCCGATCTGCGGGGCCGACATCTCATCGGCACCGGGACAACGAAATCCGGAGGCAGCCTGCGGCCTGGCGATCGCCGCACCTACCAGGTCGGCAATACCAAAGGCGGCAAGGACCAGTATGCCGCCCCGTCTGTCGCGCTGAATCCCATCATCTGCATGGTCGGCATCTTCCCGAGCCGGAACTGACCCGAAGTCAGGGCGCTTCCAGCCAGTCGGCGGGGCCGCCGATCTCCGGCCTGAAATAGGCGATCATCCGCCCGTCGGGGCCGGCCCGCGCGGCCGCGCCCCAGGGTGCAACCCCGTGGAGGGCCAGCCTGTGCACGAGGTACGCCTCGCCGGGCGCCGCCGCAACTTCGACGCGGTCGCACGCGTCGAAAATCCGGCGCCGTGTTGCCTGATAGGCCTCGGTGATGTCGAGATCGCCCCAGGTGGCCGGCGGCCGGTGCGCGAAGGCTTCCTGGAAGCTTTCGCGAATGACCTCGTGTGATCCCTCCCAGATGACGAACGGCGATGCATCCGCGCTCGTTTCGGCCATGGGGATGCCCAGCAGGAAACCGTGATACTCCCGCAGATGCCGGCGGCGGTCGGGTCCCTCGGGCAGCAGCCCGTCGACATGGGCGGCGTCGCGCTTCTGCCGGTAGCGAAACGCCGGTTCGGGTTCGGCGTCCATGGGTTGAGGATAGCCGGGATAACAGATCGAGATCTGGGCCGACTCCCACTCGAAATCGGGCAGGTCCAGATGTTGGCGAACAAAGTCGACGGCCAGACCTGACAGATGGACGCCGCCCGGAACCCCGCCCTTTCCGTCATTGCCGAGAATATTGACGCCGGCGAACCAGGTTCCGCCGCACCGCAGCCACTCGGCGTTGGCCGGATCGGCGACGGCAGCCCGCGCAGCCGGGAGCGTGCGGTCCACCCAGTCCGCCAGCGCCGGATCGAACGGAAACCGGCACCAGCCGCGTTTGAAGAAATCATCCCTCAGGCCGTTCACCCGCAATCCCCTGATTGCCGGGCCGGCGCGCCGCCGGCCCCTGTACCGGGACTAGACATGCCGGAAAGCTCACGCTCGTGTCCAGCCCGGTGCACTCTAGAGGTGCTTGGCGAGGAATGCCCTGATCCGCTCGATCGCGTCGGCGGCGGCATCTGCCTTGTATCGAAGAGTGTATGGACCCATCACCTCCCAGGTATCCTTGAGATCGAAGACATGATGGGCATCGGGATAGGTCTTCAGGATCAACTCGTGGGATGTGGCGGCACCGGCAACGTACCTCCTGCAGCGCTCGGCCGGCGTCCAGTTGTCCAGTTCGCCAATCGCAATCAGCAAAGGCGCGTCGAGCTTGGAGGCGTCGTCGCACCACGGATAAAGCGCGATGCCGGCCTTGAAAGGCGGAAGGTCCAGCCGAAAACGGATCCAGGTTCTCAGGGCATGCAGGACGGCCCATCCGCCATGAGACATGCCGATCACGGCTATCCTGTTTCCGTCGACGAAGGGCTGACGCATCAAATAGGACTTGGCGCCATGGGCGTCGAGCGCCCTGTCCTCGCCCCGGAGGCTTCCCGGGTGGTCGCAAATCGATCCGAAGCCTCGCGGAGCCAGGCTGTCGACATCGAGGACGACATATCCCCAGCCCTTAAGGCGGTCCTCCCACGCCGCGTTCCAGCGCCAGACGCCGCCGCAGCCGTGCATCAGCACAACCGCCGCAAACGGCCCCGCACCGTCCGGCTTGGCAAGACGACCCTTTAAACGCAGTTTCTCCGGCCTCTCCGGAAAGGACGCCCGGTCAAAAAACACTGTTTCGCCGGCGCGGATTGCCGTTGAACTCGTCAACAGGAAAACGGCCATCAGTCCGGCAAGGAGGACAACGCGAAGCATCGTCGGAAGCCGATCAGTGGATACAGTTGCCACAGTCTACAGCCTGACGGACCAGCCGACCAAGAGCGACACCACAAGGCGCCGCCTCGACCCACCGCTCTGGACAGTAACCATCGGCAGCCCCTACGCTTGAGGCGCGGCTGGCAGTGACTTCACTGAAAGGGCTTATCTGAAAACCAAAAAGGAGACGGGGGATGAAATCGATTATCAGCCTGAGCGCCGCGGCGGCGCTCTCCATGACCATCGCCACATCGGCGCACGCGGCCAACGACGCACCGCTGACCGAGAAGTGGGCACCCAGCGAATGGGGCGCCGAAGACAAGGCGGGCGCGGTCAACCGCACGACGCCGGAAATCGTGCTCAAGGCCGTCGGCCTGGTCAAGCAGGGCAAGGTGGCGACGCTCGGCAAGGTCTATGCCGGAGACGCGCCGGCATTCGGCAGCCGCGGCTGGCGCATGACCATTCCGGGCCTGCCGACAGGCGGTCCGTTCGGCAAGCACGAGCTTATGTACAACGACGAATATGTCTCCACCGAAATCGGACAGATCGGCACGCAGTTCGACGGTCCAGGCCATATCGGCGTGCGCACCTCGCAGGGCATGTATTTCTATAACGGCCGGTTCCTGGGCAAGGAAAAGGGTATCAGCGCCTACGGCATGGGTCCGCTCGGCGTGGAACATGTCGCCGAGAAAGGCTACGTGTGCCGCGGCGTGCTGCTCGACGCGGTGGCCTATCGCGGCGGCACGCTGCCGATCCCCGACAGCAGGACCAGCCCCGGCATCGTGACCGACAAGGACGTTCAGGAGATGATCAGGCGCCAGGGCATTGCACCGATCGGCGCAGGCGACTGCGTGTTCCTGCATACCGGTCACGGCGACCTGTGGCATCCGAAGGACTGGGACAAGTTCGACGCCGCGGAAAAGGCCGAGCGCGTCAAGACGTTCAACTCCGGCGAACCGGGTTTCGGGATTTCGGCCTGCAACTTCATCGCCGACAGCAAGGCGATCCTGCTTGGCGCCGACGTCTGGGCGGTCGAGGCCGTGCCGGGCGAGAACGCAGCCGACCCGTTCGAGTGCCACGTGCAGATGCAGACGCGCCGCGGGATCTGGTTCTTGGAAAACATGGACCTGAGCCAGCTTGTAGCGGACAAGGCCTACGAGTTCCTGTTCGTCTGGTCACCGCTGAAGATCAAGGGCGGCACTGGTTCGCCCGGAAATCCGGTTGCGCTGTACTGATACCGTCCGGGCCTTCGGAAGCGCCGCATGTCACCCCGCGCTTAACGCGGGGTCCAGCGGCAAATCGAGGGGCGGCTGTCCGGGCTGGCTGCCGGATCGCGTCAAACGCGTCCGGCATGACAGCATCAAGAAGGTCAACGCGTTGAAGCCGGTGGCGGTGTTTCGCCACCGGCACCCGGGACCCGGTGGAAGGGGATAGCGCATGTTCAGGCCTCGCTCGGGAGACCCGGCAAATCGCCGGAGTTTGCGGATAGCGATTTTCGCCCTGTCGGGGCCAATGGCCATCGTCCCGTTGCCCGGATCCGTGGCGGCGGAGGCCGGAGCGGCGGAGGCCGGAGCGGCGGCATGTCCCGTCGTCACCGACATGATGGAGGCGTCGCCCACCGCCGAAAACTGGGACGTCGGGCGCATGAAACCCCGCGATCGCTTCGCCAGCCAGTCCGCCAAACGCAAGGAAGGCAAGGCCGCGCTTGTCATTTCACTTGATCGCCGCGACGCGACGAACGGCAGCAGCGGGCACAAGCACGAACTGCGGATCGCCAATTCCAAGCGGTGCGATTTCGGCCGCGAAGTCTGGTACTCCTTCTCCTTCCACATCGAAGGACAGTACCCGAGAACCGGCTCGACGCGCTGGGTGATCACACAGTGGAAGGAGGAGACCGGCGGCAGTCCGTTCCTCGCGCAGCGGTTCGATAACGGAGTCTTCCACATTTCCGTCCAATGCGACAGGAAACGGGTGATCGTGGCCCAAGCCGCCGGCGACTACGATCGCACGCAGGCCTTCGCAGCGGACGCGTCCGGAACAGATGTCGACCGCGACCCGATCACCGGGCAGAAGAGCGAGCGGCTGCCGTTCATCGCGGACCTCGGGAATTACGGGAAACCGGAATGTGTCCGCGTGGAGCCGTCGCAGGACCACGTTCTCCCGGATCCGTCCCGGCGGTGGGTCGACATGCGCTATCGCGTCAAGGGCGACCGGAACGGTAACGGCATTATCGAGGTGTGGGCCGACGGCCGCCATATCGTCCGTGTCACCGGCAAGATCGGCAATGACGATTTCGGCGGCCCGACCCAGTACTTCAAGGTCGGGCACTACCGGAACACCGACGGGGCATTCGGCTGGGCCAACCTCTACTTTGACCGCTTCAAGCGCGGCCTCAAGCGAGCGGACGTGGACTGACCGGCACCGTCCGGGCGACTGCGCTACGCCGGGCGCCCATCTTCCGCGGCGAGGCGTTCGGCCAGGACGTACCAGTGCCAGTGACCGGCCCGCTTGTGTTCCTTGTCCTCCAGTTGGAGCAGTTCGAAACCGTCGAGCGTCGCGACCAGACCGGCGGCGTCGCAGTAGAAGTGGGGATGCGCCTTGTCGTCACCGCCGTGCGGGTCCACCCAGGTGTCCGGCGCCACCTCCCGGCCCTTGCCGAAGGCGTCGTTGCGCTTGGACAGCATCGTGCCCTGGAACAGTCCGTTTGGCTTCAGCACGCGATGGATTTCTGCAACTGTCGCCGACACCACGTCCGGGTCGCCGTGATAGATCACGTTGAACGACAGCACATAGTCGAACGACGCGTCCTCGAACGGCAGATGGTCCATCATGGCAACGTCGGTCCTTATCGTCAGGCCCCGGCTCTTGGCCTCGCGGCGGCACTGCAGGACACCGGCGTCGCTGCCGTCTATGGCCGAAACCTCGAAGCCGAGATCGGCCAGATAGAGCGCGTGACGGCCGATGCCGCACCCCAGATCAAGAACCGTCCGGGCACCACGCCTCCGGAGCAGTTCAGCGACCTCCACAACCGACGTGTCAGGTTTGCTCCATTCGGCACGTCCCTCGCCGGTCTGCCAGCGTTCATTCCAGTCCAGATAGGCTGTCGCGGTCGATTTCATTGCCATCCTCTCATTCAGGTCTGAAGTATCCGGTTTCGCAAAATGGCCCCTGCCCGCTCGACGATCAGAACGAGCGCGAAAATCATGATGATTATCGTTGCGGCCAGGGGATACTCGAACAGGTCCATGGCCACCTTGAGCTCGAGGCCGATGCCGCCCGCGCCGACCAGCCCGAGTATCACGGAGGAGCGGGTCGACTTTTCCAGCGCAAAGAGGCTTGTCGTGATGAAGGCCGGCATGGCCGCCGGGATCACGGTGCAGGCGACCACGTCAACCTTGCGGGCACCGACCGCCGTGAGGGCTTCGCGCGGTCCCTGATCCACGTCCTCCATCGCTTCGGCAAAAAACCGGCCGCAGAATCCGATCGTGTCGACGGTCAGCGCCAGCGTTCCGGCAAACGGTCCGAGGCCGACGGAAATGACGAATATGAGTGCCCAAACCAGATCCGGGACAGTCCGGAACAGGGCGATCAGGCCGCGGCTGAAAGTATAGAGGATACGGCCGCCGACGAGACCGCGTGCCGCCAGTATCGCCAGCGGGACGCTGAGAATAACGCCGGCGAATGTGCCTATGACCGCCATCTGGAAGGTCTCGATCATGGCCTTCGAGAGGTTCTCAATCCGGCTCAGATCGGGCGGCCAGGAGCGCGCCAGGAAATCGCCGATCGCGGGGATACCGGCAATGAGATCGGTGAACGACCAGCCGGCACCCGAGGCGGACCAGACAATCAGCAGGACGGCGAGGAGATACGCCGCGAAGGTCCCGAGCCCGGGACGCTCGAACCGCGCGGGAACGTCTATCCGGACGGAAGCCGGAACGGATTGCGGGCCTTCAGCCATAAATGTCGTGCACCAGTCCGCTGCTGAGGCCGTTCGGCGGGCCGTCAAATTCGATCCGGCCGCCTTTCAGAGCGATAATCCGGTCGGCGTGGACACGAGCGTGATCGAGATGATGAGACGAGAACAGGAGCGTGAGCCCGCGCTCGCGCGTGACCCGGACGAGCAGTTCCATGACCTCGCGCCCGGCGGCAGGATCCAGGCTGGCAACCGGTTCGTCCGCCAGTATGAGTTCGGGACGCTGCATCAGCATCCTGGCGATCGCGACCCTCTGGGACTGGCCGCCCGACAGCGTATCGCAGCGCTGTGTCGCGATGTCCGCAAGGTCCACCTGCCGCAGGCAGTCGAGCGCCTCTTCGCGAACGTCCTGCGGAGCCAGGCGATGGGTCCAAAGCCGTGGACCCCACGCGCGCCCGAGCGCGCCATGCACCGTATTGGTCAGGGCGCTGTGCCGGGGCACGAGATTGTGGCGCTGGAACACGAAACCGATCCGGCTTCTCAACCGGCGCAGATCAGCCGTGCCAAGCTGCGACAACGACTTCTGCAGGATCGATATGCCGCCGGCATCGATCCGCACGAGGCCGGCACAGGCGCGCATGAGCGTCGACTTGCCGGCACCGTTTGAGCCGATCAGCGCGACCGACTGGCCGCGCCCGACCGAGAACCCGATCCCGTCGAATACCGTCTTCGTGTCGTAGCGCTTCGTTGCACCCGAGACTTCGATATCCGCCGGAGCCGGATTGCGGGCGGGCACGGGGAAGCGCGCGACATTGTCTGCCGCACGCCTGTCCTGCAGATGCCCGCGCAAGGCGTCAGTCACCGACGAAGTTGGAGTACTGGGGATGGCCGATGGTGGCATACATGTCGCGCACCCCGTCGTAGTCCTGGTCGGATATCTTGAGGAAGGTCATGCCCTTGTACTTGCCGTTTTCCTCATGCGCGAGGATGGCGTCGGCTATCGCCTTCTCATTGTCGACGATGGCGTCAGCCACCTTCTTGGCGACCGCCGCATCGACGTGGGAGGCGACCATCAGCATGTCGTTCGGCAGGTCGCCGGAACGCGCGATCACGCGGAATGCGCCGGGCGGTACCGATCCGTCCTTGTCGCGGGTCCTGGCGATCCAGCTGTTGTAGTTAACGCCCATGGCGGCGGTATCGCCCCGCTTGAGCGCTTCGTGCTGCACGTTGAGAGACGTGTGCACCCGTTTGATGTCCTTCATTGGATCGATGCCGTAATCGGCAAGAACCTGCATCGGACACAGGTGACCGGACGTCGAACCGACGTCCTTGAACGACACCTTCTTGCCCTTCAGGTCGGCAGGCTTGAGGATCGGCGACTTCGACATCGCCACGATGGCGCAGAAATAGTCCGGCCGGCTGAATCCGATCAATGCCCTGGCGTCCGTCAGCTTGTGGATCACGACATACTCGGCCGGTCCCGAAATGACGAAGTCGACCTTCTTCGCGCGAAGGGCCTCGGCGGCAGCCGTGCGGTTGTTTACAGGCAGAAACTTGAATTCCAGGCCCGTCGCCTTTTCCAGCGCGGCCTTGAACGGACCCCACTCGGTCTGGAGCCGCTCCAGTCCCTCGACATCCGTCACCGCCAGACGCAGCGGCTCGGCGCGAACGGAATGGGTGGAGAAGATGATCCCAATGGCAAACAGCAATGCGAACGTGGCGTGTGCCAGCCTCGACGTCATTTCGGTCTCTCCCGCTCTTGTTTGGTGTAGGCCCGGGTCATGCCCCGGGCAACCCACCGAATCCTCAAAACATGACGACTATCGAACGGCCCTGTTTCAGTCCGGTGACGCAACCTTGAAGGTTTGATGACGGTGGAAAACCTGGCCGGCCAAGGCTGAGCGTGTCCGGGAGCAGGAGCGTCAAATACTGTCACCCTTGGCCGAGCCGTCAGCGAGGCCGAGGGTCCATTGGCGGGGCTTGAGCCTGGTGATGGGATAAGTGGATCCTCGCCGTCGCATTCGCGCCGGCAAGGATGACATCGAGCAAACTGTGGCCTTTCGGCAGCTGTTATCTGGAATGCAATGGCAAGTCATCTCCGAGCGCAAAGTCGCCTGGCAGAAACTGTGGGATCTTTGTCATTGCTGCCATTTCCCTCGCCTGCCATTCTGGCTAGGTCCAATAAACCTGCCGAGGTCCCGATGGCCCCTCCTTCCCGTTCCTGGCCCGAATTGCGCATCGCCATGTTCGCCTATCCCGACGCGAACAGTCTCGATGTCGTCGGGCCGCTTCAGGTGTTCGCCTCGGCCAGCCGGTACATGCGCAACTTCATCGGCGAAGACGAACCCGGTACGTGCGTATCCTACGTTACAGAAATCATTGGCCCCGAAGCGGGCCCGATCCGCATGTCGCCAGGCTTCGAGGTTGTCGCCTCGCGCGCGCTGCGCGACGTGGCGCCCGATGATCTCGATACGCTTCTGGTCGCCGGCGGCGACGGCAACAGCGCAATCGCGGAAGACGGAGAAATCCTCGAGCAACTCCGCGACATCGCTCCGCGTATCCGGCGCATCGGATCGATCTGCACCGGCGCGTTCATCCTGGCCGCCGCCGGCCTCCTCGACAAACGGCGCGCGACGACGCACTGGCGCGCCTGCGCCGACCTCGCGCGGGGGCACCCGTCGGTGGAAGTGGAACCCGACGCACTGCACGTCCGCGACGGCGATGTCTACACCTCCGCAGGGGTAACGGCGGGCATGGACCTGGCACTGGCGCTGGTCGAGCAGGACTGCGGGCGGCATCTGGCGCTCGCCACGGCGCGCGAGATCGTCGCCTTTCTCAAACGGCCGGGCGGGCAGTCCCAATTCAGCGCGCATCTGGAAGCACAGGCGGGCGAGGAAACGCCGATACGCGCAGTGCAGGACTGGATCCTCGACAATCTCACCGCGGAGCTTTCCGTCGAAGCAATGGCGGAAAGAGCGGCCATGAGCCCACGCAACTTTGCCCGGGTGTTCACGCGCGAAACCGGCTCGACGCCGGCCAAATTCGTCGAGCGGGCGCGGGTCGATGCCGCCCGCCGCGCGCTTGAGGAGAGTACCGACCCCCTGCCCGTGATCGCGGCGAAATGCGGCTTCGGCCATCCCGAGACGCTGCGGCGCGTGTTCCAGCGTCACCTCAACGTGCCCCCCCAGGACTATCGCAACCGATTCCGGACAAGAACGCCGATGCCCGCCGGCTGAGCGGCAGGTCCGGATAAAACAGGAGACAGGCCAATGTCAGTCAACCGCGCGGAGCGGAACGTATACCTCCTTGCCGTCTGTCAGGCCCTGTTCTGGGCGGCATTGATGATCGGCATCACCATGTCCGGCCTCGTCGGCCAGATCCTTGCGGAAAACAAGGCGCTTGCCACACTGCCGGCCGGCCTCGGCGCGCTCACCATGATTTTCGTGACGCGGCCCGCCTCGCAATTCATGCAGCGCTTCGGCCGCCGCGCCGGATTCACCGCGGGCGCCGTGGCGGGAATTGCCGGAGGCGTGATCTCAACGATCGCGATTTTCCAGAGCGACTTTCTTATGTTCTGCGCCGGCAACGCGGTGCTCGGCATCTATCAGGCCATCGGCCAGTACTACCGGCTGGCGGCCACCGACTCGGTCGCGCCGGACCGGCGCGGCAGGGCCGTATCCACCGTCATGACCGGCGGGATCATCGCCGCCCTGGCGGCCCCCACCCTGTCCATCTGGTCGAAGGATCTGTTCGCACCGGTGTTGTTCGCTGGCTCTTTCCTTGCGGTCACCGGGCTCAGCCTGCTTTCGATCGCGCTGATCATCGGCCTCATCGAAGAAAAGACCGAGGTTGCCCAGACGGCCACCGGCGGCCGGCCGTTCGGCGAGATCGCGCGCCAGCCGATCTTCATTGCAGCGATTGCCAATGCCGGTGTCGGCCACGGCGTCATGATCCTGATGATGCTGGCGACACCGCTCGCCATGGTCGCCTGCAACTATCCGGTTTCCGACGCCGCCACCGTGATCCAGTGGCACGTGCTCGGCATGTTCCTGCCGTCGTTCTTCACCGGCAGGCTGATCGACCGTTTCGGCGCGGCGGCAATCGCCCTGACGGGCGCCGTGACGCTCGGCGTGAGCGCTGCCGTGGCCGCATCAGGCATCGCATTTCTCAATTTCGGCATTGCCCTGGCGCTGCTCGGGGTCGGCTGGAACTTCATGTACACCGCCGGCACAACCATGATCACCGCTTCGCACCGGCCCGAGGAGCGCGGCCGGGTTCAGGGTGCTGCTGAAATGATGATCGCAGGCATTGCGGCCGTGGCGTCATTTGCCTCGGCGGGCCTGCTGCACGGGATCGGCTGGGCCGCCGTCAACATCGGGGCCGCGCCGATGCTGCTGGCCGCCGCCGCACTGACGCTGTGGTACGCGCGGCGCATGTCCGGCGGTCCGCTTGCGGTGACACGCTAGGTCGAACACGCGGTCGCCGGCCCCGCGCATCAGGACGCGGGACCGGCCTCACGGGTGAGGCGTTACTCGATAATCACGATAGTCCTGATCTCGATGCTTTCCCTGGCGGGCGCATCATCGTCGACTTCCGGCGGATTGAAGGCGCCGTGCGGTGTGAAGCGCGCGCGACCGTCGTCGAGGCTGTCCCAACCCTTGATGAGCAGGACTTCGTCCGGCGTCATGTGCGGCGCGTAGTACCACCGCTGCGTGGGCGACTGGGCGACGTTGTAAATCTCGCCGATGCGGTCGGGAAAGATCTGGTCCGTGGCAACGAGGTCTCCCTTGCGCACGCTGGCTGCATCCGCCAGCGCCAGAGGCGAGCGCTGGACCGGCCCTTTGATCGGACGCCAGACATTGACCTGCACGATCCGGGCGCCGGACGCGATCAGCCGCTCGTATTCTTCCTCGCCCAGAACGTCCTTCGCACGCTGGGGACCGCTCTTTTCCGTGTAATCGACATGGAGCTGGCCAGCCGGTCCGCGTTTGCCGTCCGGGTTCGCAGCACCGCCGCCGCCGTCGGACCGCCGGGTGGCATCGAAGACAACCACGCGGTCAGCGCCGAGCCGGCTGCGCAAAAGCGTTTCGATCTCGTCGTGGTAGTAGTGACCGACCGCATCATCGTCATAGAAATCACGCACCGCGGTCGGTTCAGTGAGCAGCTCGAAGCCTTCCTCGTCGAGCGACAGGTCATCGGCAAACGGACGCATGTCGGCAATGGGAACGGTGTGCGCCTCCATTTCATAGGAATATCGCGGTGCGCCGCCGGTCAGGGCGGAACTCTCGAATGACGGCTTGGTATCCTGGCGCCGGATGAAGTTCAGCGGCGCAAAAACCGTCGCGAAGACGTTGCTTGCGCGGGACGCGGCGGCAACGGATGCTGCGGTGCTCATGACGGGTATCCTTTCCTGAACCGGCTGGTCTATCAGCCTTGATCATCAACCATGTCCAGGAGATGTGCCGCCCGGGCCCTGGAATCCATCGATTTCGGTTCAGGATGACTTGAACAAAATTCAAGTCATGATGTTACTGGAGATCACCGGCAATCGCCTGCCAGTCTTTCGCCATAGCGACCAGCCAGCGTTCGAGACGGCGTTCCGCCGCCGTCGGAACCGTTTCCGCCGGGCGGCACAGGTAGTAGGCGGCCCCGGTCGGATCGGCTTTGCCGAATGGTGCGATCAGACGCCCGCTGGCAAGCCAGTCATCGACCATCGGACGCCGCCCCATGGCCAGTCCATGGCCGTTTTCCGCCACCTGGAGCACCTGTTCCATGGCGTCGAAGGCGACGAGATCCTTCAGTCCCGGAGGCTCTAGACCATGCGCCTTCGCCCATTCTTCCCATTCATCGGGGAAGTGCGAACTGGTGATGAAACGGACCTTGCCGAGAACCTCCTGAGTGGGCTTTTCCGGCAGAGGATCGAGGTAGCCTGGCGCACAGACCGGCAGCGCCGCCTCGGCAAGGAGAAAGGTCGCTTCAACATCGCTCCATTCGCCTCTTCCGTGCCGAATTGCCAGGTTTACCTGGTCGCGCCGAAGGTCGATGACCCGAGTGGTTGTTATGAGCTGCAGGTCTGTTTCGGGGTTTTCCCGCTCGAATGCCCCCAGCCGTGGAATAAGCCAGGTCGCGGCAAGCGACGGAGGCAATGTCAGGCGCAGAGCGCTCCGCCCGGTTGCCGGCATGAACGCTTCGGTTGCGGCCTGGATCTGGCGCATCGGCGGCTCGATCTGTTCCAGATACCGCCGTCCGGCATCCGTTAGCTTCGGCCGGCCGCCCGAGCGGTCAATCAGGGCGGTCTGCAGAAACTCCTCCAGCCGGCGCACCTGGTGGCTGATCGCGGACTCCGTGACGCCGAGGCTCTCGGCAGCGTCGCGGTAGCGGTCATGAGTGGCCGCGGCATGAAATGCGCGCAGTGCCGCGAACGGCGGCAGCGTCATCTTTGGAATTGCCATGCCCAAAATCTGCGTCAGATGTGAACAAATTTCAAGTCATGGCTGCTTTACAGCGTTTCGCACAAGACCTGCCGCCAGTTCGGCAGCGGAAAGCACGTAATCCGCGTCGCGGTGAATCAGCATGACGGTCGCGGCACCATCCAGCAGAACGACAACCTGGCGGGCGATTGCCGCCGGCTGCGCAACCTGTGCTTCTTCGAGAATCGCCGCGAGCCAGGCCTCAAAGCGTTTCTTGTGCCGTGCGCCGGCCGCGATTGCCGGATGTCCCGGAAACGCCGCCAGTTCCGCGGTTGTCCGCAGGAACCCGCAACCCTTCCAGCGCGTACTGCCGGAAACTTCCGCAAACCGTTCGAACATGCCGCGGACCTTGTCGGCGACCGTACCTTCAGTTTCGTCATACCAGCGCCTGAACAGGTCGAGTGTCGGCTGATCCCGCGAGTCCAGATAGGCCTCGATCAGATCATCCTTGCTGGCGAAGTGGTAATACAGCGTCTTCTTGGTCACGCCGGCCGCTTCGGCCACGCTGTCGACGCTCACGGCGCGGATACCTTCGCCGTAGAAGAGCCGTCCGGCCGCATCGATTATCGACTTGCGGGTCTTGCTGGAATCCCGTGGCATGAAATTAAGTATACCGTCTAGTGAGTATACTTTAAAGGCGATTGCAAAATACGGTCACGGCAGATTTTCGCAGCAAGACCGGAGACACACATGACTGAATCCGTGATCCGCGACCAACGCGGTGCCGTGGCCATTCTGACCCTGAACCGGCCCGGGAAACTGAACGCGCTGAATTACGAACTGATCGACCGGCTGGTCGAAACGCTCGACCGCGTCGAGGACAATCCGGAAGTCCGTGCCGTTATTCTTACCGGCGCAGGCGAAAAGGCATTCTCGGCCGGCGCCGACATTCACGAGTTCTCGGAAAGCACGAAGCTGGGACCCGACGCTGCGGTCAAGGCGTTCGTGCGGCGTGGCCAGGCGATGACGGCGCGACTTGAGGCGTTCCCGAAACCCGTCATCGCGGCTGTGAACGGCATCGCCTTCGGCGGCGGCTGCGAGATCACGGAGGCCGTGCATCTGGCGGTGGCCAGCGAACAGGCAAGCTTTGCCAAGCCCGAGATCAATATCGGCATTCCGCCCACGTTCGGCGGCACGCAGCGGCTACCGCGCCTGGCCGGCCGCAAGCGCGCCCTGGAACTCCTGCTCACGGGCGATCCCTTTTCGCCGCAACGCGCCGTCGAGATCGGCCTCGTCAACCAGGTCGTCCCGCATGAGGATCTCATGCCCGCAGCGCTTGACCTTGCGGACCGCATCCTGCGGCACTCGCCTGTAGCGGCATCGAGGATCCTCGCGGCCGTCACGCGCGGCCTGAACGCAAGCATCGATGAAGGGCTGGCGATCGAGAGCGAACAGTTCGCCCGCATGGTGCCGACCCACGACATGCGCGAGGCACTGGATGCCTGGATCGCGCGGCGTCCGCCAAACTATCTCGGCCGCTGGAGTTGTCCATGGGCTTGTCCCGCCGGTTTCGGCTCCCCAACTGGAACGCAATGACCAACGACGTCCACATCCGTGCCTATGCCGACGAGGATGCCCGACCGGTCCGTGATCTGTTCGTCGCGGTCAACCGGGAACTGGCGCATGAACACTTCAAGGCCCGCTTCGAGACCTACGCCGAGGAGTCGGTTCGCCAGGAGATCGGCCGCATAAAGGCCTATTACATGGATCAGGGCGGCAGCTTCTGGATCGCGGAGCAACGCGGACAACTCGCCGGCATGTTCGGGCTGGAACGTCACGACGACGGCGCGTTCGAACTGCGCCGCATGTATGTCGCGCCCGATGCGCGCCGCCAGGGAATCGCCCGTCTCATGCTGACTTTCGCAGAAAACCGGTGCCGGGACGCCGGCGCCGCAGAACTCAGGCTCAGCACCTCGGAACTGCAGCATGCCGCCGTCAGCCTCTATCGCGACTGCGGATACACGCTCACGGGCGAAGAGGTCGCGGAGACGCCGACGTTAAAGACGATCGGCGGCGGCATCCGGCGTTTCCACTTCAGGAAAGTGCTCTGAGGCGGCAAATCGCTCAGATCGCCGCGCAGGCCTTTCCGAATGCCTCGACCGTCGCTTCCAGATCCGCATCATCATGAGCGGCCGAGAAGAAGCGCCGCACATTGGGCAGCACGTAGACACCGTTGCGCAAAAGCTCGACATCGAGTGCGCCGGAGCGCTTCATGTCGGTGCTGAGCACATCCATCTGGTTGGACGGCTCGTCGTCGGCGAAAAGGATCTGCCAGAACGATGCCTTGCCCGGAACGATGGCCGGAAGGCCGTGGCTGTCGAGCACGGACTGGATGGCGGCGCGGAACGTGTCAGCACGGGCATGGAAGTCGTCGTAGAAACCCGTTTGTTCCAGAACGCGCAGGGTCGCGAGACCGGCCACGGCGGCGATCGGATTGCCGTGCAGCGTGCCGTTGATGTAGGCGTAGTCGGCACGGCCCTTGCGGTTCGGGTTGGTGGCGTCGAGCAGATCGGCCCGGCCGCCGACACAGCCGAGCGGCCCGCCGCCGCCGACGATCTTGCCGTAGCTCGCAAGATCCGGCTTGACGCCGAAATAACCCTGCGCGCCGCCGAGGCTCAGGCGGAAGCCGGTGACCACCTCGTCGAAGATCAGGAGCACGCCGTACTTGTCGGCGAGGCTGCGCAGACCCTCGAGAAATCCGGGCTTCGGGAAAATGATGCGCTGGACCGGCTCGACGATGATCGCGGCGATCTCGTCCGAATGCTCCGACAGGATGCTCTCGACCGTGTCGAGGTCGTTGTAGGGCGCCACCATCATGGTGTCCTGCAGGGCCTGGGGCACGCCGCCGATATCGGCCGTCGCCATGGGGTAGTTGGCCGGCCGCGTCGGGAACTGCGAGAAGGACGCGTAGTCGTGGTTGCCGTGATAGGCGCCCTCGAACTTGAGGATCTTCGGCCTGCCTGTCACCGCCCGCGCAATACGCATGCAGTAGGACGTCGCCTCCGAGCCAGTGGTCGTATAAATGATGCGCTCGGCGCAGGGAATTGCGGCCACCAGAACGTCGGCCAGCTCGACCGCGGCGTCATTCAGGGTACCGAAGAAGTGCAGGCCCTTGGAAGCCCGGGCCTTGACCGCCTCGATGACGTCGGGGTGATCGTGGCCGATGATCGTGGCCCCCGCCCCGCAAACGAAATCGACGTATTCCCGTCCCTCCATGGAGACGAGACGGCCGCCATGACCCTCGCGGATGATGAAGCGGACGTCTTCGGGCAGCGCGTAACCGCCGAGACCGGCGCCCGGCAGCGTTGCTTCCGCGATGTCGTAATACTCCTCCTGCGTGTTGGAGGCGGGCGCGAGTTCTGCGTGCGACATGGGTCTTCTCCCTCAGCTTCGCGGGCGTTCGTTGGCGGCGTCGTAGACCGGCTCACCAAGCACGGTGGCCGCGCGCCGCTCATTCATGATCAGGACGTCAAGCGCGGTGCCGGGCTCGGCGTGCTCGGGCTTGATATAGGCAAAGGCGAGCAGCTTTTCGGTGCTGTGACCGTATGCGACGGAGGTCGTGGAGCCGATGCAGGTGCCGTTGGAGAGCACCGCCTCCCCGCCATGTCCGTCATTCTCGCCGTCGGCTTCGATTTCAAGGTACGCGCAGGTCCAGCGCAACGGCTCCTCCGTTGCCTTTACCGTCGCCGCCTTGCCGACAAAGTCGGGCTTGTCGAGCTTGACGAAACGCATGACGTCGGCTTCCGGCAGCGTGACCTCGTTCGTGAGCTCGCCCGCGCCCTTGAACATCTTCTCCATGCGCATGGCGTTCATGGCGAAGGAGCCGTAATCGACCAGGCCGTGTGCTTCGCCGGCCGCCCACAGCGCGTCATAGACGAATGGCAGATACTCGCGGGGACCGTGCAGCTCCCAGCCGAGTTCACCGGCATAGGACATGCGGAAGGCCCACATTGATTTGCCCGCAATCTCGATCTCCTGGGCCGTCAGCCAGGGAAAGGCGTTGTTGCCGAGCGGTGCCGGCGTGCACGCGCCGAGGATGTCGCGCGCCTTCGGTCCGTTGAGCGTCAGCGCCCCCCAGTCGTCGGCATTGTTAGTGACCATGACGTCTTCGTCATCGCGCCGGTGTCCTTCCAGGTGATCGACCAGCCGCTGCTCGAAGAATGCCGCACAGGTGAAGTAGAAGCGGTCGTCGGCAAGGCGCACGATCGTGGTCTCAAGCTCGATACGTCCGCCGTCGTCGAGCAGGTGCGTGAGCGCGATCCGGCCCGGCCGCGACGGCAGCCGGTTCGGGATCAGGCGGTCGAGGAAGGCGGCGGCATCGGGACCGGAGACTTCGACCTTGGCAAAGGCCGAGATGTCCATGATGCCCGCCTGCTCGCGCACGGCCTTGACCTCATGGGCCACCATGTCGTGCCACGCCGCGCGCCGGAACGAATAGTAGTCGCGCTGCTCGATCCCGTTGCGGGCAAACCAGCGCGGCCGCTCCCAGCCGTAAACCTCCTCGAAGACGGCGCCCTTCTCCTGCAGGCGGCCATAGAGCGCGCTCGGCTTGACCGGGCGGCCTTCGGTCCGGTTGAAATGCGGGAACGGAATCTCGTGGCGCAGCAGGTAGTCCTCCTTCGCCTTCGTCACCTGGTAGCTCTTGTCGGCGAACCTGCCGTAACGGCGCGGATCGTAGTCGCGCATGTTGATGTTGGCGGCCCCGTGCACCATCCAGCGGGCAAGTTCGCGGGTCAGACCGGGACCCCAGCCGATGCCGATCTGGCAGCCGCAGTCGAGCCAGAAATTGCGCAAGCCCGGCGCCGGGCCGATCAGCGGGTTGCCGTCCGGCGGATGGGAGATCGCGCCGTGAACCTCGCGCTTGATGCCGAGCTCGGCCAGCACCGGCATGCGCTCCATCGCGTTTTCAAGCCAGGGCATGATGCGGTCGTAGTCCGGGTCGAACAGCTCGTTCTCAGCCTCCCACGGGCAACCGTCGAGCCACACCGTGTTGGGATTGGCCTTTTCATAGATGCCGATGAGACCGGATTTCTGCTCCATGCGGATGTAGCCCGAAACCAGGCGGTCGTCGCGCACGACCGGGAGTTCGGCGTCGAGGTCCATGAACTCCGGAACCGTATCCGTGATCAGGTAATGGTGCGTCATCGACGTGGCCGGGACATCGAGGCCGACCATCTCGCCGATCTGGCGGGCATAGGTTCCCGCAGCGTTGACCACATGCTCGCAGGCGATTTCGCCCTGCTCGGTGTAGACGCGCCACTCGCCGTTCGGCTGCAGCTTGATGTCCGTGACCCGGCAGCGGCGGATGATCTTCGCACCCTTCTGGCGCGCACCCTGCGCCAGCGCGAAGGTCACGCCCGCCGGATCGACATGGCCGTCATCGGGCGTGTAGAGCGCGCCCAGCACACCTTCGAGATTGTAGAACGGATGCAGTTCGCGGATGCGGTCCGGCCCGACGATCTCCATGGGAAAGCCGAGCGAGCGGCCCACACTCATGGTCTGTTTCAGCCAGTCGGCTTCGTCTTCGGTGTAGGCGAGCCTCAGGGAACCGCAGCCATGCCAGGTGACCGACTGCCCTGTCTCTTCTTCCAGCGCGCCCGAATAGAGGTCAATGTTGTAGCCGACGCACGTGCCGAGCGAGAAGCTCGACGTCGAGTGCGTGATCTGGCCCGCCGCGTGCCAGGTCGACCCCGACGTCAGCTCGGCCTTTTCCAGAAGAACCACGTCGGACCAGCCCTCGTGAGCCAGATGATAAGCCAGGCCGCATCCCATAATTCCGCCGCCGACGATCACCACACGGGCGTGTGCAGGTACCATAAAAGTGCACTCCGGTACGTCTGTTTGTCGTAGACACAGCTATCGTACAAATGTACATTCGTCAATCATGAATGACATGAATGTACCATCAGAACTGATTCCTGCTCCGACCGACGTGCTGGAGCGGCTTGCGGACGAACTACCCGAGCTCACGCCCGAGTTGCGCAAGGCGGCGGCTTACGTGCTGGACAACCCCAATGAGATCGGCGTCAGCTCGATCCGGGAAATCGCCGAAGCGGCCAACGTCAAGCCGAACACCCTGGTGCGCATGGCCCGCACCGCCGGCTTCGACGGGTTCGAGGAATTCCGCAAGCCTTTCCGCGAGGAGATCCGTCAGGGCCGGGAAAACTTCCCCGATCGCGCGCGCTGGCTGCAGTCGCTGTCCGAGGGCGGAAAACTGAGCGGGCTCTATGCCGACATGGCCGCCGCTTCGATGAGCAACGTGGAAGGCCTGTTCTCGGCGACGGATGCGGAATCGCTCAAAGCTGCGGCCGACGAGATTGTCGAGGCCGGAACGACCTACGTGCTCGGTGTCGGCATCGCCAATGCCATCGCACAGAATTTCGCCTATCTCGCCGGCATGGCGGTCGACACGGTGACGGCGATCCCGCGCGACGGCTCATTGCCGGTCGACGGGCTTGTGCGGGCCAGGGCGGGCGACGTCCTGATCGCGATGACCTTCAGGCCCTACCGGCGCGAGGTCGTCGAAGCGGTTTCGCTGGCGCACGATCTCGGCATGACGGTGATCGGTCTTTCGGACAGCCTCGCCTCGCCCATACTGGAAAAAGCCAAACACCGGTTCGTCGTGCCGATGGACACGCCGCAGTTCTTCACATCGACGGTGGCTCTTTCCGCGCTGCTCGAAACGCTGATGGCCTTCGTCATCGCCGACGCCGACAAGGCCGTGATTGCCAATATCGAACGTTTTCACAAACGCCGTCACGAACTCGGCGTTTACACGAAGGAGAACGAGCGGTCATGAACAAACCCGAGATCGATCCGCCGGTGCCGGTGCGCTCGCTCGACGCACGCTATTACACCGACCCCGGGGTCTTCGCGCAGGAGATGTCAGGCGTTCTGACACGCACCTGGCAGTTCGCAGGCCACGTCTCCTTGCTGGAAAACCCCGGTGACTACTTCGCCTTCGAGATTGCCGGGCAGAGCCTTTTCGCCATCAGGGGCCGGGACGGCGAGATTCGCACCTTCTACAACGTGTGCCAGCATCGCGCGCATGAGTTGGTTTCCGGCACCGGAAACTGCCGGACGATCGTGTGCCCCTACCATGCATGGACCTACGAGTTGTCCGGCGAACTGCGCGGCGGGCCCAATACCCGGTCCGTGCCCGGCTTCGACCGAAGCGAGATCTGCCTGACGGAGATCAGCACCGAGGTGTTCTGCGGCTTCATTTTCGTCAACCTCGATCCGGACGCCGAGCCGATGGGCACCTGGTTCCCGGATGTTGAAGAGGAACTGCGCGCCTTCGTGCCGCATATCGAAGACCTGAAACCGCTGGAATGGGTCGAGATCCGGGAAAACTGCAACTGGAAAGTTTCGATCGAGAATTACTCCGAGTGCTATCACTGCACGCTCAATCACCCGACATTCGCTAAGGGCGTGGTCAAGCCGGAGACCTACGACATTCAGCCGCAAGGCTATTGCCTGCGCCATACCACCGAATGCCAGAACCTCGACCAGATGAGCTATCCCATCGATCTGGACGCGAATGCGCATGCCGGCGATTACTCGTCGTGGTTCCTCTGGCCGATGTTCTCGTTCCAGGTCTACCCCGGCAACGTGCTCAACACCTATCACTGGCGCGCCGTCAGCGCCGACGAGGTGGTTGTCTGGCGCGGCTGGTACACGGTCGGCGGCGTAGACTCGGAAGTCGTGCGCCGGCTCGCCGTTCAGGATCGCGCCACGACGGTCGAGGAAGACATTCACCTGGTCGAATCCGTGCAGCGCGGCCTGCGCAGCCGGGGATACCGGCCGGGTCCGCTGGTGCTCGATCCGGATTGCGGCGTCAACTCGGAGCATTCCATCCGTCACCTCCAGGCGTGGATGCGAGAGGGAGTCGATGGCTGACGTCGAACCCTACTGGCAGAATTACATCGGCGGAACCTGGATCGACGGCGGTGCCGGGCGGCTGGCGGTCGAGGACCCTGCAACCGGGCTGCCCCTGGCGGAGCAGGCCCTCGCCGACGAGGCCGATGTCGACCGTGCCGTGGCGGCTGCGCGGGCATGCCATGACAGCGGCGCGCTCACGGCGATGCGCCCGGCCGATCGCGGCCGCATGGTGCGCCAGATGGGCGACTACCTGCGCGACAACGCCGACGAGATTGCCACGGTCCTGACCCTTGAGGCCGGTAAGCCGCTCTGGGAGTCGCGCATCGAGATCGAAGGCGCGGCCCGCTATTTCGAGTATTACGGCAACCAGGCGGAGACGCTGGAAGGCCGCTCGATCCCGCTTGGCGACGGCTACTTCGACTTCACCGTCTACGAGCCCTACGGGGTCTCGGCACAGGTCATCCCCTGGAACTATCCGCTGGAAATGACCGCGAGGTCGATGTCGGCGGCCCTCGCCACCGGAAACGCCTGCGTGATCAAGACGCCGGAACTCGACCCGCTCACCAACGCCTGGCTGGCAAGGGCTGCGGAACATGTCGGACTGCCGGAGGGCGCGGTGAATATACTGTGCGGCCTCGGATCGCAGGCAGGTGCTGCACTCTCGGCGCATCCCGGCGTCAACCAGATCGTGTTCACGGGGTCCGTGGCCACCGGCATCGCCATCGCGAGCGCTGCCGCGCAGAACGTCGTGCCCTGCGTGCTCGAACTGGGCGGCAAATCGGCCGCCCTCGTCTATCCGGACGCCGACATGGACAGCCTGCTGTCCTCCGTCCGGTGGGGCATCTACTTCAATGCCGGCCAGGTCTGTTCGGCCATGTCGCGGCTGGTCGTCCACGAGGACGTCCACGACGATGTCGTCGACAGGGTCGTCGATCTCGCGAAGGGCCTGTCCGTCGGTCCCGGCATCGAGCGTACCGAATTCGGCGACAATATGGGGCCGATGATCTCGGAGCGTCAGCGCGACCGTGCCGAAGGCATGTGCGGTGACGCCGAACGGGCGGGCGCCTCTGCCGCCGCCGGCGGCCGCAAGCTAAACCGGGACGGCTGGTTCCTCGAACCAACGGTGTTCACGGGCGTCGAGCCGGATATGGCGATCGCCCGCGACGAGGTGTTCGGCCCCGTGCTCTCGGTCCTGAAATTCAACAGCGACGCCGAGGCGATCGAGATCGCCAACGGCACCGACTACGGTCTCGTCGGCGGCGTGTTCACGGCCGATCTCGACCGCGCCATGCGGGCATCGCGCGCCGTGAGAGCCGGCCAGATTTTCGTCAACGAATGGTACGCCGGCGGCGTCGAGACGCCTTTCGGCGGCTACGGAAAATCCGGCTACGGCCGGGAAAAGGGCCGCGAGGCTCTGTGGAACTACGTGCAGACCAAAAACATCGCCATCGCGATGGGGAACTGAGGAAGGCTTGATGGACGAACAACTGTTCGAAAAGGGACTTGAGAAGCGCAAAGCCGTGGTCGGCGTTGAGTATGTCGAGAAAAATCTGGCGGCGGCCGACGACTTCACGCGTCCGTTCCAGGAGGCGATGACGGCCTGGTGCTGGGGCTTCGGCTGGGGCGACGAGACCATCGACCCGAAAACCCGGTCGATGATGAACCTCGCCATGATCGGCGCGCTCGGCAAGATGCACGAATGGGAAACCCATTGCCGGGGCGCGCTCAACAACGGTGTCACCAAGGAAGAGATCCGTGCCATCATTCACGTGATCGGCATCTATTGCGGTGTGCCGCAGGCGCTCGAATGTTTCCGTGCGGCGGACAAGGTTCTCCAGGAGCGTGGGCTACGGTAGCGCTGGTCCGGCCCTCTGCGGGGCGCTCCTGGAGACACCTTGAGAAAGGGAGGATTGCCATGGCCAATGTCAATCGAGACCGACGGCGCTATCGGCCCCGGCACCGTGACCCATTGTCCGACCGGCCGCAGTGAAGATCTCGAAGATATCGGCCTGGCAGCTGGATCTGCCTTATGTCGGCGGCACCTACCTCTGGGGCCACGGTAACGCCATCAGTATCGCGCTCAGTACCGTCATCCTGATTGAAACCGATGCCGGAATATCAGGCTGCGGCGAGTGTTGCCCGATCGGCGGCAACTATCTTGCCGCCTACCCGGAGGGCATCGTGCCGGCACTTGCGCGGCTCGCGCCGGCTCTCCTTGGCCGCGACCCGCGCGAGCTCCATGCCGTCGAAAAGTCGATGGACGGCGCTCTCAAGGGGCACCCGTATGCCAAATCAGCCATCGATGCGGCCTGCTGGGACATCCTCGGCAAGAGCACCGGCTTGCCGGTCTGCACGCTGCTTGGCGGCCGGCTGACCGACGGCGCGCCAATGTACAGGGTGATTCCACAAAAATCGAAGGCTGAGGCGGCCCGGGAACTTGATGCCCATCGGACCGCCGGCTATCGCCAGTTCCAGATCAAGGTCGGCAATGACTGGCGAGCCGATATCGATCAGATAATGATGGCGGCGGAGATCGTCGAACCCGAAGAAACGGCCTATGCCGATGCCAACACCGGCTGGACGGTCAACGAGGCGGTTCGTGTGGTCCGGGCGGTGCGGGATACGGGCATCATGATCGAACAGCCCTGCCCCACCTACGAAGAATGCCTTCACGTGCGGTCACGCTGCGATCTGCCGATGAAGCTCGATGAGTGCGTCACGGGTCTGGATGTCGCGGAGCGCATCGTGCACGACCGTGCTGCCGAGGTCGTGTGCCTCAAAATCTCGAACCATGGCGGCCTGACCAAGGCAAGACGGGTGCGTGACTATCTGGTCAGCCACGGGCTGTCCGTCGTCGCGGAAGACACCTGGGGCGGCGAAATTACGACCGCAGCTGTTGCCCATTTCGCCGCATCTACGCCGTCCGAATTCCTGTTCAACACAACCGACCTCCACAACTACAACACGGTGTCAACGGGCACGCCCGGGCCGGTTGCTGAGGAAGGCAAGCTCCACGCGCCCGATGCGCCCGGGCTCGGGGTCGAACCCGACTTCAAGGCTCTCGGCGAGCCGGTCGCCGTCTACAATTGAGCGCAGCCATGAAGATCACCCGCATATCCGTCTGGCAGCTCGACCTGCCGCTGCACAAACCCTATTACCTCTCCGGCGGACGGCTCCGGTTCGAGCAGCTCGACTCGACCATCGTGCGGATCGAGACCGACGCCGGCCTCACCGGCTGGGGCGAAGGCTGCCCGTGGGGCGTGACCTATCTGCCGGCGTTCGGCAAGGGCATCCGCGCCGGGCTTGCGGAACTGGCACCGCTGCTCATCGGACAGGACCCGTGCCAGCTCGACGCCATCAACCGCACGCTCGACCTCGCCCTGCCCGGCCACCCTTACATCAAGGCCGCGCTCGACATTGCCTGCTGGGACATTCTCGGCAAGCGCGCCGGGATGCCGGTCTGCGCGCTGCTCGGCGCACGCGAGCCCGATCCGGTGCCGATCGCGTCCAGCGTGTCGACCGGCACGCCGGAGGAGATGCTGGCGGAGGTTCAGCGGTTCCGAGACATGGGCTACCGGGTGCATTCCTGCAAGGTGGGCGCGGATGTCCATCTCGACATCGGGCGCATCCGGCATCTGGCCGACAACGAACGGCCCGGCGAGATCATCTTCTACGACGTCAACCGGGCCTGGCTGCCGCGCGAGGCGATCACGGTCATGAACACGGTCGGCAACATCACGTCGTGGTACGAGCAGCCCTGCGAGACGCTTGAGGAGATCGCGCAGGTCCGCCGCCAGACCAATAACCCGGTCGGTGTCGATGAAGGCCTGCATACACTGGGTGACCTGATTCGTATCCAGGGGCAAGGCATCGCGGAGACCGTGAACATCAAGCTCAACCGCGTCGGCGGGCTGACCAAGGCACGCGCGATGCGCGACTTCTGCCTCGCCACCGGCATCACTATGCTGATCATGGACACGGGCGGCACGGTTCTGTCTGACACTGCCGTCGCCCATATGGCGCAGAGCATCCCTGCCCCGTCCTGCCTCGGTGTGTGGTCGTGCCAGGACATGGTGGTGCCGGATCCGGCACCGGGCCGCGGCGCACGCACGACCGACGGCTGCTTCACGGCGCCTGACGGGCCCGGCCTCGGCATGGAACCGGACGAGGACAGGCTCGGGGAACCGGTGGCGGTCTACGCATAAGGCAAATCCGATTTTTGTGTCACCCTCGGGCTTGACCCGAGGGTCTGCCGCTCCGCTGCACGTCCTCGAGATCGCACACCCAGCCGAACAGATGCCCCTCGCCGGCGATCAGGCTCAGGGCCGCCTCGTGCAGCCCCGGCTCGGTCGCCGCGCAGCAATCCGCGACGGTCAGGCACCAGTACCCCCGGTCCACCGCCTCGCGCAGGGTGGAATGCACGCAGCACTGGGTTGTGACCCCGCACAGGATCAGATGATCGACACCCGCCGTCTGCAATCGATCATGCAGGTCCGTTTGATAGAATGCACCGAAACTCGCCTTGTCGATCACCGGTTCGCCGGCGGCCGGCCGGACCGCCTCCACGAACTCATGACCCGGCTCGCCGAGGATGCAAAATCGCCCGAGCGCTTCCTCCCGCCCGACATAACCGAGGGAGCGGCGATAGGCTGAGACGTCGCTCAGGTCCGGCTGATAGCTCTCACGGGTATGAATGACGCGGCATCCGAGCGTCCGGGCCGTCTCCAGAAGCCTTTGTGCGCGCGGTATGATGGCGCGCATTTCATCCACGCAGGGACCGGCCTCGTCGGTGAAAAACTCCCGTTGCATGTCGATGACAAGCAGTGCCGTCCGCCCGGAAACGAAGTCAAACATGCGTCCGCCACGACATTGTACGGAAATCGTCTCCATTGCTCTTGCTCCGGCCCCAATCAGTGCATACCTGACACTGGCGCAAGGTGCATGCGCGGCGGTCCGATGGCAATGGCATATGCGGGAACCAGCGGCCGAACCGTCAGCCCCCCTGACAACAGGCTGTCAGGAGAGGCGTCGTAAACTGCAAAAGCGGCACTGCCCGGACACCCCGGTCAGTCAGCGTAAAGACGGAGCGGCCGATAATGACAACAAGCACAATGGACCCCGCAACACGCCGCCGGCTTGAGGCAATCCTGCGCGTCGAACTCGAGGCCGTGCAACAGCATTTCATCCACGTTCTCATGCTCAAGGTCTGGGGCGACGACGATCTCGCGGCCGCGATCACGGCGGCGGACGAAGTCGACCTGCCGAATGCCATGCGCCTGGTGGACCTGCTTGTCGCCGACGGCACCGCCCCGGCCCTGGCGCTGGATTCCGGATGTTTCGTCACGCATATGCCAAAGCCCGGCGGTACTCCGGACGAGATCATTGCGGCGGAAATCCGGGTCGAGCGCAGGCTCACCGACGCGCTGCGCGCGGGCCGCAACCATATCGGCGGCGCCGACTTCGCCGCCAAACACCTGGTTCATGACCCGCTGAACGCGCGGGCCAGGTACGGCGACTGGCTGGAGCGGCAGACCAAGGCCGCCCGCGGCCCGGGCAGGCGCGCGTCCATGCTGTCCGGAGACGCGCAGGACCATGTCGACCTGATTTTCGCGCATCTCCTGGTTGCCATCACGCAGGGCCTGGTGCACGCGTTCGTCCACTGGCATGGCCGCCGAAGAGAGCTTGCCGATGCCGCCTGGGCGACCAGCAGTTCGGCCATGATGCTCGTCACCGACATGACCAACCATCTCGCCGCGCGGAATCAGGCACCAGCGCCCGAAGCGGCAGCGCGGTCGGGAGACGTGCCCTTGCCCTGTATCCGAAGCGCATCTTGCGAGGCGATGATGGCGGACAGGCTTCTCGCCGAACAGATTCACGCTGCGGCCGACCGCGCGACCGAAGCGCTGAGCGGCTCCGAGTTCGGCCCGGTGCGGCGATCCATCGCGGCATATTTCTGGGCACTGAGCCGGTCCGATGAGGGTCACGCCCTGCCGCAGATCCACAATCCGTGCCGTGATTTCGAACGTGTGCTCAGGGCGTATGTCCGGGATGGTGACAAGGCTGCTCCGGTTTCGGCATAGTAATCGCACTTATTGACGGTGCGCAGGCACGCCGGGATGACAGAGGCAAACCCAATGGACACGCATCCGCTCCATGCCGATTTCGGAGTCGAAGTCACAGGCGTCGATCTCACGAAAATCTCGCCGGATGAGGGCTACCCCGGCGTTCGCGACCTGTTCGAACGGTTTTCGCTGCTGCTGTTCCGCGGCCAGTCTTTGGATGATGCGGACATCGTCAGGCTCGGGCGCATGTTCGGTCCCGTGGAAGACCGCAAGGACACCGCCGACGGTGCATTTGTCGTGCCGAAGGTTTCCAACCGCCAGGCCCATAATGCGCTAGGCAGAGCCTCGGACGACCAGTTGCTGAACCTGAAGGCGAACCAGCTTTGGCATACGGACAGCACGTTTCTGCCGGTGCCTGCGCTCGCCAACATCATCACCGCACGTGTGCTGCCGTCGCAGGGCGGCGAAACGGAACTGGTATCGACGAGGGCCGCGTGGCGGCGTCTCCCGGACGAAATGAAAGCGCGCGTGAAGGATGCGGTCGTATGGCACCGCTACGCGCATTCCCGCGCCAAGATCGATCCCGCACTCGCGGAACACGATCTCTTTGCCAGGTGGCCGGATCAGGCCTGGTATGCCCTGTGGCGCAATCCGGTCACCGGGGAAGACGCGCTCTATCTGGCTTCGCACGCCTACGGTATCGACGGCATTCCGCAAGCCGAGGGCGAAGCGCTGATCGACACGCTGATCGAAGAGGCAACATTGCCCGAACACGTTTACGCCCATAAGTGGCGGGTCGGCGACGTGCTGATCTGGGATGAACGGGCGACGCTCCATCGCGGCACGCCGTGGCCCTACGAGGAAGAACGCACGCTCGCCAGCATCTGCGTGTCCGTCACGGACGCCGACGGGCTCGGCGCCATGAAGCCGGAGAAGACGGTCGGGGTGATCGAGGGTTAGTGGTTATCCTGATACGTCGTAGCTTCGATTAAACTGTCACCCTCGGGCTTGACCCGAGGGTCTACTGTCCTGCGATCAGATGCTCGTGTCGAGCACGAGCATGACACCGGTAGATTCGATGCCCTACTTCGTCACCAGCCAGGGCCGGCTCAAAATACGGCAGCCTCCTGCCAGGCGCACCGGCAGGAGGCGCTGAACCGGCCGCCTGGACCGATCAGTTCAGGTTGATCATCAGGCCCGCGGTCGCGCCGTAGAACAAGACGCTCTCGTTGTCGCGGATCTTGCGGTCTCCGGCGTTGAGCATGTTGCTCCAGTAAGCCGAGGCGTCGCTGACATCGTTCAGCCAGAGCACCATGCCGCCGAACGTCAGGTTGATGTTCTCCGTGAGGGCAAATCCGATCTTGGGAGAAAACTCCACCATCTGCGAAAAGCCCGTCTTGCTCTTCGTATCTTCAACACGGTTGGCGGGAGTGTTGACGTCAACAAGGCGACGGTCGCGGGTGATGAAGTTGGCGAACAGGCCGCCGACCAGACGGCCACCGATAGTGATGCCGGAGCCGATGTGATGGTTGGTTTCGAAGCCGATCTGCGCACCGACGAGATGGTTTTCGGCATCGATATCTATCTCATGATTGTCATATTCAGTCCCGATGGTATCGTCAAAAACCGTACCGTTGAGTTGCTCACCGAGGTAGATGTACCGGGCACCGATCAGGGCGCGCAGTCCGCCGCCGATATTGGCGAGGGCGCCCGGATTTTGGGCGAAATTGATCTCGCCACCGGCCAGACGGGTATCAAGCCTCATCCGAAGATCCGCTATTTCCCTGGCATCTTCGTCGTTGTTCCCAGCACTGACTATGCCCCCAAGATCGCTGGAATAGGCCGTGTCCGTGTTTTCATCGGGATCGGTAAAACTGATCCGGTCGCTGAAATCTCCGGCAAAAAAGCCGCCGATCTGGATCTTCCCGTCAGATTCCCCGGTCAGGGATGCGGCCGGAAATTCAATCATGGCCCGGACGCCTGCAGCGGCATCGGGGTCGAAATCGGATCCTTTCGCAACGAACCCCTGTCCCGAAGACGGGCGTGCATAGGTGGTCCCACCCGGATCATCGCGCCAAAGGAAAAGGCCCTCGACGGACATCGATACGCCGGGCATATCGGCGAGGTCATGTGCCTCGGCAGGCATCACGGAGGTTGCGAGCGCTACTCCGGCGACAAGGCCGGCCCCAAACAGGAAGGTGTGGCTGGACATGGCGAACAATGCTCCTGCTTCAAAAACATTTTGCAGAGCCCGCAGACCGAAAACTTGTCATTTACATCAGATTCACAAATATTCGACAATTATCTTTCGCAATTACTAACGCACTTCAAATCGTTGTGGCGGATAGGCGACACTTGTTGTCGAAAATGTCGGACGCAGCTTTTTCACGAAAATCTCGTGCCTTCGGGATCTGGCCGCTCCCCGCACGAGCGCGTTAGAGATCCGGGGCCGTGGCGAACTCAGGCTTCGATGTGGAACGATCCCGGTTTAGCAGCGCATCACTGCGTGCTGCGCAGCACCCGGGAAACACAATACTGTGTCGGGGCACCCTACTTCGTCACCAGCCAGGGCCGGCTCCAGATGCGGCAGACTCCCCAGTAGCGGTTCTCGACATGGAAGCCGAAGGCGAGCGCTTCCTTGGCCCAGTCGCCATCACCGCCCGCGGAGCCCTCGAGACGCCGCGGGAATGTCTCGCCCGGTTCGCTCCATTTGTTTTCCTGTGCAGCGACGAAGCCGGTCAACGCCTCGCCGACGGTCAGTGCCTGCTCTTCCGGCAGGTCATCCTCATTGACGTCGAACACGCCCGAGAGCGCGGCGTTGGTGACGATGCGCATCTGGTCGAGATAGCGCTCGGTGACGGGATCGCTCGCCTGGAACGCGAAGGCCGCAAACCGGTTGTTGCGCGTATGTCCGGCCGTTGCCGCAAAGATGGCTTCAAGCTGTTCCTTGTCCGTGGTCTCGAAATAGATGGTTCCGCCGCCGGGATCCTGAAGCGGGGCGTTCGTGATCGGGTCCGCTGTCTGCTCTTCCGCGCCGTAGTAGTCGTCAGACGCCATGCCGCGATAGGGGAATATCACCGCCGGAGCCCCCATCAGGAATCCGCGCGACAGAAAGTGCTTCTCATTCCCGGGCGCATCGTCCTTGAAGCCGTGCGGCCAGTCGTTGGGCCTGATCTCCAGTTCCGTGGGATAGCCGTGCATGATTGCCTCGCGCCGGTTTGGAACACCCCCACGTGCGAGGGTATGGCGTCACCAGGCATTCAGCAAATGCCGGCCGGGATCCAGGCGGGCCCTCACCGCCCGTCCCCGCATACCGGGAGTTGTGATGAATCCCACAGACAACACCCTGAGTTGCTGCTCTCCTGCACAGTGCCAGACCCACAATAGCCAAGCTGGGAGGAGCTAATGACTGTGGAATCGACTCCCCAAAACAGCGGTTTCGGGAAGGTTACATCGTGGATCGCGGGCGTCACCGGCATACTGATTGTCGTGCCCGCGCTGATCAATGCCGGGGCCGACATCATCGCGGAAATCCGGAAACTGCCGAAATCCGAAGCCGAAAAGATCAACGTCGTTCTGTTTGAGAAGCATTTCGGCAAGAACCCGCTGCATCGCGGCGAAATCCCCATCAAGACGAAACTGGGCACCGTCAACATGGAGCTTGAGGTGCACAATGGCGGCGACATCTTCGTGCGCTACGGCGACAGCAGCCAGTGGTTCCATTCGCCCATGACGAAACTGGCCAGCGCCCCCTCGATCATCGGCGCGGCGCATGCGGAACCGCGCCGCATCAGGCTGGCCGGCGCGTTCAAGCAGTTCGACTCGCGCAACAAGGGCAATATCCTGCGCAAGCGGTACTATTCCAGCGGCCGCACGGAAACCTACATCATCAATCCGGCCACCGGCCAATGGAGCAAGTCGGCCTCGGGTACGCACCAGCACAAGCCGCCGCCGGTCAAGCCGACAGTGCCGACCTTCACCTATCCGGCAATCGACCTGACGAAGAAGAAGTAGGCGGCCGGCGGCCCCCGGACGAGCGCGCGCGAATTCCGGGGTGGTTACCGATACCGTACGGAACGTGGAACGATCCCGGATCTGCGCCGCAACGTTGCGTACCGCATCGCATCCGGGAAACGCGGCTCCGTTTCCCGGGCTCCCTTTATCCCATCAGCATTCCGCAGCAACTGCCAATGGGTCCTGGATCAAGTCCAGGAAACGAGGGCGTTTTCCGGGCCTGACCCGGAACCCATTTATCCGACCTTCGATCTGAAGCATCCGCCAATGGGTCCTCGGCCTTGCCTTCGCCCCGGCCAAGGATGACATTTTCGTCGAATTGACGCGACCGCCCCTCAATCCAGCAGCTGCTCGTCGAACGGGACCGGTGATAGCAACTCGCAGCCATCGCCGGTGATCAGCACCTGCTGCTCGAGCTTGACGCCGTCGCGTTCGCCGACTGCGCCGCAATAACTCTCCACGCAGATCACCATGCCGGCCTCGAGCGTGCCTTCGTAGGGCGTGGGACCGCGGAACGGCTGGTTCACCCGCGGGTACTCGTCGCACATGCCGACGCCGTGGATGACGCAGGAATACGCGTTTTCGTGAAACTCCTCGCGCTGCCGGTAGGCGCGCTCCTGGAATTCCGTGAGCGTGATGCCTGGCCTGACCAGCGTCATGTTGTACTCGACTTCGTCGAGCGCATGCCGGAACAGCTCCTTCTGGCGCCGGGTCGGGCGCCCGGGACCGCAGAAGACGGTGCGGGAGATATCCGCGAAATACCCGTGGGGGCCGATCATGTCCGTATCGAAACCCACGAGGTCGCCCGCCTCGACGCGCCGCTCGGAGGCTTCCTGACACCACGGATTGATGCGCGGACCGGACGCCAGCATCCGGCCGTCATGCCAGTCGCCGTTGTTGGCGAGGTTGGCATAGTTGAGCAGCGCCCAGAGCTGGACCTCGGAGACGCCGGGCCGGATCGCCTCGGTCATCTTCGTAATGCCGAGTTCGGCGACGGCCGCCGCCCAGCGGATGCAGGCGATCTCGTCTTCGGACTTGATGACACGCGCTTCCTCCGCGACGTTGACGCCGTCAATGACCTCCAGGCCCCGCTGCATGAGGGCCTGGGTGATGCTCGGATTGACGTACTCGATCGCGATGCGGCGATTGTCGGTGCCGAGTTCGCTCAGGTAATTGACAACGTCGTCGGCCAGCAGGCGGGCGTGTTCTGCAAGCTCGGGGCCGCCGTCAAAATAGGAAATGGCCCGGCCGTGCCGCACATCGCCGACGGCAGGTGACGGATCGTACGCGCCGTGGATGACAAGCGGCCCCTCAACCGGCACGAACAGATAGGTGGTGGGGATGTGCGACTGGAACAGGGCATAGTTCCGGTAGTCCACGGCGTAACGCAGGCTTATGGGATTGACGAGGATGCAGACGGCGGCGCCCGACTTTCTGAGGGCGTCCTTGAGCCGACCGAGACGGTAGTCGTGCATGCGGTCGAAATCGATTTCCGGCATGTCGCGGTGACGGCGCAGATCGCTCCACGTGTCATCGAGAACCATGCGATCTGGAGACAGGTCCGTCATGCAGCAATGATCTTTTCGATGATGCGGCGGCCGAAATCATGTGTCGGCCCCTCCCAGTGGGGTGACAGGCGTCCGCCGTCATAGGCCGGCGAACGCCGGCCCTGCTGCAGAAGCTCCAGCATGCCGAGATCCTCGCGGTTGAGATCGTCCCACATGGCGATCACCGCCTCGCGCTCCTTTTCAAACTCTGCGGCCGTGGCCGCATCGCCGACGAGGAAGACGTGAAGCTCTTCGCGCGTCCGGTCGGGCGCTTCCGGATAGGAGACCAGCAGCGTGAACTGGTCGGGAAAGACTTCTGCCGCAAAGTGCGGAAAGCACAGGAACCAGAGGCCGCGTTGCGCGTCTTCCTCCGGGAGGCCGGGATAATGGGGCAGTCCCTCTCCTCGCCCCTTCTCCATCTCCGGAAACACATAGTCGTTGTAGAAAACATGGCCGTCCCATTCGCCTGACCAGCGCACGTTCATGGGTGCAAACTTGAGCAGCCTCGGATGGACGGCGAAGACGTGGTAGCCCTCCATGTAGTTCTCGTAGACCAGCTTCCAGTTCGCCTTCACCTCAAATTCGAGCCTGCCTGCCCAGCGGATCGCGGAAAAATCATAAGAGGTCGTGCGTTTGATCAGCGGTGCCAGCCAGTCGGCGAGCGGTTCGGCATCGCCGGAGACATTGGCGAAGATGCAGCCGTTCCAGGTCTCAACGCGAACAGACACCAGATCGAGCAGCGGTCCGCCGCCGTCCTCGAAACGATCGACCTGATCCGCGCCGTGAAAGTGCGGGCGCGCCCGGAGATTGCCGTCCAGCCCATAGTTCCAGGCGTGATAGGGGCACGTTATCGACGACTTGCGGCACGGTTCGTTGAGAAGTTTTGCGCCGCGATGCCGGCAGACGTTGTGAAAGCCGCGTACTGTGCCCCCGCGATCCCTCAGAATAATCAGCGGCGCCCCGCCAATCTCGACAGGTTTCATGTCGCCGGCTTCCGGGATCTCGGCCTCCGCACCGGCAAACACCCAGGAGCGCCGAAACACGCGTTCCTGCTCAAGCGCCAGCCACTCGGGCGACCAATAGGCGGCATTCGGAAGGCCGGAAGCTTCTTCGATCGGAGCGAACGCCTGGGCAACGCCATGTTTGCCCAGCAGCGCCTCGACCTTCGCCACCATTGCAGCGTCCCGCGCACCCACGCCCTTTGCCTGCGTTCCCAGCATGAATCAAATTTCTGATCATGGATTGCAACACTATGAAAAAAATGCTGTCATAATTTTCATGGGTGTCAAGCAGAATCCAAATCCGGAAGCGTCCGACGAGGTTGTCCTGTTGGGCGACGAATTGCGATCCCTGCGCAAGGCGCACGGCCTGACCTTGAAGGCACTGGCCGAACGCTCAGGCAAGTCGGTCAGCTTCATTTCAAAGATCGAACGCGGTCTTGCACGCCCGTCAATCACGGCACTTCAGGACATCGCCGAGGCATTGTCCGTGCCGATCGGATGGTTCTTCCAGACCGACGGCCCGGTTCCCGCCGACGAAAAGCCCTATATCGTGCGCGCCGACCGGCGCCGCCGTCTCAGCTATTCCGGGTTTTCCGCCACAGACTACATGGGCGTCGAGGACTACCTCCTGTCCGCTAATCTCGACGGCCAGCTTGCGCTCGGCATGTCGCGCTACGAGCCGGGCGGCACGGCCGGAGACGACCTCTATACCCACAAGGGCGAGGAGGCCGGCATCGTGCTTGAGGGCGAGATCGAACTCGTTCTCGACGAAGACGTGTTCCGGCTGCGTCGCGGAGACAGCTTCTCGTTCCCGGCCAGCATTCCGCATACATACCGGAACCCCGGCCCGACCATTGCCGTCATCGTCTGGGCCAATACGCCCGTGACGCTGAGGCGTTAGCAAATAACCCGGAGCGGCGCCATGCGGACACATGCGCGGGCGGTGGTGATTGGCGGCGGCAACATGGGGGTTGCCGTTCTCTATCACCTTGCCAGGGCCGGTTGGACCGATGTCGTTCTCGTCGAGAAGGCGGAACTGACGTCAGGCGCCACGTGGCACGCGGCGGGCCTTGTTAGCCGAATGACCGCCGGACACGCGCTCGGGCACTGTCACGACTATGCGGTCGACCTCTACAAGCGCATCGAGGCCGAGACCGGCCAGGCGGTGAGCTGGCACAACTGCGGGTCCCTGCGCGTCGCCTCAAGCGAAGACCATCGGGACTGGCTGTTGCACGTGCGCGACGCGGTGCTTGCGCGCGGCCAGGAGTGCACCTGGGTGACGCCCGCCGAAATCAGCGCGCTCAATCCATTGTACGATACGGCCGGCATCATCGGCGGCATCCACACGCCCGACGACGGCCATGTCGATCCGTCCGGAACCTGCCAGGCCATGGCCAAGGGCGCTCGGCAGCTTGGCGCGGGGATCGTCCGACGCAACAGGGTCGTCGACGTGACGCGCTGCCGCTCGGGCGAATGGGAGGTCGTTACCGAAACAGGCACGATCGTCGCCGAGCACGTTGTCAATGCCGGCGGCTACCACGCCCGGCAGATCGGCGCCTTCACGGGGCTGGATCTGCCGATCGTTCCGATGCAGCACCACTATGTGGTGACCGACGACGTGCCGCAGTTCGCAGCGATGGATCACGAGATTCCGGTGACGCGGGACGATCACTTCACGGGCTACCTGCGCCGGGAACAGGCCGGCGCCCTGATCGGCCTTTACGACACCCACGACGCACGCGCCAGATGGCGCGACGGCTGTCCGTGGGATTCCGAGAGCGAGCTTTTTGATCCCGATTTCGACCGCATCACGCCGTGGCTCGAGAAGTGTTTTCAACGCTTCGCCTGTCTTGAGCAGCTGGGTATCAAACGGATCGTCAATGGCGCCATCACCTATACGCCTGACGGAGCGCCACTGGTCGGCCCGGCGCCCGGCCTCGGCAATTACTGGCTCGCCTGCGGGGCCACGGTCGGCATCGCATGGGGTCCCGGCATGGGCCGGGCCCTCGCCCAGTGGATGATCGACGGAACCGCCGAAATCTCCATGCGCGGCTTCGACCCCCGCCGGTTCGGCATCTGGGCCGACGCGGACTATGCCCATGCCAGGGCGCGGGAGAACTACATGACGCGGCTGTCGCTGCCCTACCCGCAAGACCAGTACGAGACCTGCCGCGGCATTCGCCAATCCGGAGCACACAGCCGGACAAGCGCGCTCGGGGCGATCTGCGAAGAGGCGGGCGGCTGGGAGCGGCCGCGCCTCTATGCGCCCGAGACATGGCAGAGAACGGAACCCCGGACATGGCGACGCGGTCCGTCGCATGACATCGCGCTCACCGAGGCCCGCGCTGTGCATGAGAACGTCGGACTGGGCGACTTCTCTGCCTTCTCAAAGTTCGAGATCAGCGGTCCTGGCGCGCAAGCCTTTCTCGATCGGCTCTGTGCCAACCGCATTCCGCGCAAGGAAGGCGGCACATGCCTGACCCTGCTGCTGAACTGCCAGGGCACGATCGAAGGCGAAGCGGTCATCGCGCGCCTCTCCGGCGACCGGTTCTGGTTCGTCACCGGTGCGCCGTCAGAACGCCGCCTCTGGGATTGGCTCACGCTCCACGAACGCGGCGACGAGGCCGTTTCCGTGACCAACCGCTCCGACGAGACCGGCATCCTGACGATCGCTGGACCGCGGGCCCGGGACGTGCTCGGTGCCTGCACGTCCGCCGACCTCGGTAATGCGAGCTTCCCCTGGCTGTCCGCCCGGGAGATCGATGTCGCCGGCATCTCGGTCATCGCATTGCGGCTCTCCTTTGCGGGCACTCTAGCCTGGGAACTGCATGCGCCCGATGACCGGCTCGCCGATCTGTGGGACGCTCTATGGCAGGCCGGACAGCCCCACGGCATCACGCCGTTCGGCTCGAAGGCTCTCGATCTCATGCGCCTGGAGAAGGCCTACCGCGGCGGGCATGAGCTCACAAACGATGCCAGCCCGGTTCATACCGGCCAGATGCGTTTCGTCCGGATGGACAAGGCGTTCATCGGCCGCGACGCCGTGGCGCGACGTGCCGAGAGAGGCGAGACGTCGCAAATCGTCTACCTCGAGGTCGAGCCGGGGGACGCAGACGCCATGGGTGGCGAAGCGGTCTATCACGATGGGCACCTCACAGGTTCAGTCACCTCCGGCGGAACGGGGCCCGTGACGGGAAAGTGCCTGGCCCTTGCCTTCGTCGAACCTGCAGCCAGCACGCTGGGTACGCAGCTTGAGGTCTCGGTCTTCGGAAAACGCCGGCAGGCGACGGTTCTGGCCGGGCCGGTCTTCGATCCCGACAATATCCAGATCAAGGCCGAGGAGAATGCCCATGCCGCCGCCTGACCCGATCCCCGAGACCATGCGCGCCGTCGTGCTGACCGGCCATGGCGGACTGGACAAGCTGGAGTACCGCGAAGACTGGCCGACGCCCGACCCCGCACCGGGCGAGGTTCTGGTCAGGGTCGGCGCCTGCGGCCTCAACAACACCGACATCAACACGCGAACAGCGTGGTACTCGAATAAGGTCAGGGACGGCATCACCGACAGCGGCGGCAAGGGCGGATTTGCCGAGGCCGACGCCGCAGCGGGCACCTGGGGCGGCGGCGCCATCACTTTCCCCCGCATCCAGGGGGCCGACGTTGCGGGCACCATCGCTGCGGTCGGCGACGGCGTGGACGCGTCGCGCATCGGACAGCGCGTGTTGGTCGACCCGTGGCTGCTGGCGACAGGCGACTGGCTCGATCCGTCACGCTCGGCCTATTTCGGCTCGGAATGCGACGGGGGTTTCGCGGAATACACCACGGTCCGCAGTGAAAACGCCATCGCGCTCGAGAGCGCGCTTTCAGACGCAGAACTCGCGACATTTCCCTGCGCCTATACGACGGCGGAGAACCTGGTGGCGCGCACCGGCCTGCAGCCGGGCGAGACCGTGGTCATTGCCGGTGCATCGGGCGGCGTCGGATCCGCAGCGATCCAGCTCTGCCGCCTGCGCGGCGCCCGGGTCATCGGCATCGCCGCCGCGGCAAAAGCCGGCACCCTGCTCGACCTCGGCGCGGAGACCATGATCGACCGGAATGAACCCGATCTGGAAGCTGCCATACGCGATGCTGCCGGCGGGCCGGTCGACGTCGCCCTCGACGTGGTCGGCGGATCCATGTTCACCGCACTCATTGACGCACTGCGCCAGGGCGGCCGCTACTCATCGTCGGGTGCCATCGCCGGGCCGACGGTCGAATTCAACCTGCGGCAGCTGATCTACAAGGACCTGCAGCTGACCGGCGCCACCATCGTTCCGCCGGGCACCATGAAGCGGCTGGTGGGGCTTATCGAGCAGGGGCTGCTGAAGCCCCTACTCGCCCGGACCTTTCCGCTTGCAGAACTTGGTGCTGCCCAGGAAGCCTTCATGGCCAAATCGCATACCGGTAATATCGTCGTCACGACGTAAAGCCCCTGCTCTCGCCTTGCGCTTGTACAGCAATGCGGCGACGGCCTAGTCTTCTGCTATGGATTTCTTGACCCTCGCCCTCTTCCTGCCGACCGCGGCCCTTGTCTGTGCCGCGCCCGGGCCGTCGACCCTGCTGGTCCTCGCGCATGCCACGAGCCGTGATGCGCGCCGTCCGGCAGCGCTCATCGCCGGTGCGGTCAGCGCGAACGCCGTGATGGTGATGGGCGTCGCGTTCGGTCTTGGCGCGGTGATCGGCGCATCGCAGACCGCGCTTTTTGTCCTCAAGCTAGCGGGCGGGTTCTACCTGATCTGGCTCGGCGCCTCATACCTGCGCAGTGCGGCCGATCCGGACGCGGCAACACAAGCAGACGAACGGACATACCGGGTGCTGGCGGGCCAGGCGTTTCTGACCTCGATCACCAATCAGAAGGGGCTCGTGTTCTATCTCGCCTTCCTGCCGCAATTCGTGACGCCCACGTCCGGATTTGCCGGCCAGACCGTGCTCTACGGTTTGCTCTATACCGGTGTTTTCGCGCTCTGCCTGGTGGCTTACGCGATGGCCGGGCATGTCTTGGGCACGGTCGCCCTGTCGGAGCGGTTCGTGCGCCTCAAGAACCGGGTCCTCGGCGCGGCACTCATCGCGAGCGGTGCGGGGGTGCTGCGCTGGAGCCAGGGAAAAACATAGAAAACGCCGGCGGACTCGACGCTTGAGGCATGTCAATGCCCTCAAGCTGCCCGTGCGCTTCAGTCTGCGTGTTCATTCGGATCCACATTTCGAGGGACATGAATGGCGCAAGCTGAACTGATCGCCGTGACACCCGACAATGTCGCGAAGACCGGCTTCTTCTGCAAGATGAGCGCGCGCGGCAAGCCGGGCTACGAGCAAAAGCTGGCCTGGCTGGAACAGCGTTTCAAAGAAGGGCTGCAGATCCGCATGCTGGGCGGCGGCGAACGGGGTTTCGTCGAGTTCATTCCCGGCGCTTACGCATGGCGCGGCATCGAGAACGCCGACCGGTACATCGTGATCCACTGCCTTTGGGTTGTCGGCCGGAGCAAGGGCAAGGGCTTCAGCAGGGTTTTGCTCGACGAAGTGGCCTCTTACGCCAGGGCCAACGGCTTCAAGGGCGTCGCCGCCGTGACGAGCAGCAGGAACTGGCTGATCGACAAGGGCGTGCTCGAACACCACGGATATGTCGGCGTCGCATCAGCGTCGCCATGTTTCGATCTGCTCGTGCTCAAGTTCGAAGACGGTGCGGAAGACCCGCGGTTCTGCGGCGGCTGGGACGAGAAACTCAGCGCCAGTCCGGAAGGCATGGTCGTCTATCGCAGCGCGCAGTGCCCGTATCTCGACGATGCCGTGAGACACGCGCGGCGATACGCCGAGGACGAGGGTATCGCGTTCAGCGAGGTTGTTCTGGAGAGCGCCGAGGATGTGCGGCGCCTGTCTCCGACACCCTACGGCGTGTTCGCCATCGTGCTCGACGGCCGGCTGCTGTCCTACAACTACATGCTGACAAAGGATTTCCCGAAGGCGATAGCGAAGGCCGGCTGACTCCGGCGGTCATCCGCCATCAGCCAGCAGGAAAAGCTCAACCGGTTGCGACCGGCCCTGAAGCTCCGTCGGCCCGATCGGTTCGACGGCAAAACCGGTTGCCGCCGCATCGAGCGTGTCCTTTGTCACAAGTACGGTCACATCGCCCTGCATGTGCCCGCGGCCGGCGCTTTCGACCCGGCTTGCGATGTTCACCGCATCGCCGATCACCGTGTAGTTGACCCGTGTTTCCGCGCCGATATCACCGACAATCGCATTACCGGTATGAATCCCGATGCGCAGGTGCACCGGGAGCTCGCCACGCGTCCTGCGGCTTTCGTTATCTTTTGCGATCTTCCGGCGGATCTCCAGCGCCGCCCGGCAGGCGTGATCCGCCTGATCCTCAAGGCGTTCAGGGGCGCCCCAAAAGGCGAGCAGTCCGTCACCGATGTACTTGTCTATGGTTCCGCTGCCTGCCTCGACGCACGATCCCACAATCGCGAAGTGCGCATTGAGAAAGGCTGCTGTCTCGGGCGGGGTCTTGTGTTCGGCGAGCGTCGAGAACCCCACGATATCGGTGAACATGACCGTGATCTGGCGCTCTTCGGCCTCGATCGTCTCCTGACCGTCGCGGATGATCCGCTCGACGAGACGTTTTGGAATGTAGCGCTCGAAGACCCTCAGGCCCGTGACCATTGCATTGAAGGCGCTGGCGGCGCGGTCCAGCTCGATGATCCGGCTCCGCGGCATCGGCGAGACCTTTGCGAGGTCCAGTTGCTCGACGGCCGCGGCCGTTTCCGTCAGGTGCTGGATCGGGCGGGCCATTCTCCGGCCAAACAGCATGCCGACCCCGACAAAGACGAACAGCAGCGCAACGCCGACGGACGACACAAGCCAGAACCGGCCAACCGGCGAGTCATGTTGGGAACTGTCATAGTGAAAACCGACAAGCCACGGCGTCTTTCCGTATGCGTTAAGGGACTCGTATATGTAGACGTAGACGTCGAACCAGTTGCCCGAATAGAGAAAGTGACCGTCGCCACGCCGCATCCGCGACTGGGTGATGATCGGGCGACGGTCCTCGTCCCAGATGCGCAACAGGATCGGGTCACCGATTTCCCCGATACCCGGCATCGGCTTTTCTTCTGACAGGTCGAACCGGCCTTCCACAATCTTCTTGTGCGCAATGAGCCGCTGGCGCCCATGTATGATGAAGACCGTCTGCCCGATGCTGTCCGAAAGCTCCTTTGCGTAGCGCGAAAGCGCAAAGAGATCGACGCCGGCGAACAGCATTCCGAGATACTGGCCGTTCCGCCAGACGGGGTGCCGCTTGACGATGATCGATCTGCCGATATTGCGGCTGTAAAGAGGCTCGCTCCAGTTGCCGGATGCAGCGTCCGGCCCTCGCGCCTGCGCCCTGCGCATGGCCTCGACCGCACTCTTCTGTGTCTTCAGATCATCCACGAACTCCCGGTTTTCCTGTCGTTCGAGACGGAAAGAGGTTCTGTCCGGGCGCATGAAGGCAATGGCCGTCACCTGGGGCGTTGCGGCCAGCGCGGCCCGCATGATCACCGTCAAGCGGTCATTATCCTGCGAGACGGTCGGGTCACGGATCAGCCAGTCTCCGACATAGTCCAGCTGCTGATCGACCACCGAGAGATGGGTATCTATCTGCCTGACCAGTGCACTTGTGGTCAGGTCGAACTGGGACGCCAGCGAGCTGAGCATGTCCTGGCGTGCGCTTGTGATTGTAAAGGCCAGCACCGAACCGACGGAAACAAGCACGACAAGACCGGTCAAGAGCGAAACAAGCCAGTGAATCCGCATGCGAAACGCCCCGTTGGCCGGTTCTTGTCCGGTGTCACCGGCCATTTCAGGCCGCCACGGCTTTTGTGAGTCGATTCAACCGGTTGCTCCCCTTTGCTGAGACAGCCAGACAACACTGCACCGTCCCGGTTGCTCATTCTGACATAGGTGATGGCGCATGGATGTCCAGTGCCGTACTCTCCCCTCGTCGGAACGCATACCGGATCAGGGAGCACACCATGGAACTGCACGTTTTCGCCGCCTTCGTCGTTGCCACGGCCATCATGATTTCGCTGCCGGGACCGAGCGTGCTGCTGACCATCGCACACAGCCTGTCGTTCGGCGGCCGCAAGGCGCTCGCGACCGTCGCCGGAGCAACAGCGGGTGTGGCCGTACAGCTTGCCATCGCGGCGATCGGGCTCGTCTCCCTGCTCCAGGTGATGGCCGGCGCTTTCGACTGGCTCCGCTGGGCGGGGGCACTCTACCTGATCTATCTCGGCATCAGGCAGTGGCGCAGCGCCGGCATGCCGGTTGACGGCGATGCGCCGGCGGCGTCCGGAACGAGTCTCTTCGTGCAGGGTCTCATCATCACGACCTTCAATCCGAAAAGCCTGATCTTCATCGCGGCCTTCCTGCCCCAGTTCATCAATACAGCGCAACCGCTCGGCATTCAGATGGCGATTATCGTGCCGGCGTTTCTTGTCATCACCTTCGGCGTGACTTCGATCTGGGTGGTTGCCGCGGGGAATGCGCGCCGGTTCTTCCGCAGCCCGCGCGCATTCCGCATCGTCTCCCGCGTTTCCGGCGGCATGATGATCGGCGCCGGTGTCGGTCTTGCCCTCGCCCGGCGGTAGTTATCCGCCTCAATCCAGAGTCCGCTTGTAGCGGGCGATCGCGACGATCCCGACGACCAGTGTGAACGCGGTGATCGCCAGAAGCGGATAGTGCAGATCGCCGAAGTCGGCACCCTTGAGCATGACCCCGCGCACAACGCGCAGGAAGTGCGTCAGTGGCAGGGCCTCGCCGATGACCTGTGCCCAGACCGGCATGCCGCGGAACGGAAACATGAAGCCCGACAGCAGGATCGACGGCAGGAAGAAGAAGAAGGTCAGCTGCATGGCCTGCATTTGCGACTTCGCGATGGTCGAGAACGTAAACCCGAGCGACAGATTGGCGATGATGAACAGGGTCACGCCCAGAAGCAGGTGCCACATGACGCCTTCGAACGGAACATCGAACACGTAGCGCGCCATCAGGATCACGATCGAGGTCTGGACGACGCCGACGCCGATATAGGGCGCGATCTTGCCGAACATGACCTCGTGTGGACGCGCCGGCATGGCAAGCAGGTTCTCCATGGTCCCGCGCTCGACTTCGCGGGTCATGGCCATTGCGGTAATCATGACAAGCGTCATCGTGAGGATCACGCCGAGCAGACCGGGCACGATGTTGTACTGGGTCAGGCCTTCCGGGTTATAGCGCGGGTGGACCACCACCTCGACCGGGCTCCTGGACTGGGCGAGATGCGCCAGCGGGCCCTTGAGGTCGTGGCGCAATGCCCGGTTGACGATCGCCTCGGCTCTGCCGATTGCATTGGACGATGCGGAAGGATCGGACGCGTCGGCCTCGATCAGGATTTGCGGGCGGTCGCCGCGGACCAGTCGTTCGGTGAAACCGGCCGGGATCGAGACCACGAATGCGACCTCGCCGCGCGCCAGCAATGAGGCGGTTTCGCGCGGATCGGGAGTTTCACGCACGAGTTCGTAGTATCGCGATGTCTCCAGCGCATTGAGGATCGTCCGCACGATCGGCGTCCGTTCCTCCACATGCACAGCCGTCGGCAGTTGTTTCGGATCGGTGTTGATGGCAAAGCCGAACAGCACAAGCTGCACCACCGGGATCATCAGCATCATGGCGAAGGTCAGCCGATCCCGGCGCATCTGGATCAGCTCCTTCATGAACACCGCGCCGACGCGGGACAGGCTGGCACTCGCGGCGGACATCAGTGGAGCCTTTCGTCGGTTCCGACCCGTGCCATCAGGGCGATGAAGGCGTCCTCGAGACTGGGCTCGACCTCCGACCAGAGCACGTCGTCGCGGCCGGCCTTTGCGATCGCCCGCTCGATCGCGGCGCGGTCCGGACCGCTCAGATGCAGGGCGGCACCGAAATAGGCCGCATGCTCGATGCCCGGCTCCTTCTCCAGCCCTTCGGCAAGCTCGCGCACGCCGTCGCCCTGCCCCCTGAACGTCACGAGGCCGGAATCCGCGACAATCTCGGCCACGCGGCCTTCCGTGACGAGCCGGCCATGGGCGAGATAGACGATACGGTCGCAGCGCTCTGCTTCGTCCATGTAATGGGTCGAGACCAGAACCGTGAGCCCGGCCATGGACAGCCTGTGGATCTCGTCCCAGAAGTCGCGGCGCGCCTGCGGATCAACGCCGGCTGTCGGCTCGTCGAGCAGCAGGAGCTTCGGTTCGTGCATTGTGACGGCAGCCAGCGCAAGCCGCTGCTTCCAGCCGCCGGACAACGCGCCTGCGATCTGGTGCTGCCGGTGATCCAGGCCGAGCGTTTCGAGCGTTTCGTCGACGCGGCGGTGCAGGTTCGGCATCTGGTAGAGCCGGGCGACGAACTCGAGATTTTCGCGGATGGTCAGGTCGGTCCAGAACGAGAATTTCTGGGTCATGTAGCCGGTCTGGCGCTTGATGTTCGCCGCCTCCCGGATAATGTCGTGGCCCAGACACTCGCCCTCGCCTTCGGTCGGGTGCAGAAGCCCGCAGATCATCCGGATGGTGGTCGTCTTGCCCGAACCGTTGGGACCCAGAAAACCCCAGACCTGACCGCGCGGCATCTGAATATCAACGCCGTCGACGGCGGTCTTGTCACCAAAGCGTTTCACCAGCCCCCGCACATTGATCGCGAGATCGGTCATGGCAGCCTCACGTCGACCGGCTGGCCGGGCCTTGCCGCGGACGGGTCGTCAAGCCGCGCTTCAACCAGAAACACGAGCTTCTCCCGGGAGCCGACACTGTAGATCACGGGCGGCGTGAATTCCGCCTCGCGGGCAACGTGGGAGATGTTCGCCGACACCGGGTCCTGCCGGCCGTCGATCAGAACCTCAACCGGTTTGCCCGGAGTGACGTCGGACAAACGGGCTTGCGGCACGAAGAACCGGACCTTGAGCGCTCCCGGCGGAAGCAGTGCCAGGACAGGCGAGCCCGCGGTGACGAACTCGCCGGCGCGATGGAACACGTCCTCCACCCGCCCGCCGACCCTGGCCTTCACCGTACGCTGTCCAAGCCGCCACTCAGCCTGGGCAAGCACGGCCGCGGCGGCGTCTGTCTTGGCTTTCGCGGCATCGCGCGCCGCGTCACGCCCGGCCAGGCGCGCCACGCGGATGTTGGCCTGGGCGGTGCGGACCTTTGCCGAAGCTGTCTGATATTCGGTATCGGCCTGATCACCGCGTGCCTTGGAGGCATAACCTTGCGCGACCAGTTCCATCCAGCGGCTCCGCTCCGCCCTGGCCAGTACCAGCGACGCCTTGGCTTCGCGGAGTTGCGCCTCAAGGGCCGCTATCTCCTCGCGGCGGGAGCCGGTCGACATGTCGCGTGCCTGCGCGGCGGCTTCATTGAGCCTGTCGGCAGCTTCCGCGACTTCGGCTTTCTGGCGATCCTGATCCAGCTCAAAGAGAACGCTGCCCTTCTCGACATCGTCGCCTTCCCGCAATTGTGACTTCGCCAGCCAGCCTGAATCCGGTGCCGCGACGTAGACAAACTCCGCTTCGACATACCCGGTGAATGTGGCTTCCGACGCCGGATCGTCACAGGCTGCAAGACCAAGCGCCAGCAGGACTGCTGCGACTGGCCTTGAAATCATCGAACTCAACATGACACGCCTTTCCCGGGCGCCGAAAGCGCCCGCAACAACATGCGCTCGTGCAATTTGAACAGGGCCGCGACGTCCATCCGCGCCTCCGGATCAATCTCGAATACGACTGTCCAGATGGCGGAGAGGATCATGGGCGCGACCACCAGGCGGGCCGTCAGCTGCGGATCCTCGATCTCGAACTCGCCCTCAGCCGCACCCCGTTCCAGCAGCGCGGCGATGGCCGCCAATCCCCTTTCCACAACGTTCCTGCGATATCCCCGGACGACATCCGGAAATGCGCCCGCATCCGCGATCAGGATCTTGGCGATACGCGGCAACGGAGTCTGCCGAATGATCTGCGGGGCGATCGCCATGGCGCCCCGCAGCGCCTCGGTGGCTGATGGAACGGTTTCGACGACCGAAATGACCCGTTCCACGTTCGGAACCGCGATGGATTCGACCAACTCCGTGAACAGCGCTTCCTTGGAGTCGAAATAGAGATAAATCGCGCCTTTTGAGAGGCCGGCGCGCTTCGCGATGTCGTCCATGCGCGCGGCGGCAAAGCCGCGCTCGAAAAACTCATCGAGGGCTGCGTTGAGAAAGGCCTGCCGGCGTTCGTCCTTGGCCTGGTCTGTTCTTGCTCTCTGCATCGCTCTTTAAATAACTGACTGGTCAGTTATTTATATCAACACGGGCAAAATTGCAAGCGGCAGCCTTCGCCGGCTGTCAACAGTCCGGCATTAGTCTCTGTTTTTCCACGAGTTTCCGATTTCGCGACGACTCGGAGCCACAGCCGTCAAAGAATGCCTTCTTCGGCGTCCTCCACGGATATTCCGAGCTTGTCGAGACCGTCTTCGAGGTAATCGGCGAGCATCGGTTCGCCGAGCAGGTAGTCCTCGGTCGGGTTGACGCTTTCTGCAATCGCCGTCGCCTTGGCCTGTGGCAGCTCCTCAGGCTCGTAAGTGCCGCGGCCTATCCACATCAGCGCCACCAGGCTGACTCTCTCGTCAACATTGAGATCCGCGATGAAGGCCTTGAGCTCGCTTTCCGTGGCATCTCCGCTTCGGTGCTCAAGAATGGTCTCCGCGTCCGCTTCGTCGCCGGCCGAGTCCCAGGCTCCGACCTTGGCGTCGATTTCACGCGCCCGCACAATGATATGGCCAACTTTTTCCGGTGCGATTTCGAGCATATCCGCCTCTCCCTTCAACCCCCAGATCGTCCGCTACGGTCGAGAGTCCGGTATTCCGGCAGACGCGGCATTGATCTGGCGCAATTGTTGGGTCTCGCTCTAGAGCCAGCGTTCGACCCGCACCAGATCCCGGTCCTCCGCGGATCGGCTCGTTTTGAAGCCAAGCTCCGTCATCAGTTGAAGCATCGACTGGTTCCCGGACATCACCATGCCCTCAATCATCTTCAGGCCATGATCGCGCGCCGCATCCATGAGCGCTTTCATCAGCCGGGTGCCGATGCCCTGGTTGCGCAGACGGTCCGACACGACGACCGCAAACTCGCAACTCGTCTGGTCCGGATTGATCACATAGCGCGCAACTCCGCACTGGACCGGCTTGCCCTTGATCTCCGCCATCGCGACAAGCGCCATTTCGCGGCTGTAGTCGATCTGCGTGAAGCGCGCGAGCATTGTCGGTGAGAGTTCCTTCATCGAATACATGAAGCGGAACTTGCGTGCTTCGTCCGACAGGTCGCGGACGAAGGCCTGCTCGCTCTGGGCATCTTCAGGACGGATGGGCCGGATCGTGAGGGGCGTGCCGTCCACCAGCAGCTCGTTCTGAACCAGGTGGCGCGGGTAAGGCGCGATCGCCATGTGGTCGTAGCGGCCGAGATGCGCCGGCGGGCGCTTGACCCTGATCCGCGCATCAACGGCGATGACGCCGCCGGGGCCGGCAAACAGAGGATTGATGTCGAGTTCCTCGACTTCCGGAAACTCGCAGACCAGGTCCGAAATCCGCAGCAGGACGTCGATCACTGCCGACCGGTCGACTGCGGGCCGGTCCCGGAAGGCATCGAGCAGGCGCGAGACGCGGGTGCGGTTGATGAGCCGGTTCGCCAGAACCTCGTTCAGCGGCGGAAGCGAAACGGCACTGTCGGCCAGCACCTCGACCATTGTGCCGCCCGCACCGAACAGGATGACCGGCCCGAAGACCGGGTCGCGGCTGGTCCCGACCACAAGCTCGCGGCTGTCCTCGATCTTCGCCATCGGCTCTACGGTCACGCCGAGAATTTCCGCATCCGGCCGGGCTTCGGCCGCCTGTTCCGTGATCTCGCGATAGGCGGCCGTGACGTCGGCTGCACTCATGATGTTGACCCGAACGCCGCCGACATCGGACTTATGCGTGATCTGCGGCGAATTGATCTTCATGGCGACGGGAAAGCCAAGAGTCTCGGCCGCGATCAGGGCCTTGGATGTACTGTCCGCCTCGATGGTGGTGTTGCAGGGAATGCGGAAACCGCGAAGCACCGCCTTGGACTCGATGTCCGACAGCATCTCCCGGCCTTCGGCCATGGCTCCTTCGATGATCAGCCGCGTGCCCTCCAGATCCGGGATTTCCAGCTCCGAGGTGGGACCAGGCAGTTCAAGAGCCAGTGTCCGGTTCAATTCGTGGCGCGCCAGGTAGGAGAACGCCTCGACCGCCTTCTCCGGTGTCGTGAAGTCGGGAACGCCGCTTGAGCTGAGGAGATTGCGGGCGTCCGCCACGGAAGTCTCGCCCATCCAGCAGGCCAGAACGGGCTTGCGGTTCTTTTCCGGGATCGCTTTCAGCATGGACGCAGCAGCGTCCTTCGCTTCGGTCATGGCCTGCGGCGTCAGCATGACAAGCAGACCGTCAAAGTTGGGATCTTCGAGGCAGGCCTTCACAGCCGTGCCGTACACGTCGGGTGTAGCATCGCCGAGAATGTCGACCGGATTGCCCTTCGACCAGTGGGCGCCAAGAACCTTCGCAAGCGTTTCAATCGTGCCAGGCTCGGGTTGAGGCAGATCGACCCCGAGATCGCCGGCCTTGTCGGCTGCAAGCACCCCTGCCCCGCCGCCGTTCGTGATGATGCCCAGCCGGCGCCCGCCGGAACGCGTGCTCGCCGACAGGATCTCGGCTGCAGCAAAGAGCTGGCCGAAGGTCTGCGCGCGGACCGCGCCCGCCCGCTCGAGCGCGGCATCGAAGACCGCATCCGATCCGATCAGGGCACCGGTATGGGTGCTTGCCGCCTTCGAACTCTGCGTGTGGCGCCCGGTCTTGAGCACGATCACGGGCTTCAGGCGCGATGCAATCCGCAACGCGCTGACGAACGACCGGGCGTCCCTGATGCCCTCGACATAAAGAAGGATGGCATCGGTCTTCGGATCAGTCGCAAGGAACGTGAGAACGTCGCCGAAATCCGTGTCGGCCGAGTTTCCCAGCGACACGAGGGCGGAGAAGCCCAGATGATGCGGCTCCGCCCAGTCCGATATGGCTGAACACAGCGCTCCGGACTGCGAGACCAGTGCCAGGCCGCCCTTGGGCGTCTTCGACTTGAGGAATGTGGCATCGAGACCGATCCAGGGCCGCACGAGACCGACGCAATTGGGGCCGATGAAGCGGACGTTGGCATGCCGCGCCGCGTCAATCAGATCGGCCTCCCGGGCTTCGCCTTCAGCGCCGGATTCCCGGAAGCCCGCCGAGAGCACAACGGCCTTGTGAATGCCGGCGTCTCCGCACTCGCGGATGATCCCCGGCACCGTTGCCGCCGGGGTCGCGATGACGGCGAGATCGACACTCTCCTTGAGGTCGGAAACGGATGCATAACACTGCCGGCCGCTCACAGTTTCATATTTCGGATTGATCGGCACAATCGGCCCCTCGAAGCCGCCGGCCAGAAGATTCTCGAACACTTTGGACGCAACCGAGCGCCCGGAATCGCTGGCGCCGAAGACGGCAACGGAGGTCGGGTTGAACAGTGTGTCAAGCAGGCTCGGCCCCATGGGAAAAGATCCTCACAACGGTTTCGACATGGTACGCGCCCATCTGGACGTCCCTGTGTCAGGCCGCCTTGATTTGCCTCAATCCGCGGTGAAGTGACTTTTGCCACAGCGCCCGGTTCCGCCGCCGCTAGAGTGGCGGCAGGGTTGGGTTCGCAGGTGGCTCGCGTTTCGAGACGCAGGCCCGGGGCCAATTCGCGACTTGAGCGAATGCGCTGCCCCGGAAGCGGCCGACCGAAACCACCAAGGCATCTTAACGCCCGTGAATCCGTCCTTTCACTGAACGTCATGAATGTAAGGAGGGTGCGATGCGATTTCCGATTACCCAAAGAGGATTGCGGCCGGTCACAGCTGCAGGCTGTCTGATCCTTGCAATCGGCCTGACAGGCCCGGCGCTGGCAAACAGCAGGGATTCCATCCTGGAGCGCCACGGGTCCTGGAATGCGTTTGTCGACCGATGGAAGGCGTTCGCCGCGAACGACATCCGGCTCATCGACTTTCAGGAGTGCCGCGACCCGGCCGACAACAAGACGTGGTACGTCGGCGTCTGGCGTCCGGCAAAAGGCGGCTACGGACTTTTCAGGCTCGGCAACTGGAAGGCGTTCACCGACGACTGGAAAAAGCAGGCTGACGAAAAGCTGCGGCTGGCCGACTTCAGCGACGGGCCGGAAGGCAACACGTCCGTCTTTACCGGGGTCTACCGCGGAAGCAGCAAACCGCATGCCCTTTACCGGCTGTCGGACTGGAGCGCGATGGTCACGAAGTGGAAGGACATGCGCAAGAAGGGTTTGAGACTGATCGATCTCGACGAGACCCGGCGCGGCAACACAACCTGGTTTACCGGCGTATGGCGGCAAGGATCAGGATCGGAGGCGCTGTACCGCTACGGCAGCTGGACAAAATTCGTCGACAGGTGGAAATCGCTTTCCGATCAAAACCGGCGGCTGCTCGACATCGGCGTTTCGCGCAGCGGCGGCAAGACCTGGTTTTCCGGAATATGGCGGGCTGGCAGCGGCAATCATGCCCTGCACCGTTTCGACAGCTGGCCCGGCATCTTGAGCAAATGGATCGAGATCGACAATAACGGCAACAGTTTCGCCAAATTGCGCGACATCGAATGCTGGCAGGAAGGCGGCAAGATGCACTATGTCGGGGTCTGGCGCTGAGCCGGCGCAGATCAGGCGGAGATCGAAGTCTCAGCTGGCCAGGGCCACCGGCCTGAACGCCTTTACGAAGTCCATATCGAGCTTGCCGTCCATGGACAGCAGCGCGTCATAGGCTTCCTCCGGCGACATCTCGTCCTTGTAGGAACGCTGGTCGAGCAGTGCGGAATAGACGTCGACAATGGTCATGACGCGAACCAGATTGCTGATCTGATCGTCGATCAGGCCGTCAGGATAGCCGGAGCCGTCGAGACACTCATGATGATGTCTCGCGACGTCGAGGATCTGGTCGTCGAACCGGCCGTCCGCAGCAAGGATCTCATGGCTGTATTCGACATGTTTCTCCATCTCGGCGCGCTCCTTGTCGGAAAGCGCGCCCGGTTTGTCGAGCAGCTCGATCGGGATCTTCGCCTTGCCAATGTCATGCATCAGGCCGCTCACGGCGAGCGTCAACAGCTCCTTGCGGGGCATATTGAAATGCAGACCGAACGCCACCGCGAGACCGCACACGGTCATCAGATGGCGGTGCGTATAACTGTGGTGCATCTTGAGGGCGTCGAACCACTGAGATAACCCACCTGCCGCCGACAGTGCATCGACGACCGTATCGCAGCACTCGTCGATGCTCTCCTTGGGCAGCGGACCGCCACCGCCGAGCGCATCCTTGACCAGATTATTGATCTCGAGAACCTGGGACAGCGCAGGATAGACCTGGCCGTGCTCGCTGCTCCACCTGCCCGAGACATGCGTTTCCAGATGCTCCTTGATGTTGTCGTTCAGAGCGCCGAAGTCGAACGTCGGAGGCAAGACGTTGGAGACGCCGATCGCCCGCGCGGAGAGGGACTCGTCCTTGAAGTTGCCCTCCACAATGCTCAAGACGGCTGGACGCGCCGGAGCGTCATCGAGGACCCGGCTGAGAAAATCCCGCACCTTCTTGTCAACAAGGCGCAGGTTCAGGATCACCATTGGCGTGCCTTCCGGCAGCTCCCAGTCACGCGCCAGCGTCCCGAAATCAAGCATCTCCGCGCTGTATTTCCGCGAGATTACCTTATGCAGAATTGATGACCGCTCAGGATGATCGGTTACAATCAGGATTGCTCCGGACATTCCCTCTCCAGCACAGAAATGTTCAGGACACCCCGGTCCCAGCCGGCCAGGACCGTAATCGATTTATGTTTATAACGATTTAACCCACCGCCAATTGCATTTTCTTATGGTCCGATAAGATCGGTTAATGAAGAATCGATCAATTTCGATTGGACCGGACCACGCAGACAGGCATAGCATTCGGAACAGTCGAAAAGCTTCATGAACTGCGTAATGCAAGACAGCCACCCCAAACCGGAAAACCCGACATCGCGCGCGTTCCTCGAACAGGCCTACAACCTGAAGACGCTCGAAGACGCCATGAGCTTCTACGACCAGTGGGCCGACGCCTACGACGAGCAGATGGAAACAGGGCTCGGGTATGTGGCGCCGAAGAGGCTTGCAGAAAAGCTCGCCGGCCATCTGGAAGACAGATCGGCCTTTATTCTGGATGTCGGCTGCGGCACGGGCCTCACCAGCCGCTACCTGTCCGACCTGGGTTTCAGCCGGATAGACGGGATCGACATCAACGCCAGCATGCTTGATGTCGCCCGTCAGCGGCGGATTTTTGCGGACCTTTTCGAAGCCGATATCACGCAGGACCTTGAGATCGGCAGCGGCCGGTACGGTGCCATCATCTCGACCGGGACCTTCACGCTCGGCCATGTCGGGGCGGACGCGCTCGACGAGTTGATCCGGGTGCTTAAACCGCGAGGTCTGCTGGCCTGTACGATCCACAAGGACGTTTTCGAACCGCTCGGTTTCCGTGACGCGTTTGAACGCTTTGAGAAGCACGGCGCGCTTCAGCAGGTTGAACGGACCGCGGACCGGTACTTCCGTGACGGGCCGCCAGACGGGCTGTACTGCCTGTACCTGAAAACCTGAAACGGACGGGGATCGCAGCACATGACCGGGCATACAGAGGAGACCGTAACGCACTCGGGCCGGTGCCTTTGCGGCGCCGTGCGCTTCAGCTTCGACGGCAAGCCGAATTGGACCGCCTGGTGCCATTGCGACACGTGCCGCCGCAATACGTCGTCGCCGGCGACCGCGTTCATCGGCGTCCCGTCAGACCGCTTCCGCCATACCGGAGAGACGCCTCAGGTCTTCGAATCCAATCCGGGCGTGCGACGCGCGTTCTGCGGCATCTGCGGGAGCCCGGTTTCCTACGAGGCCGACAGATTTCCCGGCGAAATTCACCTCTACGCCGCCGCGATGGACAAGCCAGGCGACTGGGCACCCCGCGGTCACGTTTTTGCCGGCGAGCAACTGGAATGGTGCGAAATCCTCGACGACCTGCCGCGGTTCCGCGGATCGGGCGACGGCCACGCACCGGACTGGCGCGGCCCGCGAAAACGCTAGAGTGGGCTTGATTTATTCCGCCGTCTTCGGAAATTCGTATCTCACGAACGGCGTCAGGTCGGCGACATCGTCGTAAAGGCCCCGGGCGGTCGCGTTGAAATGCTGGGTGTGCCAGTAGACCCGGCTTGCCCCGCGCAGCGAAGCGGCCTCCCCGACCGCCTCGATCAACGCGCGTCCCGTCCCGCCGCCGCGGCGAGTCTCGTCGACAAAGAGATCTTCCAGATAGCAGTATTCCGTCGGCGACCACGTGGAGCGGTGAAAGAGGTAATGGACGATCCCCAACAGGTTTCCGTCGGCGTCGGCCGCGCAAAGACCATGCGGATCCTCGCCCTCCGTCATCAGGCGTATCCACGTGGTCTCCGTGATCGCCGGATCGAGATCGGTTTCGTAGAACCGCAGGTAGCCCTGCCACAGCGGCATCCACGCGTCGCGGTCTTCGGGCCGGAGGGGTCTGATTTCGATGGTCATGCCGTCTGTTTTGCCTACAAAGCGTCTTCGTCCGAAACAAGCTCACGTCCGGCCTGTTTCAGCCCTTCCATGACCGTGGCGACAGCCTTGGCGGAAGGATCGTTCAATTCGCGAAGCTGTCGGGTGACACCGTCGTAGTCTTCGGCGTTCTTGTTCTGGGACATCTTGCGCTTGCCCTCGACCGTTTCGATCTGCATCTCGACGCCGACGATGCCGCGAAGCATGACGGTTCGGGTCCGGTCGGTGAGCTTGTCCATCTTCCACTGCGGCTTGGGTTCGAGCCGCGCCTCATTGAGCGCGCTCAGATCGCTGACCTGCCGGACCAGTTCCTCAGCATCAAGCAGGCGCGTCGGGCCGGAGAGATGCACCGCCTCGTAATTCCACGTCGGCACCTGATCGGGACCGTCATACCAGTCTGGTGAGATATAGGTGTCCGGACCCGAGACAATGCACAGGGCACTGCCGCCCTTCGCCATGGTCTTGTGAATTTGATTTGCGCGCGCAACATGGAACCTGAGCGCCGCCGCGCCCGGCCTGTCGCCCGTCAGCACAAAGGGAACGTGGGCTGCGTCAAGACCGTCCTCTCCCGCGACCACGACGACGCCGAAGGCCCGGCGTGCCGCAATGGCCAGCGCCAGACGCTCATCTTCGATCGAAAACTGGGATGGCATATACATCTGTGAATCTCGCTCAAGCGGTAACGGCCCCTGAAGGGCACGATCCTAATTGGTCACATAGATGGTGTCATTTGCAGCGATCAGAAAGAGCCAATTATGGTGCATCGGTGGATACCACTTGCCGGCGCCACTATTCTCGCGGGCTATTCCGGCTTCAGGGTCAGCACATCGGCCCCCGCCGTTTCCAGACTGTCCAGAGTTCCGGTCATCGGTACGGTCTCGCCGTTGCGCCACAGGGATACGAAGTCGCCCCAACGCCCGCTCAGCGGATTGCCGGACTGGCCCGTCGTGATGACAAATCTCGATTTCGCGGGATCGCCGAGATCGTAGATGGCCCTGTAGCCCGCCCCGTGATTGTGCCGGAACGCGCCCTGCCCGATCGGACCGGCGCCGCGATTGAGGGTGTAATACCCGCCATCGGTCGGCACCGAGAGATCGCTCAGGCCGCCGACCAGCGGTACGCGGGAGAGTACCTTGTGGCTGAGCGTGGCGCGGTGCAAAGCGCCCCAGGTCCAGGCCGACATGTCCTCGCCGAGCTGCCCGGAGATCCAGACCAGGGCATCTTTAAGAGATTGAGTCTTCAAGTCCCCGCAAGTCTCGATGACATCGTTCGTTTTCGCGTTGTCGCACCAGCGCGATCCCGGCTCAAGATGCCGGGCCAGCAACGGTGCGCGGTAGCGCCAGAACGCCGGAAACAACGTCCCCAGGTCATCTTCGAACAGCGCCTTCTTCAGTTCGCGCTGCCAGGCGGTGAAGATCAGCGCCGCGCCGGACCCGGCAGCCATGCGCCGGTCCCAGGATTTAAGCATCTCGAGCGCCTTGCGGGACCGCTCGTCCGCCGGCGCGACGCCTTCAAGCAGCGGCAGAAGCAAATCCGCATCAATCGCCCGCGTGTCGACCTGCATGGCGGTGAACGACGCCGCGTCGTGCTTCTCCCTGGCGTCGAGCATCGCCTTCACCCTCCGGTAACGGAGATCCGGATGCCAGAAATGGGCGATAAGCGGAGCCGCATCCGCTCCGGCGACCTTGTTGTTGGCATTGCCCAGCACGCCGTCCGCTCCGGCAACCCGCTCGGGCAGATCGTCAAACGGAACCCAGCCCTGCCAGTCATAGGCGCCGGTCCAGCCCGGCACCGGCAGCACGCCCGTTCCGGATTTCCGCGCCGGGATGCGTCCGGTCACCTTGTTGGCGATCGCGCCGGCCCGGTCGGCGACGAAGAAATTCAGCGACGGCGAGACCATGGCCCTGAGCGCCTCACGGGCTTCGGGCCAGCTGCGGGCGTGCGCCAGGCCGTATGCGGTGGCGAGGCTGGTGTCCTCGCCCCGCGTGGTGGTGAAGGCCAGGGCGGCGACATGGCCCGCCTTCAGCCGGGATGCTATGGCCTGATCGAAGTCCGAAAGGACCGGCCCGTGGCGGCTTTCGCGCACCGTGATCTCAACCGCGTCGCCTCCCTTTACGGCGATGGTTTCCGTTCTTGCGCTGAAAGCCCGTGAGCCGTCAGGCGTCTCGTATTTCTGTTCGTCGGCAGAATCCAGCCGCTCGATGAAGAGGTCCTGGATATCCGCGCCGACGGCCGTCGCGCCCCAGGCAATGTGCCCGTTCTGTCCAAGAATGTGGAAAGGAAGCCCCGGGATGGTCGCGCCGGCTAGGTCACGATCCCCGATCACCAGCCGCGCGAGATACCACAGGATCGGAGCCTCGAGCCCGAGGTGAGGATCATTGGCAAGCAGCGGCGCGCCCGTCGCAGATCGCGCACCGCCGACAACCCAGGCATTGGACGCGGTTTCGGTCATCGGCAGCCAGGGAGACTTGAGCTCACCGACTGGCGTGCTCGCGGTGCGCCTCGCAGCCAAATCCAAAAGCACACGCTCCTGATCCGCCGGCCAGCGCTCAAGGAGAGAGCCCATCCGGCCCGGTCCCAGCCGGATGGCCATGGCCGAAAACAGCTTTTCAGAGCGAAGATTCGCCGACAGGCGAACGCTCAGGAGGCGCGCCACCAGTATGACGTCCTCTTCGGTCCATGGATCCGGTTCAACGCCGAGCAGTGCGAATTCCGGCGGCAGCGCCTTCAGCGTGGCGACACCGTGATTGATGCCCGCCACGTAAGCCTCGATGGACTTTCTGACGGCTTCGGGAAGCGCGGCGAAGCTCTCCCCAAGCCCGCGAGAAAGACCGATGACCCGCATGAAGCGATCGACGCCCAGCGTTGCGCTGCCGGCGAACTCCGACAGCCGGCCCTGCCCTGCGCGCCGGAAGGCTTCCATCTGCCACAGACGGTCCTGTGCATGAACAAGTCCTAGCGCGAAATACGCATCGCGTTCGTTTTCGGCAAAGATGTTCGGAACGCCGCGGTCTGTTCTGGCGATGCGAACGGACTGCCCGACAACCGGGGCCGCGATCTCTCCGGCCGTCTGCGGCAGGGTATTGGCCAGATACCAGCCTGCGCCCGCTCCGGTCAGAACGACGAGCGCCAGTGCGGTAAGCAGGATCTTGCGAAGGACACCGGTTTTCATGTCTATGGATTAAGGGGAAACCCGAGAATCATGCAAACGATTTCGCGGCCAATCTCATGCGACATTTATGGCGACAGTATATCGATGCGTACCCGGACTTCGCCGACCCGGAGGAGGCTTTTACCTTGCGGAGATCCTTCAGGCTGCAGTGAAGTCCACGTGGAAGGCACTTCCCTCACCCTTTCGGCTTTGCGCGCGGATGTTCCAGCCGTGCCGTTCCGCGACGGCCGCGCAGATGGCGAGACCGATGCCGGTTCCGGAATACTCTTCGCGGGTATGCAACCGCTGAAACGGCTCGAAAATGCGGTCTGCAAGCCTCTGGTCGAAGCCAATGCCGTTGTCCCTGACGGTCAGGCTGACCGGGTGGCCCATGTCGTCGGCGACAGCCAGGATGTCGATCCTGGGGCGAACGCCTTCGGCAACGTATTTGATGGCATTCGAGAGCAGGTTCTGGAGCAACTGGCCAAGCTGGGTCGGATCGGCAACAAGGGCCATATCGTTCAACTGCAGCTCGATCTCCGCTCCGCTGCGTCCAATCGCGTCCGCCAGCGTCGACAGCACTTCGGATATGACCGCCTCGAGATCGACCTCCTGGATCTTGAGTTCGAGATTTGCCGTCCGTGAATAATCAAGCAGATCCTTGACCAGTTCGCGGGCGCGGGCGGCGGCGCTGGTCATGACCGAAAGGGCGTACTCGACATCCTCGGCATTGCCGGCCGAAACCCCCTCCTCCAGCATCTCGCTGAACGCCTGGATCTTGCGCAGCGGCTCCTGGAGATCGTGCGCGGCAACATACGCAAAGCGCGACAGGTTCTCGTTGGCCTGCCGCAGCATCGCCTCGGTTTCCTTCAATTCGGTGATGTTGGTGCGCATGCCAACCAGGAGGCCGTTGGGCGTGCGGCGCTCGTCGATCCGGAGCCAGCGGCCGTCCGGTAGTTCCTGCTGGACCGGTCCCGACGGATTGTTGTGCTGATTCAGTCGCGCTTCGACCCAGGCCTCGTGCTCGGCCTCGGTGGTCCCGGCAGCGGGATACTGACCGTTCCGGACACCGAAGCGGAGCATGCTTTCGAAGGTCGAACCGACTTTCAGCTGGCCTTCCGACTGTTTGTAGATGTCGCGGTAGGCCGAGTTCCAGATCACGAGCCGGTCGTCCGCGTCGTAAATGACAAAACCCTCGGGAATGTTTTCCAGCGCCTCGTACAACATGTCTTCGGCCGCGCGACGGCGGAGATCGGAACGGTGGGCAAGAAGCAGGTTGGCGCACGTGCGCAGCAGCGGGTCGAGTTCATCGATCAGAGCTTCGTAGTATCCGCTCGGCCGATTGGCCAGGCCGATCATGCCGATCATCCGACGGCCCGAAATCATCGGGAGTCCGGCATATGTCCGCAAGGGCGGGTGGCCAGGCAGGAGACCGCCGCCGGCCGGGTGCCCGGCCGGATCATTGGTCAGCACCCGCTCCCCTGTCGCCAGAGTCTGTCCGTAAAGGGTATCGAGCTCCCGCAACTCGAGGCCGACCGGGGCCGGGTTTTCGGAGAAGGTTTTCGATGCCTCGTCCGCGGAACTGTCCGCGACGGCATGGGTCTTCAGAACCCGGCTGCCGTCCGCATCCGTCAGGACTTCGCCGATAAAGCCGTATTCGCTTCCCGTGAAATCGAGAAGATCCTCGAGAAAGGCCGCAAACGCGTCAGCGACCTGCTCGGCGTTGACGAAAGCCTCCTGCGCCTTACCGATTATGCCGATTATCTGGCGGGCCGATTCTGCAGGCAGTTCAGGTGCTGTCCCGGGTCGCGCAACCGCGTAGTCCAGTTTTCTCACGTCTCATCCCCTCATCTTCACACATCCGGAGGAAGATGCGCGCCAAGCAGGACGGAGTGTGCCTTCAAATGGTAAACAAGCCGTGGCGTCGATCCGGCGTTCAGCGACCGCCTGCGACCAGTTCTTCGAGTTTGATGCGCTGGATCTTGCCCGACGGGCCTTTTGGCATGTCGGTCACGAAATACACGCGATCGGGCGCCTTGAAGTCCCCGACCCGCTCGACACAGAATGCCCGCAGTTCGGCTTCCGAGGTTGCCGCACCCGCCCGCATCACGACGCAGGCTTCGACGCGTTGCCCGTATTGCTCGCAGGCCTTGGCAAACGCTGCGGCTTCGACAACCTGCGGATGCGCATACAGGGCCTCGTCGATCTCCCGCGGGGCGATGTTTTCGCCACCTTTGATAATGAGCTCCTTCAGCCGGCCGGTGACGAAAACATAGCCGTCGTCGTCCATGACACCGAGGTCGCCGGTCCTCAGCCAGCCGTCATTTGTCAGCGCCTGTCCCGTCGCCTCCGGATTGTCGAGATACCCCCGCATGACATTGTCGCCCCGGACCAGGATCTCGCCCGCCATGCCGCGGGGCACCTCACGCTGCGCGTCGTCCGCGATGATGACCTCATTTCCGTAGGCCACGCCGGGAGACCCGTACTTGCGTGTCCCCGGAGGCTGAGGGTTCGAGAGAATGGGCGCGGCGGTTTCGGTGAGTCCCATGGTTTCGATCAGGGGAACGCCGAACCGCTCCTCGAATCCCTGATGGACATCAGGCGAGAGCGGCGCGGATGCCGAGCGCCCGAACCGGACCGACGACAGCAGGTCGCGCGGCGGCACTTCATTCTCGCCCGCATGCAACAGATAGGAGATCAGGGTCGGAACAACCGAAAACCAGGTGCAGCCGTGACCGATGATCTGGCTCCAGAAACGCGACGCGGAGAACTTGCGCGGCATCACGACGGAGCCGCCGGAGACAAGGGGGCCCATGACCGTTACGCATTCCCCGTTGATATGATAGAGCGGAAGCACGCAAAGCGCGCGATCGGTATCGGTCAGCCCGTGGGCCAGTGCCGTGTTTCGGCCGCCGGCGACCAGGTTGGCGTGGCTGAGCAAGACCCCTTTCGGCCGACCGGTGGTTCCGGACGTGTACATGAGAACGCCGACGGTGTCCGCCTGAGGGGCGACAGGCAGGCTACCGGGCGGTCCGGGCCATTCGACCGGGCCGTCGACATCCAGCCGGAGAAATGGCGGCGGATTTTCCAGTCTTTCGGCGGCCGTATCGATGAGTTCGCGCGACTCGTCGGCGACCAGCACAACCTTGGCGCCGGAATGGTCGAGTACGTAGGCGATCGTGTCGGCGCCGGCGACCAGATTGAGCGGCGTCGCACGGAAGCCGCCGTAGAGGCACCCGAGCAGCGCTATGGCTGAACCTCTGCCGTTGGGTGCTGCGAATGCAACGCTCTCGCCCGCCTCGACACCCATGCCCGCAATCGCGCATGCGAACGCTTCTGCGGCGTCGCGGAGACCGCCGAAAGTGAGTTCAGCGCCGGTTTCCGGCGATATCAGAAAGGCACGGCCGGGCGCATCTCCAGCGAGGCCCTCGATAATGTCGCGCACCGAGGACCCGCGCCAGCGGTCAAGCCCGGACGGCGCACCGGCTTCCGTTCTGGCAGGCGCGGCTGTCATTTTCCGACGTCCGACCAGTAACCGGCAAAGATGTCGTCCAACGCCGGCTCGCGGGACGGAATCGTCCTCACGATCCGCGTCACATTCATAAAGTGACGGTAGTTCAGATTGCCGTCGATGGAATTGCCGCCCCAGCTTCCGCATCCCATCGAGAGCGAAAACGGCATCCCGTTGTCAAACGAGCCGCCGGTGGCGAAACAATGGGCCTGATTGACAATGACCCGGCATGTCGGAAGGTCATGGCCTAACGCAATCGCACGATCTTCGCGCGCACTGTGAATTCCGACCGAGTGCCCCGCCCCCTGATGCCGCAGCACGCGTGCAGCGATGTCTTTCGCCGCGTCGAAATCTGCGGCCCGGTAGAGCGTCAAAACCAGAGACATTTTTTCCCCGGACAAAGGATGATCGGGGCCGACGCCATCCGACGGCGCCACGACGAACCGTGTCGCGGTGCCGGACAGGCGCTTCAGCCCCGCCGCCTCGACGACCCTGTCGATGTCCTGGGCAAGCATTGCGCGGTTGAGATGGCCGCCCTGCCACAGCGTCGCGACCAGCGTGTCGGTTTCGTCGTCGGTGAGCAGCGCTCCGCCTTCCGCCTCAAGCGCGGCGATGAAGTCGTCGAACACGGCATCGACCACGATGACCCCGTTTTCCGACGAGCAGGAGGTTGCGTTGTCGAACGTCTTGGACGCCGCAATCTTCGCAGCAGCGGCCGCGAGGTCCGCGGTTTCATCGACGATCACGGTCGCATTGCCCGCCCCGACACCGATCGCAGGCGTTCCGGAGGAATAGGCATTGCGGACATTCGACTGGCTGCCGGTGACGACCAGCAGGTCGGCCAGTTCCATGAGCCGCTGCGTCTTGGCCTTCGACGAAGGCCTCGGGACCATCTGCACAAGGTCGCGCGGGATGCCCGCCTTGTCGAACTCGGCATGCATGCAGGCCAGCAGGCGTTCGCAGGACTCCTCGCCCTTGGGTGACGGTGACAGTACGATGGCATTGCCGCATTTGAGCGCGTTGACGATGTTGTTCACCGGCGTCGCAACCGGGTTGGTCGACGGCACGACCGCGCCAATGACCCCGATGGGGCGCGCGATCTCCGTGATGCCGTCTTCCGGTATCTCTCGAATGATCCCGCAGGTTTTCACGTCGCGGATATCGCGCAGGAGTCCCAGCGTCTTGCGGTGGTTCTTGGCGATCTTGTCATCGACCCGGCCGAGGCCGGTCGTGGCGACGGCCAGTCCGGCAAGTTCGCGGTTGCGTTCCGGCTCCATCACCGTCCACGCGGCGGCCAGCGAGGCGCGATCGTAGCGGGCCTGATCGGCGCCGCGCTCGAAGGCCTCCTGAGCGGCCCGGGCGCGGGCAAAGACCTCGTCAACGGCGACCAGGTCGCTGTCGGGTGCATCCACGGCTGCCGGCATCGATGCCATTGTCATCTCCTCGGGGATTGACCGGAACGGGCGACGACGTGCGCCGCCCGCCCCACAGGGAGTACTATTCTATTCCTGCTTCAGGTCCGCCAGCAGTTTGGTCAGAAAGGCCTGACGTTCCTTCCACATCGCGACCACCTTGTCGCGCTCGATGACACGCATGGGCGAGCCGCCGTTCTTCATCTGCTTGAGCGCGCGCTTGTCCTGGAACATGGCCGGGACCTTGGCGGCCAGCTTGTCGATGACCTCCTGCGGCGTGCCCTTGCGGACCATGATGCCGCGGAAGTTCACACTGGAGTCATCGACGTCGTAGCCCAGTTCCTTGAAGGTCGGCACGTCCGGCAGGAACGTCTTGTCACGCTCGAGGTCGGCGATGCCAAGGATCTTGAGCTGATCGCGGCTCCGGTAGGCGTCGGACAGGTTGTTGACGCCGGCCATGACCTGACCGCCAAGCACGGACTTAAGTGCCGGAGCGCCGCCCTTGTGCGGCACGTATTTAAGCTTCACGCCGGTGCCCTTCTCGATCTGGAGATAGGCGATGTGGTGGCCGACATAAAGCCCGGCGCCGGAAACCGTCACCTTGCCCGGATTATCCTTGGCCCAGGCCACGAGATCACCCACGGTGTTGAACTTGCTGTCCTTGTTGACCACGAGCACGGCCGGGTCCGCACCCCAGTTCGCAATCGGTTCAAGGTTGTCGATGTTGTACTTGGTCTTGAAGACAATCGACTGGGCGATGAAGTGCGGCACGTTGTAGGCGGCGAGCTCGTAACCGTCGACCTTTGCCTTGGACGCAAAATGGTTCCAGCCGACCTTGCCGCCGGCGCCCGGCCGGTTGAGAACGACGATGGGCTGGCCGAGATAGTCCTCCTTGGCCGCCATCATGGTCACGATGCGGGCCTGGAAGTCGGTGGCGCCGCCCGGGCTGTAGGCCACGGTCAGGCTGACCGGACGATCCGGATAGTCTTCCGCCAGGGCAACACCTGACGTCATTGCGACCGCCGCTGCGGCGGCAAGCGCTGTGCGAATGAATTTCATGAATTCCTCCCTTTTTACACCTGATCCTCAACGTGCGACCGGGCCCTCATATCAGAAGGCCCCTGGGGGTCTGCACGCGAAGCACGAGCGCGAAGATCACGTAGAGAACGGCCATGAACCCCGCGGTAATGACGAGACGTTTCACCCAGATCCGCGGCGTATGCGGTTCCGGGTCGTAAAATGCGTAGAGCGTCAGAAAGACGACGCTGGACGATGCGTAGAACCCGACCCGTTCGGCGATGACGAACACGTAGACGAGCATCAGCACGATGCCCGGAACGATGTTGACCATCGTGCGGGTATCGATCCCGCTTCCCGTCCGGTTGCCGCCGCGGACCGCCCGCCAGAAGGCGAACAGGGCGAGGCCAAGCATGGACAACGCAATCAGGCGCGGAAACAGGTAGGGCTCCGGATCGTCGACATTGAAACTGACGAAGCTGATCCAGACGGCAAGGGCCAGAACAATTCCGGCCGGTATGGTCTGCTGCCAGCGGCCTGCGATCTGGGCGGACGTGCTCATGCCGCGGCCTCCGAGAGACGCTCGGCCCGCCGGGCGCGGATCTCCGCGACCAGCGAATAGCCGACAGAGGCGATGCAGATCGCGATCAGGACAAGATTGAGCGGCCCAAGCACGAAGTATGCGAACGCCCCGTCTCCGGCTTCGGCGATCAGGCGGCCCTGCAGATAGTTGGATTCAGCGATCGGCCCGAGGATGACACCCAGCACGATCGGTGCCGGCGAAAAACCGAAGCGGGCGAGGAAGTACATGCCGATGCCGAGCGTCATCATGACGGCCACGTCGGCCAGCGAGTGCTGCACGCTGTAGGCGCCGAAAACGGCCAGCACAAGGATGCCGGCGGCAAGGATCGGCGGTGGCACGCGGACGACCTGCGCGGCGAGCCGGGCGATATAGAGACCGAAGATCAGCATCATGATCTGGCCGATCAGCATGGAGTTGATAAATGTCCAGACAACGGCAGGATGCTTGGTGAAGATGTCCGGGCCCGGGAAGATGCCGTGGATCAGAAGGCCCCCGATGAGCACGGCCGCCGTCGGACTTCCCGGCACGCTCAGCGTCAGAAGCGGCACCAGCGACGGGCCGACCATGGCATTGTTCGCCGTCTCGGCGGCGACCACGCCCTCGCTTTCGCCGCGGCCGAAATTATCCCTGTTGGGGCTCATCTTGCGGGTCTGATCGTAGGCGACGAGACCCGCGATCTGCCCGCCTGCGCCCGGGATCAGGCCGATGACGACGCCGGTGATCGACCCGGCAATGAGCGCGCGGATCTTGCCCAGCACCTCGGTGATCGATTTCACCACGGGGTGATGCGCCGCGCTGATGATCTCGATGTTCTTTCTGACCCGTCCGTTCTCCAGCATCTCGATGACCTGCGGGATGGCGAACAGCCCGATGAGGGCCGCGATCACGTTGACGCCGCCTTCCAGATGCTCGGTGAAAATGAACCGTTCGACACCCTGAATGGAGTCATAGCCGATGGTCGCGATCCACAGGCCGATGCAGCCGGCAAGCAGCCCCTTGACCACGGACCGGGAGTCGAGGGAGCCGATGATGGTGACGCCGAGAATAGCGATCCAGAACAGATGAGAGGGACCGAAACCGAGCGCCCAGCCTGCCAGCACGGGCGTCAGGAAGATCAGGACGAAAATGCCGAGGATGCCGCCGATCGCCGAGGAGACGAAGCACATCTGCAGCGCCTTGGCCCCCTCGCCGCGCTTCGCCATGGCATACCCGTCCAGCGATGTGGCGATGTTTGCGGGCGCACCCGGGATCTTCAACAGGATCGCGCTCACAGCGCCGCCGGCCACGGTCGAGGTATAGGCTGCGCCCAGCAGCATCAGACCCTGTGCCGGATCCATATGAAATGTGAAGGGAATCAGCAGGGCGACCGCCATGGTCGGGCTCAGGCCCGGTGTCGCGCCGAGAAGAAGGCCGCCTACGGTTCCCAGTGACAGGATGACCAAGGACGAGGGCTGGAACACCGCCCCGAAGTGACTGAGAAACTCCATCTCAGACCCTGAATTAGCGTTTTCTCCCACTGTTCGACCACATCAATGCGCGCTTTTTCTGACAGCGTCTTCCGGTGGTTGAACGGACTCAGGATAGCACCACCCGAAAATAATGCAAACGTTTTCATAAATCATCCATTCCAAGGCCGTACACTCTTGTGCCGGAATATCGAAACGCTGTGAAATTCACCGTTTAACTTGCTGTTTTATCTTGTTTTCATATCGTTCTTTGTGATCGGCGCAAGATTGCGTTATTGTTGATAATGTTTCCAGATCGAGAGTGAAATCCGTTTCCATGAGCCAGAAACGTGCCGCCAGCATTGTGGATGTCGCCAGGGGCGCGGGCGTATCGCCGGCCACGGTCTCGCGATACCTCAACAAGCCGGATGTGGTTGGTGACGCGACCAAGGACCGGATCGAGTCCGCCATCGCCGAACTGGGATATGTCCGCAACAGGATGGCCGGCAGCCTGCACGGCCAGCGGACCGGCGCGGTGGGCCTCGTCGTCCCCACCATCGACAATGCGATCTTCTCGGAGATGATCGAGGCGTTTTCGACCCGCCTGCTGGATCACGACTACACCATGCTGATCGCCTCGCACGGCTACAGCCTTGACCTCGAGGCGCGGCTGGTGCGCTCCCTGCTCGAACGGCGCGTTGATGCCATCGGCGTCATCGGCTTCGACCATGCCGACGACGCGTTTGCGCCGCTCGCGGAGCGCAATATTCCCCTGCTCACCCTGTGGAACTACGACGCTGACGCCGCCGGCCCCTGCATCGGCGTCGACAATGAACAGGCCGGATGGGTCGTAACGCGGTATCTGATCGACCTGGGTCACCGCGATATCGGCCTGTTGTTCGGCGAAACGGCCAACAATGACCGCGCACGCGGCAGACGCGACGGCGCCCTGAGGGCGCTTGCCGACGCCGGTCTGGAGGCCGATCCGTTGTGGGCTGCCGAATGCCACTATGACGTCGGCGATGCCAAGCAGATCGTCCAGAGATGGCTTTCGGGCGAACGCCGGCCCACGGCGGTCGTTGCCGGCAACGACATCATCGCCCAGGGCGCCATTTACGCAGCACAGTCTCTCGGCCGGACCGTGCCCGGCGACCTGTCAGTCGTCGGCATCGGCGATTTCCGCACATCGGCGCATATCGAGCCTGCGCTGACAACCGTCCGCATCCCGGCGCGCAGGATCGGCCGTGCGGCGGCCGACGAGATTGTCCGGCTGATCGACGGTGAGGGCGCGGGCGCGCCGATCCTGATCGAGCCCGACCTGAAAATAAGGGCTTCGGCTGCCCGCCTCGCGGATCCGGCTCAATAGCATTCGCCGCTCCGCATTCCGCAGGGACGTCCGGAAAGCGGGCCAATGCCTTGCCCAGGACACACATCGAAACCACTTTGTACTGCGGGGAGCCTGTAGGCGCCGCGGCTGCACGTTGCAGCGGCGCGCGCCGTTTCGCATAGAGTGATCTGATGAAAGCCGTTTCCGCCGTTGTTTCCGCCCTTTTTCTGCCCGCTCTGGTCGCAACCGCCCAGGCCGAGCAATTCAAGAGCAAGGACTATGCAATCGACGTCGAGACCGTCGCCAGCGGGCTCGACAGCCCATGGGGACTGGCCTTTCTGCCCGACGGCTCCATGCTGGTCACCGAGCAGGCCGGCCGCATACGTATTGTCCAGCCGGACGGCAAGATGTCGAAGCCGGTCGGCGGGGTGCGCGGTGTTTCCGCGCGAGGACAGGGCGGATTGCTCGGGCTGGCGCTCGATCCGGACTTCCGGAACAACCGGACCATCTATTACTGCCACTCCGAAAGGCGCAATGGCGGCGGCCTGGGTACCAGCGTGACGCGCGGTCAGCTGGCCGCGGACGGTTCGGCCCTTGAGGGCGTCAAGACGATCTTCCGGCAGCAACCCGCCGGATCGTCCGGCCGCCATTTCGGATGCCGGCTGGTGTTCGACCGCGACGGCGCCCTGTTCGTTACGACCGGCGACCGCGGCAACATGCGCGACGATGTCCAGGACCCGGACACGCATATCGGCAAACTCATCCGCATCACCACGGACGGGAAACCGGCATCGGGGAACCCGAAGGTATCCGGCTGGCGGCCTGAGATATGGTCCATGGGGCACCGCAACGCCCAGGGCGCGTTCCTGCATCCCGAGACCGGGCGGCTCTGGACCGTCGAGCACGGTTCGGCAGGCGGCGATGAAATCAACGTGCCGCTCAAAGGCAAGAACTACGGCTGGCCTGTTATCAGCTACGGCACGGAGTATTCCGGCGGCAAGATTGGCGTGGGGACCCACAAGGACGGCCTGGAGCAGCCGGTCTATTACTGGGATCCATCGATCGCACCGTCAGGCCTCAGCTACTACACCGGAGACAAGTTCCCGAAATGGCGCGGCAACGTGTTCGTCGGCGCCCTGCGCGGCCGGCATCTTGCGCGCCTCACCGTCGACGGCGAGAAAGTTGTCGGCGAAGAGCGTCTGCTCGCTCGTCTCGGCGAACGCATTCGCGATGTCGTGAACGGCCCTGACGGCTATCTCTACCTGCTGACGGACAGCTCCGACGGACGCGTTCTCAGACTGAAGCCGGCGGGCTGAGCCTGAGCTCGAATTGCCGACCGTACGGCTTTGGGACTACCTGCGGCCCAGTCCGAAACGCGCGACAATCGCCCGGAACGCAGACACGAGCGAAATGCCGGCACGGCCCTGCGAGCGGATGCCGTCGGCCCACCTGTTCTGGTCATGCACCGGCACGATCATCTCCGCGCATCCGCAGCCCTCGCCAAGTGCGACCTTGTTCATGTAGAACTGCTCGAAACTCTCTCCAGACTTGCGCATGCGTACCTTCTCCCGGCAAACGTCAGATGGTGCGGATTTCCATCTTATCTGATACTCGGAGGATGGGAATACAAACGTGACTGACGAGCCCGGCGGAGGAAACGAGCATGCAGGATCTCATTACCATCGATGACGTTCGTGCGGCCGCCCAGTCCATAGCCGGTCACGTGCTGAGAACGCCCAGCGTCGAGAGCCCGGGACTGTCCGCGCATTTCGGCGTGACGGTGGCGCTCAAGCTGGAGTCGCTGCAGCAGCATGCCTGTTTCAAGGTGCGCGGTGTCACCAACATGCTGATGTCGCTGGACGATGATGCGCGGTCCAGAGGCATCGTGACCGTCAGCGGCGGCAATCACGGGCTCGTCGTGTCCCAGATCGCCCGCGCGCAAGACCTGCATGCCGTCATCGTGATGCCGGAAAAGGCCCCTGCCCGATCGATCGGCATTGTCCGTGCGTCCGGCGCGGACCTGAGGCTTGCGCCCGATGCCACCGCCGCGTTCGAAATCGCCGAACAGGAACGGGCCAATGGACTGACCTATATCCATTCCTATGACGATCCGCCGATTCTTGCCGGCCACGGGACGGCCGGCCTGGAATTCATCGAGGAAATGCCGGACCTGACGGACGTGATCGTTTCCGTAGGTGGCGGCGGCCTGATCTCCGGCGTTTCCGCGGCCGTCAAAGCCATCAAGCCCGAGGTACGCATCTGGGGCGTGGAGACGGACGGTGCAAACTGCATGAGCCAGGCCCTTTCAGCCGGCGAGCCGCAGCCCATCAAGGTCTCGTCGATCGTCTCCACGCTCGGCGCCCCGTTCGCGACCGAACGAACGCTGGCCCATGTCCGGCAGCACGTTGAAGAGATCTTCACGGTCAGTGACGCGGACGCCGTGGCCGGCGCGATCGCCCTCGCCGAGACGGCCGGGCTCTGGGTCGAGCCCGCGGCGGGCTGCCTCTTGCCGGCGACCGAAAAGGTGATCGAACGGACCGGCCGGAACGGGCGTATCGGCCTCGTGGTCTGCGGCGCGAACGCCACCTTTGACGACATGTCACGCTGGGCAACTGAGTTGGGCGTCGCTCCGGGCGGGACCGCCTGATTGACAGTGCCAGACCCGCTGCCTATATATCGCGCCGGGGACAAGGCGATCTCCCCATTTCCGAAGGCTCTTGCCCAAGCATCGCGCGCTTACTCACTGGAGAGCGCCGTCATGCCTTTGGAACACTGCATTTCCACCGAACAGCTTGCATCTCTCGTCGGTACCGGCGAATGCCCGACACTTGTCGATCTCCGGATCGATGAGGATTTCGAAGCCGATCCAACCTTGCTTCCCACGTCTTTCCGGCAGGATTTCCGGGACGTCGGGACCTGGAGCGGCCAATTGCCGGACCGGCCGGTCGTGGTCATCTGCCATAAGGGCTTGAAGATCAGTCAGGGCGTCTCCGCACTACTGCGGTGCCAGGGGCACAGCGCCGCCCACCTGACCGGCGGCAAGGTGGCCTGGGCGGACGAGAGGCGGCCGACCGTCCCGGCGCACCGAATGCCGCCAGGCCTTGCCGAAGAGCCTTCGCGATGGGTCACGTCTTTCGATCCCGGTATTGGCGCCATTGCTGCGGGCTGGCTGATACGGCGGTTCATCGACACCCGGGCCCAACTGTTGTTTGTCGATCCCGATCAGGTCAGCGCCGTAGCGGACCGGCTGGGCGCCACGGCCCTTGCGGCAAGTGACGGGCACGACGACCATCGTGGGTTCGGCGGCCTGCTCAAGGCCTTCACACTTTCGTCGCCTGAACTCGATTATGTTGCGCTCGCTATTGCAGGCGCCCGGGGCAACCACGGACCGGTCATTCCCGAATCCGCGGGCATAGTCGCTGCGATTGAGGGAGTCGTGGCGTCCTATCAGACGGACCTGGAGATAATTGAGGCGGGCTTGCCGGTGTTCGATGCGTTTTATGCGTGGTGCCGCGCGTCAGGGAGAAAGGCATGAGCATGCAAAGCCCGGACCTGGGGTCCGACGGGCCGGCGGCCGCTGCGCCCAGCCTCGGCGAGGCTACGCGGGAGTGGGCGCGGATCGGCATACTCTCATTCGGCGGGCCTGCCGGGCAGATCGCGCTCATGCACCGCATTGTCGTGGACGAGAAACGCTGGATCTCTGAGACGCGTTTTCTACACGCCCTCAATTACTGCATGCTGCTGCCGGGCCCGGAGGCCATGCAGCTCGCCACCTATGTCGGCTGGCTGCTTCACGGCACGCGCGGCGGCATTATCGCCGGGACGCTCTTCGTGCTGCCGGGTTTCCTGGTGATCGTCGCACTGAGCACGCTCTATGCCCTGTTTCAGCAGACCAGCTGGCTCGATGGCCTGTTTTTCGGACTGAAGGCGGCGATCCTCGCCATCGTGATCGAGGCGCTGATCAAGATCGGCAAACGCGCGCTGAAGAGCGGCTTTGCCGTTCTGCTCGCAGGCGCCGCGTTCGTGGCCATTTTCGCCCTTGATGTCCCCTTTCCGCTGATCATCGCCGCGGCCGCCCTGGTCGGGTTTCTGGGGGCGCGATTTGCCCCGCCCGATGCCGATACTGAGGGCGACACGACTGTGGAGAGCGCTTCAGACGCCGCCGCGCCTTCACTGTCGAGAGCCCCGCGCCTGATCGCGGTCTGGTGCGGCCTGTGGGTCGCGCCTTTCCTGATCTCCGGAGTGCTGTGGGGCTTCGAGAGCGTGTTCGCCGCGATCATGGTGTTCTTCTCGAAGATGGCCGTCGTCACGTTCGGCGGCGCCTACGCGGTGCTCGCCTATGTCGCACAGCAGGCCGTCGAGACGCTCGGGTGGTTGAAGCCGGGCGAGATGCTGGACGGTCTGGCCATGGCGGAGACAACGCCGGGGCCACTCGTGCTCGTGCTGACCTATGTCGGCTTTCTGGCCGGCTTCCGCGAGGCCACCGGCCTGCCTCCGCTTGCCGCCGGCATGCTGGGGGCAACTCTGGCGACCTGGGCCACTTTCGTGCCGTGCTTTCTCTGGATCTTCCTGGGCGCGCCGCATATCGAGAGGCTGCGGCAGAACACGGTCCTGAGCGGAGCGCTCAAGGCCATCACCGCTGCGGTGGTGGGCGTCATCCTCAACCTTGCGGTCTGGTTCGCCCTGCACGTGCTCTTCAAGGACGTCGGCACGGCCACGTTCGGCCCGTTCGCGCTGGCATGGCCCGAGTGGAGCAGCCTTCAGTGGCCCGCACTGGCCCTGTCGGCGACGGCATTCGTGACGCTGTTCGTGCTGCGGCTGGGCATGCTGGCCACACTCGGCATATGTGCGGCAGGCGGACTTCTCTTCAGAATGCTGGTCTGATCATTCAGGGATTTCAGGTCCGCGGACGCAGCCGGACGATCCTGTCCCTGCCCTGTTCAGCGATATAGATCCAGCCGTCACTGCCGACGGCAATCCCCTGCGGCTTGTTGAGGCCGGCCAGCACGACTTCGAGCTTGCCGTCCAGATACCGCAGCGCGCGGCCGGGATTGCTGTCTTCGGTGACCCAGATTGCCCCGTCCGGAGCGATGGCCACCTGATCGGGCCTGTCGAGGCCGGTGAGTACGGTCTCGACTCCGCTGCGCGCGACGCGCAGCACGCGGCCGGTCCCGCTTTCGGCGAGGTAAACCGAACCATCCGAGGCAACGTCGAGACCTTCCGGCCTCTTCAGCCCCCGGACGATCGGCGTGACCCGCGAGTCCTTGCCCACGATCACGAGACGACCGTCGACGGCGCGGTCTTCCGTGACGAACAGACTGCCGTCGTAACGGCGCCTGATGCCTTCGGGCTTGCGCAGCCGCGCGACCACCGTGGTGTCGCGGCTCTTGAGATCGAATGCCAGGACCCGGCCTTCATCAGCCTCTTCGGTGACATAGAGTTTGCCATCGGCCAGCATCAGGCCGTCCGGCCGGTCGAGGCCGTTCATGAGCGTGTCGCGCCGGCCCCGCTTCAAACGAACGACCGATCCTTTGCCATCCCGCTTCTCGAGGGTGACGTAGAGCGTGTTCTGAGGGGCAATAACGATATTGTCGACCTTGCCGAGATCCCTGGCAAAAATCTCGTAACTGCGCGCGTTCGACTTTCCTGGCGTCACGCTCTTTGTGTATGCACCCAGCACCACCCCGATCACGCCGCACGCAGCGGCGAGCAGGATGACCGTCTTCGATGAAGTCATGGGTTCGCTCCCGATCAGGACAATAGCTCTCGACGACGCACAC